>CABSIM010000006.1 GCA_902477765.1 uncultured Clostridiaceae bacterium | reverse complement strand
CAGGGCGGCAGTGGTGAAATATGCGGCTGAGAAGGCGGAGGCCGGAAGGACTCCGCCGGCCGCTCTGTTTAATCAGGAAACCGGAACCTATGCCGTATATGAGAACGCGGCGGTCCGGATTTCCGTGGGAGATTTCGGCCCTGGCTCCGCATCAGGTACGGACTTTGAGACAGATCCTTATTTTATAAGCCAGATCCGGTCCATAGAACCGCAGACCGTGTATGACAATGGTTCTTCGGGAGGTACTGCCGGCTGGATCGACGCTTCCCAGGACAGGAATATTGCCGAATCCTTACTGGGAACAAAACTTTATGAGATTTCCTGGAGCGGAAGCAGTCTTCATATCATCAATAACGGATCAAGATATGCCAATGAAACGGTTCTGGATTCCGGTGTGCCGGATGAGGTGAAATACAACAAAACCATTGTGCGCTTCCGCATTACGATGAAGGAAGGATCCGGATATGTTCTGGATGCGTCCTGGAATGAAAATTATCTGGACGAATGGATGCGGTTTAAAGTCTGCGTGAATGCCCCGGACAGACAGCGCCTGTATCTGGCACACGCTCCCATTGAGCCGTCTTCCATGCCGTTCTATCTTGAGATCAGTCAGAACGGTGTGCCGGCACAGCCGCAGCCGGGCGGCGGCTTTACGGAGATTCCGTTCCGCATATACCGCCATGAAGAAACATTTGAAGCGGATTATCATGTGAGAATGAGAAAATTGGACGCGGAGACTGGGATGCCGGTGAAAGGGAGCCAGTTTTACCTGTATGAACGTTTTGACAGCCGGAATATGCTGGCGGACAGTCAGAAAGACGGAGGGCTGACGGAAGAAAATCTGAATTTCACGCCATGGGAAGGTTTCAGGATTTTCGGAGATTCGGTGACGGACACCCGGGGAGAAATTTCCCATGGGGATCACAGAGAATACCGGTATGATAAAACCTACTGCAATGGGCATCCTGCACCTGTCTGGACGGAAATTCCCGGAGAGGAAATCAATGGGGATACAGGTGAGACGGAAAATGAAGCGGAGATAGAGGCTGCGCTGGATGCCAACCGGTCCGCGGCGGCGGAATGGCTGCATCTGGCAGACAGCTGCCGGACAGAAGCAGAGCAGAGTGATGCACATTTTCACTGGCTCGCGGAAGAGACCCTGTACGGATCTGCAAAAGAGGCGCTGGAAAGCGGCCGGCCCGGGAATACCGGAAACGCGGATGTTTCTGCGGAAACAGCATTTGAAAAATCGGGATGCAGAGAGGACTGTGAAAAGACATACAGGAATTTTATAAATCTGGAGTTCAGCTATACCTGGAAGGAAATTCAGGCGGCTGTGGGATATATTCTGCACGGCGTACATCCGGAGGATATTCCCATAGAAATTATTACAACCAATTCATCCCAGGCAGGTGCAGAAAGCCGGTTCGGAAACGGATACAGTACGGATATTACGGAGAATGTCTGGTACAGCGGCGGAGGCGCCGGAGCAGGAGAACGCGAGGAAAGGAAAAACAGGCTACGTCTGTATGAAGGTGATCCCCGTCCGGCTTTGGGAATTACACCGGATCCGCAGCGCGATGACGGAGAGGAACTGAAATTTTTTACAGAAGAGCCTCTGGATCTTTTCACCTTTCTTCAGAACCGACAGTACATGCAGGGAAGCAGAAAGCCCAAAGCCAGCAGTTCCAATGGAGAGAAAGTGCCGGAGTCCGGAAATTCAGGAACCGGAAAGCTTCCGGCAGCCAGCGGTTCCAACTGTGAAAAACTTCCGGCAGCCACTGGCTCGGATGCGGAGAAAGAAAATGGTTTTCAGAGTCTGCCTGCCGGCCGGATGCGGCTGTCTCCGGCATCAGGTTCTGAAATCAGGTATGACGGATGGGAAGACGGTACAGAGGGGACAGATTCTTTTTATTCATATCTGAACGGTGCCGGATCTGACGGAATCCGTCATCTGGATACCGGGGATGCGTCCGGATTTTCCCATTGCAGCGGAAAGGACGACTGCGGAGATTCCTGGAGGATTTATGATCACAGGACAGAAGGCCGTGTTCACATCAACAAGAGAGACCTGGAACTGTACAGGAAAGAAGATGAAGCCTACTCTTCCTATGGGGACTCTCAGGGAGACGGGACACTGGAAGGAGCAGTTTATGGTCTGTTTGCGGCGGAGGATATTCTCCATCCGGATTCCGGACTGAACGAAGACGGCACAATAAAAAATACCGGAATCGTATACAGAAGGCATGACCTGACAGCGGTTGCCGTCACAGACAAAGACGGAAACGCGGATTTTCTGGTATATACAGAAGCCCCGGGCTCTTATTATGACTATGAAAAAGGGATGATCTGCAGGAGAGACGGGAACGGGCCGGCTAATCTCTTTCAGTCAGACGGCTTCCTGGAAGAAATTGACAGTTATTCTGCCGATGATACGGGCGGGCTGAAATACAGGAACAATGAGGAGCTCAATGGAAACCAGTGGATCGGAAGGCCGCTGATTCTGGGAAAGTATTATGTGAAAGAATTATCGCGATCGGAAGGCTATGAGCTGTCTGTCAACGGAATCCTGGGACAGGATACCAATTTCGGGGCAGGACTGGAGACGCCGGATTCGGCGGTATCATCGGGAGGCTCCGCAGTTCTGACGGTTCCGGAACTCTCCGCATCCATGGAAGGACCGGACGGAAGCGGAAATGGATATGACCAGCTGACGGTAACGGTGACGTCTTCCGATACGGCAGGAAATTCAGGAGAAGACGGCGGGTATGATCTGATTTTTTCCGGGTTTCCGGAAGATACCTTTTTTTACCGGACGGACTCCGGTGAAGAAGAGGTGACCGGACCAAGGGTAACAGGACTGGAAGATGCCATTGTCAGAGATGAAAACGGGCGGATTGTATGGAAACGGGCGGAAAGTGACGAAAGCGATCTGAAATATGAGCCGGTATTCGATAACTCGGGGAATCTTGAAGGACAGAAGGCGGCGGTGAGGTCAGAAGAACAGGTGATGAAGGTGGAACGGACCGCGCTGGCGGAACGCCGGATGCCGGAATATGTGGAATTTGACCGGGAGGGCCTTTCGGACCTGCTTTCTTCCGGAATGGATGGGGACGGACAGTCCCCCATGTTTCTTACCATAAAAGCCAGACTTGAGGAAATTCTGCGACAATATGATTACGATACGCCGAGGAATGCAGACGGAAAGTACTCCACGGAAGAATATCCGGCTTTCAGCCGGGGGCTTAGAAAAGGAGAGACAGATGTTTTCGGACAGACAGGACCGGCAGGAGAGCCGGCTGCATCTGATGTCTACGGAGAAGCTGTGGCTGTGCTGGTCATCGAAAAAATGCCGGACCAGGCAACTGCCGGGGATCTGGTGGCAGCGATGCTTTCCTGGTATGGGAAAAATCCCTGGTGGAGTTTCGGAGGACTGGACAAAATTGAAAAGAACGGGCAGGAATACAGAATCTGTTTATATGCCGGAAACCGGTCGGCTTATGGCAGAAATTTTTTCACCATGAATGATGCGGACGGAAACGCTGAAGCAGACAGTATTTATGTGGCATATGAAGACCCGCAGTCGCTGAGGGTGGTCTATCAGAAATATGCGGCAGAAGGAGAATTTTCTTTTGAAGTGCAGCGGAAATATTCATTCGGTTCAGGAACCATGAAGCGGTATTATGTGGACGCATCTGTGCGGCCGGTGCTGCAGGATGACGGCTCCGGTACTCTGAAAAAGGTATATCACCCTGTCATGGTTTTCCATAAAAAAGGAGAGGAGATCATTGATTATGAAAAAGGCGATCCCGGAAACGGATACCGGGTGCCGCTGACAGAACAGAAGGAAAAAATTGAGATCATCACAGCGATGGAGACGGTCCAGAAGGATGTGAAGCTGGATGCGGAATACGATCCGGATACGGGAACACACATAATCCATGTGAAGACCAGCGGCACGGACAGTTTCGGAAAGGAATTCACGGATGAAAACGGAAGCCTGAAACTTTCATTTACGGCAGTTACCAGAAAGAAAAAGGTTCGTCTGTCGGCCGGGGATATTGCAGAACTGGGTACTGCCAATGCGGCAGGATACAAAGAGGGCGATGAGCTGGGTTTTGTTCAGTATCTTATGATATTTTCCGGTGCGTCCGTGGGAGCGGTCTGCTCCCCGGGAAAAGAGACAGAGGCCGGCAATACTTACATCGTAACAAAACGGCTGATTTACCGGGGACAGAATAAGGTAAGTGAAGACGGCGATACGGGACTTCGCCCCGTACAGGTTCTGGAACGGCCCATCCGTCAGAAAATCAAGGTGATCAAGAAGATCGAAAGAGAAGAAGACGGAACCTATCCGTTCCATACCGGGCAGATCCATGAGGATGCATTTACTTCGGAATTTGGAGGAAAGGGTGAGCCGGCTGCCGGAGCCATGCCTAATTTCCGGTTCCGGCTGTATCTGAAATCAAATCTGGAACGACTTTATAAGAATCAGGAAGGAGAAATGTTCTGGACAGACAGAAACGGGATTCCGGTGGATCCGGAAGTTTTCCGGAAAGAATTTCCGGAACCGGTTCAGAAGCTGTATACAAAAAGCGGGGACGGATATATAAGGCTGCTGGAAACACAGGAGGCAGCGGAAGAGGGCGGATCCAGGCGGAAAATACAGTACAATTACGAAAAGTTTTTTGATGCTGTGGAGACAGCAGACAAAGATAAGTGGAGAAATACGGGGGAAGTACAGAACAGTTCCTTCAGACCCACTGGCGTGAGCCGGCTGACCGGAGCTGAAAATACAGTCAATACCAGCCCGGAAGCAGAAGAAAACGCCCGAAAGTCGGATGCAGTCCGTCAGTTTGCAGTGAAATGGTATCTGGAAGATGAGTCGGAAAAACTGCTCATTACGGATGAAAACGGAGAACTGCAGGCAAGGGAAGGCCCGGTAAGATACGGAGATCAGCTGTATGACCGTGCTCTGAATCAGGCCATCCGGAGAGCAGAAGAATATCTGAAGCCATTTTTCTCCTGGGACATCAGAAACATCTGTGCCATTCCCTGGGATACCAGTCCGGACGGAGGAGCGGATCAGGACATGACTACGCTGGCGGCAGATTTTCTTATGGAAGAAAACGGAGAACCGGTGTACAGCTACGGGATTTCCGGAATGCTTCCTTACGGGGACTATGTTCTTGTGGAGCAGCAGCCATGGAATTCCCGATGGCGGGATTTTCCCAACCGGCATTATGCAGCTGACCGGCCAAGAGAGATCTCGCTTCCGGCAATCTGTGAAAGCGGATATGCAGGAGAAGAGGAACTGCCTGAAGCCGTAACTTCTTTTTACCGGTACAGGGCTTCGGACTCTCCGGAACAGCTGGCAGCAGGATATCTGATCCGCTTTAATGAAGAAATGTCGGAAAACCACCGGGATGATGAACGTTCCTATGTAATTCGGGCCCATAACGCCGACGGAGACTTTGAAGTTTATAAATACGGCCTGACACCTTCACAGGCAGAAGGGCATTATGAACCGTACGGGAATCCGGCGGTGGCAGGATATTATCACTATGCATCGGACAGCGAAACAGCAGGAGATAAGGACGGAACCAGAACAATGACAGGAGTCCGGACTGCCGTGGACGGAATGTTTGCACCGATGCTGATTCCGTGGTCCATGACGGAGCCGCAGGACAGGAAGGAGGATGGCAGCGTGGATCCGTCAGAAAACGGGCCGTTTACCGGTTATGCTTACAGACCGGTAAAAAACCGGTTTTATTCGGTGAAGCTGCGGATCGAGAAACTGGATGCGGAGACAGGAGAGCAGATACTTTATGATGATGCCGTTTTTGCGCTTTATGCGGCAGAAAGAGAAGATGCTCCGGATGGGGATGGATCCGTCCGGCGCTATGGGGAACCGACTCTGATCACCGGGAGCAGAATATTTCTGGAGGCCATGGGAGCAGAACGGATTACGCCTCTTGCCAGGGAATGGGATTCCGCGGGAGGCCCCGGAGACACCTGTTATGGAATTGTACCGGCAGGAACTCCCATATGCAGGGAAAAGGAAATGATTATTCTGGAGGATGATTCCGGGCTGCGGACCGGAAAGACAGGGGTTCTGATGACAGAGCGGGACGAAATGATGAAAGCAGAAGACGGAGACAGCATGGAAACCGGTTTTCAGACAACAGGCTATGCCACGACGCCTCAGCCGATAGGGGCCGGTGCATACGTGCTGGCCGAACTGAAGGCTCCGGACGGCTATGTGAAGAGCCGCCCCATTGCAGTTGAAATTTATTCAGATCAGATTTCCTATTTCCCTGACGGCGGAAAACAGAAGACAGCAGCACTGGTATTTTCAGACGGCGGTTCCGGTACAGCAAGACTTTATGTGGAAAATGTATCTGTCCGGGTGCTGGCAGAAAAGGAAAAGACTCCGGATACAGTGCGGAAAATGAAGATTTCCGGACGGGTTGAGGGCAGTCTTTCGGAACTGGACCGGAAATATGGCGCGGAAAACCTGGAATTTGCATTCAGCAGTACTGGAAAATATCTGGGATATGGATGGTTCCGGGGAACTCTGGAATACCTGGAAAACAGGAAAAAATCCGGTGATGCGGTGGAGATATTCTATGGAAGCCAGCAGATATTTTCAGGATACGGATATCTTTCCGGAGAGCCGGATACCGCCGGAGACAGAAACAGGCATGTTCCGGGAGCTGTCATGGGCCTTTACAGGGCGCTGGAGATCAGGGAAACCGGAGATTCGGGGGACTGTTCTTTTGAAGGTGTGCATGTGGAACGCGACCGCACCGGAAAGGTAACGGAAATCACAGTCCGGGCGGAAAATGCCGGGGCTTCCCCGGCACTGATTCAGGAAAACGGTGTGTGGAAATGGAAAATCATATCATCAGAAGATACACCGGTGCTGTTTTTTGACCTGGGAAATCTGAATGTAACAGAAACGGGAACAGACGGAACGGTATACGGATACGACAGGAAAGGGAAAAAAATACAGATTCTTCCGGATACCGGTTCCATTTATGCTCTGCGGGACGGAATTCCGGTATTTGAAATTCAGGGAGAGCATATCCGGGATGTGGTTTATGACAGAAAAAACGGAGTATTTCCGGATGTTCCGGAAGGAGTGGTCATTTACCATCTGGATGAAAACGGCCGCCGGGACGCCATGACAGATGGATATACAGGCCTGGCTTATGTGGAAAGCGGCAGGAAAAAATTTGCATGGCCGGTAACGGTTTCCCAGAATCAGGAAGGAACGGCAGTTTTCCGGGAAAAGATTCTTACGGGGCGGCCGGCGGAAGCCAATGCGGATACGGAACTGGCGTATATAACAGGAAGTATGCAGGAGAACCAGTTTGAGAAAATGCTGGAACCGGTTTACGAAATTCACGGACTCCCGGATTACTACAGAATAAGTGCATGGAAGTATGTCAAAGGCTGGCCGGTCCACGACCGGGACGGGAAGTATGTGCGGTACCGGTATCATGATCTTCTTGAAATGTATAATCAGGCATCTTACCGGAAAAACGAAAAAGAAAGGCTGGAGGATGTGGGAGACCCGCGGAAGGAAAATGATGGCCCTCCTTTATGGCATCGGCTGGGGGAGGCATGCCTGATTCCCAATATCTGGAAAACAGGAGAAAAAGAACCCAATTCACCGGAAGATTCCGAGATGACACGGGGGCAGCCGGACCTTCTGAAAAGAGTCCGGCCGGGAACCTATATTCTGGAGGAGATTGCGGTTCCGGATGGATATGTCAGGGCCTTTCCGGAGGCGGTGACAGTGGCGGAAACGGAAGAAATTCAGACAGTTTCCGTTATTAATGAAAAAACCAGAATCGAAATACTGAAAACAGACGGAACGGACCGGTATGAAACCAGCGTCATCAACAGGGATGACCCGGCAGAAGGTACACGGATCTCCGTGTCAGGAAAGGGGGACTATACCCATACTCCGGTACAAGGTTCTGTTCTGGCACTTTTCAGGGCAGAACGCATTGCCGGGGATCCGGCAGTTTATCCGGAGGGATGGTATCTGAGAAAATCTGAAGAAACACCGGCTGTCTGGTATACGGAGGATCCGGAAGATAACCGGCCGGTTCCGGTGACGGCAAAATGGACCACAGGAGAGACCCCGGTATATTTTGAGGGAATTCCGGCCGGCGACTATATCCTGGAAGAACTTTCCGCGCCTGCCGGGCTTGTGAGAAATTCCATGGGTATTACAGTGGAACAGACGGAAGAACTGCAGACATTCGTCCTGAAAAATGATCATACAAAGCTGGAGATTCTGAAATTTCAGCGTGGAGAAAACGGGGAAAAAATACCTCTTCCTGAAGACTGTCCCGCGGAACTGACGCTGTATCCGGCAGTTCTGGATCAGGAGGGCCGGCCCATACTGGAAAACGGAGTTCCGGCAGCAGACATTTCCCGTATCATAGACCGATGGGAGACAGGAATAGTTTCCGGATATATGAAAGAATACATAATACCGGAAAAAAACTGGAGTGAAAGGCTCCTTGCTCTTTTCACAGGAAGGGAGGTTTCGGGATTTACCCATGATTTTGAAAACTATTTTCTGACTTATGGTACGGGATTTGACGGTTTTTTCTGGACAGAGATAAGGGATGGGATGCCGCAGGAACGAAGCGCACAACGTCTTTCCAACGCCGCAACGGGAAAGGGAGAAACTGTGGTGCAGCTCTGGTGCCTGGATGACGGGACCCGGGTGAGGATTACCGTGTGCAGAACGTCCATAACCGGGAAACCTGTTTTTGAATACAGGTTTGATTATAAAGAGACAGAAGACGGAACTGTAAGTTACAGCACAGAGGACGGATGCCGCCGCCTGGAGCGGATTCCGGCCGGGTATTATGTCCTCATGGAAACCGGGACTCCGCCGGGGTACCAGACTGCAGCTCCAAAGCTGATACAGGTATGCGAAACAGGAAGTGTATGGCGGTATGAAGTGGAAAACAGAAGAAACGAAATCTGGATCAGCAAGACAAATGAAAGCGGGCAGCCTCTGGAAGGGGCCGAAATGGTACTTTACAGAGCGGCGGAAGACGGAAGTCTCGTCATGGAGCAGGACTATGAGGAAGATCGGTGGATTTCCGGAAAGGCGGGAAGATTTACATCCGATGATATTGCAATGAACCGGGCGCCTGAAGGAATGTCAGCAGGAGATTTGAAGCCTCACCGGCTGACGGCTTTGCCGCCAGGCGTGTATTATCTGGCGGAACTGAAAGCTCCGGAGGGATTCATTCCCATGGAACCCATGAAGCTGGATATCGGAATGGACAGCAGTCTTCTGATACAGGCACCGAACCGCATGGCACAGGGCAGGATTCTGCTGAAAAAGGAAGACGGGGAAACAGAAGTTCCGCTGGAAGGGGCAATTTTTGAAGCGGAAAATATGGATACAGGAGAGACAACATGTCTGATTACAGATGCAGACGGAAATGCAGAATCAGGTCTTCTGCCTGTGGGCCGGTACGAAGACGGAAAGGTGAACTGGTACCGGTACCGGGTGAAGGAGGTAAGATCTCCTGCCGGATACCGGCTGAATCCCGAATCATGGGAGTTTTCTTTCGGAGGTGAGATAACGGGTCAGGAACTCAGGTATCATATTGCAGCGGAGAACCGGAAAACAGAAGTGGTTTTCTGTAAAACCGATTTTTATACCGGCAGCTTTGCTGCCGGGGCGCATCTTGCTGTGTATGAGGCAGAATGGGTCAATGGGCAATATGTGAAAAAGGAGCCTGCAGCTGCATCCTGGATCTCGGACGGCGGCCCGCACACAGTACGGGGACTGACTGCAGGAGGGATTTACATTCTGGAGGAAACACAGGCGCCTGCCGGATACAAAAAGAACGGACCGGTACTGTTTGCCGTTTCCGGGGACGGGCAGAGAATCCTGTGGAGTTCCGATGCATTTCAGATGATCCGGTATGAAGAAGCGGACGGTGCACAGGGAACCGGATCCGTCCTTATATTGGGCCGTTCGGCTGGCCGGACAGAGATGCAGCTTTATAAAGACGGAGAGGAAATATGTTCATGGTACGGCAGCGGAAGCGGAAAGCGATTTTCTGCAGAGGAACTGGAAAACGGCGGAATTTATGTGCTGAAGGAGACGGCAGTTTATTCTGACGGAAGCCGCCGTCCGGTACGCGCCGGAATTTTCAGGACCGGTTTTTCTGAAGGGGAAATCAGGATTCAGGACCGGCTTTTTCAGTCGGTGATGCTGACACTGAAAGATGGAAAGGGAAATGTACTGGACTCCTGGGAAACAGATGGAGAAGAGAGATTCCACAGAATTACAGAATCGGAAAACGGAGAAGAGGGAAAACGGTTCCGGACAGGGGAACGATATATGCTGGAGGAAATGTGCTGCTTCTGGACAGAAGGTAAAATGGAATCTGTACTCACCGGACGGTTCAGCTTTACTCTGGATGAAAACAGAAATGTGACGTCCATAGAACTGGAAAACAGGCCTACAGAGATAAAGATAAGGAAGACCCGGGCCGGGACCGGAAATCTGCTGCCGGGAGCAGAACTGGTTCTGAAAGGCCCGGGAGGAATTACCGTGGACCGCTGGACAAGCCAGGAAGAACCGCATGTACTGACGGGAAAACTCCTGACGGGAGAAAGATACGTGCTGGAGGAAGAGATATCTCCGCCTGGATATGGAAGAGCGGAGCCCATAAGCTTCATATTACCGGAGGATGTTCTGGAAACAGAGGTGAACATGGAAGATTACCCCACCCGGGCAGAAATCAGAAAGACAGATATTGCCACAGGCGAAGAGCTCGAGGGAGCGGAACTGACACTGAGAGATTCTTCTGGAAACATCGTGGAGCGATGGATTTCAGAAAAAGAACCCCATGTGATTTCCGGAAAACTGCTGGCAGGGGAAACCTACACACTGGAGGAAACAGGACCGCCTTCAGGGTATGCATACAGTGAAGCCGTGACGTTTACGATGCCGGAAGACGGAACAATAGCAAAGGTGGAAATGAAAGACCGGCCGACCCGGACAGAAATCCTGAAAACGGACATGGAAACCGGAAAACCGCTGCCGGGAGCAGAGCTGGAACTGTATGATACAGACGGAA
Source organism: uncultured Clostridiaceae bacterium (assembly GCA_902477765.1). Taxonomy (GTDB): domain Bacteria; phylum Bacillota; class Clostridia; order Lachnospirales; family Lachnospiraceae; genus CABSIM01. The sequence goes on along the minus strand of CABSIM010000006.1, from coordinate 78,524 downwards.
AAGCGATTGCGCGGTGGACTTCCGGGGAGGAACCATATATCCTTACAGGTGTTCTGAAAGCGGGAAAAACCTATTGGATTTCGGAAATACAGCCGCCCGGGGGATATGGGAGAACCATGCCTGTGAAATTTAAAGTGTCCCTGGATGGAACGGCAGATTTTGTTTCCGTGCAGAATAAAAAAACGGAGATTGAAATTCTGAAAACGGATGCAGGAAATGGAAAGCCGCTGGCAGGAGCCAGACTGAGACTGACAGACAGCCAGGGAAAGACCGCCGCGGAATGGATAACGGAGGCGGAGCCTTATATTCTGAAAGGGATACTTGTTTCAGGAGAAGAATATGTACTGACGGAGGTCAGGCCGCCGGCCGGATATAAGACCGCGGAAGAGATCCGATTCCGGGTGCCGGATACGGGGGAATGGATCCGGATAGCAATGGAAGACCAGAAGATTCCTGCGGACAGAGATGACGGCGGAGAAGAGCCGGATCCGGAGCCTGAAAAAGAGAAGAAAAAGCAGCACGGAATCATAACTGCAGAGTATTCGCATGAGAACAGGATACAGACAGTCATTGATCTGAGAGAACAGCCCGGAGGCGGAATCCGGATTCCTCCCACAGGAGATCACAGCAAAACAGAGGTGTTTGTCTGGATACTTCTGATGGGGGCCGCAGGACTGATCTGGCAGTTCAGGAGATGGAGGAAGGGAGGATCATGAAAAGAAAAATCAGGACATACTGCCTGACAGGGGCAGCAGTTCTGTGGGTTCTGGCGCTTTCGGGCGCCGGACCTGCAGATACGGAAACAGGGCAGAGCAGCGAAAACACGGGATGCCGACAGAATCCTGAAGACAGCAGCAAAGAAATATTTGTACTGAAGAGCCCCCTGTATACAGAGGAAGGGGATGCATTTGCTCCGGAACAGGAACTGGAGCGGGATGGGAAAAAATATCATCTGGTTTCCTGTATCCGGGAGGATTCTGTGACTGACGGCAGGACCAGGCAGGTTTCCGCGGAAATTTTCTGTATTCTGGAAGGAGAAGATTCCCCGCCGGAAACCGCAGTCATCCTGATACGGGATGATGATACGGGACAGGAGGTGGAGTGCACTGGTTTTCTTACGGATGCTGAGGAAAAAAGGAGTTCATGGTCAGAAGAATTTTCTTTTCCGGTTACAGTCTCCGGCTATGGATCGGACAGCTTTTTTCTGGGAGAAACGGAGATACCTGGAGATCAGGAACCTTCCGAATGGGGAGGGAAGCTTCTGCAATACCTGGGCCTTCCAGAAAAATACTATCAGGTAACCTCGGTGCAATGGACGGGAGAGCCATATGAAAGAGACGGAGTATTCATGCGCGACGCAGAGGCGGCAGGAAAAAAACAGATAAGAGAAGTGAAGGCACTGTATGAGGGGACGGCGGAACTTCCGCCGATCCGGGGATATGTGTACCGCTGCACATATGAGCAGGCGGATACCCGGAACAGCGGCACGGGAGATTCGGAGGTCCGTCCGGAAAAACGGCCGGAGCCTGAAAAGGAGTCCCGGCCGGAAACGGGAGCAGAAAACCTGCCTGAACCGGTGGGACTCCTGGAAAAAATTGCCGGATGGCTTATAAAACGACTTAAAATAATAAAAGTTGGAGGAGGGTTGGTTTGTGTACTGACTTTGGCTGCACTGATTTTAGTCAGGTCTTGCAAAAAAGGATCTGATCGAAATGAAACACTATGAAAAATAATTTCAGAATTTCTTAGTGATCAGGGAAAATCAAAGCGATATTGCTAGATGAAACAGCAGCCTGCGCAATGTGATCAGCAGCTTCCAGAAGATCTTTTGAGATGGAGGATTCCATTTCCGCCACAGTTTTGCTTGGTGCGGTAACACTGATTGTCCCGATCAGATGCTGATTCGCAGACAGGATCGGAGCGGCAATGCTGCTGATCCCGATTGCTGTTTCATCAAATTCAGTAGAATAACTACGTTTTTTTTGCTCATGTAAACAGTCAATAAGATGTTGTTTATCTGTAATTGTATATGGTGTATAGGATGGAAATTCTATAACATCCAATCTACTTTGCAGCTTATCATAGGGCAAGTATTGCAGATAAAGCTTTCCTGATGCAGTACAGTGGCATTCAAAAGGGGTATAAAGAGGGGTAGTAATGTGGTAATGGCTTTTTCGGGGCTGCTGTGTTTCGACCATAAAAATCTGATCCTGGCTGACAACCTGTAGACTACAAAACAGATTATATTTATCCGTAATGTGTTGGAGCCAGGGACGTGCAATATCACCAAGACTCCCCAGACGCTGACTGCTGTGTATCAGCCTTGATTTGAAAACAAAGTACAGTCCTAGAGAATACATATTTGTTATATCATCATGAAAAAGAAGATTATAATGTACCAATGTGTTTACAAGTCCGCGTGTGGTGTTAATATTAAGATTAGTTTGCTGGCTGATCTGCAGTAATGTAAGGCTGGAGGCTGTTTCAGAAAAACAGTCAAGAATATGTATGGCCCTTTCGATTGACTGAATAAGAGTGCTGTTTTTTCTTTCCATTTGGATAGTATTTCCTCCCATGATAAAATCTCCCCATAGATAAAAATGGATAGAGACTATTAGTATACCATGTTTATTTCTGTTTTTCCAGTCTGCCCCGGGCAACTCCGTTCATAAAATAAATTGCAAAATAATTAGCAGTGTGAGCACTAATATGCGCCCCCTGCGACTCCGGATATATTTCAACAAAATCAAAAGACCTGGCGCCTGCATAACCGCATTCATTCAGCATCATGCAGATTTCAAAAGAGGATAGACCGCATGGATCGATAGGCCCCTGAGGATTGGCGGCACCGTCTAAAACATCAGAACAAACAGTAACATAGATTGCGTCTGTCTGCTCCTGAGCGATTTTAAGAGCCTTTTTGATTGAAGAATAATATCCTTGCTCTTTTATTTCTTTTGCAGTAATTATAGATGCACCATATTTGCAAGCTTCTCTGCGTTCCTGAGGATGATTTCGGGGACCACGAATTCCGATGTGAACAATTTTGGTGGGATCTATATTTATATCTTGATACAGGCGATTAAAGGGAGAACATCTGGAATAAGGATCATTGCCGAATGAAGGATAATTGTCAAGATGGGCATCAAAATGAATAATTCCAAGCCGGCGAGGATATTTTTGGGCAAGCTCGGATATGAGAGGATAAGAAATAGAGTGATCACCCCCGAAAACAATTGGAACAGTATTTTCATTTATAATATCAGCATACATGCTCCTTATAGATTGAAATGTAAAATCATAATTACCATTTTGAACGGGTACATCTCCATAATCACAGCAGGTTAGATGATCAAAAAGGTCAATATCATATTCAGGTAGATAACCTGTATATCGCAAAGAAACTTCACGAATGATTTTAGGTGCCATAATACATGTAGAACATCCCCCAAAGGTACATCCGCCTTCCCAAGGGATTCCCAGAACTGCAAAATCGAAATTTTTCAGCAAGTCTTTGTTGTGAATTACAGGCATTCCCAGAAAGGAAGGTACGCCACTGTATAATTCCACTGCACGATTCTCGGGGTCATAAATTGTAGGTTTGTACATAATGCTATCGTCCTCCTTAACCATAATTGACTATAATATAGTTTTTTGATTATAATATCGTTTAATATATTATATCACTTTGTTTAAAAGAGTCAAGGATTGACATTTAGAACTTGAATAACTATAATGTAGTTTAAATACTATAATGTAGTTATTTTTGGAATAGGAGCGTTTATGATTGCAGATGAATTATGGATGAAACATTTTATCTATTCTCTGGCAAAAATTTCAGAACCTTGTATGCATGGAATACAGCGTTTGAGTTATACAGAGGAATACAGAAAAGGCGTGGATTTTGTCAGCGGGGAAATGAAAAATCTGAAAATGGATACGTATGAAGATTTTGTTGGAAATCTTGTAGGCGTTTTGAAAGGAAGCGATGAAAAAAAACCGGCAATTATAACGGGGTCACATCTCGATACAGTCCGGTGCGGGGGGGCATTTGACGGAATTGCTGGAATTGCGTGTGCTATGGAAACAGTGAGGATGATAAAAAAAAGCGGAGTTCCATTAAAGCATACTTTAAAGGTACTGGCAACGATTGAAGAAGAAGGAACTTGTTTTGGGATGGTAACACTGGGGAGCAGTTTTTTTACCGGAAAACTTGATATAAGCGAATTGAAAAAATATCGATGCGGTGAAGGTGGAAATACATTTGAACAAATTTTGAGTAATTACAGAAAATGCAGGGAAGCATATGTCTGCAGAGAAGTTTTAGAACCAATCCGCGCATTTATAGAAATACACGGAGAACAGGGGCCTGTACTGGAAAACAGGGGAATACAGACAGGGATCGTGGATTGCATTTGTGGAATTATCTGGATGGAAATTTCAATTATGGGTATGGCAGGGCACAGCGGTACGGTTCCTATGAACGAAAGAAAGGATGCTGGAATTGCAGCTTGTGAATTTATATTACGTCTGAATCGTATGGTGACAGAAAAATATAATGGAAAAGCAGTTGTGACAGCAGGGAAAATTCACTTTGATCCAGGCAGCGCAAATTGTATACCGGGAAGAAGTGTGTTTTCATTAGATATACGGTCAGGGAATGATGAGATATTGCAGAATATTTCTGATTATACAGAATTTATAAAAAAGAGTATTGAAGAAGACGGATTCTTGGTTACCATACAGGAACAGAGTCGAAGAAGGCCTGTTCTAATGGATCAAAAATTAAGACTATTGATGGAAAAAAGCTGTGAAGCATTGAATATTACTTATATACATATGGACAGTGGAGCCGGACATGATGCGATGGTTTTTGCAGAAAAGTTTCCTACAGCGATGTTGTTTTTACCAAACAGAAATGGGATAAGTCATCATCCAGATGAATACATCGATGAAAAAAGTCTGAAATATGGAGCAGAGGTTTTATATCAGATGCTGAGAGCACTGGATAAGGAATAAAAATACAGGAGGTATATAAATGAAAAAGAATACAGAATTGGAACTGGAAGCGGTTGATATGTATGTATTATTTGCAAAAATGTTTGCACATATTACACGAGAAGTGGAAAATACGTGTGGTGAGAAGGGAATTCAGGCAGTGAGGGAAGGCGTGCGCAAATTTGGAGAGGAAAGGGGAGCGTATATTGCTAAGAGAGCCAAAGAACAGGGACATGAAGCAGTTTTGGATTATTATCTGTCCTGTTATGATATGGAGCGCAGCCAACAGTTTGAGAGTGATGATAAAATTACAGAGAAGGGCGTTGAGCAGCTGTTTACAAAGTGCGTATTTGCAGAGCAATGGATGAAAGATGGAAATCAAAAATATGGTATCCATTATTGTGAGATGATTGATCCGGCCATCGTAAAGGGCTACGGTTCAGAGTATGAGTGCATACACGATAAACATTTTTTTAAGGATGGCTGCTGCCATTTTATTTTCCATGAAAAGAAATAGTGGATGCGCTTAAACACGAAACGAATTCTCATATTTTACGAGGTTGTTTTTTGTTGATTTTAAAGCAAATGGAGGAATGCTTTAAAAAGTGGATGATTATTTTCCATATAATGACATAAATGCATGATTGTGGTAAAATATAAATCACAATAACGGATAAATATGCTTTCGCTGAGTATGAGAGGGATTTATGACAATCAGAGATATTGCACGCCTGGCAGGAGTGTCCGTTTCTACAGTTTCAAAGGTTGTAAACGGAAAAGACGAAAATATCAATCAAGAAACCAGAGAAAGAGTTTTACAGATTGTAAAAAAATATAACTACGCGCCTTATGCATCAGTAAAAAATAGTTCCGGTGGTCGTACATTTTTAATTGGTGTTATGTTGAATAAAGCGGAGCGCTATGGAAGAATTGTTTCAGGTATACTTGAATGTGCACACGATGAAGGGTATGATATTATTCTTTGCGATAGTTTCGGTGACAGAGACATAGAACAGAGAAATGCTGAAATGCTTTTTCGAAACAGGGCAGATGGGATTTTGTGGGACCCTGTATCCGAAAAAAGCTGGGATTTGTCTGCAGAATTTGAGAAAAATAACATGATATTTCAGGCGTTGCGTGACCAGAAGACAGGAAGTTTTTCAGACCTATCTTACCAGAGATATGGAAAAGAACTTACGCAGAAACTCATTGATCTGGGGCACGAACATTTGGCATGTGTTTGCGGAAAAATGGATGCAGACGAGAAAGAATTTTTAGAAGGATTCCGGAAATGTCTGTATGAAAACCGTTTATCTGCAGAGGAAATGGCAGAAGTTGAAGATACAGAAGATGCACAGATGGAGATGCTTCTGCTAAAAAAAATAACAGGAGTGGTAACAATTACGCCCCAAATGGCCCAAAAACTCAAAGGGCGTTTGAAAAAAAAGAATTATGAAATACCAGACGATTTTTCAGTAATCAGTCTGTGTACGGATTCTGAGACCAGTTTCCTTTCTGTAACCAACACGGCAATTCCGTTTTATGAATATGGGAAGTATGTTTGTAAGACCCTCATTTCCCATATAGAAAAGAGTGAAAGTCAAAATTTATTTCAGCCAGAACTTATACTGCGGCATGGAGAAAAAATAGCGCCTCCCCTTACCCGGCGTACCAAAAAGATAATTGTAGTAGGGAATATGAATGCGGATATTTTCTTAAATGTGGATGAATGTCCTCAGCTTGGAAAAGTTTCCGTAATAAAAAATTGTACAATATTACCGGGAGGAAAGGGGGTAAATCAGGCTTCAGGCGTGGCTCGTCTTGGAAAAGAAGTGGCACTGATAGGACGCATTGGAAAAGATATGGAAGGAGTTATGATTTACGAATCCCTGATGAAAGACCATGTGAATGTAAAGGGAATCTTGTCGGATGAAAAAATACAAACCGGAAAAGCATATATTCATGTTGATAAAGAAGGAGAAAGCGGAATTTCTATTTTTTCAGGGGCGAATCAAAATCTGTGCCAGAAGGATCTGGAAGAGAACCAACATTTATTTGAAGGAACTGCTTTTTGCCTGTTGCAGACAGAAATACCAGAAGCAGCTATTGTGTACGCGGTAAAGCTGGCCAAAAAAAATGGAGCCAGGATTATTTTGAAGCCTTCTGCCGTGAAGGATATCAGTGATATAATTATCAGAGAGATTGATTATTTCGTTCCAAATAGAAAGGAGATGCAGGCATTCTGTCCGGATGTGTCCTCTTTGGAGATGCAGGCAGAGATATTCCTGAAAAAAGGAGTTGGTACAGTAATTATAACGCTTGGCCAGGACGGATGCTATGTCAAAAATAAAGAGATTTCCAAGTATTTTCCGGCAGCTAATATTCCTGCTGTTGATACAACAGGAGGAGCGGATGCGTTTATTTCTGCATTAGCAGTTTATTTGTCGGAGGAAGTGGGGCTGGAGACAGCAATTAAATATGCGACCTGTGCAGCTGGTTTTGCAGTATCTAGGCAGGGAGTAGTGCCTGCACTGATTGATAGAAGCTCATTGGAGATGTACTATAAAAGAATGGAGCATAAGAGCTGAAAGAATTCAGCAAGGGTATCCCAGAAGTCATGAAGTGACTCAAGGGGTACCCTTTTTGTATGTATAAATCTTTTGGTTAAGCAGATTATTGTGTATAATAACTATTAATAGCCAATAAAATTGTGCAAAAGATAAAAAATAACATTATTTTAAATAAATATATTGATATGGACCTTGCAATGTGCTATCATCTTGTTAAAGAAAACATTTTCCGAAAATATTTTCTTTAACAAAATGATAGGAGAGAATATGAACAGATTATTGGTAATTGGCAGTCTCAATATGGATACTTTAATTGAACTGTCCCGTGCTCCAGAGCAAGGTGAAACGGTTCTTGGATATGGATGTATGAGGCAGCCAGGAGGAAAAGGTGCAAATCAGGCGTACGCAGCTGGAAAACTTGGCGGGCAGGTTGCCATGATCGGGATGGTCGGATCAGATGACCTCGGCCGTTTGTTGAAGGAAAACCTGATATCAGTAGGGGTAGATATATCCGGTGTGGAAACAGCACAGGATCAGCCTACAGGTCAGGCGTTTGTCGTACTTGAACAAACGGGAGAAAACAGAATTATGGTAATTCCAGGAGCAAACTCGGAATTATATACCAGCGTAATAGATTTGCATACAGAATTATTTTCTAGTTGTGATGCCGTGGTTCTTCAGCTTGAAATTCCGATGGAAACTGTACTGTATGCGGCGAAAAAGGCAAAGGAAAAGGGAAAGCTGGTAATACTGGATCCAGCTCCGGCAGCAGGAATGCTTCCTGATGAACTACTTGAATTCGTGGATATTATCAAGCCCAATGAAACAGAGCTGGAAATGATTTCTGGAATGAAAGTGGAGACATATAGCGATGTAATAAAGGCTGCAGAAACACTTCTGAAAAAAGGTGTGAAGGTAGTTGTAGCTACACGTGGAAAAAATGGGGCTATTGCTGTCAGTAAAGGATATCAAGAACATTTTCCAGCATACAAGACACCTGTAGTAGATACTACAGCCGCAGGTGATAGTTTTACAGCTGCTTTTTCGCTGCATGTATCAAAAGATAATTTCAGACAGGCTGTATTATATGCAAATCGGGTAGCCTCCAAAGTTATCCAGAAAAAGGGTGCTCAAGCTTCTATTCCGGCGAAGGAAGAAGTTAGTATAGACGAAATGTAAAATTATTAATAAGGAGGATTTTTATGAAAAAAGCAAAGAAGATGGTAGCGTGGTTAATGGCTGGTTCCATTCTTGCACTTGCGACGGGGTGTTCTGGTGGTAACAGTGGTCAGACTGCCGCAGAAACAACAACTGCGGAACAGACAACGGCGGTGGTTTCGGAAAATAAGGAAAGTACAGGGGCAGAAACTCCGGCTGAAGAAGGATTAAAGGTAGCACTTCTTATAAATGGAGTACTTGGAGATCAGTCCTATTACGATTCTGCAGCTTCCGGGATGGAAGCAATCAAAACTAATCTTGGATGTCAGACAAAAATTGTGGAAATGGGCAGTGATGCAACAAAATATGAACCGACAATCAATGAGTATTCGGCTTCGGGAGAATGGGATATTATTATTCTCTGCACAAACACGTTGAAAGAAATCTGTCAGGAAATTGCCCAGGATTATCCGGACCAGAAATATATTTTATTTGGAGCAAGAGCTGATTATGAAAACTATGATCTTCCCAATGTATATTCAGTGGATTATCTTGCAAATGAAGGTTCGTACCTTGCGGGAGTTGTTGCAGCCAGTTTAACGGTTTCGGATGTGGAAGGAATGAATCCGGAAAAAGTGATAGGTTTTGTGGGTGGACAGGATGTAACAGTCATAAATGATTTCTTGGTTGGTTTTATTGAGGGCGCCGTATCTGTAGATGAGGAAATCAAAGTGATTACATCATATGTAGGTGACTACGTTAATACGGCAAAAGGAAAAGAACTTGCATTGGTACAGATTCAGCAGGGAGCAGATGTGATTTTCCAGTGTGCAGGCGGCGCTGGAACAGGTGTATTTGAAGCGGCTGCAGAAAACGGAGTTCTGGCTATAGGATGTGATGCGGATCAGTATGAAGTTCTTGAGCCTACGGATCCGGAACTCTCAGATGTAATTGTTACATCTGTTATGAAAAAAGTAGGCGTGTCTATAGAAAGAGCGGTGGGAATGGCGATTGAAGGCACTCTTCCCTATGGTTCTCTTGAAGTAGTAGGAGTGAAAGAAGGAGTAACCGGAATTGCTCTGAATGATCATTATGCGGATCTGGTACCTGATGAAGTTGTGCAGGCCGAATCAGAAGCAGAAAAGAATATTGTGGAAGGAAACATAGAAGTATCAACTGCTTTGGGCATGAGTACAGACCAGGTAAATGAAATAAGAAATTCCGTAAAACCATAAGTAAAGCTTCTTGCAAGGAAAAAGAAAGAGAGTCGGGCAATGGAAAATACAACTATTCTTGAAATGAAAAATATTACAAAAGTATACTCTACAGGCCTGATGGCGAATGATCATGTGAATTTCTCCCTGAATAAGGGAGAAATTCATGCATTGGCAGGAGAAAACGGAGCAGGAAAAACAACCTTGATGAAGGTCCTCTTTGGACTGGAAAAAGCAGATGAGGGAGAGATTATTTTAGCAGGAAAAAACGTGACGATTCAGAACCCAATTGATGCAATACGAAAAGGAATTGGCATGGTACATCAGCATTTTATGCTTGTTCCGTCACTGACAGTTGCGGAAAATATTGTATTGGGGGATGAACCAGGAAAACATGGGATTCTCAATGTGAAAGAAGCTAATAAAATAGCGGAAGATATTGGGATAAAATATCACATGGAAATAAACCCGCAAATGCCTGTTTCTCAGCTTCCTGTAGGTGTACGGCAGAAGGTAGAAATTCTTAAGGCACTACATAAAGGTGCAGAAATTTTAATTCTGGATGAACCAACGGCAGTTTTGACACCGCAGGAGACACGTGAACTGTTTGCAGAACTGAAAGAACTGAGGAATGCAGGACATACTATTGTTTTCATTTCGCATAAGTTGAATGAAGTTAAGGAACTGTGTGACAGAATTACAATTTTGCGTGATGGAAAAGATATAGGAGTCTATGATTTGAAAGAAATCAGTGAACAGAAAATTTCCAGTCTGATGGTGGGAAGAAATCTGGAACCGTGTATCAAAAAAAAGCAGAATCAGTTAGGACAGGTGATTCTGGAAGTAAAAGATGTGAGTAAAATCACGGATAACGGAAAAAGAATTCTGGATCATGTTTCCCTTCAGATACAACAGGGCGAAATAGTAGGTATTGCCGGTGTGGAAGGAAATGGACAGCGTGAACTGGCTGAAGCAGTGACGGGTATGACAACCTTTGATGATGGAGAAATTATAATTTCCGGAAAAGAAATTAAGGGAAATAATGTAAAAACAATTCGTGATCTGGGAGTGGCCCATGTTTCGGATGACAGACTGACGTACGGTGTGGTCGGGGAAATCGATGTGAATGATAATCTGATTACTTATGTATATGATAAAAAGGAATACTGCAGATATGGTCTTCAATACAGGAAGAAACTTTTAGATTATGCATCATGTTTGATACGAGAATTTCGAATTAAGTCAAAGGACGGCACGGAACCAGTCAGAATGCTGAGCGGCGGCAACATTCAAAAGGTAGTTGTTGCAAGAGAGTTTTCTACTAATCCTCGGCTTATTATACTGAATCAGCCGACTAGAGGCATTGATATTGGAGCTGCAGAATTTGTCAGACAGAAGACCATACAGCTGCGCGATCAGGGGACAGCAGTACTTCTTGTTTCCGCGGATTTAAATGAACTGATGGAACTGAGTGATAGGCTCCTTGTTATGTATAATGGAAAAATTGTTGCAGATATTCGTGATGTACATAATATTACAGAAAATGAACTGGGAGAATACATGCTGGGAATAAAGGAGGATGCCTGATGGATGTAAAACAAATAGAAAAAACATTTAACGGGCTGCGGCTGCTAGTGGCTATTCTGATTTCTGTCCTGTTTATGTTTGCAGTAATTGCTGTTGTAAGCGACAATCCGGCGGAATCCTTATACACATTTTTAACTGGCCCACTGGAAAGTATTGCAAGGATTGGTAATGTGATTGAACTGGCAATTCCCCTGACATTTACGGGACTGGCAATCTGTATCATGTTCGAAGCCAATCAGATTAACTGTGCGGTTGAGGGGAGTTTTTTTATGGGAGCAGTGATTGCTACAGCAATATCTGTTTTTGTGCCTCTCCCCAAAGGGATACATCAAATTTTTATTTTTTTGATATGCGGTGTGTCTGGAGGGATTATTTGCCTGATTCCGGCATTTTTAAAGATTAAATTTCAGGCTAATGAACTTGTATCGTCGCTGATGTTGAATTACATAGTACTTTATCTGGGGCTTTTTTTGGTAAATCGTTTTCTTGTGGATCCTCAAGCAGGATATTTTGCATCTTATTCACTGAGTGAGACATCTCGTCTGGAATCCCTTATTCCCAAAACAAGAATTCATGCAGGATTGATTATCGCTGGGATTACTGTGGCAGCAATCTATATAATTATGTATCGTACGAAGTTGGGGTATGCTATTCGCATGTCAGGCAAAAATGAGAATTTTGCAAAATATACCGGAATTAATCTGCTGGCAGTTATGTTTTTGTCTCAGGCGATCGGAGGATTTATTGGAGGAATGGCTGGAAGTATTGAGATCCTTGGGATGTACCGCAGATTCCAGTATACAGCATCGCCCCAGTATGGATTTGACGGAATTATTATTGCAACGCTTGCAAATTACAAGCCACATCTGGTTCCTATCGCCGCTGTATTTTTGGCTTATGTACGGATTGGATGCGATATTCTTTCCAGAACAACAGACGTACCGGTGGAAATTGTAAATATTGTTCAGGCAATAGCAGTTTTATTTGTTGCATCAAAATTGTTTCTGGACAAATACAGACAGCGTGCTATTGTGCAGTCAGCAAAAAAAAGGGAGGGTTAATTTTATGGAAATAGTATTGCAAAATATATTTTCTACAGCCTTTCTATATTCGGCACTGCGAGTAACAACTCCTATCCTGTTTGCAGCACTTGGGGGAGCAATTGCAAAAAAGGCCGGAGTTACAAATATAGGACTGGAAGGAACTATGCTTGCTTCCGCACTGGCCGGAGTAATTGGCAGTGCGTATTCGGGAAGTCTGCTGGTTGGATGTCTGTGTGGAATTCTGACGGGAGTTCTGATTTCTGCTTTGATTGCATATTTTGCTATCAAACTGCAGGCAGAGATTTTTTTAACTGGCCTTATGATGAATATGTTAGCTTCGGGCGGGACAGTGTTTATAATGTACATGCTCACAAAAGATAAGGGAACAACATCAAAACTGAATAGCTTGGTTTTCCCTCAGATTGATATTCCGATCATTCACAATATTCCTTTTCTTGGGGAGGTCATATCAAATCATAATATCCTTACATACTTGGCTTTTTTATCAGTCCTTTTTGTCTGGTTTTTTATTAATAAAACGAAACTTGGTATACAGATACGGGCAGTGGGGGAAAACCCAAAGGCTGCGGAAAGTGTCGGAATCAATGTGGTAAAAACCCAAATCATTGCATTGCTTCTTTGCGGGATTTTTGCATCTCTTGGAGGAATGTATCTTTCGATGGGATATGTATCTTGGTTTTCCAGAGATATGACTGCAGGAAGAGGGTTTACTGCTGTAGCTGCCCAATATCTTGGCAGGGCTAATGCAGGCGGGACACTTATGGCATCACTTGTATTTGGAACAGCAGATGCACTTGCAAATGTGCTTCAAAGCTTAAGGGTTCCAGCAGAATTTGTGCAGATGATTCCCTATGCAGCAACATTGCTGGGCCTTATTTTTTATAGCCTGAGAATGAAAGCAAAGACACGGAGAGACCTTTTGAGGCAAAGCAAAGAAAGGACTAAAGCATGAAAAGAGTTGTAGATTATGGGACCAGGCCGGGGAGAGAAAAAGAAAGCCCGGAACTTCAGATCACAAATTATGAGAGTAATGAAAGCTTATTTATGGGAACCTGGCAGGCATTAACAGAAAAAAGAGGATATCCCAATCTGGGAAAAGAAAATGTTCTGGATATTTTGTATAAGAAAATCGTTTCACAAAAATTTCCAATCGATTATATTTGTATGGGAGAAATGACAAATTTGGCAGCATTGCTGTTTGTACATCCAAATGTGACTTCTAGTATTGCAAGGGTTTTTATTTGTCCGGGAGAAATGAAAAAGAAAGGCATGTATCCGGTTTCTCAGGAGAACATTCTCCATGATCCTATAGCAGCCAAGATTGTTCTGAATTCTTGTATAAAAAAAATTATTGCTATGGCTGATACGGAAGACGCACAAAAAAAACAGATATATGAATATCTGCATAAAGAAGAGGGAAAAGAAGATCCGTGCTTGGCTTATGTGTCAGTGCAACTGGATCATGGCTGCACATATGGCTCTCTTTACATTGACCGATGGAATATATGCAAAAAGAATCCTAATTCAATTCTGCTGGAATGTGATTAATAAGGAGGAAATATAATGGATAAAATTCCGGTTATTATAGATACGGATCCGGGAAGCGATGATATTTTTGCTATATTTTTAGCAAACAGCAGTAAAACTCTGGATATCAAGGGTATGACGATAGTTGCTGGAAACATGAAGGCAGAACTTACCTTTGAAAATGGACTTGCTATCAGAGATTTTCTTGGCATGGAGGCAGATGTAGCATTTGGAGCCAGGGGACCGTTATGCATTGACCAGAGAGTAGGATCTTTTCTGCATGGAGATAGGGGACTCGGAAAGTTTTGTATTCCTGACGCGTCGGGAAAGCCAAGTAATGAATATGCATGGGATTTTTTATATCATAAAGCAAGGGAAGAAAAAGGAAATCTCACAATTATTGCGCTGGGACCATTAACTAATTTGGCAGCAGCTGTGATAAAATATCCGGATTTTTCATGCTATGTGAAAGAAATCGTGATGATGGGCGGATCGGCGTCCTATGGAAACCGTTCGGCATACAGTGAATTTAATATATGGGCAGATCCCCACAGTGCAGATATTGTATTTCGGGCTGGAATTCCGATAAAAATGCTAGGTTTGAATGTAACAAACCAGTCTGCAATTCCCTTTGAAGAGATGAATAAACTATACGTTTGTGAAAGCAAAATCAGCCGTGCGGTCCAGGAAGTATTTTATTATTATGAAGAATACTTCAGAAAGATGAATATTCCAGGTATAGTTATTCATGATGCGGTTGCAGTTGCAGCAGTCATAGAGCCTGATATCATTACATGGGAACGGCGAAGTGTACGGGTGGAAACGCAGGGAAATCTGGAAGACGGGCGCACGATAGTATACCAGGGATCAGAAAATCAGGTGGAAGTTGGTATGGCTATTAATATGGAACGCTATATGAAACTATGTATGGATATGATGGAATATTATCATGAAACGATGAAATAAAAATATGCTCCTTCTTAGGTGAACAGATTAGATATATGGAATCTGCCGCATTAAGGAGGAGCATATTTTATTATGTACAGGAAACAGATAAAACGGGGTGCTTTATATAAGTTTTTCCTCCCATTCCTTTTCACGGAAGCCCACAAGGACAAACCCATCACCAATGACCAGCGGACGTTTTACCAGCATGCCGTCGGTGGAAAGCAGACGGATCTGTTCCTCGGGCGTCATGGAGGGAAGTCTGTCCTTCAGGGACATGGATTTATAAAGCATGCCGCTTGTGTTGAAAAATCTTTTTATGGGAAGCCCGCTTTCGGAAATCCAGTGCGTCAGTTCTTCTTCAGATGGATTTTCGTCCCTGATATGACGGGACGTATAGGAAATATTATGATCATTCAGCCATTTTCTGGCTTTCTGGCAGGTGGAACAGGGGGGATATTCAATAAAAAGCATAGACGGAAACCTCCTTTGTGATGATGATTTCAGTATATCTGATTTCTGCGGAGAATACAATGAAATAAAACGGATACGGCTGGTGTTTATGGATTTCCTGATATTTCTGTCTGAATTTATGGTTCCGCTGGCAATTTTCTATATTGTGGGATTCGGGCTTCTGTCCGGAAGACCGGTTTTTGATGACTTCCTGAAAGGTGCCGGCGAAGGAATGAGAACCGTGGCAGGGATTCTTCCTACTCTGGTAGGACTCATGACTGCAGTGGGGATTCTGAGGGCTTCCGGTTTTCTGGATGCGCTGGCGGATGTAATGACGGGACCGGCCTCCTGGCTCCATATCCCGGTACCGCTGGTACCGGTCATTCTGGTGAGGATGATTTCCAGTTCCGCAGCCACCGGACTTGTTCTGGATATTTTCCGTACCTGCGGGCCGGATTCTCCGGAGGGGATCATGGTTTCCATCATGATGGGATGCACGGAAACGATTTTCTATACCATGAGCCTTTATTTTATGACCGCCGGAATCCGCAGAACCAGGTGGACTCTGGCTGGTGCTCTTCTGGCCACAGCCGGCGGAATTGCAGCCAGCATCTTTCTGGCAGGAATGGTCTGAAATGCCGCCGGGACATGGGGAAAGCGGAAATTCCCTGCAGGGATTCCGCTAAGAATTCAGGAAATTTCAATGGAATCGGGGATTTTTCAGTTGTACGGCAAACCGTCCTGTTGTATAATACTTTTAAATTCAAACTATTTTGCCGGCAGAAGTGAGCCGGAAGAGAGAGGAACGTCCATTGAGTACCTATGAAGCTTTAAATGACCTGCTTGTCAGGCTTTTCCGTGATGTGATGGAAGTGGAGCAGAAGGCTCTCATCAATCAGGAATACAGGGATATTACGAATAATGACATGCATGTGATCAGGGCCATAGGGACAGGACCGTCCAAAAACATGTCTTCCATTGCACGGGAACTGTCTGTGACAGTGGGAACTCTTACCATTGCCATGAACAGCCTTGTAAAAAAGGGATATGTAGTACGTGAGCGGGGAAAAGAGGATCGCAGGATTGTCTTTATTTCTCTGTCGGCCAAAGGAAGAAGCGCGTATGAACATTATGAGCGGTTCCATCGGGAAATGATAGCGAGCCTTCTTGACGGACTGGGGAGAGAGGAGATCGATGTTCTCATAAAGACACTGACTCATCTGAATCAGTGGTTCAGGCAGAAAGAAAAAGAAAACATGAAGAAATAGAATATCCCCGGAAGCAGCGGAGAAGAACATTTCGCAGGGAGCTCCGCATCAGATTGAAAAACAGCCGGAAAGCGGCGGAAAAGATACATACAGAGAGGAGTTTTAGCGTGAAAGGAAATGTAATTGTTGGTCAGTCAGGCGGCCCCACGTCTGCAATCAATTCCAGCCTGGCAGGGGTATACCGTACTGCCATGGACAGAGGGGCAAAAAAGGTATATGGTATGCTTCACGGAATACAGGGACTTATGGATGAAAAATATATTGATCTGTCGGAACACATCCGTAATGATCTGGATGTGGAGCTCCTTAAAAGGACACCGGCTGCTTATCTGGGCTCCTGCCGGTACAAGCTTCCGGAAATCCATGAACAGCCGGAACTTTACGAGAAAATTTTCGGAATTCTGGAAAAGCTGGAGATCGACAGCTTTATCTATATCGGCGGAAATGATTCCATGGATACCATTAAAAAGCTTTCCGACTATGCCATTGTAAAAGGATATAAGACCAAGTTTATCGGAGTCCCCAAGACCATCGACAATGATCTGGCGCTGACCGATCATACACCGGGATACGGAAGTGCAGCAAAGTACATCGGCACCTCCACCAAGGAAATTATCCGGGACAGCAATGCGCTGGAATATGGAAAAGGTCTGGTAACCGTTATCGAAGTCATGGGACGGAATGCAGGCTGGCTGACAGGAGCTTCGGCCCTGGCCAGGGGAGAAGACTGCGAAGGACCGGATCTGATTTATCTGCCGGAGCTGCCGTTTGATGTGGAGCGGTTTGTGGAAAAAATCAGAGAACTCCTGAAGGTGAAGCAGTCGGTTGTGGTGGCCGTATCAGAAGGAATCCGCCTTGCAGACGGCCGCTATGTCTGCGAACTGACAGACGGCGTCGATTATGTGGATGCATTCGGCCATAAACAGCTGAGCGGAACCGCCAACTATCTTGCCTGCAGAATCGCCAATGAAATCGGCTGCAAAACCAGGGGAATTGAGCTTTCCACTCTGCAGAGAGCAGCCTCTCATCTGGTATCCAGAATTGATATTATCGAGGCTTTCCAGGTGGGCGGAGCTGCAGTCAAGGCCGCCGATGAGGGAGACACCGGAGAAATGGTGATTCTGAAACGGATTTCCGACGATCCGTATCAGTGTACCACCAGTCTTCAGAACGTCCACAAGGTTTCCAATGTGGAGAAAGTGGTTCCCAGAGAGTGGATCAACGAAGACGGTACGTATGTGACCGACGAATTTCTGGATTATGTGAGGCCGCTGATTCAGGGAGATGTGCCGCCGATCATGGTGGACGGAATTCCGCGCCATCTGTACCATTGCGATAAATGGTAAAAAAGACCGGACTGTTCCGGATGGTTCCGGAGACGGAAAGAAACAGAAAAGAGCATCGGCTTCTTTTATGATAAAAACAGGATATGCCGCTCGGGTCATCGGGAGATGACAGATGAGCGGCATATCCTGTTTTTTATGCTTTTCTGCAGACAGTTATTCGATCCAGGCAACGGTTCCGATCCGCTCCATGGGTTTTACCGGAGCATCCGGGGCAGGATATCCAAGTGCTGCCATGCCGAATACCACATGGTCTCCGGGAACGCCCATTTCATCCAGCAGAGCGCGGATCTGCGGGGTGTCGCAGATATTCTGCATCTGATTGATCCAGACAGAGCCGATGCCCATGGAATGTGCGGCCAGAAAGATATTTTCCAGGGCGCAGGCATTGTCTTCACGGCTCCAGATTCCGTCACGGAGATTGGAGGGCATGATAACAGCCATGGGATGGTACATATCATAATTGTCCCGTTTCAGTACGGCCCCGATTTCCGAAGTCAGGCGGGCGATCATATCCGGGCTGGTAATAACAGTAAATTTCCAGGTCTGCTGGCCTTTCCCGCTGGGAGCATGAAGGGCGGCGTTCACAAGTTCCTGAAGGATGTCTTTGGGAATCGGCCGGTCAGTAAATTTACGGATACTTCTTCTGGTGAGAATTGCATTCATCACTTCGTTCATAGAATTTCCTCCTTTTCATATAGCGGGGCGGTCCTTCCGGAGACCGTCTTTCTGTATCCATCATACTAAATTCCGGCTGCTTTGTCCAGAGTCCGCCTGGCCTGAGACATTATCCGGCATCCAGCCAGCGGGCAAAATATTCCCTTGTGACAGAATAGGGAACCGGTCCCAGATCCAGAAGAAAACGGTGAAACTCCATGGCGCTGAAGGACGGACCAAGTTCCGCTTCCGCCATTTCCCGCATTTCCATCAGTTCCACGTAACCGTTGCAGTACTCCAGGTAGTTGGTGGGATTGTCGATCATGGTCTGCCAGAGTTCCTCCACCACATCATCTCCGGCCTCAAAGTATGTGGTAATGAAAGCCCCGGCCTGTTCCCGGCTCCATCCGTCATAATTGATACCGATGTCAAGAAGGCCATGGAGACAGAGAGAAAATGAACGCATGCAGGCCCGGTAAATGCCGGCCTCCTCTGACAGCCCGTTATTCAGGGTGCAGGCATAATTTTCCACGTAAGTGGCCCATCCTTCATTGGCGCCGGAATTACTCAGGATCGAGAGAAGGGGACTGGAGGAATGACTGCGGGAATAAACCGTCTGGTACAGGTGTCCCGGGAAGCCCTCATGAGCCAGAGTGGTGTAGAGATCCTCCGTACTGTCGGAATACCCATTGTTGATGTAGATGACATTCTGATCCAGATCGTCCAGAGGCGCAGTCAGGTAAAAGGCCGGGCTCAATGTATCTTCCAGGTGCCCGGGAACATACTTGATTTCATAGGAGCATTCCGGCAGAGCAGGAAAATCCTTTCTCATCTGCTGTTTCAGATCCTCCAGAATTTCCGTGGGATCGGTGAGAGCAAAGGAAGATGCACCCGGGTCAAAATCAGGATTGTTCAGATAGATTTCGCTGATGGCTTCCAGATCTTTTTCCATGCGGGAAGCCAGAGCTTTTTTCAGTTCCGGGATCGTGTAGGAAGTGCCGGTGCCTGACTTGAGAAGGTATTCATAATATTTTTTCCCGTCCTTATAGGAAGCCAGACCTTCCTCATGGAGGCCGCGGCCGCGCAGGGCCGTCATGCCGTCGATCAGAAGCTGATAGGCAGGGATAAAATGTTCCTGAATAATCTGTATATGCCGTGAGGAAAGTTCCGCCTTTTTATCGTCCGTAATGCCTTCCAGGGAGTCCAGACGGGTCTGAAAGGTTTCCGTGAGAAAATTATCTTCGGGATCCACCAGATAACTTTGGCAGGATTCCAGGATTCTGTCGATGGAGGCATCCGAAGGCCCGAGACCGGCATCGGCTTTCTGGTTTTCAAATTCCAGAATCTGACTGTAGTAGGAATCCATCTGGGACAGAATTCCCAGATAATCTTCCACGTCTTCCAGAGAATCAAAGGAATATTCGGAGAGCAGAACAGGGAGCTGAGCCTGGGTTCCGATGGAAGGGGACAGAGGCTGATAATAAAGTTCCATGCCTTCCGAAAGAAGGGAGGTTTCCAGAGTATCTTTAAAAACATCGAATATCAGTTTCTGATCCTCCGTCAGAAGTTCACGGTCAAAAGAAGTCAGCTGTTCCAGAGTATCCCGGATGTCTCCGGAGGCAGACACCATTTCCGCCAGACTGCAGGAGCCGAGAAACGGTTCCCTGCGGCTGATTCCCCAGATTTCGGGATGCTTCAGGGTATAATGCAGGTCCAGAGTATTGCCGGAAACCTCGTCACAGAACACATGCAGACAGAAGTCGGAAAAGTGTTCCTGGCACCGGGCGGCACTGCTGTCGGACGGCCCGCTGTCTGAAACAAAGTACCCGCCGGTTTCTCCGGGGACGGATCCGGCGAAATTCCCCCGGCATCCGCAGAAAAGAGAAACCGCGAGTATCAGTACCAGGGTCAGGAAAATGACGGTTTTTTTCCAGAAATTCGGCACATGGCCGGTGATTTGATTCATCCTTTTGTCCTCCGGTTTTTCCATATATGCTCAATATATTGCAGAAGAGGCCGTGATATCCTTGAAATCCCTGAAATCTCCCCGCTGTGCCCCCTGAAAATTGGGCCTTGCGGCTTGACAAACCGGCTGGAACAGGATAGACTTAATAATCATCAGAAGCATAAGGAAAAAGCTGGGAAGGGAAGAGTAGTCAGGACGGAAGTTTTCAGAGACCCCCGGGAGCTGAAAAGGGGGAACGGAAAGCCGGATGAAGATGGTCCCGGAGCTGCGCGGCTGAAGGGTCTGTCCCATGAAGGGAACAGAAAGTTCAGGCTGCGACGGAAGCACCCGTTAACGTGCCAGACTGTGGATTTCTCATGTCATATGATACCGGAAACAAGGGAAAACGCAGCCGCGGAGGAAACCGCCGGAAGACGGTTTTGAATTAAAGTGGTAACACGGGGAAGACTCGTCTTTAAATAAAAGTAAAGACGGGCTTTTTTATGTTGCGGGAAACGCTCTGACGTATATGAAAATAAAACAGGTTTCGGGGTGACATAAAACGGCCCCATGGGATTCAGGAGGAGAAAGCATGTGCAGAAACTGTAAAAAACCGTATTATATTTCCACGGCCATTGCCTATACATCCGGCAAGCCGCATATCGGAAATACCTATGAAATTGTGCTGGCTGACGCCATTGCCCGCTACAAGAGAGAGCAGGGATATGATGTCTATTTCCAGACGGGAACCGATGAACACGGACAGAAGATCGAACTGAAAGCAGAAGCGGCGGGGATCACACCGAAGGAATTTGTAGACAATGTGGCGGGAGAGATCCGGACCATCTGGGACCTGATGAACACATCATATGATAAATTTATCCGTACCACGGATGAGTATCATGAAAAACAGGTACAGAAAATTTTCAAAAAACTTTACGACCAGGGGGATATCTACAAAGGACATTATGAGGGGCTTTACTGCACGCCCTGCGAATCTTTCTGGACCCCGTCCCAGGTGGTGGACGGAAAGTGTCCGGACTGCGGACGTCCCGTGCAGCCGGCCAAGGAAGAGGCCTACTTCTTCCGTATGAGCAAATATGCGCAGAAACTTATTGATTATATCAATGAGCATCCGGAATTTATCCAGCCGGTATCCAGAAAAAATGAAATGATGAACAACTTCCTGCTTCCGGGGCTTCAGGATCTGTGCGTATCCAGAACTTCATTCAAATGGGGAATTCCTGTGGAGTTTGATCCCAAGCATGTGACCTATGTATGGCTGGATGCGCTTACCAATTACATCACGGGCATCGGGTATGACTGCGACGGAGAAAGCAGTGAAAAATTCGCAAAATACTGGCCGGCAGACCTTCACCTGATCGGAAAGGACATCATCCGCTTCCATACCATTTACTGGCCCATTTTCCTGATGGCTCTGGGACTTCCGCTTCCCAAGCAGGTATTCGGTCATCCGTGGCTGCTGCAGGGAGATGGAAAAATGAGCAAATCCAAGGGAAATGTGCTTTATGCCGATACCCTTGTGGACTTTTTCGGCGTGGATGCCGTACGGTATTTCGTTCTCCATGAAATGCCCTTTGAAAATGACGGCGTCATCTCCTGGGAACTGATGGTGGAGAGAATGAACTCCGATCTGGCCAATATTCTGGGCAACCTGGTGAACCGTACCGTTTCCATGTCCAACAAATACTTCGGCGGAATCGTGGAGAACAGAGGAGCCTGCGAGCCGGTGGACGAAGAACTGAAAGCTGCTGTGCTGGATGCGGTAAAGAAGGCCGACGAAAAGATGGACCGACTGAGAGTGGCAGATGCCATTACAGAGATTTTCAATATCTTCCGCCGCAGCAACAAATACATTGATGAGACCACACCCTGGACACTGGCAAAGGACGAGGAGAAGAAAGACCGCCTCGCCACAGTCCTTTACAATCTGACAGAGGCCATCACCATCGGCGCTTCCCTGCTGTATTCCTTTATGCCGGAGACTTCCGAGAAGATCCTGGCACAGCTGAACACAGGAAAGAGAACACTGGAAGAAATGGACCGGTTCGGCCTGTATCCTGACGGAAACAAAGTGACGGAAAAGCCGGAGATCCTTTTCGCACGTATGGATGTGAAGGAAGTGCTGGAGAAAGTAGAGGCCATGAAAGCGGCCGAAGCAGCTTCCCAGGCCGCAGATTCTGAAGGGGAAAAGAAGGAAGAAAGCGTTGTGGACGTGGAGAAGAAGCCGGAAATTACCTATGACGATTTTGCGAAGATTCAGTTCCAGATCGGAGAAGTGGTAAAATGCGAGGCTGTTCCCAAGTCCAAAAAACTGCTGTGCTTCCAGGTGAAAATAGGTTCCGAGACGAGACAGATCATAAGCGGCATCAAAGCATGGTATAAGCCGGAGGAAATGGCAGGAAAGAAAGTTATGGTGGTAACCAACCTGAAGCCTGCAAAGCTGGCGGGAATGATTTCCGAAGGCATGATCCTGAGCGCCGAAGATGACGAGGGAAATCTTTCCGTCATGGTACCAGAAAAAGATATGAAGCCCGGTTCCGAGATCCGGTAACAGCACTGCCGGCATGCCGGCCGGAAACAGGATCCGGCCGGACCGGAAGCGGCAGCTGATGCCGGACCGGAACAAGGCGGACCCGAAAGACAGGAGCAGATGTATGAGCAGAATTTTTGATACCCACGCCCATTATGATGATGAAGCTTTTGACCAGGACAGAGACACGCTTCTGCACAGCCTTGAAGCTGCCGGGATAGGAAATGTGGTCAATGTTGCCGCATCCGTAAAATCCTGCAGGACCACCCTGGAACTGGCAGAGTCCCATCCGTTTATCTACGGCGCGCTGGGAATTCACCCCAACGAAACGGCGGAACTGACGGAACAGGACATGGAGTGGCTGAAAAAGGCATCCGCACACGAAAAAATCGTGGCCATCGGGGAGATCGGGCTGGATTATTACTGGAATGAACCCGAACGGGAAATTCAGAAGACATGGTTTGTGCGCCAGCTGCAGGTTGCCAGGGAGACAGGCCTTCCGGTGATTATTCACAGCCGGGATGCGGCCCGGGACACACTGGATATCATGAAGGCCGAAAGAGAAGGAATCACCGGCGGTGTGATTCACTGCTTTTCCTATGGTACGGAAATGGCCCGGGAGTATCTGAATATGGGATATTATCTGGGAATCGGCGGAGTCCTGACCTTCAAAAATGCAAAAAAACTCAGGGAAGTTGTGGAGTATGCCCCTCTTTCGGCGCTGGTACTGGAAACGGACTGTCCGTATCTGGCTCCGGTTCCGTGGAGAGGGAAACGCAATGATTCCTCCCATCTGCCGCTGGTGGCAGATGCACTTGCGGAGATCAAGGGAGTTTCCGCAGAGGAGATCATACGGGAAACGGAGAAGAATGCGAGACGCCTTTACCGGCTGAAAGAACAGGAGTAACAATGGCAAATCTGGGAAATCCGAAAAATACCATAGAGATTATTCAGAAATACGAGTTCATGTTCCAGAAAAAATTCGGACAGAACTTTCTCATCGATACTCATGTACTGGAAAAGATCATTGAAGCGGCAGGGGTGACGGAGAACGACTGTGTACTGGAGATCGGCCCGGGCATCGGGACCATGACCCAGTATCTGGCCGAACGTGCCGGGCAGGTGGTGGCGGTGGAAATTGACAGAAACCTGATTCCCATTCTGAAGGAGACTCTGGCCGGATACAGCAATGTGGAAATTATCAATGAAGATATCCTTAAAGTTGACATAAAACAAATCGCCGAGCGGTATAACGGCGGAAGGCCCATAAAGGTGGTGGCGAACCTTCCTTATTACATCACAACCCCCATTATTATGGGACTGTTCGAGGGAGAAATACCCATGGACAGCATCACGGTCATGGTTCAGAAAGAAGTGGCTGACCGGATGAAAGAGGGCCCGGGCTCCAAGGATTACGGCGCGCTGTCTCTGGCAGTCCAGTATTACGCGGAACCGGAAATCGTGGCCAATGTACCGCCCAACTGCTTCATTCCCAGGCCCAGGGTGGGATCGGCAGTGATCCGTCTTACCAGGCACAGGGAACCACCGGTGAAGGCGGAGGACCCGAAGCTGATGTTCCGGATCATCAGGGCTTCGTTTAATCAGAGAAGAAAGACTCTGCAGAACGGCCTGTCCAACTCTCCGGAACTTTCATTTACCAAGGAACAGGTGGCAGAGGCCATCGCAACCATGGGGCTTTCTCCGGCAGTACGCGGAGAGGCTCTGACGCTGGAGCAGTTTGCGGAGCTTTCCAACCTGCTCGGAAAGGAGAAAGGGTAATGGGATTCAATGAGAAGACGCATGCGTTTATCGCGGCAAAATTTTATGTGCATCTTACAGAGCACTTCGGAGAAAGAGGAAAACAGGCATTTGTTCACGCCACCAGATACTATGCGGAACAGAGAGGACGCAGAATGGCTCAGAGAGCCATCCGTGACGGCCAGCCTCTGAATTATGAGACCTATTGCCGGTATGGAGAATGGATGGGCACCGAGGAAATCGAGAAGGCCGGATGCTCCAATCAGGTGACAGTGACGGACTGGACACCGGATTATGTGATGGAGATCCACCGCTGTCCGTGGCATGCGCAGTTCAGGGAAATGGGACTTAAAGAAGCCGGCATGACATACTGCCGGGATCTGGATGCATCCATCTGCCGCGGCTTCAATCCGGAAATGAAATATGAAGTGCCCCAGACACTCCATGACCATGATTACTGCATCCAGATCGTGAGAAATGCCGGTCTTAAGGAAGGGCAGAACATAACGAAACGTCCGGAGGGAATCCGCTCTTTCGAATATCACTGTGCCCATTCCTTCTGGAGCTACAGTGAGGTTTCCTCCGCCATTTTCGGTGCAGAGGGAGAGACCGTGAATCTTCAGGTCATGGAAGATTTCAAAGAGGAATACGGAGAGGAAATGGCAGGCATTCTGGCCGGATACCGGCATACGAATTTCAATGTCTGCGACTAAAGGAAAAACATGAAACAGCTGAGTTTACTGGACGGACCAGTGGAAAAGGTTTTTTTCAGTTATCTGATGCCTTCCGTCAGTGCCACTCTGGTGACCTCCATATACATACTTGCGGATACAATGATGATCGGAAGGGGAATCGGGGCTGCCGGAATCGCGGCGCTGAATATTCTCCTTCCTCTTTACAGCCTTTACTATGGCATCGGCATGATGTGCGGAATCGGCGGCAGTGTTCTCTATGGATTTTCCAGAGGCCGGGGAGACACGGAAGAGGCAGGAAGATACTTTGCCACGGGAGCGGTCATGGTGATTCTGGCTGCGGTTTTTGCCCTGGCGGCAGGCCATCTGTTTTTCGGCCCCATCACAGAGCTTCTGGGCTGTACGGATTCCATGCGGGAATATGTGGCATCCTACGGACGCATTCTGGTGTCCGGAGCTCCGGTATTCATGCTGTCATCGTTCCTGCAGGCCTTTGTGAGGAATGACGGCGCGCCGAAGCTGGCCATGGCAGGGGTTATCAGCGGCGGTGTTGCCAACGTGATCCTGGATTATGTGTTTATTTTCCTGCTGGACGGAGGTATGGGAGGAGCGGCCCTTGCCACGGTTACAGGGACGGTGCTGACGGTGCTGATTCTTTCTTCCCGTTTCCTTTCTCCCGAAAACGGGCTGAAACCGAAACGGGGGATCAGCTTTAAAAAGGCCAGGGAAATTGCCGGAAACGGTGTGGCCAGTTTTGTGCTGGAAATGTCCAACGGTCTGGTGATGTTTCTGTTCAACCGTCAGCTTCTGGTCTATGTGGGAGACACAGGCGTTGTGGTATATGGAATTATCAGCAATGCGGCCCTGGTGGTGACATCCATTTCCAACGGCATCTCCCAGGCGGTTCAGCCGCTGATTTCCGCCAACTTTGGGGCCGGAAAGAAAGAACGTATCATACAGGCAAAACGCATGGGCATCAGGGCAGCCATGACAGCCGGGGTTATTTTCACCGCATGCGGCATGATTTTTCCGAAGCAGCTGACATATCTGTTTCTGGAGCCGACGGAAGAGATCCTGACGATGGCAGTGCCTGCGGTCCGTCTGTATTTCCTGGGATTTCTGGCCTGTGAGTGGAATATCATGTGCGGAACGTATTTCCAGGCCACGGTCAGACCGGCTCTGTCGCTGACAATCACTCTTCTGCGGGGCATGGTGCTTAACAGCATCCTTGTGTTTATTCTTCCGGTGCTTTTCGGAGTCAGCGGAATCTGGGTTACCGTAGCCGTATCGGAGTTCATTACGGCGGCTGCAGCCGTGTTTTTCATGAAGCGTGATCAGATGGGAAATCAGGGGAAACGGACGGAAACAGGAAGCCGGAAAGAGACATTGTGAAATCATAGGAAATCGGGTTGACATGCCCCTGACCGGTTGATAAAATTATTTCAGACCAAGTTTATGACAAGAAAAAAGGAGCGGATAAGAATGGGAATCAGAATAGGAATTCTGGGATATGGAAATCTGGGCAGAGGAGTGGAATGCGCAGTAAAACAGAACCCGGATATGGAACTTACAGCAGTTTTTACAAGAAGAAATCCTGAAACCGTGAAGATTCTGACCGAAGGCGTCGGAGTATATCCCGCAGAGGAAGCAAAAAACATGACTGACAAGGTTGATGTACTGATTCTCTGCGGCGGAAGCGCTACAGACCTTCCGGTGCAGACGCCGGAATTTGCCGGACTGTTCCATGTGGTGGACAGTTTTGACACACACGCAAAGATTCCGGAACACTTTGCAGCCGTTGATGCGGCGGCCCGTGAAGCCGGAAAAGTTGCCGTGATTTCCGCAGGCTGGGATCCCGGCATGTTTTCTCTGAACCGTGTATATGCGGGGGCCGTTCTTCCGGACGGACGTGACTATACATTCTGGGGCAGAGGCGTGAGCCAGGGACATTCCGATGCGATCCGCAGAATTGAAGGTGTCAGGGATGCGAGACAGTATACGATTCCGGTGGAGAGCGCGCTGGAAGCCATCCGCGGCGGAGAAACTCCGGAACTGACCACAAGGCAGAAACATACAAGAGAATGTTTTGTGGTGGCAGAGGAAGGCGCAGACAGGGCAAAAATCGAAAACGAGATCAAAACCATGCCCAACTACTTTGCGGATTATGACACCACCGTGCATTTCATAACGGAAGAGGAAATGAAGCGGGATCACAGCAGACTTCCTCACGGAGGATTTGTGATCCGCAGCGGAAAGACAGGATGGAACCTGGAAAACAGACATGTCATTGAGTACAGTCTGAAACTGGATTCCAACCCGGAATTCACGGCTTCCGTGATTGTGGCATGCGCCCGTGCGGCTTACCGCATGGCAGAAGAAGGACAGAAAGGCTGCAGGACGATTCTGGATATTCCTCCGGCATATCTGTCTGCAAAAAGCGGCGAGGAGCTCAGAAAAGAGCTGCTCTAAAGAACGCGCAACAAGTAAAGAAAGCAAACAGCAGGGGATATTAGGGATGCAGGACAGGATCTGTAATGTCCCCTGTTTTCACACAGAAACGGTTTCAGCTAAAATACGGATAAAAGGATGAAGAAAATGGGGCGGAATAAAGAAACTGCGGAACAGTATAATGGAATTACAGAAGGCGTCATCTGGCAGCAGCTTTTGATATTTTTCTTCCCGATTCTGTTCGGGACCTTTTTTCAGCAGCTTTACAATACGGCCGATGCCATGATTGTGGGTAAATTTGTGGGTAAGGAGGCACTTTCTGCCGTTGGCGGAACCACAGGAACCCTGATTAACCTTCTGGTGGGATTTTTTGTCGGAATGTCGTCCGGAGCAGCTGTTGTGGTATCCCAGTATTATGGGGCACAGCAGGAAAGCTATGTGAAGAAGGCCGTTCATACGGCATTCTGCATGGCACTGGCCGGAGGTGTGATTTTTCTGGTGGTGGGAGAGACCATGGCTCCGGTGGCCCTGCGTGCCATGGGGGTTCCGGAAGAGATCATGGACTACTCTGTCACATACCTGCGTATTTATTTTCTGGGAATCATAGCCAACCTGCTCTATAACATGGGGGCTGCGATTCTGAGGGCCGTGGGAGATTCCAGGCGGCCGCTGTATTTCCTCATTGCTGCCTGTCTTACCAATATTGTGCTGGATCTTCTTTTCGTCGTGGGATTCCGCATGGAGGTTGCAGGAGCCGCACTGGCGACAATCCTTTCCCAGCTTCTGGCAGCATCGCTGGTAATGATCAAGCTGATCCGTTCCAGAGAATGTTACCGGTTCTGCATAAAGGAACTGCGGGTAGACAGGACGATGCTGCGGAAGGTGATCAAGATCGGTCTTCCGGCGGGTCTCCAGTCCATGATGTATTCCATCTCCAATATCCTGATCCAGGCCAATATCAACAGCTTCGGCACCAACACCATTGCCGCCTGGGCAGTATACGGCAAGATCGACGGTCTGTTCTGGATGACCATGGATGCCATGGGCATCTCCGTAACCACCTTTGCCGGCCAGAACTACGGCGCAAGAAAAATTGACCGTCTGAAAAAGGGAACCTACGTGGGAATTGCCATGTCCACGGTGATTACTCTGGTTCTGGGAGGCGGCATCTGGCTTCTGGGAGCTCCGCTGTGTTCTCTGTTTACCAGTGACGCCAATGTCATGGAGGAAAGCCTGAAAATCATGCACTTCCTGATTCCTTTCTGGGTTACCTATATCTGCGTCAACGTGTACCCGTGTACTCTCCGCGGAGTGGGCGACGCACTGATGTCCATGCTGCTGATCTGCTTCGGAACCTGCGTTCTCAGAGTCCTCTGGGTATTCCTGGTAACGCCGTTCCACCCGACGCTGCTCATGACGCTGGTGAGCTATCCGCTCAGCTGGAGCATTACGTCTGTGGCATTTATTATCTATTACTATCGTTTCAGTGCAGTGAAAAAACTCAGATAGAGGCGGCATGAAAGAAGAATTTGAGTATAGAATAACAAACGGAAGCGCCTGTGTGACAAGAATCTTGACACCAGGCGCCGTCTGCGTGATTCCGGACAGACTTGAGGGCGTTCCGGTGACGGAACTGGGAGACCGGCTGTTTTCCGGCATGGAAACGGAGGAGATATTTCTCCCGGACAGCCTGAAAAAAATCGGAAGATATGTGTTTTATAATTGTGAAAAGCTGAAGATCCTGCATTTTTCCGACGGCATCGCGGAAACCGGAGCAGGGCTGTTCAGCGGCTGCCGCAATATACAGGAATTTCTGGTGCATATGAATGGACGGCGAAGCTCCGCTCTGAAGGATTTTGTGACAGAATTCAGCGGAAGGCTGACGGTCCGCTGCTTTTTCAGGCATCAGGACGGAAGCTGGCAGGAATCCGCCCGGCTGATTTTTCCGCAGTACTATGACGAAGCAGTGGAAAATACCCCTGCCAGAATCATCAGCTCCAGCATTCACGGCAGCGGGCAGAAATACAGATACTGTTTTGATAACGGAATGCTCCGTTATGACCGTTATGACCGGCTGTTTGCGGAAGAGCAGTACGAGGAAAGTACATCGGCAGCCGCGGAGGTTGCCCTGGGAAGGCTCATGTATCCGCTGGAACTGCGGGAAGATGCAAAGTACGCATATGAAAGATTTCTCCGGGAAAACCTGACGGAAGTGATGCTGGAAAAGATGGAGGATTCCGAAACGTTTCTCTGGATGCTGGACCGGTTCGGACAGAAAAAAGCGGAGGCAGCAGGAACATTCTCCTGTGGTCTCCGTCCGGAAGAACTGGACCGGCTGATTGCCGGCGCGTCTGAAAGAAGACAGGCGGGAATTCTGAGCCGCCTGATGGAATTCCGTCATCGGTGGTTCCGGACAGAAAAAAAGAAATTTGAGCTTTAGTCCGGATGTTTTCCCGGCAGGAAGAAAACACCGGAGACAGGAGAATGACATGATCGACAGGAAAGGTTCGCCGGTTTACAGGGAACAGAAGAAGCAGGAAGAACTGGAGGAGATCTGCCGTGAAATCCTGAAAAACGCATCCGGTGAACTGTATCTTTCCATGCGGTTTCTGGATTCGGCACTCAGTTCCCTGAGACCGCAGCCGGACGCCTCGGTGAAGGGCATGGGGACAGACGGGATCATTCTGTATTTTCATCCGTATGCCACGGCTGCTCTGTATAAAAAGAGCAGAGTCTTCATCAACAGGATATTTTTTCACATGATTCTCCACTGCCTGTTCTGCCATCTGTGGAACGGAAAAGACCGGGATCCGGGATACTGGAGCCTGGCCTGTGACATGGCAGTGGAATTCATGATGGATGACCTGAGGAAGCCATGCCTGCACCTTCATGGTTCGCCTTTAAGGCGCAGCATGGCCAGCCGGCTGAAGGAAGCCGTTCCGGTACGGAACGCGGAACATATATACAGGGAACTGCTGAAAATGGAGCTCTCGCAGCAGGAATACCTGGCCCTGGAGACGGAATTTTGCCGGGATGACCACTCCTTCTGGGACCGGCCGGAGAAACGGCCGCAGCCGGAACAGAACAGAACCCCCAAAAATGACTGGGATGAAAAACGGCGGAAAATGCAGACGGAAATGGAGGTCCTCTCAAAAGAAGCAGCCGAGGATGAACAGGAGCTGAGAAAACAGATTGCCGTGGAAAACCGGGAACGGTATGATTACCGGGAATTTTTAAGAAAATTTACAGTGCTGAAAGAAACGATGCAGGTGGATCCGGATGCCTTTGACTATGTGTTTTACAATTACGGCATGGAGCTGTACGGCAACATGCCCCTGATTGAACCTCTGGAAACAAAGGAAAGCAGAAAGATCCAGGATTTTGTCATTGTTATTGACACATCCATGTCCTGCTCCGGAGAACTGGTGCGCAGATTTCTGGAGGAGACCCGTTCCGTGCTGACTGAAAGCGGCAGCTTTTTCCGGCGGTGCTGCGTTCATATTCTTCAGTGCGACGACCGGGTCCGCCAGGATGTGGTGGTTGAAAACGAGGATCAGATGAAACAGTATACGGAGCACCTGGAACTGACCGGCATGGGCGGAACAGATTTCAGACCGGCTTTTCTGTATGTGGAGCAGCTGATGAGATCGCACCGGCTGGGACAGCTGAAAGGCCTTCTGTATTTCACCGACGGAAAAGGAACATTTCCGTCCAGAATGCCGCCTTATGATACGGCATTTGTTTTCATGGGCAGTGACTGTACGGATGCGGATGTGCCGCCGTGGGCCATCCGTCTGGTTCTGGAGGAAGAGGATCTGATGCCCGGAAGAGAAAGCGGGGCCGGACAAAGAAGAATCACGGTCAGAGAGAAAAAGGACTGAGACAATGAATATAAAAAAGGCAAAGGAAGAAATACGGGATACCATTGAGGCGTACCTTCTGAAAAACCCCAGGGGAGAATATGTGATTCCCGCCATGCGGCAGAGACCGGTGCTTCTTATGGGACCGCCAGGCATAGGAAAAACCCAGATCATGGAGCAGATCGCCATGGAATGCGGAATCGGCCTGGTGGCCTATACCATCACACATCATACAAGACAGAGTGCCATCGGCCTGCCGTTCATACAGGAACGGAACTACGGAGGAAACGTCAGACATGTGACGGAATACACCATGAGCGAGATCGTGGCTTCCGTGTATGACCGGATGGAAGAAACCGGACTTTCGGAAGGCATTCTTTTCATCGATGAAGTCAACTGTGTATCGGAGACTCTGGCCCCGGCCATGCTGCAGTTCCTTCAGTATAAGACATTCGGGAACCACAGGATTCCTGATGGATGGATCATTGTTTCAGCGGGAAATCCGCCGGAGTACAATAAATCCGTCAGAGAGTTTGACATGGCAACGCTGGACAGGGTCAAACGCATGGATGTGGAACCGGATTTCCAGGTATGGAAAGAGTATGCAAAACAGGCGGACGTCCATCCTGCCGTAATTTCCTATCTGACAGCCAGACCACGGTATTTTTACCAGGTGGAAACCACTGTGGACGGAAAACAGTTTGCGACGCCCAGAGGCTGGGAGGATCTTTCGGGATTCCTGAAGGTAAGAGAACAGCTGGGAAAGACCATGGACCGGGACTCTGTGGCTCAGTATATCCAGCACCCGCGTATATCCAGGGATTTTGCCAATTATCTGGAACTTTACCACAAGTATCAGGAACAGTATCAGGCTGCGGAAGTGCTGAAAGGGCACCGGGATCCGGCACTCATGGAAAAAGCTGCCCGTGCGCCGTTTGATGAGAAGCTGTCAATTATCAGCCTGCTTCTGGCGGAACTGGAAACGGCATTCCGGTCCTGGGGGAGAAAAGAAGATCAGCTGGAAATCATAATGGATGTACTGAAGGAGCTGAGGGAACAGCTGAACAGTCCGGAAGGCGAAGCAGGAGAAGGACCCGTCATGCTGGAGACGCAGATCCGGCATCTGGATGAAATCCGTGAGAAAAAGAAAAAGTCCGGGCTCCTGAGCCGGGAACGGGACTATATGTACCGGGATGCGGAGGAAAAGCTGAACCGGTTCCTGCAGACGGTGAGAAGTGAGGGCCTTCGGATGCCGTCTCCTCTTTTTGACAGGATCCGTCAGCTGTTCGGGTATGAAAAAGACGAATTTGAGGCATTTTCTGCAGAAGTGCAGGAGAAACTGGAATACGCGTTCGACTTTATGGAAGGGACATTCGGAGACAGCCAGGAAATGGTGATTTTTATTACGGAACTGAACACGGGCCCTCACGCCGTGCGGTTTCTGCAGGAAAACGAGTGTGAGAGATATTATCAGTATAATCAGCGGCTTTTGTTTGAGGACCGTGCCGGAGAACTGAAAAGACGGCTGGAACAGCTGGAAGAACTCTGAAAGCCTCTGAATCGTCATCGGAATACGGAAGGAGAAAAATATCATGCAGTATGAAGGAATTCTGTATCGCCCGCCCAGCGAGGCATACAGTCTGATTATTCAGGTGACCATAGGATGTGCCCATAACAGATGCACATTCTGCAACATGTACCGGGAGAAAAAATTCCGGATCCGTACAAAAGAAGAAATCATGCGGGATCTGGATGAATGCCGGGGAGTATACGGACCCGGGATCCGCCGTGTGTTTTTTGCAGACGGCGATGCGCTGGTTGTCAAAACGGAAACACTTCTGGAACTTCTGGCGTATGTCCGCCGGCTGTTTCCGGGAATAGAGCGGATCGCATCCTACGGCACTGCAAGAGATGTGCTTCATAAATCGGAGGAGGAACTGAAAGCGCTGGCAAAAGCCGGACTGGAACTGATTTATCTGGGAGCGGAATCCGGGGATGACAGCGTGCTGAAACACATAAAAAAGGATGTGACGGCAGCCCAGATCGCCGAAGCCGGTCAGAAGCTGAAACGCTGCGGGCTGAAAACGTCGGTGACGCTGATCTCCGGCCTGGGAGGCCGGAAGGGAATCGAAGAACATGCGGTCCGGTCAGCGGAACTGATCAACGCCATGAACCCCGAATATGCCTCATTCCTGACGCTGCGGCTGTATGAGGGAACCGAGATGAATGAAGAGGTGAAGCGCGGGGAGATGGAACTGATCACGCCGGATGAGATCGTGGAGGAAATGGAACTTTTCCTGAAACATATCGATTCTCCCGGAACCATATTCCGCACCAACCATGCATCCAACTATGTGGTTCTGGCCGGAACCTTCAATGAGGATATCCCGGAGATGTTAAGACAGCTGGAGGACGCCAAAGCCAGACAGAGGTATCGTCTGGAAGAATGGAGACGCCATATTTAGAAACCATTCAGGGTAACCGGACAGGAGGAAACCATGAGGGAATATTTCATGAAATCAGACCGTCTCTGTTTTTCCAGATGGAGCAGAGGGGATGAAGCACTGGCAAAACTTCTCTGGGGAGATCCGCAGGTAACCAGGTTTATCTGCGCTTCCGGCCTGTTCTCAGAGGAAGAGATCCGGAACCGGCTGGAGACGGAAATCGCCGGCGAACGCCGTTTCGGAGTACAGTACTGGCCGGTATTTTACGGAGAGACCGGAGAACTTGCCGGATGCTGCGGCCTCAGACCGTACGGGAACCGGACATCGGAAGACGGAGAAAAAGCCTATGAACTGGGCTTTCATTTCCGTCCCCCGTTCTGGGGCAGGGGACTGGCCGAGGAGGCAGCCGGAAAAGTCATAGAATATGGATTTGAAGTGATGGATGCAGCGTATCTGGCGGCCGGGCATCACCCGCTGAATCTGTATTCGGAACGTCTGCTGTCCCGGCTGGGCTTCCGGTGTGTGGGGACGGAATTTTATGGACCCACGGGTCTCATGCACCCGTCTTACAGACTGGAAAGAGGCTCAGAATAACGGCCTGAAGAGGCTCAGACAAACTGCAGGATTTTAAGTTCTCTTTGAGAATGCGGTTGATTTCTTCTGTTTCTTTCTATATAATTTTAATATAGCTTTTATTTGGAAACCGGGGCAAAGGAAGTTCCCGTCCGAGAAAATTTTGTAAAAGAGGGCCTGAAAGGAATACCTCTATGTAAGACGCGGATTGCAGACAGACAGAACAGGTCTGTCCTTTTTTGTTATGAATCCCACGTCGCGGGAAGGGGATGGCCCCGGGAACGGGCAGCAATGAGTCTTTTGCTGTATGGGTATCAGATGATGTGCCTGTATATGTATGGTATCTTAAGATATCATAGTCTGACCTGCAGAAAAAGGAATGTCCATGACCATATGGGGAAGAGGAGGAAATGCCGATGAAAAAACGATTAACTGCATTTATGATCAGTCTGTGCATGATTCTGTTTACACTGCCGTCTCCGGTGGCCGGGGGGGTTTCGCAGGGACAGGAGCCCGACGCACAGGAAGGGTTTTGCGGACATCATACGGTTCATAATGAAAGCTGCGGCTACAGTGTGGGGACGAAGGGAAGTCCCTGTACTCATGAACATACAAAGGAGTGCTATCCTGAGGAAAGCGGAAATATCGCAACACCGTCTCAGATGAATAAAGCCGAACCCACTGCCTGCAGTCATGAACATGATGGTGAGTGCGGCTATGTTCCTGCAAAAGCGGGAAATCCCTGCACCTATGAGTGTGAAATATGCGGGGATAAAGGAGAGGAGAAGGCCACTCCCTCCGATGCAGAGCCGAAGAAGTGTATCTGTAAGAACCGGTGCAGGGCGGACTGTGTAAATACCGGCTGTCCCGTCTGCTCGGCAAAAGGGGTCAGCCCGGAGGATGTCTGCGAAGGGGAAGAAACAGCCCTGCTGGGGGTTCAGACGGGAAACAGCGCCGGGTGGATCTATAATAGACAGAACCAGACACTGACGATGAATACGGGGGAAGGAAACGTTATTACTTTACAGAATGTGAGCTGCGATGGCAATAAACTTACGATCGGCGGAAATGACAACATCAGCGGGGATCTTGACCTGACGGGAGAAATTACTGAAGAGGGAGTAAGTGCAGAATATACAATCACGGCCATTGAAGACTATGCCTTTCAAAGGTGCGACAGCCTTGAAACGGTCAAACTGCCAGATGGGGTAGAGAGTATTGGAGAGTCTGTCTTCCGTATTTGTCCCAGTCTGATTCAAATTGCGATTGCGGATGAAAATGAGAATTATGCTGCAGAGGACGGAGTGCTGTTTGACAAAAATAAGACAAAACTGATATGTTATCCGGCAGGAAAAGACAGTCAAGATTATACTGTGCCGGAAACTGTCTCATCAATTGAAACCTACGCCTTTTCTTATTGCAGCGCTCTTGAAACGATTAAACTGCCGGAAAGCCTTAAAAGCATCGGATGGAGTGCCTTTTATTATTCCACCTCCCTTAAAATGATTGAACTGCCGGAAGGCATTGAGAAAATCGAAGGGCAGACCTTTTCTTATTGCACCGGTCTTGAGACGGTCAAACTGCCGGCCGGCATTAAGAGTATCGAATCCGGGGCCTTTAATTATTGCAAAAGCCTTAAAACCATTACTCTGCTGTCGAAAGAACCGCCAACGATGGGCAATACTAATCCACTGCAAGGATGTGATTCCCTGGAGCAGATTATTGTTCCGGCAGAGAGTTCTGCAAAATATAAAAGTGCGTGGGGAAGCCTTATCAGCAGTGATCAGATTATCGGGGTTCCTTATGGAAATCTGAGCCTGGAATTTACTCCAGACCATCTTCGTGTTCCGGAAGGAGAGAGCGGAAGCGTAACGGCCACCATAAAAAATACAGGCAATGAACCGCTGTATGATCTTGAAGCAGCAGTGGCTGACAGTATGGGAACCGTTTCAGTGTTTGATACGACACTGCAGGAAGGAGAGGAAACCACACTTACAGTGGAGACGAATCCTGCGCTTGCTGCCGGAACCTACCAGATCAGGGTGCAGATAGACGGAAACCTGGAAAATCCTGTTTCAGCCGGATTTATGCTGGAAGTGCTTAACGAACATACAATAACAGCAGAGACAGACGAACACGGAAGCGCAGAAGCATCGCCGAAGACAGCAATAAAGGGGACGCTGGTAACGCTGACTGCCGCGCCGGAAGCCGGATATGTGTTCGACCGCTGGGAAGTGGTTTCAGGGGGAGCTGTCATCGAAGGAAACACGTTTACCATGCCGGATGAAGACGTGACGGTCCGGGCGGTCTTTAAGGAAAAGGAAGTCTTACATACGGTAACAGCAGAGACAGACGAACACGGAAGCGCAGAAGCATCGCCGAAGACAGCAATAAAGGGGACGCTGGTAACGCTGACTGCCGCGCCGGAAGCCGGATATGTGTTCGACCGCTGGGAAGTGGTTTCAGGGGGAGCTGTCATCGAAGGAAACACGTTTACCATGCCGGATGAAGACGTGACGGTTCGGGCGGTCTTTAAAAAGGCAGATACCGGAAGCAGCCAGTCCTCGTCGGAAGAATCCACATCCGTTTCCTATGGAACGGCAGAGCATCCTTATATAACCGGAGTCCATGGAAAATGGGCGTCGGAGGCATCCGCTTTTCCGGACAGTCCGGATGCGGCGCCGGCGGTGTGGAGATTCGTACTGAATAACGGAAGCACCGTTGGCTCCCGCTGGGCGTATATGGATAATCCCTACAGGTCGGAGGGCCAGCCGGAGTATGAATGGTTCCTGTTTGATGAAACCGGGGTCATGGTAACCGGGTGGTACTATGACAGCGTGGAGGATTGCTGGTACTACCTGCATGACACGTCAGACGGAAGGCTCGGGGCGATGGAGACGGGATGGTTTACGGCTCCGGACGGAAACAGGTATTACTTTGATCCTGCCACAGGGAAGATGACCGCAGGATATCGGGATATAGACGGCAGAAACTATTATTTCCGGGAGGACAGAAGTACGGCAGAGAGCGCAAAGATTTACGGTGCGCTGCTCCCGGACGAAAACGTGACGGATTCATAATGAAAAATCCGATGCACAGGTCTGGAGATATGAAAAAATGTCATAATTCCGGTATGCCTTGCTTTTTCCGGATAAACCGGTTCTTTTTCATGAATTACATTTTTGCAAAATGAAGGTTTCATAAACGCTGACAAAAAAACACACAAGGAAAAACCGGGGAGAGTTCCTGCATACAGAGACTCTCTCCGGTTTTTCCTTGGTTACTTTATTCCTGTTTTAAAGCAAGCACTGCAGTCTGGGATTTGGTTTCCGGTTCCAGAATGAATGTGCCGGTGTCATAGCGTACCACATCCCTGCAGAGCATCAGATATTCTTCAAGCCGTCCGATAACCGGATACCCGAAGGTATCAGAGCGGTAATGCATGGGAATGACCACCCGGGGAGACAGGATGACCGCCAGTTCTCTGGCCTGAGCCGCATTGATGGTGTAATAGCCGCCCACAGGCAGAAAAAGGATATCCGGCTTTTTCAGCTGTTCTGTCTGAGAGGCGTCCAGGCTGCAGCCCAGATCACCCAGATGGACGAGTTTCATACCGTGGGCCTTCAGAATATGGATCCGGTTGGCCCCTCTCAGAGTGCCGTTCTGATCGTCATGATAGGTATCGATCTTCAGGATATCAAACGGGTTTTTTACAGAACGCTCTGTCAGGGTCACTGCATCCCGGTATCCGTGGTCACTGTGTTCATGGCTGCAGAGGACCTGATCCGCAGTCAGGGAAAGCGGCAGAAGGCCAGGAACAGAATCCGGGGCATATGGATCCAGAACGATGGAATAGCCGTCTGCGGAGACTGTAAAACAGGAATGGCCGTTCCAGGTGACAGTAATCTGATTCTTGCTCATGAGCATACTCCCCTTTCTAATAGAGATTCCGGTACATTTTGCTGGTTTTTATTATAGCACAGGGACGGAATAAAGTCACGGAATTCCGGATGCGGAAAGCCGTATCCGGCACACCGGCGTTTCAGCTTTTTCTGACCCGGATCTCCCGGCAGACTTTCTGGATCATCCGGATCAGGTCTTCCTGGGCCGGAGTTTTTTTGTCCTTGTGGAAAAACACCACCCGTGTATAGTCAAATTTGGGACTTTCCACAATATATACATCGGAATTGCGCAGCGGAGGCCGGTTCTGGACATAAATCTCAGGGATAAAGGAAATCCCGTGACCTGCATCAGAAAGATTGAGGCAGTTATCCGTGTTCTGACTCTCAATGACTGCGGATGGCTTCAGATTGTAGAAATCCACAATATCACCGATGATGGTATGCAGATGCTGGTGCGGCTTTCCGGTTATGATGCTGCAGCCTTTAAAAGGAAGCACCGGAAGAAGTCCCGGATGGGAAAAATCCGTGCTGCCGGGCTGAAGGCCGAATTCGGCGGATATCTGTCTGGGAACCACCACCAGAAGACGGTCAGGAAGCACGGGGATCCAGCCGTCGGTTTCGGGAAGCTTAGCCCGGACAGGCCGGGTAATGTTGGAGAGAACTAGATCCAGCTTCCCGTCAAGGAACTGGGAAAAAAGGTTCTGGCCGAAGTCTTCCACGATATTCAGGCTGACGCGGGGGTGTGAGACGGAAAACGTATTCATGATCTGAAAAGCAACATAGGAGCTGATCCATGGGGTGATGCCCAGAGAGATGGTTTCCTGCTTTCTGCCTTCTGCAGCAGCCAGATCTTTTTTCAGCTGTGCGGCCAGATCCAGAAACTGATGGGCATAGGTTTGGTAAATCTGACCGGCTTCGGTGATCTCCAGCTCACCGCGGTTTCGTCTGAACAGCTGAACGCCAAGTTCCGTTTCCAGACCGATAAGATATTTGCTCAGGGTGGGCTGGGAGATATAGAGCCGTCTGGCGGCTCTGGATATGTTTTTTTCTTCTGCAATAGTAAGAAAATATTCAAAAGTCTTTTCTTCCATAGGATGCCTCCATGCCTTTCAGAATGAAAAAAGGGCCGGTCCGCTATGCGCGAAAGGCTATGGTCCCATTCTAAAAAAATATTTTACGCCCGATTCCGCTTCATGTATAATCGGATTCAGGAAAGGATTTTCCGGGAATCCCAAAAAGGAAAAGTCAGTGGGAAAAGGACTGTATGATAGCTAATTATAGCGAAACATGCAGGAAATTTCAATGCACAGATCCCGGGAAATCAGGAAAGGAGAAAAGGCGATGACTCAGACGTATGATGTGCTGGTGGTGGGAGCCGGCGTGGTGGGCTGTTCCGTGGCCCGGGAGCTGTCCCGTTACCGTCTTAAAATCTGTGTGGCAGAAAAGGGACCCGATGTCTGCATGGAGACCAGTTCCAGGAATTCCGCCGTTCTGCATGCGGGTTTCAATAACAAGCCTGGTTCCATGATGGCCCGATTCTGCGTGGAAGGCAACCGGACATTTGATCAGGTGGCAGCGGAGCTGGATATTCCGTACCGCAGAACAGGAAAACTGGTGGTGGGCTTTACCGAGGAGGACCGGGAACACCTGTACGGACTGAAAGAACAGGGAGAGAAAAACGGAATCCGGGGAATCGAGATTGTAGACAGGGATTTTATTGATAAAAAGGCGCCTCTGGTGGGCGGAAATTTTGCCATGTGGTCTCCGACCACGGCAATCTTAAGCCCCTTTCAGTTTACATACGGAATGGCAGAGAACGCGGCACAGAACGGCGTGGAGTTCTTTACGGACAGCGAAGTCACCGGTATCGACCGAGATGAAGAGGGAATCTATACGGTCAGAACAAAGAGCGGGGATTACCGGACCCGCTGGGTGGTAAACTGTGCCGGACTGGGCGCGGACAAAATCTCCGCCATGCTGGGAATCGATGAATATACCATTTACCCCTGCCGCGGTGAATACTTTATTCTGGATAAAAAGATCAGCAGCATGCTGCCTCTGCCGGCCTATCCGGTGCCCAACATAAAGACCGGAGGCCTGGGAATCCACCTGACGCCAACGCTGGACGGAAATATCATGGTGGGACCCAGCACGGAATATATTGATGAAAGAGACAACTATGCCGCAACCAGGGATATCATGGATATGCTGATTGAAGACGGCAGCAGAATTTTCCCGTATCTGAAGAAAGAATATTTTATCCGTAATTTTGCCGGGATCCGGCCCAAGCTGAATCCCAAGGGCGTGGGCGGGTTCCATGACTTTGTCATTGAGAGACGGGATGATGTGGCTCCCCACGCGGTAAACCTGGTGGGAATTGAATCCCCGGGACTTACCAGCGCCGTTCCCATTTCAAAAGAAGTGGTGCGTCTGATGAAAGAGGTGGAGGATCTTAAGGAGAATCCGGAGTTTGATCCCATCCGCCGCCGCTTCGTGACATTCCGGGACAAGAGTCCTGAAGAGCAGGCGGAACTGATCCGTCAGAATCCCGATTACGGCGAGATCATCTGCAGGTGTGAAACCATCACCAAGGCGGAAGTGCTGGATGCCATCCGCAGACCTGTGGGAGCAAAGACCGTTACAGGCGTCAAATACCGCTGCCGCGCCATGATGGGCCGCTGTCAGGGAGGATACTGCCAGACCAGGATCACGGAACTTCTGATGCAGGAGAAGGGGATCCGGCCGGAAGACCTGACATATGAGCGGCGCGGCTCCTATATCTTTACCGGGGAGGTGCGGACGAAATGAGTTTGAAGAAGAAACAGGTCATCATCATCGGCGGAGGCCCCGGCGGGCTGGCGGCAGCTGTTCAGCTTAAAAAGCGCGGAATCACGGACATTCTGATTCTGGAGAGAGAACATACGCTTGGAGGAATCCTGCGCCAGTGCATTCATGACGGATTTGGCCTTACAAGATTCGGAGAGACCTTATCCGGACCGGAATACGCCCAGAGGTTTATTGATGAAGTAAAAGAGCTTGGAATCGAATATGTGACGGATACCACGGTCATCGGCCTGACACCGGACCGGAAAGTGACGGCCGCATCCAGAGACGGACTGCTGGAGTATCAGGCAGATGCGGTGATCCTTACCATGGGATGCAGGGAACGTACCCGCGGAGCGCTGTCCATTCCGGGAGAGCGGCCGTCCGGCGTCTTTACGGCAGGAGTGGCCCAGACCTATATCAACCTGAAAAACAAGATGGTGGGACGCCATGTGATTATTCTGGGGTCCGGCGATATCGGCATGATCATGGCAAGGCGGATGACCCTGG
The DNA here is from genome assembly GCA_902477765.1 of uncultured Clostridiaceae bacterium. Classification (GTDB taxonomy): domain Bacteria; phylum Bacillota; class Clostridia; order Lachnospirales; family Lachnospiraceae; genus CABSIM01. The sequence goes on along the minus strand of CABSIM010000006.1, from coordinate 36,231 downwards.
AAGGCGCCAGAGTCGAGGCGGTGTTTGAGATTCAGCCGTATCCCAGCGGACTTCCGAGAAATATTGAGCAGTGTCTGAATGACTATGACATCCCCCTGTATCTGAGTCATACGGTAACGAAAATCAAGGGACACAACCGTCTGGAAGCTGTGGAGGTCAGCCAGGTGGATGAAAAGCTGAATCCCATTCCGGGAACGGAAAAGGAATATGCCTGTGATACACTGATTCTGTCTGTGGGACTGATTCCGGAAAACGAACTGTCTCTGATGGCCGGGGTGGAACTGGATCCCAGAACCAAAGGCGCGGTGGTGGATGAGTTCTATCAGACCACCACTCCGGGCATTTTTGCGGCAGGCAATGTGCTTCATGTTCATGATCTGGTGGATTTCGTATCCCTGGAGGCGGAACGTCTGGCAGAGTCTGTGGCAGAATATGTGACCCATGGACTTCCGGAGGCCGGAATTCAGGTGGAGACCGGCGGACTGGTGGGCTATACGGTTCCCCAGAAGATCACCGGAAGCAGTGATGTGGTATTTTCCTTCCGGCCCAGGAAACCGGTACGGGACTGTCTGGTGGAGATCCGCCAGGGAGACCGGGTTCTGGCATCCAGAAAATATCCGAAGCTTCTTCCGGCCGAGATGGAAAAAATCCAGCTGCCGGCAGACCGGCTGGTGTCCAAAGAAGGCATAAAGGTGGTGACGAGCGTTGAATAAGACATTTACCTGTATCTTATGTCCAAATGGCTGTGAAGTGACAGCAGAATTTGAAAACGGAAAGGTTCTTTCCGTATCAGGAAACCGATGCCCCAAGGGAGCCGGATACGTGGAACAGGAGATTACGAACCCTGTCCGCAACATTGCCTCTTCCGTACTGGTGGAGGGAGGGGACATGCCCCTGTGCAGCGTCCGCCTTTCCGGTCCGGTGCCCAAGGGCCGGATCATGGATGTGATGGCCCAGATCCGGAAGACCAGAGTTTCGGCTCCGGTCCACATGGGGGACGTGGTGATTCCCGATGTGCTGGGCCTGGGATGTGATGTGATCTCCACCAGAAACGTGGAAAAGCAGTAGAAAGCAGGAAACGTGGAAGGCAGAAGACAGGAGATGCGGAAAATATAAAGTACCGTATACAGGATTCAGAAACAGCTTCCGTGGAATCCGGCGTCCGGCCGGAGAAAACGGGAGTTGTTTTTTTGCCCGGATTCTGATATAATAGCACACCCGCCTTATACTGGAAGGTGCCGCATGGAACACGAAAACGGTGCCTGATTCAGATTGATACAGACAGAAGGCCATAAAAATGCCGCGGGAAACGGCTGCCTCTGTCCGGACCGCGCGGCGGTCCGCCGGGAAATTTGAGGAAAGTAAAGAAGAAGAAATGAAAGCGGAAAAAGACAGGGAGATGTGCCTGGAGCAGGAACATCTGAAAACATGCCTGGAAATCATCCGGGAGAACATCCGGGCCTACCAACAGAAAATTTCGTCCTATAAAAAAGAAGTGACGGAGCTGTATCAGGCTGTCAGAAAAGGGGAAGGTGATTCCTATGGACAGCTGACAGCCGGAAAAAACATTCTGGAATATACGGAAAATGCACTGCGGAAAAACAGGGCGGCTCTGAAAAAGGCATATTTCGGCAGGATTGACTATGAAGATATTACCTATGGAATGACGGAGTGCCGGTATATCGGGAAAAACGGAGTTACCAGAAATGCCGATGACGTGGTGATTGTAGACTGGCGCGCACCGGTATCCAGCGTCTATTATGAAAACGAACTGGGGGAAGGGACCTATGAAGTTCCCGACGGCGGTACGGTGGAGGTGGATCTGAAGAAGAAGCGGACATTCGACATTGCCGGAGAGACGCTTCTGGGATTTTATGATGATGATGTGGCGGCCAATGACGAGCTGCTGGTGAAATATCTGTCCCAGAACAAGGAAGCAGTGCTGGGAGATATTATCGCCACCATTCAGAAGGAGCAGAACCGGATCATCCGTGACATTCCCTATAAAAACATGATCGTACAGGGGGTGGCAGGCAGCGGAAAGACCACGGTTGCCCTTCACCGGATCTCATATATTCTGTACAATTATGAAGATAAATTCAAGCCGTCGGAGTTCTGCATCATCGGAGGCAGCGACATGCTTTTGAATTATATCAGCAGCGGACTTCCGGAACTGGATGTGAATCATGTGAGTCAGCTGCGCATGGACCGTTTTTTCCCGTATCTGATGGGAAAAAGCTGGAAAAAATCTTTCCGGCTGGTGCCGGATGACCCCATGGCCGGAAGGAAAAGCCATCTGGATTTTGCAGAGAGGCTGGACCGGTTTCTCCGGAAAAAGAGACAGGAAGAGATACCGGATTCGGATATCCGGGACAGGGATATGGGAGTGATTCTCTCCAGAGAAAATGTGGCGGAGACTCTTCTGAGGAATCCGCATCTGTCCCTGTTTCAGACGGAAAAACTTCTGAATGAACGGCTGGCATCCCGGATCCGATTCCTCTGTACGGAAAGAGATCAGAGCTTCCGGAAGGAGAAGCTTCTGTCATATAAAAAATATTTTGACACGGAAAAGAAAAAGTGGACACCGGAAGGCATCTATCTGGAATTTCTGGAAATGATGGCGGAAGAAACATCCGCAAAAGCAGCTCCGGAAGGAAAAACGGAAGAAATCTCCGGAGGATGGGCTGCGGCGGCGGAACATGTCAGAGCCGGAAACATGGACGTTTACGATGCGGCGGCGCTGGCACTGATCTGGAAACGGCTGTTCATGAAAAAACAGCCGGAAGAATTCAGCCAGATCATCATAGACGAGGCCCAGGACTTCGGGGAAATGGTTTATTATGTGATGCGGGAGCTGCTGGAGGACTGCTGCTTTACGATTATGGGAGACGTATCCCAGAATATCCGGTATGAAACGGGAATGAACGACTGGGAAGATCTGAAGAAGATCATGCTCCGCAGGGAGTCAGACAGTTTTTATCTGCTGTCCAAAAGCTACCGGAATACCATTGAGATTTCTGAATATGCCGGACGGGTGCTGAAACAGGCATCCCAGGAGACATACCGGATTCAGCCTGTGATCCGCCATGGAAGGGACGTGTCTGTATTCATGGAAAAACAGGGAGAGGCGGCAGAATGTCTGAGAAACGTGCTGAAAGATGTACAGGAGCGGGGATATGAAACGGCGGCAGTGATCTGCCGGACGCAGGAAGAAGCCCGGGAGGTGAGGGAATTTCTGGGAATGGAGCAGGGAGAGGAAATGTTCCGCAACGGGATCATGGTCCTTCCTGTGACCGCTGCCAAGGGTCTGGAATTTGATGCGGTGATTCTGTGGCAGCCGGATGAAGAACGTTACGGACTGAATGTCAGAGAAGCCAAACTGCTGTATGTGGCCATAACCAGAGCTCTTCATGAGCTGTACCTGATCGGAGACGGAACTGCAAGCCGGCTCCTGGAAAAAGAACAGAAAAAGCCAGCCTGAATTCAGGCCGGCTCTTTTCCCGTTCTGGCATAATAAAATATGTACTGCTGCATGATGCCGGCGCAGCCTTTGTACCGGGAAAAGTATTTCTGCACCAGTGCTTCACAGAGACGGCCGTCGGTCAGTCCCCGGAAGTTTTCGCATCGGGGGGCGTACTGCTCCATAAGGATCCGTCGGATCCAGGTGTCCACCGGAAAGGCATCCACATGATGGAGGCCGAACAGGCAGATGCAGCTGGCCACTTTTTTTCCGATGCCGTAAAATCCCTGGAGATATTCCATGGCGGAGTCATAGTTCATGCCTTTCAGCAGTTCCAGATCCAGATGTCCTGAGCAGGCATCTTCGCAGAGCTTTTTGATGTATTTGGCACGGTATCCCAGCTTCAGGGAGATCAGGTCATCCAGGGAAGCCAGATTCAGCTGTTCCGGAGTGGGAAAAGAAGAAAAACTGCCGCCGGGACGGCTTCCGGAAATCCATTCCGGTCCGGAAACGGAAAGCGGAGTTCCGTAAAGCCGGCTGAGGGTCTCCACATGGGAGCGGATGGCAGGAATGGTTTTCTGCTGGGAGATTATGAAGGTCACCATCATTTCCCAGAGGTCCTGCCGCAGGATCCGGATACCGCTTCCCCAGGCTGCTGCGGCCGAAAGGTATGAGTCTTCCGGATCGACGGAAGCAATCAGAGCGGCATAATCCGTGTCCAGGTCGAAGTAGGATTCCCAGAAGGAACAGTCGGTCTCCGGACAGAAAAATTCCGTGATTCCGTTTTCCTGCCGGAGCGCCAGGGCGTGGCTGCCGCTGACAGCCGTAAAGGCATGAGCGGTTCCGGGACAGGGGAGAAGACGGAAACACTGGCCGGAATCTGCAATCTGTTCCAGACTGAAGTTGCTGATACTGCGGGAAAACATGGACCACCTCCGGTTTTAACCCCGGCTGCGGCCGGGAAATGCTGTCAGAAAAAGTCAGAAATCAGTTTAACGGATCGGAAAAAAGATTGCAAGAGAAATCTGAAGAAATCAGAAGGAAAATCTGCGGAGAAAGAGGCGTGAACGCCGGGGACAGGAAAGACTGCGGGAGGAGACTGCTGCTTCCGGGCGGAGAGCCGGGGATTTCTTGACAGGCCGGTCCGGAGCCCATATAATGGAACTGACGCCGCCGGACGCCGGAATCTCCGCATACCGGCGGCGCAGAAGAAAACGGAATACACATGGCAGTGCCGCAAGGCCTGACAGGGAATTTGAAAAAACAAAGCAGCCCCCGCTACTGTATGGAGGACGAAGTCTTTTTTGCCTACGGGCGTCACTGGGAAACCGGGAAGACAAAGACGGAGGATGAGTCCGAGCCAGGAGACCTGCTGCCGTGTGTGGAAAACAAAGCTTTCGGTGGGAGAGCCGCGTAATGTCAGACGCTGTGGCACATGGCGTTTTTTTGGCGTACCGGGACAGATCGGAAGATCTGTCCCTTTTCTTTTGCGGAGAAAATGAAAACAGAGACGCGAAAACAAAATCAGAAAACAGGAGGTAACAAAGTATGAAAAAAAGAATAGCCGCCATGATTCTGGCCGGCGCAGTTCTGCTTTCCGGATGCGGTTTTTCAGAAGCCGGAACGCCGGAAACGGCTCAGGCTTCTGCTGCGGAACAGGAAACGGGACTGAGAACCGGCACAGAACAGGAAAACAGGACAGAACAGAGGCCGGGAGAAAACGGTGAAGAAGAGGAGTACGGCACTGTAGTGATTCAGAACGGGGACAGAACCCTGACATTTACGGAAATGCCGGAAAAGGTTCTCTGCTGCCATCTGTATGCGGCGGAAAACATGGTGATGCTGGGACTGGCTGACCGTATTGCAGGAAAAAATGTACCGGCCAGTGAGGCAGAACAGCCGCTGGAGAGTCTCAGAGATCAGTTCGCGGCAATTCCGGAAATCGAAAGATCCCATGAAAATGCTGTGGCACTGGGGACAGATCTGGTGATCGGACAGGTCAGCGCCTTCAAAGATACGGCATGGGGCAGTTATGAACAGTTTGAAAGCAAAGGCATCAGCTGCCTGACCATCACAGGCACCCTGGTTCAGGACGAGACCATGGAAGACGTGTATACAGATATTGAAAATCTCGGAAAAATATTTAAAAAGGAAGAAGAGGCAAAGGCCCTGACAGAAGAAATAAGAGGCCGCGTGGAAGAAGTGCAGGAAGCGGTTTCCGGCATCCGGGAAGAAGAGAAAGTAACAGCCTTTGTTCTGGATACCTTTAACGGAAATGAAATCTATACCACCTCCAGCGGCCTGGAAAGCAATCTGGTGGAGCTGGCCGGCGGCGTCAATGTCACCCGCGGAATGGCAGATTCCAGATGGTTTACCACCAGCGTGGAAACCCTGGTGGCAGCCGATCCGGATGTGATCATCATCAATGATTATGGAAACCAGACCGTGGAAGAAAAGATGGAGTTTCTCAACGGGAATCCTGCCCTTCAGGACGTGACGGCGGTCCGGGAGCAGGCGTATCTGGTAATTCCGCTGGTGGAAGTAATGCAGGATGTCCGTGCGGCAGACGCCTGCAGAAAATTTGCGGAATTCTTTTATCCGGAATGCTTCCGGTGAGAAGGGGGATGGGAAGGAAAAGCCTGCGGGGGCTGCTTTTCCTTCTGCTTCCGGCAGTTCTGGCGGGTTCAGTGGTCTGGACCGTCAGCATCGGCTCCACAGGGATTCCTGCAGAAGAAGTATTCGGAATTCTGAAAGACTCTCTTTTTCTGGGAGGGAGAGAACGGGCGGCGGGCATATGGGAAAACTCTCACTATCAGATCGTATGGAATATCCGGTTTCCCAGAGCCCTGTTTGCGCTGTGCTGCGGGGCCGGTCTTTCCGCATGCGGGGCCGTGATACAGGCCATTGTTCTGAATCCCATTGCGGATCCATATATTCTGGGGATCTCATCCGGAGCATCAGCGGGAGCAGCCCTGGCGCTCCTTACACCGCTTTCTTTCTGGTCAGGAACCGGTCAGACCACGGTTCTGGCATTTGCCGGTGCCATGGCTGCCACATGTGCCGTTTATGCCATGGCCAGGTCCGCCGGGGGAGGACAGCTTCGGCCGGTGACTCTTCTGCTTTCCGGAACGGCGGTAAACGCAGTGATGAGTGCGGTCACCAGCTTCCTCATTTTCATGGCCAAAAGCCCTGAGAGTATCGCTGCTGTTTATAACTGGCAGATGGGAAGCATTACAGCCGCTCAGTGGAGAACGCTTCCGGTTCCGCTGGCAGGAACCGCAGCAGGAACCGTAATCTTCACCATATGCGGAACCAGGCTCAATCTGCTGATGATGGGAGAAGAAGACGCTGCGGCAATGGGACTCCGGGTGCGTCCTTTCCGGGCTGCCATGTTTCTGATCTGTGCCCTGGTGGTGGCATCCCTGGTATCCGTCACCGGCATCATCGGATTTGTGGGACTGGTGGTTCCTCATGTGACGCGTTTCCTTATAAAGAGCAGTGACAACCGGGCGGTGATTCCCTTAAGCGCGGTCCTGGGAGGCATCTATCTTGTGTGGGCGGATGCTCTTGCCAGAAGTATTTCCGGAGCAGCAGAAGTACCGCTGGGAATCATAACGGCATTTGCAGGAGCTCCGTTTTTCGTATATCTGATGATACGGAACGGATATGGAGGGAAACGGAAATGAAACTGGTCTATGAAAACATCCGTGTCCGCCTGGGAGGGCGGGAGATTCTGAAGGGGCTGACTTTATCCGCGGAAAAAGGGAAGATCACAGGAATCACAGGCCCCAACGGATGCGGAAAATCCACGCTGGTCCGCACCACATTGGGAATTCAGCCGGTGGAATCCGGAAGGATTCTTCTGGAAGGCAGGGATGTTCTGAAGATCCCGCCTGCGGAACTGGCCGGGGAAATCGGATATGTTGCTCAGGATATTCCGTGTGCATTTGATTTTTCCGTGGAGGAAGTGATATCCATGGGAATATGGGCAGGAAGGAAACGGAAAACAGGTAAGAAGACGGAAAGTGCCGTAGAGGCAGCGCTGAAAGAACTGGGAATTCTTCATCTGAAGGACAGAAGCCTTCTGTCTCTGTCCGGCGGGGAAAGAAAACTGGTATTTCTGGCCCGGGCAGCAGCTCAGGGACCGGATCTCTGGATTCTGGATGAACCCACCAATCATCTGGATATCCGGCATCAGCTGTTCCTGATGGAGTATCTGAAGCGCAGCGGCCGTACGGTTCTGGCAGTACTCCATGATCTCCGTCTGGCGGCACATTACTGTGACCGGCTGTATGTGCTTCACGAGGGGAATGTGGCTGCCTGCGGCACACCGGAAGAGGCACTTTCCGAAGAGCATGTGCGCCGCGTATTCGGAATATGCGGGGAAGCTGTCAGAAGAGGGGAAAGTGGCCTGGATTTTTCCCTGTTTCCGGAATCCGGGAAAAAGACAGGAAGAAACATCTGAACATCAGACAGAAAACAGGCGGTGCCGGTCTGCCGGAGGAACGGGGATTTTTCTGGCGGAACCGGCGCTGTCATGATAAAATAGGGACAGAGAAAAAGATGACGCCGCCGCAGCGGCCGGAGGAAAGGAGAAATGATCATGGCAGAAAACGAGGCATACAGAAAAATTGCAGAGAATGTCCTGGAAGGGCTGAAGAAGAGAAATATCGAAGGCTTTTACTGCAATGACAGGAAGGAAGCCCTGGAACTGGCTCTGGGACTCATGGAGGAGAAAGGATCCGTAAGCTGGGGCGGTTCTGCCACCGTGCGGGAACTGGGAATCCTGGATATTCTGAAAGACCGCGGATATCCGATGATTGAGTACGGAGAAAAAGACAAGAAGGAGATCGGAAATCCCATTTTCCAGCAGGCGGCGGGAGCCGATTACTTTCTCATGAGTACCAATGCCGTGACGGTCAAAGGGGAACTGGTGAACATTGACGGCGCCAGCAACCGGGTATCCAGCCTGCTCCACGGACCTAAGAAGGTGATCATCATTGCCGGAATCAACAAGGTGGTCAGAGATGTGGAGGCCGGCATCGACCGGATCCAGACTTCAGTCTGCCCGGTGCTGGCAGGAAATTCAGGGAGGAAAACACCCTGCGGTCTTAAGGGAATCTGCACCGACTGCCTGGCGGAAGACTGTATGTGCTGCAATGTGGTAATCACGAGACGGTCACGCTATAACGGAAGAATCCGGCTGATTCTGGTGGGAGAGAATCTGGGCGTATAGCAGGCAGAAACGGAATGGAGAGACCGGAAGAAGAGCCGGCAGAGCAGACGGAAAAGAAAACTGCAGGAAAAGAGAAGGAGGAGAGGAACCATGTCATTTTGTATCCCGGAATATCATCACCCGGACTTTGAACTGGACGGTTTTGCAAAGGCGCCGGATGTCCGGTGGGCGGAAGCGGAGAGGGACGGAATCGCCCCGGAAAACTATCACAGCACATCCATGTATCCGGAGTATTTCAAGATCGGAGGCAGATGGATTCTGGCGGAAGAAAGCCGCATGGATTCCAGTGTGGTGATCTGTGAAGACGGCCGTCTGGCTGTGGTGGAAAACAGAAACCTGAAAAAGGGAGATAAGGTGATCCTGGGACGCAGTGAGAACGGTGAGGAAGGGATCTATGTGCACAGCACAGGATTTCAGGATGAGGGAGACAACAAGGAAGAACGGTTTGTATTCCGGCAGGGGAGAAGCCGGGAAACCTCCTATGCAAGGGATTACGACCGGCTGCAGGAACTGCTCCGTTATGAGAAAGATCACGGAAACATCATCTGGGTCATGGGGCCTGCCTTTGCATTTGATTCAGGAGCCAGAAATGCCATGGAAGCCCTGATTTCCCACGGATATGTCCACGGCCTTATGGCCGGAAATGCCCTGGCGACCCACGATCTGGAAGGAGCCTTTTTCCATACGGCCCTGGGTCAGGATATCTATACCCAGAAGTCCATGCCCAACGGCCATTATAATCACCTGGATGTGATCAACAAAGTCAGACGCAGCGGTTCCATTCCGGCCTTTATCAGGGATCATGGAATCCGCAGCGGAATCATGTACGGATGCGTGAAACATCAGGTTCCCTTTGTGCTGACAGGTTCCATCCGGGATGACGGTCCTCTGCCGGAAGTGATCGGCAATGCCTATGAAGGACAGGCGGCCATGAGAAACATGATAAAGAATGCCACCACTGTCATCTGCCTGGCCACCATGCTCCATACCATCGCGGCAGGGAATATGACGCCGTCATTCCGGGTAACGGCGGACGGTACCATACGTCCCCTGTTCCTGTATACCGTAGACGCCGATGAGTTCGTGGTGAACAAGCTGCTGGACAGGGGAAGTCTGGCGGCAACCACCATGGTCACCAACGTACAGGATTTTATTTCCATCGTGGCCCGGGGGCTTGGTGTAATCAGATAAAGAACGGAAAAAGGAGATCCGGCGGCTTCAGAATCCGGTGAAGCAGCAGATCTCCTTTTTCGCGATGGTTTATTCTGCAGATGCGGCAGCCTTTCTGGCAGCCTTTGCCATGAATTTTGCGTTATTGATGATAAAACGTTCATGGCGTCCCTCTCCGATCTTTCCTGTTTCGTCATAAGCCGTTACATGAAAGACCAGGCGGCGTCCGTCCACTTCGGTCAGTTCACTTTCACACCAGACTTTAAGGCCCAGCGGCGTGGGAGCGTCATGGGTGATCTGAAGGAGGGTACCTACAGTGCCTTCCCCTTCTTCCAGTCCGGAAGCCACGCTCTTCCATGCGGTCATTTCCATAAGCGCGGTCATGGCCGGAGTGGCAAATACATCCAGGGTTCCGCTTCCCATGGCCTTTGCCGTATTGGATTCTGTCACAAGGACTTCTTCTCTTCCTTTGATACCTGCTGTCAGCATGTTTTTTTCCTCCGTTTCATAAAACGGCCCGGATCTCTGCCAGGCCGTCTGCAGATTCCAGTATAAATTACTTTGGTTGGAATTGCAAGGAGAAAGGATGGTATGGTATAATGACCGCAAAGCGGTCATTATACCTGCGCATACCGGGTTCTGCGTTTACCGCAGAAGACCGGGCGCAAATGGAAGTGGAATGTCCGGAGGACATGCCATAATGACCGCAAAGCGGTCATTATACCTGCGCATACCGGGTTCTGCGTTTACCGCAGAAGACCGGGCGCAAATGGAAGTGGAATGTCCGGAGGACATGCCATAATGACCGCAAAGCGGTCATTATACCTGCGCATACCGGGTTCTGCGTTTACCGCAGAAGGCCGGGCGCAAATGGAACTGGAATGTCCGGAGGACATGCCATAATGACCGCAGGATATTCCGTAATTGCAGCAGCCGTGAAGATTCCGTGGGAGAAAAGGAGAGAATGCCATGATCTTTATTGGGGGAATTACCGGAAAAACAAAACAGCTTCTGTATGACTCCGCCGTCATGGTATGCAGCCGCTGCGGGAGATACGGCCGATATCAGGTTTATATGACATATATGTGCCTGTCTCTGTTTTTTATTCCCGTATTTTCCTGGGGGAAGCGCTATTATGTAACAATGTCCTGCTGCGGGACCACATATCAGCTGTCGCCGGAAAAAGGGAAGCGCATTGCCCGGGGAGAGCATGTGGAGATCCTGCCGGAGGACCTGACCCTGGAGACAGATGGAAACGGAGCGGGATACGGAGAACGTCACTGCCCTTCCTGCGGATTCAGAACAGCGGAGGCATATGAATACTGTCCGAAATGCGGGCAGAGGCTTGTATCATAACAGGAGACAGAACATATGAAGGTTGTTTATATTCATCACAGCGGATTTTACGTGGAGACAGATCAGGCCGGTCTTCTGTTTGACTATTTTGAAGGCAGTCTGCCCCGGATACCGGAGGACAGGCCTCTTTATGTGTTTGCCAGCCATCGCCACCCGGACCATTTTTCCAGAGTCATTTTCGATCTGGCGGACGGAACCAGAGATGTAACATTTATCCTGTCCTCAGACATATGGAAACGGAGGGTACCGGAGGAACTGAAAGAGCGGGTGGTGTTCATGGGCCCGGATGAGAAAAGAGAGATCGGCGCTGTGACAGTGGAAACCTTCCGTTCCACAGACGAAGGGGTGGCATTCTGGTGTACCCTGGGAGGAAAGCAGATCTATCATGCCGGTGATCTGAACCATTGGTACTGGGAAGGTGAAGAAGAACAGTGGAATCGGAATATGACGGAAGCATACCGGAAGGAAATGGAAAAAATGGCGGGCAGAACGGCCGATGCGGCGTTCCTGCCTCTGGATCCCAGACTGGAACAGTGGTTTTATCTTGGAATCGATGGTTTCATGAAAAAGGCTGACGCCCGGGTGATCTTTCCCATGCATTTCTGGAAACAGTATGATGTGACGGAAAAACTCAGGGCACTTCCCTGCTCGGAAGACTACAGGGACCGCGTGATGCAGATCCGGGAGGAAGGGCAGGAATTCCTGATATAAAAAACATGCTTTCAGGGAAGCGTGATTGTAAAAAAGAATCACTGTAGACAAAAGCCAATCCGGAGATACATTCCGGTGAGAATAAAAGAAAGAGAGGTCAGCGATGAATTTTCAGTTTGCACACAATAACTTCAACGTAAAGGATCTGGATAAATCCCTGAAATTCTATGAAGAGGCTCTGGGGCTCAGAGAAGTCAGACGGAAAGAGGCAGAGGACGGAAGCTTTATTATCGTCTATCTGGGAGACGGCAGAACGCCCCACAAGCTGGAACTGACTTGGCTCCGGGACTGGGAAAAAGACCATTATGACCTGGGAGACAATGAATTCCATCTGGCATTTACGACCGATGATTTTGACGCCGCCCATGAAAAGCATAAGGAAATGGGCTGCATCTGCTTTGAAAATGAAAAAATGGGCATTTATTTCATCACCGATCCGGATGATTACTGGCTGGAAATCGTGCCGGAGCGGAAATAAAAGGAGGTAGCATATGATTCTGATCAAAGGCGGAAGAGTGGTGGACCCCGAAAGCGGCACCGACAAGAAGGCAGATCTTGTCATTGAAGACGGAAAAATAAAAGAAATCGGAACGGTTTCCGATCTGAGCGGATATGAGCGGGTGATTGACGCGGAGGGCTGCGTGGTGGCGCCTGGGCTCATCGATGTACACGTCCATTACCGGGATCCGGGTCTGACTTATAAAGAAGATATTCAGACCGGAGCAGCCGCGGCAAAAAAAGGAGGATATACCACTGTGGTCACCATGGCCAATACAAAGCCGCCGGTTGATAATGAGGAGACTTTGCGGTATGTGCTGGAAGAAGGAAAGAAAACAGGAATTCATGTGCTGCCTGCCGCCTGCATCACTGTGGGCATGAAAGGGCAGCAGCTGACGGATATGGAGGCCCTGAAAGCAGCCGGAGCCGCAGGTTTTACTGATGACGGAATCCCGATTATGGACGGAAAACTGGTAAAAACTGCCATGGAAGAGGCCGTGCGCCTTGATGTTCCCCTGAGTTTTCATGAAGAAGATCCGGCCTTTATTACGGAAAACGGAATCAATGCCGGAGAAACGGCAGGAAAGCTGGGCATCACCGGTTCCCCGGCGCTGGCAGAAGACTCTCTGGTAGCCAGAGACTGCATGATTGCCCTGCATACAGGGGCGTCTGTGAATATTCAGCATATCAGTTCAGGAAATGCCGTAAAAATGGTAAAGCTGGCAAAAGAACTGGGAGCCCATGTGACAGCGGAAGTGACGCCTCATCATTTTTCTCTGGATGAAACAGCAGTCCTGACCCATGGGGCCATGGCAAAAATGAATCCGCCTCTGCGAACCGCGGCGGACCGGGCTGCCATCATCGAAGGAATCAAGGACGGCACCATTGATATGATTGCCACGGATCATGCGCCCCACAGCGCGGAAGAGAAGGCGGCGGAGCCCATGTGGAAGGCTCCCAGCGGCATCATCGGACTGGAGACGGCGCTGGGACTGGCGGTCACCAATCTGGTAAGGCCGGGACACCTGACCATGCTGCAGCTGATGGAAAAGATGAGCCTGAATCCGGCGAAACTGTACCGCCTTGACAAGGGAAGTCTTGCAGAAGGGAAAGATGCGGATCTGGTGATTTTCAATGAAAATGAATCCTGGACCGTAACAAAAGAAGAAATTGCCTCCAGATCATGCAACACGCCGTTCCTGGGTGAAACCCTTTATGGCCGGGTAAAATACACCATCTGCGGCGGAAATATTGTTTACGAGGATAAATAATGAAGAAATATGAAGTTATTTTAATGGACGTGGACGGTACGCTTCTGGATTTCAACAAAGCGGAAGAGCGCGGAATAGAAATACTTCTTGCGCATTTCGGTGTGCCTGTTACGGAAGAAAATAAGGAAAGGTACCATACTCTGAATCAGAGTTACTGGCGCAGGCTGGAACAGGGGGAATTTACCCGTGACCAGATTCTGGCCCTGAGATTTGAAGACTTTTTCGGAGGTTTCGGAATTTCCGTGGACGGAAAAGAAGTGGACCGGCTTTACAGGCAGCAGCTGGACCAGTCCACGGACCTCATCCAGGGAGCAAAGGAGATGCTTGCCTATCTGAAAGAAAAATATCTTCTGTACGTGGTCACCAACGGCGTTGCATCCACTCAGTACAGAAGACTGGAAAGCTCGGGCCTTTCCGGATTCTTTGACGGTATTTTCATTTCCGAGGAAGCCGGCTTCCAGAAACCTGCCAAAGAATTTTTTGAATACTGTTTCAGGAAAATGGGACGGAGCGATACGGAAAATATGCTGATTGTGGGGGATTCTCTGACATCTGACATGAAAGGCGGAAATACTGCAGGCATCGACACCTGCTGGTACAACCCGGCAGGAACTCCCAATACGTCCGATGTGAAAGTATCCTTTGAGATCCGTACACTGGAAGAACTGAAAAATCTTGTCTGAGAAGATGAAAAACACCGGAAACAACAGGCTTTTGGAGAAATTTCCCCGTCAGCCTATTGACAAACGGAAAGAAAGTATATATAATGATGCTTTCCTATTAAAATATAGAAAATTTCAGGGCTGAGGGGTGGATTTTTATGAACAAAAATACGACGGATATTACATTGTCTGCTTATTTTAATGACATCGTGATCGGATATTATGAGGATGAGGAACTGGTAAAACAGTTCGGAAGACAGCTTGGCTTTGATGTGGACAAAGATGTGTTTATGGCGGTATCTTTTCTGTACCCGTCTGACATGAAAGTGACTCCGGAAGACCGGGAGAAACTGAATGATGCGGCTCAGAAGATGATCGGCTTTTCAGAGATCAACAAGGGAATTCAGGGCAAACAGATCATCACCTGCGATTCCGGTGTCTGCGTGATCCTGATTACAAAGGACAAGGCAGAAATGCGCGGAATCCTGGACCAGGTGAAGGCTGCAGCTCCCGAAGAAGTCGGAAAGATCACTTCCGAAAGACGGGTCCGGGTTGGAATCGGAACCATGGAAAGCGGCATCAAGGGCATCAAGCATACCTACTACAATGCCCAGGATGCGGTAAAAGCCGGTGAGATTTTCAAAAAAGACCGTGTGATTCTGGAATACATGGGAATGGAAATCTACAGCAGCATCAACCAGATGGTGGTGAATTTCGGAGACAGACTCACCAGAACCGTACTGCAGCAGCTGGGAGAGACGGAAAAACGGGTGCTTTCCAAATACTATAAGTGCAAGGAAGACATCGGCCTGACTGCGGAGCAGCTGGGAATGACTGAAGATGAAGTGAGACAGAGCCTGGCACAGGTAAAAATCAACACAGGTCTGGATGTCAACGATACAGAAGACAACTTCAAGCTTCATTTCATTACCATTGCCAAAAAAGTACTGGAGAATGATGCGAAAATCAGAAAGTACAGATAGAAAGAAAAAAGCATGTTCCCCGCGGAAGACGGGTACCGGGACAGGATGCGGCAGTTCCTGCCGCGCTCCGGAAGTCTGGCGGAAAAGGGCATGAAAGAAAGACCATAAAACAGAGCATAAAAAGACGGCGGCCGGAAAAGAAGACATATGTCCGGCAGGCCGTCTTTTTTATGTATATGCATTGTGAAAGGGCTGTTCTTGCTTTTTGAGCGGCAATCCATTATACTGGAAAAGGATTTCCGGAGGAAATCCGGGGGGACCGGCTGACTGCGGAGCACATCCGGACAGAACATGTCCGAAGGCCGGATCTGTGTAATATGTCAGAAAGGACAGAATGGATATGAAAACCATGTTGGAACGGGGAGCAGGACTCCTGATGCCTGTTTCCAGCCTGCCGTCTCCGTACGGAATCGGCACTTTTGGAAAGAGCGCTTATGAATTTGTGGATAAACTGAAAAAGGCAAGGCAGAAATACTGGCAGGTGCTGCCGGTGGGGCCAACCAGCTACGGAGACAGCCCCTACCAGTCTTTTTCGGCTTTTGCGGGAAATCCGTATTTCATTGATCTGGATATACTGAAGGAAGCGGGACTTCTGACCCAGGAGGAGATTGATGCATGTTACTGGGGAGAAGACCCGTCCCGTGTAGCATATGACGCTGTTTTTTATTATCGGTTTCCGCTTCTGAAAAAGGCGTTTGTCCGCAGCGAGTTCAGGGAAGAGGAAGGATATGAAAAATTCTGTCTGGAGAACTGGTACTGGCTTAACGACTATGCCTTCTACATGGCTCTGAAATTTCACTTTGACAACAGAGAATGGCTTTCCTGGCCGGAAGATATCCGGTTCCGCAGAAAAGAGGCGGTGGAGAAATACAGGGATGAACTGAAAGACGAGATTGAATTCTGGAAATTCCTTCAGTATGAATTTTTCCGGCAGTGGAAAAAGCTCCGGTCATATGCCAACAGCCAGGGAATCCGGATTATCGGAGATATTCCCATTTATGTGGCGCTGGACAGCGCCGATGTCTGGACTCACCCGGAACTTTTTGAACTGGATGAAGAAAACCTGACTCCTCTGAAAGTGGCAGGTGTGCCGCCGGACGCCTTCAGCGAAGACGGACAGCTCTGGGGAAATCCTCTGTACCGGTGGGATATGCAGATCAAAACCGATTTTTCATGGTGGAAAGAACGGATGCGGGCGTCTGCAAGACTCTATGACGTTGTGCGCATCGATCATTTCATCGGAGTGGTACAGTACTATGCCATTCCCGCGGGGGCCGCAGACGGCAGAACCGGCGAATGGATGAAAGGCCCCGGAAAGCTGCTGACAGATGCCATCAACGCATCCGTGGGAGATACAAAGATCATAGCAGAAGACCTGGGCGTGTTCAGTCCGGACGTAAAGGCACTTCTGGCAGAAACCGGATATCCCGGAATGAAGATTCTGGAATTTGCGTTCAGCGGCGACCGGTTCAATGAACATCTGCCCCATATGTACTCGCCCAATTCCGTGGTTTACGGAGGGACCCATGACAATGAAACCCTGGCCGGATATTTCAAACCGGAGGCGCGTCAGTGGTGGGAACTTCAGTATATTGCCGATTACATGGGAGTGAAGCACCAGACGGAAGTGGTGGATAAGGTGATGTTCACCGCCTATGCTTCTGTGGCCAGCGTGGTGGTCTTTCAGGTTCAGGATGTGCTGAAGCTGGACAACAGCGCCAGAATGAATGTTCCCGGAACTGTCGGAAATAACTGGAGGTGGAGGCTGCTTCCGGGACAGCTGACGGACGGTCATCTGGAGCATCTGGCCTGGCTTGTGGATACCTTCGGAAGATTTTAAATATCCATTGACACTTTCAGAAAAGTGTGATACATTAAATTTAATTCCGATGTACTATTGAACTCACATGTTTTTGTAAGTCATTAGCTCGTTATGATGAATTGCAAAAGCATGTGAGTTTCTTAATAAACGCCCAAATGCAGTTTTATAAGAAAAGTAGTCCGGAAAAATAATTTTTTAATTGGAGGTACCAAAATGAACAACGGTACAGTTAAGTGGTTCAATCCTGAGAAGGGCTACGGATTTATTTCCAACGACAACGGCGGAGATGACGTATTCGTACATTTCTCTGCAATCGTAGGAGAAGGATTCAAGACTCTGGAAGAAGGCCAGAAGGTTACTTTCGATACCGAGCAGGATCCGAAGAACAGCCAGAAGCTGCGTGCAGTTAACGTTTGCAAGCTGTAATTAACAGAAGAATCTGGAGAAAGACCGCCGCACCGGAAAGGAGCGGCGGTTTTTTATTATGCGTATTATGGGGAAAATGCTGTTTCCTGCATGAGAAAAGGCTCTGTGAGGATAGTGCCGCAGGATGTTCAGAACGGTTCACCTTGCAACTGGAGATATATGGAAGACAGGAACACATTTTTCCGGTTCGAACCCGGTGTGTCCGCGGTATTTCCGGGCCGCGGCCTGTACAGAGGAAAGACCCATGCCCAGGCCGTTTCGCCTGATGGAACAGAAGACGCCGCTTTTACAGCTTATAGCAGAGAGAGATCAGCACAGGAACCAGAGCGGAACAGATGATTCCGTTGAGAACCGAAAGCACAACGGATTCCTCATCTGTATACCGGATCATCATCGGAAGCGTGGTGTCCTCGCTGGTGGCGCCGGCAGCTGCGATGCAGCTGTAGGAATTGAAATGCCTGGACAGAAACGGAATGCTGAAAAAAGAAAACAGCTCCCGCATCAGATTGCTGAGAAAGGCAATGCTTCCCAGATTGGCGCCGGCAAGATTGGTGATGGTGACGCCGGAAAGACTGTACCATCCCAGACCGCATGCGACGGAAAGGGATTCCTGCAGCGAATATCCGGTGATCATGGAGCAGACAGCACCGCCAAGCACAGAAGCTGCCACAACACCGGCAGGAATAATCAGAATTTTGATATTGTATTCCCGGATTTTTGCCCAGATTCCCCGGCTGAAGCCGATGCTGATGCCCACGGAGAACATCAGGATGCACAGAATCAGCTCTGAACGGGAAGAAACCGCCGATATGAACGGAATGTCGGCGCCTGAGGCGCCGTACAGGATCCCGCAGATCAGGGCAGCAACAGCAAGTATACTCATGATAATTCCTCCGTTTCAGAAAAAGAAGCCGTGGAAGAAGAGGTTCCCTTCAGAAGGCGTTTTGTGAGGAAATAAACAAGAAGGATGGAAAAAACCGTGGGGATCAGGCAGAACAGCAGGCTCTGGACGCCCAGGTCCAGAAGCTGGGAAAGAAAATTTTCCCGCCGGCCCAGGGAGGTTCCCATGGAAAAAATCAGAAGAACCGTGCAGAGGACCTGCAGGCGTTCATTGATCTTTTTATATTTTGAAGAAATGAAGCGGTTTCCGCAGAGGATCCCGAGACACATGACAATGAGGATCAGCATAAGACGCCTCCTTTTATCTTGATATTTACCGGTGATGTTTACCGGCTCAGGGCAAACATGGAAATTATAGCATAAAACTTCCGGCAAAGCAAAGAAAAAGGGAAAATACGAGAAAACCCTTGCAAAATCAGGGATTTCCTAATAGAATAAGAGCGTAACTGCAAAGGGGAGGAAAAAGCCCCTTTTTTTGGCGGATAAATTCCGGAAACAGTTCTGTTTCCATGGAATAAAAAGGAGATTGGAAAGAATGATAAGTGCCAACAATGTGACACTGCGGGTAGGGAAAAAGGCATTGTTTGAAGATGTCAACATCAAATTCACCGAAGGAAACTGCTACGGCCTGATCGGTGCCAACGGCGCCGGCAAGTCCACGTTTCTGAGGATCCTTTCCGGGCAGCTGGAGCCCACCAGCGGCGAGGTGGCCATCACCCCGGGACAGCGTCTGTCATTCCTGCAGCAGGACCATTTTAAATACGATGAATTTTCCGTACTGGATACGGTAATCATGGGAAACAAGCGTCTTTATGACATTATGAAGGAAAAAGACGCCATCTACATGAAAGAAGATTTTACCGATGAGGACGGAATCCGGGCCGCAGAACTGGAAGGCGAATTTGCCACCATGAACGGATGGGAGGCAGAATCCGATGCGGAAAACCTTCTGAACGGACTGGGAATTGAGACGGAATTTCACTATAAAACCATGAAGGAACTGACAGGTCCGCAGAAGGTCAAGGTTCTGCTTGCCCAGGCGCTGTTCGGAAATCCGGACATCCTTCTTCTGGATGAGCCCACCAACCACCTGGATCTGGACGCCATTGCGTGGCTGGAAGAGTTCCTGATCAATTTTGAGAACACGGTGATCGTGGTATCCCATGACCGTTATTTCCTCAACAAAGTATGTACCCAGATTGCGGACATCGATTACGGCAAGATCCAGCTGTATGCCGGAAACTATGATTTCTGGTTTGAGTCCAGTCAGCTGATGATCCGTCAGATGAAAGAAGCAAACCGGAAGAAAGAAGAGAAAATCAAGGAACTTCAGGAGTTCATCCAGAGATTCTCTGCCAATGCCTCCAAATCCAAGCAGGCGACTTCCAGAAAACGTGCGCTGGAAAAGATTGAACTGGATGAGATCAAACCTTCCAGCAGAAAATATCCGTATATCGACTTCCGTCCTTTCCGTGAGATCGGAAATGAGGTCCTGACGGTGGAAAATCTCACCAAGACCATTGACGGAGTCAAGGTTCTGGACAATATTTCCTTCACACTGGGAAGGGAAGACAAGGTGGCTCTGGTCGGCCCCAACGAGCTGGCCAAGACAACGCTGTTCAAAATCCTTTCAGGAGAAATGGAGCCGGATTCCGGAAGCTATAAATGGGGTCTGACCACCACGCAGGCATATTTCCCCAAGGACAACAGCGCGGAATTCGATAACGATGATACCATTGTGGACTGGCTGACCCAGTATTCCCCGGAAAAGGATGTGACCTATGTCCGCGGTTTCCTGGGAAGAATGCTGTTTGCCGGTGAGGACGGCGTCAAGAAGGTAAGAGTCCTGTCCGGAGGCGAGAAAGTCCGCTGCATGCTGTCCAAGATGATGATTTCCGGAGCCAACGTGCTTCTGCTGGATGAGCCCACGGACCATCTCGACATGGAGGCCATCACGGCGCTGAATAACGGAATGAAGAAATTCCCGGGCGTCATGATCTTTTCATCCCGTGACCATCAGATTGTGCAGACCACGGCAAACCGGATTATGGAGATCATCGGAGGCCAGCTGATCGACAAGATCACCACCTATGATGAATATCTGGAAAGCGACGAAATGGCCAGAAAGAGATTTACCTTCACCGTTACGGAAAGTGAAGAAAACGACGATTAAAACAGAGAAAAGCATAAAGAACGGGACTCTGCAGTCCCATCTTTATGCTTTCTTTATTTTGAAGGCCATGAGATTAATGCCAATTTAATTTAATTCATGCTATGCTATTGGGCATAAGGGGGAGTTTGCCTCCGTATTCTGCAGAGGAGAGGGATCACCTGATGGAACAGCATTTACTTGTATGTGTGTCTGCATCGCCGTCCAATCAGAAAGTGATCCGGGCAGCAGCTGATCTGGCAGCGGCTCTGGGAGCCCGGATTACAGGCCTGTACGTGGAAACACCGGCGGACAGACAGATGACAGAAGAAATCAAGAGAAATCTGGAAGCAAACCGGAAAGAAGCAGAGGAACGAATCGGAAAAGTGGTCTGTGTATCCGGCGATGACGTGGGATTTCAGATCGCGGAGTATGTGAGGAAAACAGGAGTTACCAAGATCATCATGGGCCGCAGCAGCATGAAGCAGGAGCGGTTCCACACCAGTGATCTTATTGTGGACCGGATTATGGAACTGAGGCCTGAGACCGACATTTTCATCATACCGGACGGCACCAGGGAATGGTATGCAAAACGGCATCTTCATCTGGAGCCGGGCGGACGGATCCGATGGAAGGCGCCTGCTGTCTTTGCCGCGGCCCTTGCCGCCGCCACAGCGGCCGGTTCCGTGCTTACAGCGGCAGGAATCGGAAATGCCGGCATTATTCCTGTCTATATGGGAGCTGTATTTACGGCATCCCTTATTACGGGAAGCATTTTCAGCACATGGATCAGTCTTCTGGCAGCGGTGGCGCTGTTTGATTTTTTCTTTATGAAACCGGTATATTCTCTGGCTGTATACGGAATGAGCGGGACTGCGGAACTTATGATTTTTGCAGTATGTCTCGGAGGGGCCAGTGCAGTGGCTCTGCATGTAAAGCACAGAGCATGTATTTCGGCCCAGACGGCCTACCGGGCCAAAATGATTCTGGAAGCCAATCAGCTTTTCCGCCAGGCAGAAAGCCGGCAGGAAGTGATCCGGGATGCGGCAGAGATGCTGATCCGTCTGTTCGGGAAAACCGTGGTCTTTTATCCGGTGAAGGGAAACGGGCTGGATGAACCGGAAGTGTATTTCGGAAGGGATTTTGACGGTGACACCAAAGAAGAATATCTGACGGGAAATGAAGCGGCGGCGGCCGGAAGAGTGCTTGTGAGCGGGCGGCGTGCCGGAGCCACCACGGATATCATACCGGAGGCTGAATGCCTGTATCTGGCAGCCAGAGGAAGCCAGGATATCCTGGGGGTGGCCGGAATCGCGCTGAAAAAGGAAAGTCTGTCGGTATTTGAGATAAATCTGGCAGTATCCGTCCTGGGCGAATGCGCCCTGGCCCTGGAACGCTTAGACCGGGGGCAGGACGGGCTTCTTTAAGATTTTTTTCATGGCAACGGAGTACACAATGACCGATGCCAGCGGACCGAAAAGATCAGACAGAGGTTCCGCATAGAAAGCTGTTCTGGCACCCCAGAGGGCCGGAAGAACAAACAGTGAAACAAAGTAAACAAGTTTTCTGAAGAATGAAAGGGGCAGGGACAGACGTACCTGCCCTATTCCTGTGAATCCGTCTACAATTACATACTGGACGCCCAGCGGAATCACCGCCAGAGTACAGATCCGGATAAACTGAAATGCCTCTGCTGCCAGGACACTGTCTGAAGTGAACAGCCGGACGAAAAGGGGGCCCGCTGTCCGCGCCAGTATGAAAAGCAGGGTCGTGTATCCCACAGCCAGTATGAAGATGTAGCGCTGCGCTTTCTTGACACGGTCAGGGCGGTGAGCACCATAGTTAAAGGCCAGAATGGTCTGGGTTCCGCCGGTGATTCCGCCCAGGGGCATGGTGACAATCAGCATGAAGCTCTGGACGATGGTGGCACAGGTCACAAGAAGATCTCCTTCTGCAGGCCCTCCGTAATTCTGGAGAACGGCATTCATGGCAATGATCATCACATTGTCAATGGCGATGATGACAAACGGAGTGAAGCCGATGCACAGAATTTTCTTCATGATGCCGGGATCATATCCGCCGAAGCTGATGCGGATGGGGACCTTTCTGCCGAACAGAAACAGGAGTACATAGGCGCAGCTTGCCACCTGAGAAAGAACCGTGGCAACTGCGGCTCCGGCCACTCCCATGTCAAAGAGAAAGATAAACACCGGATCCAGCAGGATGTTCAGGACTGCGCCGATGAGAACGGAGATCATGCCGGTCCGGGCAAATCCCTGACAGATGATAAACTGGTTCATTCCGGTGGACATCAGCGCGAAGACAGTTCCGGAAAGATAGATGGAAAAATAGGTATCCGCATAAATGTAGGTGGTTTCACTGGCACCGAACATGCGCAGCATGGGTTCCCGGAGCGGAAAAACAACAGCCACGGCCAGCACGGAAAAGAGAATCAGCATCAGGAATGCGTTGGCCAGGATTTTTTTTGCCTGGTCCTGATTGCCTTCACCCATTTTCATGCTCATGAGAGGGGCACCGCCGACTCCCACCAGAAATGCCAGAGATCCCACCATGGTCACCACAGGGCCGCATACTCCCACACCGGCCAGAGCCGTGCTTCCCACCGACGGGATATTTCCGATATACATCCTGTCCACAATACTGTAAAATACACTGACAAACTGCGCCAGCATGCTGGGCAGAGCGATTCTGAACACAAGTCTTTTTATGTCGTCGCGTCCAAGATCATTTTCCAAAGTCATGATAGTCCTCCCCTGCTATCTGCATCAAGAATTTTGACGGTTCTGTCCGGAAACGGGACAGGAAACGTTTATGGATAATGTGACACAGAATCTGCGGAAAGTCAACAGGAAAGTCACCGGGAATAAAATTTACAAATAGGCGGAATTATGCTATACTGTCTCCAAAGCTGCAAAATTCCGCGTCCGGAGGATACGCCGCCCGGGGAGAGGGACGCGGCCGGCCCGGGAAACCAATAGGAGAGGAATATGAAAGAAGATAAAAAGGTCAAAAATATATTGCAGAAATATATGCAATGGCCGCTGCTGCTGTCGATTCTGGTCATCTGCGGCAATATTGCCGCAGGCCTTGTGGCACCGCAGGCAGGAGCGCTCATGGCCGTGTTCACGGCTCTTTATCTGGGGTGTGCCGGGTTCCTTTTCTGGTATGGAAGAAAGGGTCTGGCATCAGGACTTGTCTCCTATGCGGCAGAGTATTCCTGGAGCCAGAAACAGCTGCTGGCATCCATGGAACTTCCATACGCCATTGCAGATACGGACGGAAAAATCCTCTGGATGAACCGGGCGTTTACTGCTGCGGTGAAGGAAGAAAAAAATTCCAGGAAGAATCTCTGCGCCCTGTTTGCGGAGATCACAAAAGAAGCGCTGGAGGGAACGGAATACCGTTCGGAATTTCACAGTTCCTACGGCGATTCAAAATACAAAATCATCATAAAACGATTCCGCATGCATCCGGAAGACATCATGGACGGGCATTCCGGGGCAGCTGACGGAAGCCAGGAGATTCTGGCCGTGTATCTGTATGATGAAACCGAGATCCATGCATTCAAGCAGGCCATCACGGATCAGAAAATGGTGGCAGGCCTGATCTATCTGGACAATTACGATGAGGCCCTGGAGACCGTGGAAGAAGTACGGCGGTCCCTTCTGGTGGCGCTTATTGACCGGCGGATCAACAAATACATTTCCGCCATGAACGGAATCGTGAAAAAACTGGAAAAAGACAAATACTTTTTTGCCATCAAGCAGAAGTATGTGGCCCATCTGGAGGAAGACCGGTTCAATCTTCTGGAAGATGTGAAGAATGTCAACATCGGAAATGAGATGGCTGTGACTCTGAGCATCGGCCTGGGTATGAACGGGGAGACCTATATTCAGAATTATGAGTATGCCCGTACGGCCATTGACATGGCGCTGGGCCGCGGCGGTGACCAGGCCGTGGTGAAGGACGGAGGAAAGATCCAGTATTACGGCGGAAAATCTCAGCAGCTGGAAAAGACCACCAGAGTCAAAGCCAGAGTCAAGGCCCATGCCCTGCGGGAACTTCTGGAAACCAAGGACCGTCTCCTGATCATGGGACATAAGATCGGTGACATCGATTCCTTCGGCTCCGCCATCGGCATGTACCGGATTGCCACTGCCCTCAACAAGAAGGCCAGCATCGTCATCAATGACGTGACATCTTCCGTACGGCCCATGATGGACCGGTTTGTGGGAAACAGTGAATATCCGGAAGACCTGTTCCTGACCGGAGAGGAAGCGGCTGAAACCGTGGATGCCAATACGGCCCTGGTGGTGGTGGATGTGAACAGACCCAGCTATACAGAAGCGCCTGAGCTTCTGAAACTGGTGAAAACCATTGTGGTCATCGATCACCACAGACAGTCCGGAGAGATCATTTCCAATGCCACACTGTCCTATGTGGAACCGTACGCTTCTTCAGCCTGCGAGCTGGTGGCAGAAATCCTTCAGTATGTGGCAGACAGTATCCGCATGAAATCCGCGGAAGCGGATGCCATGTATGCCGGTATTGTGATTGATACCAATAACTTCAAGAATCAGGCCGGTGTCAGAACATTCGAGGCAGCCGCGTTCCTGAGACGGAACGGAGCCGACGTGACCAGGGTCAGAAAGCTGTTCCGTGACAAGATGGAAGATTATAAAGCCAGAGCAGAGGCGGTACGCCAGGCAGAAGTCTTCAACGGGGCATTTGCCATCAGCGTCTGCCCGTCAGAAGGCGTGGAGAGCCCCACGGTGGTGGGCGCCCAGGCGGCAAACGAGCTTCTGAATATTGTGGGGATCAAGGCATCGGTGGTGCTGACTCCCTATGACGGAAAAATCTATCTCAGCGCCCGGTCCATTGATGAAGTCAATGTACAGGTCATGATGGAGAAATTCGGAGGCGGAGGCCACAGAACCATAGCCGGAGCACAGCTTACGGGAATCACTGTGGAGGAAGCCAAAAAACAGATCAAGGACATCATCAGTTCCATGCAGGCGAAAGGAGAATTTTAATATGGAAATTGTATTGCTGGAAGACGTGAAAGCACTTGGAAAAAAAGGACAGATCGTAAAGGTCAATGACGGATATGCCAGAAACTTTATTCTTCCCAAAAAGCTGGGAGTGGAGGCCAATGCCAAGAATCTCAATGATCTGAAGCTGAAAAAGGCCAATGAGGAAAAAATTGCGGCAGAGCAGCTGGCGGCTGCAAAAAAACTGGCGGCCGAAATGGAAAACATGTCAGTGACAGTTGCCATCAAGGCGGGAGAAGGAGGAAGAACTTTCGGTTCCGTTTCCACCAAGGAGATTGCCAGAGCGGCTCAGGAACAGCTGAAGCTGGATATTGACAAAAAGAAAATGATTCTTCCGGAACCCATCAAGAGCCTGGGGACAACGGAAGTTCCGGTACGGCTTCACAAGGATGTGACCGCCGTGCTGCGGGTGAAGGTGGTTGAAGCCTAAATACCGCCGCCTGAAATGGATTCTGCGACAGGAGAGATATGACAATGGATGAAGCGTTAGTCAAGCGGGTTCTCCCGCACAGCGTAGAAGCGGAGCAGTCGGTGATCGGTGCCATGCTGATGGACCGGGATGCCATTATTGCCGCTTCCGAGACCGTCACGGCGGACGATTTTTACCAGCGCCAGTATGGGGTCATGTTTGAGACCATGGTGGAGCTGTTCAATGAAGGAAAGCCGGTGGATCTGGTGACGCTTCAGGACCGGCTCAGGGAAAAGGATGTGCCGCCGGAAGTGTGCAGTCTGGAATTTGTCCGGGATATCATGGAAACGGTTCCCACATCTGCCAATGTACGTTCCTATGCCGCCATCGTTCATGAAAAAGCCGTCATGCGCCGCCTGATCAGAATCAATGAAGAGATTGCCAACAGCTGTTATGCGGGCAAGGAAAGACTTGAGGATATTCTGGCAGATACAGAAAAAAGAATCTTCAACCTGCTGCAGAGCCGGATGTCGGGCGAATTTGTTCCCATCCGTCAGATTGCCCTGAATGTTCTGGACAAAATTGAGCAGGCCACCCGTTCCAAGTCCACGGTAACCGGAATTCCCACGGGCTTTATCGATCTGGACTACAGGACCTCAGGACTTCAGCCTTCAGACCTGGTTCTCATTGCCGCCCGGCCGTCCATGGGAAAGACGGCATTTGTCCTGAATATCGCCGATTATATTGCGGTGCGGCGCCAGAAAACCTGTATGATCTTCAGTCTGGAAATGTCCAAGGAACAGCTGGTAAACCGTATGCTGGCCATGGAATCCAATGTGGATTCCCAGAAGCTCAGAACGGGTACGCTGACCGATGCGGACTGGGATGCGGTGGTGGAAGGAATTGCCACCATTGGAAATTCCAGACTGGTCATTGATGATACGCCGGGAATCTCCATTATGGAACTCCGGTCCAAATGCAGAAAAGTCAAGCTGGAACAGGGGCTGGACATCGTCATGATCGACTATCTTCAGCTGATGACCGGAAGCGGGAAAAGCGGAGACAACCGCCAGCAGGAGATCTCGGAGATCTCCCGTTCCCTGAAAGCTCTGGCCAGAGAGCTGAATGCTCCCGTGGTGGCGCTGTCCCAGCTGTCCCGGGCCTGCGAGACCAGAAATGACCACCGGCCCATGCTGTCTGACCTTCGTGAATCCGGAGCCATTGAGCAGGATGCTGACGTGGTGATGTTCCTGTACAGGGATGATTACTACAACAAGGATACGGATACGCCCAACGTGGCAGAAGTGATTATTGCAAAACAGAGGAACGGCCCCATCGGGACGGTAAACCTGGGATGGAGACCGGAGCTGACCCGGTTTGTCAACATGGCCCGGGAATAAAGAAACGGAAAAAATAAAACAGAATGCAGGAAATATGAACCCCGTGTTTCGGAATCGGAAGATCCCAAAACACGGGGTTTCTGTGATTTCTGTACGCAAAAAACAGCAGCCGATGCCGCCTGTGCAGTCTCTGACGGATATGAGGCGTCAGAGGCCTTCAGAACGGGTCTGATGTGATTAAAAATTAATCTCAGGCCTGTTTCTGTCATAATCCGGGAGTTCCCTTCATATATTAGAAACAGGTGCGAACAAACGGATTCGCCGTCGGACCTTAAGAAATATTATGAAAGGAAGAGGACAAGTATGTCAGAAACACATTACCTGATCTCGGATGCCTCAAAAAAGGTTGATGTAGAATCTCATGTTCTCAGGTACTGGGAAGAAGAGCTGGAAATGAATATACCAAGAAACGAGATGGGACATCGTTACTATACGGATTTCCATATCCGTCTTTTTAAACAGATCAAAGACCTGAAGGAGAAAGGCTATCAGCTGAAGGCAATCAAGGCGGCGCTGGCAAAGTCCCTGGAAACAGACGGGGAAATTGTGGTACCGACGGAAGTATTGGAGGAGGATGTTGTGGCGGTATTGAAGGAGTGCACGGATCAGGAGAAGGCAGAGCTGGAAAAAATGGATCAGGGGGAGCTGGCAGCCCTGATGGCGGAAGAAAAAGCAGAACAGTTCCGGCGTCTGATGAGCCAGATGATCGGACAGGCCATAGAGGAAAATAACGAGAAACTCAGCCAGGATATCAGCAAGATGGTAAACGACAAGGTGCTGAAAGAACTGGACTATCTGATGCGGGTGGCAGATGAAAAAGACGAGGAGCGGTTCAGGCAGCTGGATGAGACCATCCGTCTGTATCAGAAAGAAGGAAAGGGAAGAGCCGAGGCGGCTGCTTCCCGGATTCCCATTTTTCCCATACGTTTCAACCGGAAGAAAAAGTTCGGCAGAAACGGAAATAAGCTGGTGTGAGATTTTCACAGAAAAAAACGGCATACTGCCGGCGTCAGGAGACGTCAGCAATATGCCGGATAAGCAGACGGCGGATGTCAGGATACTGTCCGAGTCCTCTGAGAACACATTCCACAGTGAAACCGGCGGCCTCGAAACGGGAACGCCAGGAGGTTTCCTCGGTTCCCGACATGTCATTGCGGGCATGATCCCCGGCTACGATCAGGAACGGAGCCAGAATGATCCTTTCCGGCTTTTTCTGGGCCGCAATGCGGAGCAGCGTATCTATGGCCGGATAGGCTTCCACGGTTCCCAGGAAGATGTTCATATGCCCCTGGTCTTTGAAACGGTAATCCAGAGCGGCATAGATGGAATTGGCATAATGGGTGGTGCCGTGTCCCATGAGGACCAGCATATCCCGGGGAGACAGGTCCGGAAATTCTGCCAGGACAGCACGGATGACGGCATCGCTGTCCTCATCTGTGGTAAGAAGCGGATTCCCGAAACGGATGCTCTGGAAGTCTTTGGAGAATTCCATGGCATCCGCTTTCATCTGTTCATTTTCAATGCCGTTCAGAACATGGGTGGGCTGTACGATCACATCCCGGATTCCGTCTTCCTTCATCCGGATCATGGCTTCCGTTACGCTGTCAATTTTTACATGATCTCTTTTCAGGAGCCGTTCGCGGATAATACGGCTGGTCCAGGCCCGGTAGATCCGGCGGTCCGGGCAGGCCTCGCGGATATCCTGTTCGATGACGTCAATGGTCAGGGCTCTGGTCTCGTTGACGCTGGTGCCGAAACTGACCACCAGGACTGCTTTTTCTGTGGGATTCTGCAAGGATATTCCTCCGTTCTATATCAATTTTCCATGAATGAAAAAGCTACTGCGGAATGCAGTAGCTGGATATGTATCCGGTTTTCCTGTATACAGAAAAACGTGCCCTGAGGCACGTTCTCTGTAAAATGGCAGTAAAATCAGCCTTCGCTGATGGCGCCTGTAGGACATACGCCTGCACATGTTCCGCAGCTGATGCAGCTATCAGCGTCGATTACATACTTGCCGTCTCCCTGGGAGATTGCATTTACCGGACATTCGCCGGCGCAGGAACCGCAGCTTACACAGGTATCGTTAATTACATATGCCATGATAAGTACCTCCTTTGAGATTTATACGCTTTTACAATTCATAATCATATAATAAAAGCCTGAAATATTCAAGAGGAATTTTTATCAAAAAGAAGAAGAAATACAGGTTAAAAGGGGCCTTGCCAACCGGAGGAAAAAGTATTATACTCACAGGGTAACACAGGAAAAAGATTTCATAAGGAGGATATCGATGCAGGTCAATAAGAACATGCTGATTGGAGAACTTCTCCAGCTCGACATCAATATCGCCCAGCTCCTGATGGGTGCAGGAATGCACTGCGTTGGATGCCCGTCTTCTCAGGGAGAGTCTCTGGAAGAGGCATGTATGGTACACGGAATCAACTGTGATCAGCTGGTGGCTGTGATCAATGAATATCTGGAAAAGAAAAACGCATAAGTGCTGAAAATCCCCTTCGGACCGGAATCCGAAGGGGATTTTGCTGTATGGGCGTATGCCGGTTCGTCCGGAACGGTTCCGGGCTTACAGCCTGCAGAGTACCTGCAGAGCATCTTTCCGGACGAGGATTTCAAAGTGTTCTTCATAGTAAGCCTCTGCCGCCGCATCCTGCCGGATTCTTGTTCCGTATTCGGAAAGGGCGTTGCAGGTTCTGCTGAAAGAAATCTCGTCAGTGCCGGTTTTTCTGAGGACCAGATAATATTTTCCGCTGACCGGATTTTTATAAAGGACATTTTCACCGGTGAAGGACGGGCCTGTCTCTCTGGCCGCCTCACACACCAGATCCAGAGAATCAAAAAGATAAATTCTCACGGACTGCTGAAGGTTCTCACGGGGAGATTCCTCACGGACGGGCGGAGCAGGCGGGGCTGCTTTCCCGGTGTTTTTTCCGGTTTCACCGGACAGATTCACAAGGCCGTCAGCACCCTCAAGAAATTCGCTGGCGAGAGCGGACCAGGGACTGTCATCATCTTCTTCCGCCGGGGAGAACTTGGAAAAACGGGTATCCAGTTCTTCCGGATCCTCGATTTTTGTAATGATCAGCATGACACTTTCATTGGCCAGCGGAATCGCTTCCACCATCAGAGGAATGTCTTCTGCTTCAAATCCGACTTCACTGGAAGCCTTCTGGATCATTTCGCGGAACAGATTCCTTGCTTTTTCGCTTCCGTAGGCCAGCTCACTGAGATTGAGATTGCGTTTGGTCAGATCATAATTGGTGAGCGTGCAGCGGATCTGGTTTTCACTGATACGTTCTATTTTCATCGGATCACTTCCTGTCTGTTTCAGATTAAGCCCGGATAGTACACTTTTACAACTATAATATACTATATCATATTACGGTTTTGCAATCATATGTAAAGAAATTAGTAAAATTTTAAGGAATCAGAGAAATATGTTGTCAAACCGGTCTCCGTGTATTAGAATGAATACGAGATTGTATTGCTGAAAAGGAGGTGTGACGATAGGGGAACACATTCTGTTTGGTAAATACCGTTTATGCAGGAAGCTGGGAAGCGGCCTGTCCGGAACCGTCTATCTTGCGTTCCATATGGAACTGGAGGAATACCGGGCAGTCAAGATCGTTCCCAAGACAGTCTCCGGTTACGAGACATTCCGGAAGGAAGCGCTGTTTTTAAAGGAACTGCGCCATCCGGGCATTCCTGTTGTCCATGACGTTGAGGAAGATGAAAACAACAGTTATCTCATTGAAGAATATCTTGAAGGCGAATCTCTATACGCCCTGGTGAAACGCCTGGGCGGCCTGTCAGAAGACATGGCAGTGGATTTCGGAATCCAGATCTGCCGTCTCGTTCAATTCATGTATTCAGCAGAAAATCCCATTTTACATCTTGATTTACAGCCGAAGAATCTTCTGGTATGCGGACAAACCGTACGTCTTACGGATTTTGATCATGCGTGCCATGCTTCGGATGCCCGGCATGCAGGAAAACGTTATGGAACCGCAGGCTTTGCTGCGCCTGAACTCAGGAGCGGAGAAGCTCTGGACTGCCGCACGGATATTTATGCCATAGGCGCGCTTCTTTTTTATATGTGTACCGGATGTATTCCGGAAGAAACTCCGGGAAACGCGGGAATAATGCCGGAACGGAAACTGGGGCGCGTGATCCGCAGCTGCATGGCTTCAGACAAAACCATGCGCTATCCTTCCGCCGGTGCACTTCTGGAAGAACTGGAAGACCTCAGGACAGAATGGCGGGGACCCGCAGTTCAATCTCAGATCATCAGATTTGCCGGTGTGAGGCATGGAATCGGAACCACCCACGCGGCAATCGGCCTGTCCGGCTTCCTTACGGCAAACAGGCATACGGCTCTGTACCGGGAAGCCCATGATTCGGATATGGTCAGGAAGTTTGCAAAAAATTTCGGAGCAGTGCCGGACAGGGCAGGGAACTTCCGGATGGGTTCCGTGGATTTCCGTCCGTACTACGGAAAGTCTGTACAGATGACATGCCCGTATTATCCTTTTATCGTGGAAGACATGGGTACGGACTGGAAAACGGCTGCGGCCCGCACAGAGGAGCCGGATTTCATGGTGCTGGTAAGCACAGGGAAATGGTGGGAGATTGATGAAACAGTCCATGCAGTCAGGGAGCTTTTCCCGGTCTGCAGGCCTGTCCTGCTGTTCAATCATATGGATCAGACGTTTCATCTGAGGCTTCCGGAAGATCTGAAGTCACTTCCGGCGGTTTATCTTCCGTTTTTTCCGAATCCTCTGGAAGGAAAACCTGCAGAGTCCTGTTATCGGGAGATCATGAAGGCAGGCACAGGAGAACGGGGGAAATGGGAAAACACAGCAGAAAAGAAAAAAAGGAGAAAGATATCCAGAGAACCATCGGCATCGCGGGAATCGGGGAAGGCGTCGGAGCCACGCACCTGGCGGTGATGATGCTTAATTACCTGGCCGGCTGCAGAAGGAGAAAAGCGGCTCTTCTGGAGTGGAATGATTCCGGAGATTTTGCGCAGATGGAACAGGTGTGCACGGGAATGTGCAGGGAAAGAAAACCGTTCCGGATTCTGGAGGCGGACTATTTTAAGTGTGCAGGTCCTGCAGATCTGGCGGGAATCATGAACGGAGGCTATCAGGATATCCTGATTGACTTCGGCAATATGGAGTCCGGGGAATGGCCGGAGTTTCTGAGGTGCCGGCGGCAGTTTCTGGTGGGCTCATTCAGTGAGTGGCAGCAGGAAAGGTTCCGGGAATTCGAGAGAAAAAAGGCGGAGGAAGGGAAAAAGAGCTGGACAAGCCTTGCCGTATTCGGCAGCGAGGAGACCAGAAAAGAATTCAGACGACGGTTCCGCCTGGAAACTCAGAGAATTCCGTTTTCAGCGGATGCATTTGCTGTCACATGGGAAGTCAGGGATTTTTTTGACCGGCTGATGGACGGCGCCGGATAAAATCCGGATACCGACCGGCAAGCAAACAGTGCCGGCAGGGGAAAATGTCACAGAAACCTTCCTTGAGGCCCTGCCGGCCGTCAGGAGGACGGATGTATGAAAAATAAAGGCAAAGGCGGAAAAGATTCTGCCGGAACACAGATGAGAAACGAGGACATGAAAAAATATCTGGATGGACTCAGACGGTACAGCGAGAAGGGAATCCCCATTTACATGGACGGAAAACCGTCAGGTCCCGAGGACTGGGAAAAACTCTTCCGGGTCAGCGAGGACGGCATGTTTTATATGGGAGACTATGTACAGGCAGATACGGGCGGATTGAAAGAGATCCGGTTTGATAAAGTATATAACAAATAAAGGAGAAAAAGCAGAGCAGAGGGAGGGAAAGGACATGCTTTGGAGACCCTGTTTTGCCGCGGAGACTTTTAAGCATATCGGGCGGGAAAAGTTATAAAAAATTAACAAATTTACAGAAAAAATATGATATAATGAGCGGGAGCAGGTGCGGGGAAAACATGCCGTCTGACAGGGAAGGTATCCTGCCGGGAGCGGCCTCCGGAGAAAATCCGGTCCGCACTATATCAATATGATATCAGGAGAATGCGCAAATGAAAAAAATGATTCCCGTCCTTGTGGCACTGGGACTGATTCTGGTCATTGTTCTGGGAGCACTGGGATTCCGGTTTGTGAAAAGATATATACCGTCAGATGAAAGAGCAGATCTGAGCCGGCTGTATGATGTCTCAGGAGATCAGGTGGCAGTCCTTTATCAGGACAGTCTGCAGGAAAGCAAGGGAATATACAGAAACGGGCAGACCTATCTTCCGCTGACCTGGGTCAACGAAAATATCAACAAGCGGTTTTACTGGGACAGCACGGAAGATCTGCTGGTCTATGCACTTCCGGATCAGATTGTCTATGCCGATGCAGGAACTGTGGGTTCCAGCGGTGCACCCCTTCTTCTGGAGGAAGAGGGAGAGATATATCTGGCTCTGGGACTGGTGTCCAACTATACCAACAGGCAGTTTCTGGCGTTTGATTCCGGCGATGTGAAGCGAGTCCTGATCGGGGAATGGGGCAGCAGACAGATTTCCGTTCTGAAAAAGGACGGAAAGGTCCGGGAAGACAGCAGCATCAAAAGTCCCATTGTGACGGATGCGGCCAGAGGATATGAAGTGAAGGTCCTGGAATCGGAAGACGGCTGGTCCAGGGTGGAGACGGCAGACGGTCATGTGGGATATATTCAGGACCGGTTCCTGGAGGAGCCGGAAACCAGAGAGGTGACGGGAGATTTTACCGAGCCTGTATATAACGGAACTTCTGTGGACGGCAAGGTGACTCTGGCATGGCATCAGGTAACCACCATGGACGCCAACGATCAGCTGGCCGGTCTGGTGGCAGTCACTGACGGAGTCAATGTGATCTCACCCACCTGGTTCTCTCTGACGGACAATGAGGGCAATTATAAATCCCTGGCCAGCAGAGAGTATGTGGATCAGGCCCACTCCATGGGGCTTCAGGTATGGGCTCTCATGGACAATTTCAGTGATGATGTGCAGACAGAGGTACTTCTGGCATCCACTTCCACCAGGAGAAAGCTGATCAACAGCCTGATGGCAGATGTGGAGAAATATGATCTGGACGGACTCAACATGGATTTTGAGGGACTGAAGCCGGAAGCCGGTGTTCATTACATCCAGTTTCTGCGGGAACTTTCCATTCCCTGCCGTGAAAAGGGAATTATTCTGTCTGTGGACAATTATGTTCCGGCCAGTTATAATGACTTCTACGACAGAGAAGAGCAGGGAATCGTGGCAGATTACGTGATCATCATGGGATACGATGAGCATTATGCCGGCGGTGAGGCCGGTTCCGTGGCATCCATTGAGTATGTCCGGGGAGGAATTCAGAGGACACTGGAGGATGTGCCCAAAGAAAAGGTGATCAACGGCGTTCCGTTCTATACACGCCTCTGGACAGAGACGGATGACGGATGGAAATCTTCTGCTCTGGGCATTAAAAAGGCCAAGGAATGGGTAGAAGAAAATCATGTGGAGCTTTACTGGCAGAAGGAACTGTGCCAGTATTACGGCGAATTCCAGAGCGAGGAAGGAATGCAGTACATCTGGATGGAGGAAGAAGATTCCCTGAAGGAAAAGATGAATGTCATTAAGGAATATGATCTGGCCGGCGTTGCCTGCTGGAAGCTGGGGCTGGAAGATGCAGCTGCCTGGGAAGCCATCAGCTGGGACTGACAGAAGCCGGACAGCAGGAAAACTGAAAACCGGAAACCGTTCATGAAACGGCATTTTCCGTATGTACTGCGGAAAATGCCGTTTTCTGCATAAAAGGAAACCTTCACGGAAACAGAAAAGACAGGGAATGTGAAAAGAGGTTCTTTTTTTTTCGGCGGGAGGATATATTTTACAAACACAGTCCGAGGTGGAACAGGTGAAAAAAATGCTGGTGGAACCGTTTATGGGGCTGTTCCTTCTTGTTATGGTCTTTCTGGCGTCCCGGTACGGAGGTGTACAGGTCCTTTCCGGTGAGGCAGCCGGCGTCAGAGAGCGGCCGGTGGTGGTCCTGGATGCCGGACACGGCGGGAATGATCCGGGAAAAGTAGGCGTGGACGGAAGTCTGGAAAAGGATATCAATCTGCAGATAGCCATGCGGCTGAAACAATACCTGGAGCAGTCGGATGTGGAAGTGATTATGACGCGCCAAGAAGACAGAGCCCTGTCTGAAACCGGCGCAAAACAGAAAAAAATGTCCGACATGCAGAACCGATGTGCCATTGCCAACGAAAGCGGGGCAGACCTGGTGGTCAGCATCCATCAGAACAGCTACCATGAAGAAGAAATCTCCGGGGGGCAGGTTTTTTACTATACGGATTCGGAAAAGGGGAAGGAACTGGCGGAGATCATTCAGAAGCGGTTTGATTATGTTCTTGGACAAGAGAACCGCCGTCTGGCAAAACCCAATGGGGACTATTTCCTCCTGCTTCATGTGAGATGTCCCATTGTGATTGTGGAGTGCGGATTTTTAAGCAACCGGAAGGAAGCTGCGCTTCTTCAGGACGGAGAATATCAGGACCGGCTGGCTTGGACGATTCACATGGGCATTCTGGAATACCTGAACGGGAACTGAACCCCATGTTCCAATTTCCGGGGGAATATGGTATAATAACCGCGGAGCGGTTATTATACCTGCGCATGCCGGATTCTGCG
>CABSIM010000005.1 GCA_902477765.1 uncultured Clostridiaceae bacterium | reverse complement strand
GGATGATGGGTGCCATGCTGATTTCCAGTCTGGTGATTTTTCCGTCCCTGACGTCCATGCGCGTGTTCAAGAGTTTCCGCGGTGTGGTGATCTGTTCCGGAATCAGTTCTGTGGTATGCTTTTTTATCGGGCTTATGCTGTCATACCGGTATTCCATACCTGCGGGTGCCAGCGTGGTAGTGGTCAATATGGCGGCATTCGGCATTTTCTCCCTGATCCGTGCGGTCAGAAAGATCAGCTGACAGAAAGGCCTGTGCTGCTGCAGAGGTGCCGGATATCCGGCCTGATACCGTGAAAAAACCGGCGGGCGGTTGACAAGAGAGAAAAATGTGCTAAAGTTACAGTAGTGCAGCAAAATACCCGGACGGCAGAAATCCGGGGCGGAACATGGCGGAGCGGTTTGTGAGAAAACGTTTCGCAGACAGGAAGGAAGGGTGTCATATGACAAAAATTGATATCATTTCCGGCTTCCTGGGAGCCGGAAAAACAACATTCATAAAGAAACTGCTGGAAGAAGCAATCGCAGGAGAAAAAGTGGTTCTCATAGAAAATGAGTTCGGTGAAATCGGCATTGACGGCGGTTTCCTGAAAGACGCCGGCATTGAAATCCGGGAAATGAATTCCGGATGCATCTGCTGTTCCCTGGTGGGAGATTTCGGACGTTCCCTTTCGGAAGTACTGACCAGATACCAGCCGGACCGTGTCATCATCGAGCCGTCGGGCGTAGGAAAGCTTTCGGACGTCATGAAGGCCGTCTGTGATGTGGCCGGTGAACTTCCGGTGGAACTCAACGGGTCCGTGACTGTTGTGGATGCGCAGAAATGCCGGATGTACATGAAAAATTTCGGTGAGTTCTTCAATAACCAGATTGAAAGTGCAGGTACCATCGTGCTGAGCCGTACGGATGTGGCCAGTGCCGACAAGGTAGCCCAGTGCGTGGAACTGATCCGTGAAAAAAATCCGAAGGCAGCCATTGTGACGACTCCCTGCAGCCAGCTGACAGGCGCGCAGCTTCTGGAAATCATTGAAAAACCGGCGGATGACATGGCAGAGCAGCTTCTGGAAGAAGTGAGAAACGGCCATCACCATCATGATGAGGAAGGAGAGTGCTGCTGCGGTCACAACCATGACCATGAACACCATCATCATCACCACGATGAGGAAGAAGAGTGCTGCTGCGGCCACGACCATGACCATGAACACGAACACCATCACCACCATGACGGGGAAGAAGAGTGCTGCTGCGGTCATGATCATGACCACCACCATCATCACCACCATCATGGTCATGATGCAGATGAAGTATTTACCAGCTGGGGGCTGGAGACAAACCGTACCATCAGCAGAGAGAAACTGGAAGGACTTCTTCAGGAACTTTCCAGCACTGACAGATACGGTCAGGTTCTGAGGGCCAAGGGAATGCTCCCGGATGAAGACGGCACCTGGTATTATTTTGATCTTGTGCCGGAAGAAACGGAAATCCGTACCGGAAGTCCGGTTTATACAGGAAAGGTATGCGTGATCGGTTCTGGTCTGAAAGAGGATGATCTGAAAGCAGCTTTTGAGAAACAGGAGTAGTCATGAGTGAATATAACGAAGACAAGATGCCGGTATTTGTCATCAACGGTTTTCTGGAAGCCGGCAAAACACAGTTTATTTCCGGAACTCTGACCCAGGAGTATTTCCGGTGCGACGGTACCACTGTGCTGATCCTCTGCGAAGAAGGAGATACAGAATATGATCCTGAGCTTCTGAAGAAAACAAAAACGAAGCTGATTACCGTGGACAGCATGGAAGAACTGGATGAAGACTTTTTCGGCCGTCTGGAGGCTCTGTATAACCCGGAGCGGGTTCTGATTGAATGGAACGGCATGTGGCCCCAGGATCAGCTGAAACTTCCGGATCAATGGCAGCTGTTCCAGCAGATTACCATCATTGACGGATCCACCTTTGAACTTTACCTGGCCAATATGAAGCCGCTTCTGGCCCTTCTGGTAAAACAGTCGGAACTGATCATCATGAACCGGTGTGATGAAGTCTCCGATGAAAATCTGACCAGATACCGCCGGGGTCTGAAAGCTCTGAATCCTCAGACAGAGCTGATTTTTGAAGATGCGGAAGGAGAGATTGAACAGGAGGTTCTGGAAGAGGACCTGCCGTATGATCTGACTGCAGACGTGGTTGAGATTTCTCCGGAAGCGTTCGGCATCTGGTATATCGACGCCCTGGACAAGGAAGACCGGTATGGCGGCAAGGTAGTGGAATTTACAGCCATGGTGCTGAAGTCTCCGGAATTCCCGAAGAATTATTTCGTTCCGGGAAGAATGGCCATGACCTGCTGCGAGGCGGATATGACATTTCTTGGCTTTGTGTGCAAGGCCAGAGAAGCAAGAAACCTGGAAACAGGCCAGTGGGTCAGAGTGAGAGCCCAGATGAAATATGAATTCTGGCAGGACTACGATGGCGTCGGTCCGGTGCTGTATGCAGAATCCGTGGTGCCGGCAGAAGAAATCAAGGAAATTGTACAGTTCTGAAAAGAAACAGTAAATAAAAAGGATTTGAAAAAAGAAGAACGCGGAGCCGTCCTGAAACAGCTTCGCGTTCTTTTTCATGTTTTTCATCAGCCCGTTTGGCCGCCTGCGGCAGAATTGTGCACCTGCAGGGAAGCTCAGAAAAAGTTACATGGGAGGCACCGGAGTGGGGCGTTCCCTGTCAAATACCGTTGTCACATCAAACAGATCACTCAGATGGTCTTTGGCCGGATTGGTTTCCGGAAGGTCATAATACATCCGGTAGCCGTCCAGATTTCTGCGTCCCTGCCGGAGATAGGTATCTCCCAGCTGAACCCAGTACTGTGCCGAATCCACATTGCAGAAATACCGGAATCCTTTTTGATAGAGATAGGAAAATTTTTCATTATCCATGGTGTAGGGATGCCAGTCTCCCACATCAGAACCGAAAGGATAGAGGATAATATCCGTATCCCCGATGAGAGACTCCACACGGCTTTCCCATTTATCCGCATCTGTTTTCACATCTTCCAGGGAACGGGACGACATATTGATATGTCCCCAGCTGTGAGAGGCCAGTTCCCATCCGTTGTCCCGCAGGCACTGGGCCAGCTCCCGCACCGTCTGCCTGTCTTCCTCAATGTTGG
The DNA here is from genome assembly GCA_902477765.1 of uncultured Clostridiaceae bacterium. Lineage (GTDB taxonomy): Bacteria > Bacillota > Clostridia > Lachnospirales > Lachnospiraceae > CABSIM01. The sequence continues at coordinate 99,366 of CABSIM010000005.1, read as the reverse complement.
GATTTTTTCCTTCATATTCCGTATCGGTACGGTATCCCATGACGCCCTGGTAGCCGGTAAAGGCAATGACGGCACGGGCACCTTTATAGGAAAAGTCGGGATGTTCGGCAATGAAATCTTCAAGGAGCGGAATCAGATCGTAGGAGCCTGTGGAAACGGTGCCGTCATCCATCACCATTTCACAGGTGGGTTTTCCGTCCTCGCCGATCACCAGACGGCTGGCAAAGCCGTCTCCCTCCATATATTCATAGTAACATACGTCATCCTGGGACATGACAAAGGGCTTTTTTCCAGGCGGCAGCATGATGCTGCCGGCAGTAAATTTTACGGTTCCGCTTTCATCTGTCACTTCCTGAGCCAGATCATGAAGCCGGACAAGCACATAACCGCGCTCATACATCTGCTCCAGGATTTTCAGAAATTCACTTTTTGTGGTCATGACCTGATTGTAGCCGTTCTGGTCAGCGTCCCCGTCGAAAGCCTTGCTGTTGTCCATGATAAGGGAGTGGAAAAACACATGGGGAACTGTGGTGACATCAGCCTGGACCAGCGTGGCCTTGACTGCTTCGTAAGAAGCGATGGCATCTGTTACCGCCTGCTGGCCGGAAAATTCACTGTTTTCCTGAAGCAGGGCAATGGCACCGTCATAATCGTAGGTCATGGCCAGAGCCTCCGCATCAGAAAGAAGAGCAGAAAGCCGGTCTTCCGCATTTCCTGATGTCTCTTCTCCGGAAGAATTTTCCTGAGGCTGTACAGGATCGGAATCGGAGTCAGAACCGGAAGAAGAGTCGGAAGGATATTGTGTTTCTTTTCCTGATTTCAGGAAAAGGAAACTTCCGATTCCCACAGCCAGCACAACAGCACCGAGAATCATGAAAAATACAATGACCCGGACCATCCTCTGGCGTTTTCTGAATTTATTGGAACGTGAAATGTAAGCACGGCGGCGTTCATAATCGTCTTCGTATTGCATATGATCACTCCTAAACTTTTGTAATGTCAGATCGGTTTTGCCGGTATGCACAGGTATAATACCCGCTTCGCGGTCATTATCGCATGTCCTGAGGACATACGATTCACAGTGCCCGGCCTTCTGCGGTGAACGCAGAATCCGGCATGCACAGGTATAATACCCGCTTCGCGGTCATTATCGCATGTCCTGAGGACATACGATTCACAGTGCCCGGCCTTCTGCGGTGAACGCAGAATCCGGTATGCACAGGTATAATACCCGCTTCGCGGTCATTATACCATATATCTCTGCGGCTGTCACCGGCTTATGCGGAAACCGCCGGAAAATGTGGGAATTCCCCGGGGTGTTCTGCCATATTTTATAAGAGAAGAAAACCAGGAGAATGAACATGAAAACATCTGTAAAAAAGAGGCTGAAACAGAGCGTCTGCCTGCTCCTTTCTGCGTTTCTCACTGTGGGAACGGGCCCGGAAAAAGCGGCTGCTGCAGAGACCGGTCCGGAGATCCAGGCGCCCTCTGCCCTTCTCATGGAAGCCGGCACCGGAGCGGTGATCTACGAAAAAAATGCGGATGAGCCAAGGAATCCGGCCAGCGTGACAAAAATCATGACGCTGATTCTGATTTTTGATGCCATCCATTCAGGAAAAATTTCCCTGTCCGATGAAGTGGTAACCAGTGCCTATGCCAAGTCCATGGGCGGTTCCCAGGTGTTTCTGGAAGAAGGGGAAATACAGACAGTGGAGACGCTGATCAAATGCATTGTCATTGCATCAGGAAATGATGCATCTGTGGCCATGGCGGAATACATAGGTGGAGACGAGGCATCCTTTGTTGCGATGATGAATGAACGGGCTGCAGGGCTGGGCATGACAAACACCAGATTCGTGGACTGCTGCGGACTCACGGACTCACCGGATCATGTGACCACGGCGCGGGATATTGCACTGATGTCCAGAGAACTTATTACGAAATACCCGGAGATCACCGGGTATTCCACCATATGGACAGAAAATATCACACATGTGACAAAGCAGGGAACCAGTGAATTCGGACTGTCCAACACCAACAGGCTTCTGAAGATGGCCACCAATTTCCAGGTGACCGGACTGAAGACGGGTTCCACCAGCATTGCCAAATACTGCCTCTCAGCCACCGCCAGAAAAGACGGCATTGATCTGATCGCCGCCATCATGGCGGCTCCGGATTATAAGGCCAGATTTGACGATGCCGTAAAGCTGTTCAACTATGGTTACGGGCAATGCAGAATGTACCGGGATGAAGCAATGCCGCAGATTCCGGAGCTGCAGGTCAGAAACGGAATTCCGGAAACCGTTCCGGCCAGATATGAGGGGGAATTTTCCTGGCTCAGCATGTCAGGAGAAGATTTTTCAGCCATAGAAAAGGAACTGGTTCTGGAGGAAGACATCCAGGCGCCGGTGAAACCCGGAGACAGCGTGGGATGGCTGATCTACCGGCTGAACGGAGAGGAACTGGGCAAGGTACAGATCCTGGCAGACGGAGAATCCAGGGAAATGGTGTATCTGGACTGCCTCAGAAAAATCTGGGCGGCAATGAAAATTTAGCAGAGGGACAGCCCGGGATGGTTGCGTGGATGCCGTTCTGATGGTAAAATTCATATGGATGCAAAAGAAAAAATAAAAGTGAAAAGGCAGGGGAATGTATGAAGGTTAATATGGATGTACTGATGAAGAGGATTGAGGAAATCTATGCCTGCGGTCTGCAGGAAGACGGGACGCATACCAGAATGGCATATTCAGAAGAAGACCGGAGGGGGAAGAGTCTTTATCTGTCCTATGCAAAAAATTCAGGCCTTTCCGGACGTATGGATGAAGCGGGAAACCTGTTTGTGCGCCTGGAAGGAAAGGAAGCGCTTCCGGCAATTCTCATGGGATCGCATCTGGATACGGTCCCGGACGGCGGAAAGTATGACGGCGTTCTGGGATCCCTGGCTGCTCTTGGCGTTCTGGAAGCATACGTGTCTTCCGGCACAGTGCCCAGACATCCTCTGGAAGCGGCAGTTTATACCGATGAAGAGGGATTCCGGTTCGGTACGGGGCTTCTGGGAAGTACGGCAATCTGCGGACTGGAAAAAGCTCCCGACGGAAACGAGACGGATATATACGGAAAAACCAGAAAAGAGGTCATGGAAGAGGCGGGACTTTCTCCGGAGCGCACCGCCATGGCCAAGCGGGATCCGGACGATATTTTCTGTACTCTGGAGCTTCACATTGAACAGGGAGGAGTTCTGGACAGAGAAGGAATTCCTGTGGGTGTGGTTTCCGCCATTGCCGGTGTATCACGGTTTGAAATCACGGTGACGGGGCAGGCCAATCATGCGGGAAGCACTATGATGACAGACCGGAAAGACGCACTGGTGGCTGCATCCCGTCTGATCGGGGAGGTACCGGATGTGGTACGGGAAAACGGCAATGCTTTTACGGTGGCCACGGTGGGCACCATTCAGGTGACCCCCCATTCCGTCAATGTCATACCCGGGACCTGTACCTTCAGTCTGGAAATCCGGGATCAGACGGGAGAGGGAATGAGACGGATCCGGGACCGGCTGTTTGAACGGATGGATGAAATCTGTACGAAGCAGGGAGTGGAATGGAGCTGGAAAGAAACACTGTTTCATGATCCGGCGCCCATGTCAGAACTGGTGACCGGTGCAGAGAAAAAAGCACTGGCGGATCTGGGATATCCCTATATGGAACTTCCCAGCGGAGCCTTTCATGATTCCCTGATCATGAGCGGTTTCTTCCCCACAGGCATGATTTTTGTGCCTAGCGAAGGAGGAATCAGTCACTCCAGAGAAGAATTTACAAGGCCGGATGATATGGAAAAAGGATGTGATGTGCTTCTTGCAGCCGTGCAGGAGCTGGATCGCATGTAATGACAGAAAAACAGGTGGTCCGTGCCCATGAAAATAAAAAGGAGGCGGAAGCCGGTGAAATGCCGGTTTCTGCCTCCTTTTTCTGTTACTGAGAAGATACAGCGTTTTCTGAGAATTCTGTTGTGACAAGGTCTTCATAAGGAACCCGCTTTTCCAGTTCACCGGCTTCTTCCAGAATGTTCTGGAGCAGGGCGAAGCTTTCCTCTTCGAAGACGGTGTTTTCCTTCCAGGTGTCCTCTGCCTTGAAACGGTCCAGAATCACGGCAATGGTTTCCGGATCCGTTTCACTGAACTGGGGAGCGATGACCTCTGCAATTTCCAGGGAAGAATGGCCGTTGACATAGTCGATTCCTTTCTGAATGGCATTGGTGAATTTCTGGATAAGTTCCGGGTTTTCTTCCATATAGCTCTTTTTTGCACAATATGCGGTATATGGTACATAGCCGGATTCCTTGCCAAGAGAAGCCACCACATAGCCGGCGCCTTCCTGCTCAAGAGATGTGGCATAAGGCTCAAACTCCACCGTATAGTCCGAATCATCGCTGGTGAATGCCGCTGCGGTGTTTCCGAAGCTGATGCTCTGGTCGATGGTCAGATCAGTTTCGGGATCGATGCCGTGTTTTTTGAGAATATACTCAAATACCATTTCCGGCATACCGCCGGCCCGGCCTCCTGCCGGTGGAAATGTTTTCACATGTTCCGGTCCGGCTCCGGAATCCGGGACAGAACCCGGTAAGGTCTGTGATAGGTACCTGTTTTTTCCGTGATTCCCATGGCAGTCATCTGTTCCAGATATTCTTCGGCTTTTTTCCGGTACAGAGGGTGTCCGGACTCGGTCAGCATGCGGGACAGAGATCCGGGAGAAATGAATTCCTCATGACTTTCTTTCAGAATCCGGACAGCAGTGTCCAGGGCAGGAAGGGATGGCTGTTCAGGAAACAGCCGGATCCGTTTTTGCGGAGGAGTGAATTCAAAACGACATCTGAGACAGATGAGAGCGTTTCCGTAACGGTCCACCACAACCTGCTCCACAAGTTCCGCCACATCGGCACGTGTCAGCAGCCGTTTCCGGAAAAGATCGCGCAGCATCCCGGCAGGTGTATCCGGAGATCCGGCAGAAACTCCCGGAAGGATTTTTTCAGATGTCATATCGGAGGAAGCACAGCTTTTCAGCTCCCGTTCCAGGTCCATGAGCAGTTCCCGCTTTTCTTTCTCAACGGCACCGTAACTTTCGGCAATCAGTTCCTTCATGGATGGATTGGAGGCCATTTCCCGGACTTTCGTACATATGAGCTGTTTCAGTTCTTCCTTCAGGAGAGCACTTTGACGCTGCAGTCTGTTTTTTGAATCGCTTGGTCCGTACACAGACGGGAACGATTCGGGAATGGCCGCAGGCAGGATATGGTCCGGCATCTGTTCCACACAGACAGAAAGGCCGGTGCAGAGTGCCTCCAGAAGAACAGATTCCTCAATTCTGTGAGAACAGGAACAGAAAGCAGTTCCTTTTTTGTTGTAGGTTCCGCATACATAATACGGCTGTTTTCCGGGACGGCATATGGCAGTCATCCTGTTCCGGCAGTCTCTGCATATCAGAAGGCCGGAAAACAGACCGCGGATTTTTCCGCTCTGCCGGCAGGAAGAGCGGTATCTCTGCCTGCGGGTATCCGAAAGAAGCTTCATGGTATCGTCATCAAAGAGTTTCGGATGATGATCCGTGAACAGAAACTGATTTTCCGGCGGAACACGCCGGTCACTGCCGTTGATGGAAATCCGTTCTCTTTTATGAGTCCTGAACACACCGTTGTGGTAGTCGTTGAACAGGGTGTCGCGGACCATGCCGCAGCTCCAGGATTCTGTGACCTGACTCCGGAAGGGGAGTCCCAGAGCCTCCATCCGTTCCTTTTTCAGCATGCTGGGCGTCGGCACATTCCGGTCTGTGAGGATCTCTGCGATTTTCCGGATTCCGTTTCCTTCCAGATACAGTTCCAGTTCCAGCCGCAGAATGGCCGCCGCTTCTTCGTCAATGACGATGTCCTTTCTGCTTCCCGGCTTCCGGATATATCCGAAGGGAGGAGAAGACACCAGAGTTCCGTTTTCCTGCTCCAGCCGTTTGACGCGCCGGACTTTCCGGCTGGTATTTTTTACATGCCTCTCATTGTCCCAGGTTTTGATGCCGATGATATCGTCATCCGAACAGGCAGAATCATAATTGTCATCAATGAGGATCACCCGGATTCCGAGCGCTTCCATCTGCTCAAGGAACAGAAGTACTCCGGCATTATGGCGTCCGATTCTGGACAGATCCTTGGCGGCGATGATCTTTATGGTATCCAGATGTTCCATCATTTCGCGGAAGGCGGGTCTGTCAAAGGAATATCCGGAGAAACCGTCATCCTCATAAATCGTCCGCAGTTTCATATGATTTTCTTCGGCAAACTTCCACAGGATCCGTTTCTGATTTTCGATGGATGTGTAATGCTTTCTGTTGTCGTCCCGGGAGAGGCGGACGTAGCCGTCAATAACGGCGTCTTCCTCCGGCACGCAGGCAGCGCCGGCCCTCATCCGTGCAGTTCCTCCCGGTGACGGCGCAGGATCCTTTCCAGAGCAGTTTTCATGGATCCGCTGCCTTCACGGATCCGGATGGTTCCGGGACATGAACCGGAGTCCGTACGCATATTCTCAACGCAGCCGGAATCCGGCTTTCCGTTTTCCATTTCCAGATAAAATTCTTTTCTGATTCCCATACTGAACAGCCTTTTTTTACATCCTATGCAGTGTCCTGCTTATCCTATGGCAGCAGAACATGCCCGATGGAGCATAAAAATCCCCGGTACGGAAAACCATTCCGTACCGGGGACTTTTGCGTCCGGACGCTTTAAAATTTTCCGTATACGGTTTTTCCGCCAAGAACCGTAGCCAGCACCGGGATTCTGTGGAGTGTTCCGGGGTCTGCCAGGAAGGGATTTTCACCGAGAACCACAAAGTCCGCGGCCATTCCTTCCCGGACTTTGCCTTTGAAATTCTCTTCAAAACTGGAGAAAGCCCCCATGGAAGTATAGCTGTCCAGAGCCTCTCTGACAGTAAATCTCTGGGACGGAAGATAGGGGCCGGCCTGATCGCGGATGGTCTTTCGGGTCACTGCGCACTGAATCCCTGCCATGGCATCAGGAAGTTCCACCGGGCAGTCCGTACCGTTGCTGACAGTGACTCCGCTGTCCAGCAGGGTTTTCCAGCAATAGCTGGTTTCGGCCAGAGTTTTTCCGACACGCTGCTCCACAATATGAATATCATAGTCCAGAAAGATGCTCTGGGCATACACATGCAGATCCAGTCTGCGGATCCGTTCCAGCTGATCTTCCCGTGTGATCTGGCAGTGTACGATTCCATGCCGGCGTCCTTTGCCGGGGCATATGGAAAAGGCTTTTTCAAATGCATTCAGTACCTGATCCAGGCATGCGTCTCCGATGGTATGAACGGCGATCTGCATGCCATGGCAGTGGGCATATCCGATAAGATCATCCAGAACTTCCTGACTGTACATGGGAAGCCCTCTGGTGGACGGATCATCTGCATAGGGAGCGGAGAGATATGCAGTCCTTGCGCCCAGAGCACCGTCCCCCATGAGTTTCAGCGGACCTGTCCGGAAAAGATCTGATCCGGTGCCGGTCCGGTTCCCGGCAGCCATGAAATCTTCCAGTTCCTTTCTGGAAGAGAAGTGACTTTGTTCATAAACACGTACTGTAAGTTTTCCCTCTGCCTCCAGTTCTCTGTAGGCCTCATGGATAACATTCCACTTCAGGTTCCGGAAGGTGCAGTAGTCGTCCGTCTGGCTGCTGGTGACGCCGTAGGAGTTGAGGGCATGGCATGCGGCCATGATCATGGATTTCACTTCATTTTTGTCCGGGGCAGGAATGGCTCCGTAAACCAGATCCATGGCAGCGTCAAAGAAACGGCCGTCGGGAATTCCGTCCGTAAGTCCTATTTTTCCGCCTTCGGGCAGGGGAGTATCGGCACAGATTCCGAGAAGTTCCAGGGCACGGCTGTTGACAACAAGACAATGGCCGCAGGCACGGACTGCACATACAGGATGATCAGAGGATACCTGATCCAGGTCATACCGGTCCGGCATACGGGAGACATCGGAGAAATAATCATGATTCCATCCGCGCCCCATGATCCAGGAATCTTTGCCGGAAGGCCGGGATACAGCGAAATCTTTCATGTATGCGATCATGTCTTTTAAACTTCCCGTATGGCTCCCAAGGGCAGCGGAAGAAAGAAGAGAGCCGTACCCGAGAAGATGCATGTGGCTGTCATTGAAACCGCTGCAGACAAAATGTCCCTTCAGGTCCACCAGAAGATCTTCCGGGCCGGCAAGCTCCATGGCCTGTCCGGATGTACCGGTAAACACAAAAAAGCCGTTTTCCACGGCAAATGCTCCGCAGAGTTCAGACTCTCCGGTATAGACTGTTCCATTGTAATAGATGGTTTTCATCATATCCCCCCGACAGAATCGTATTTTCTTCCATCTTAAAAGTTTTTTTACGTTTCGTCAATAGAAGGGCCCTGGTTTTACGCCGGTATTATCTCCACATGGCCGGATCTTTCTTTTCCGGCGGTTGCCTGGTCTTTGCAGGCTCCGTCGCCTTTCTGGATCTGAGTGAGGAAGATGCAGAAGATTTCGCAAGATCCTGGAAGGCTGTTCTGACACGGCCTTTTTCCTGGCGGTTCCGCAGGCTGTTCATTTTCGCGGTATGGAATCCACTGCGGTTCCTGCACAGGAAACCATGTGTTCACGAAGTACACCACAGTCCGGCAGACCCCCGGCCCGGCCTCCCAGTACTTTTTTTCCTTTCAGGTTTTCCCACTGAAAGTCGGGTTCCGGAGTCCTTCCCACCAGAAAATTGCCTGCTCTCTGAGTCAGCTGGGCAAAATTCACGGCGTAATCCTGTTCTCCGTTGGCATATGTGTAAATGGAAGCCTCTGATCCCATAAAACCAATATCGGCTTCTCCGGAAATCAGAGCGGTCATGACCTTGTCGGCACCGGCACCGTTGACGAGAGTCAGGTCAATTCCTTCATCTTCAAAATATCCCAGCTCGATGGCCGCATACTGTGGAGCATAAAAAACAGAGTGGGCCACCTCGCTGAGAGTTACCGGTGTCAGGCCGTTTTCCTCCTTTCTGGCGCAGCCTGCCAGCAGGAGAAAAGTGCCGGTACAGAGTAATAGCTTGCAGATGTTTTTTTTCATGGATGACTCCTTTTTTCATATTCATAATTACAGTGTATGACTGAAGAAGAGGGACCGTTCCGGAGTATACGCCGGGAATCCATTAAAAAGAAAGAAATCTGTCAGGAAAATGTATTCAAAAAACCGCAAAATCATGTTACAATTCAGAAATAAAGGATGTAAAAAGTGAATTTCCGCAATTTTTCAGCATAAAATCCATAAGAAATGCATGACTTTTCGGGAAATATCGGAAATCATCGGATGAGTATTCAGAAATGTGTCTCTCAGGAGGTGAAATTATAAAGAACATGAATCAGACAGAGAAGTGCAGATCCTGCTATATTCAGCTTCCGGAATCCAATCAGGCCATTGGCGTGTGCGACACCTGCGCGGAAAAAGAGAGCAGAGAGCTGAAAAAGCGTATGAAAAAACGGTGAGATTCTGTTTCTGGCATTCTGCTTTTTTCTGCCATTCAGCCAGCTGACATATATTTCTCTCAGTCCGGTGAAAGACCGGGCCATCCGGAAACTGCAGAGTCAGGACGCGCTGGTTGCTCACAGAATCAATAGAACCAGTGCCTATAATTATGATGACCTGGGTATTTTTGTACTGGCAGTACTTCTGGCGGTGGTGGCCGGCCCGTTCTGGTTTGTGTACCGGGTTCTGCGCATCCGCCGGCTGGAGAGACACCTGGCAGTCTGCAGGAAATGAGGAGAAAATAATATGGAAATCAGAGAGTTCATGGGAAATAAAAGACAGTTCCTGTCGCTGCTGCTTCTGGCAGATGAACAGGAAGATATGATTGAACGTTATCTGTACCGGGGAACCATGTATCTTCTGGACGATCACGGGATCAAAGGTGAATGTGTGATAACAGATGAAGGCAATGGAATTCTTGAAATAAAAAACCTTGCTGTGGAACCGGAGTTTCAGGGAAGAGGATACGGCAGGGCTATGATTGATCATATTGCCGGAAAATACAAAGACAGATTTTCCGTTCTGCAGGTCGGAACCGGAGACAGTCCGCTAACGATTCCTTTTTATGAAAAATGCGGTTTTGTCCGGTCACATTATATTAAAAATTTTTTTACGGATCATTATGATCATCCGATCTATGAAGGCGGGATTCAGCTGGTGGATATGATTTATCTGCGGCGGACGCTGTGAAGACTTTCTCTTTTTCTCTGACTGAAACATATCCTGCCCGGATGGAAAGATATTGAAAGAATCAGAAGGGAAACACCTTTCAGGCCCCGGCTGCCTCAGTCTCTGATGCGATGGCGCAGAGTATGAGAGGAGATGAAGAAAGGACAGGATGGTTAGAGATACAAAAAAGCTGCCTGCGGATTACACAGACAGCTTTTTCGGGTTAAAGAGATAGATTATGACTACGGAATACTGAATTACAGAATTCCGAAGGTAGCAAATGCTTCAGTGGCGGACATACCATCCTCAATGGCTTTGCGGACTTTCTTTTCGCCTCTTGCCTTTATTGATAAACTGCTTATTGGACTGATTATTGTCCTGTTTCTTATGATGTTCGGTATTACCAATCTGAATGTCATTACGCGTTATTTCTTTAACAGGCCGATTATCTTTTCTGTTGAAATGGGACGTTACTGTTTCGTATCCATTATTTTTCTGGGTGCTATTTTTACAACCAAAGCAGATAAGCACATTCAGGTAGACTTCTTTACCGGGCTTTTCCCGGAGAAGTTCCGCTGCTTTATGGAACAGGTCGGCAGACTGTTTATGGCCATTTTCTTTGCAATTGTAGCATGGCAGACCTGCCGTATGGTAATTGCCAATATCAATATCAAATCTTCTGCAATGCATATTTCAATGGCAATTCCCTATGCGATCATGGCCTTTGGAAGTGCAGGAATCGCTCTTGAATCCATTATCAACATAATCCTGTATCACAAAGGAATCAAGAAAAAAATAAGGACGTTCGAGGAGGATTCAATGTCATGACAATTTTATTAGGTTCATTTTTCCTTCTTCTGTTAGTAGGAATCCCGGTGGCTGCAGTTATGGGCATTTCCTCCATGCTGTATCTGATGAGCAGAGGTGCCGATATCCTCGCTATCCCGCAGCGGATGTTTGCGGGTGCCGATAACTTTTCGCTGATGGCAATTCCGCTTTATATTTTTGCAGGCGAGATTATGAACCGCTGCGGAATTACCAAGAGAATCTTTAATTTTGCTTCTGAAATTGTAGGTTTCCTGGCAGGCGGTCTTGCACTGGTGAACGTTCTTGCATCTACGATGTTTGCGGGGATTTCCGGTTCCACATCTGCCGATGTTGCATCCCTGGGAGTGATGGAAATCTCCGGAATGACCGAGGCAGGATACAGCCGCTCGTATGCCACTGCAATTACCTGTGCATCTGCCACAATCGGTTCCATTATTCCGCCGTCCATTCTGATGGTGCTTTATTCCTCCATCACCGGTATTTCCTGCGGCAAGCTGTTCGTGGCAGGGGTGATTCCGGGACTTATGGTCTGCGGAAGCCAGATGCTGTTCTGCTATTACAAAGCCAAAAAAGATCCGGAAAACTGTGATGGAAACTATCGTCCGAAATTCAATGCAAAGAGACTCTGGACTGCTGCAAAGGATGCGGTTCCTGCAATGATTATGCCGATCATCATCATCGGCGGAACTCTTTCCGGCGTATTTACCGCAACGGAAGCCGGCGCAGTGGCAGGCCTGTATGGTGTTCTGATCGGAGTATTTTATTACAGAGAATTCCATCTGACAGATTTGATTGACACGATTAAGTCCACCGCATTTACCGTAGGACAGAGTTCCCTGATTTTTGCGGCGACCAGCGTATTCAGCTACTGCATCGCAATCCTTCAGCTGCCGAATAAACTGAGCATGATGATTTCCGGAGTGACCAGCAATCCGTATATTATCATGTTCCTGATGATTCTGGCCATGATGGTAATCGGATGTTTCATGGATACCACTCCGGCAGCAATCATTATGGTACCGATTTTCCAGCCGCTTGCAGCAAGCTTTGGTTTTGATCCCATTCACTTTGGTATGGTAATGGTACTTACCTTTATCTTCGGCGGAATCACACCTCCGGTAGGTGCAACACTGTTTATAGCGAGCTCCGTAGGAAATATCTCACTGGCGAAGCTGGTAAAGGATATGTGGCCGTTAATCCTTCTGTTCTTTATTGTTATGATGCTTGTGGCATATGTTCCGCCGATTTCCACTGCACTTCCGGCATTGGTGGCGTAACAGGAGAGCAGCTGAGCGCATTTATATAACATGAAAAAAAGCTGGAATAGTTCTCCACTTTGCGTTAAAATAAAAATGACAGCCATTGATTTGATCATAACAGCTTTTGATGTGCGACTGCGGCATGCCAATAAATGAAGGAAAGAGATTTTTTTAATGAGAACAGGCAGTGATAATGTAACCGAGCAGATTATGAAATATATAAAGGAAAAGATTGTGATTGGCAAGTGGCCGGTGGGAACAAAAATTCCGTCGGAAAATGAACTCTGCCGCAAGCTGGGCTACAGCAGGACAAGTGTGCGAAGCGCCATTCAGAAATACAATGTTCTGGGCGTGCTGGAGAGCCAGCAGGGAAGAGGAACTTTTGTCAAATCCATGGATCTGTTCCTGCCCAAAACGGGAATTTATTCTGACTTGTTCGGTAATCCAAGAACAGAAGCAGGAGTGGAATTTTTTAAGGAATGGAGGCAGGTTAGAAGCCTGCTGGAACCTCAGATTGTCTATCGTGCAGCGAAAGAGGCAACACCCCAGCTGGTTGAGAAACTGAAACGAATCAATCAGGAACAGTTTGATGCCATTGGAAACCAGCAGGAATTTATCAAAAAAGATGTTGAGTTTCATATGGCAATTGCTTCATTTCTGGAAAATGAAATTTTGGACAATATCATGAAATATCTGTTCTCAATGCAGGAAATGCTGGTTTTCAGCAATGAAGAATTCGGATATTCAGGAGGCGGATATTTCCACATGCTGATTACCGATGCAATCGAACAGCATGATGCAGAAAGAGCAAGGGATCTGATGCAGGAACATCAGAGTGAACTCAGCAGGCTTTTTATTACTGATTCCCAAATCCCTTCCGAAGGATAATTGAAACAAATAAAGGAGCGTCGTATGGTGAGATTGATTTCGGGCCTGAAGCGGCGCTCCCTTTTATATAGGAAACGGCACGAAAAAGGAGGACAAACATATGTGTCAACTGATAAGTCAGAAAATGCGTGAATTGGCACCGGAACTGGATCCGCTGCGTATCGGTACCGGCTGGAAGCCGGAGGATCTGTCCAAACCTCAGGTTATGATAGAAAGCACTTTTGGCGACAGCCATCCGGGAAGCGGACACCTGAATCTTCTTGTGGAAGAGGTACGCCGGGGAATTGCAGAGGCAGGAGGCTATGGAGCCAGATATTACTGTACTGATATCTGTGACGGTGAGAGCCAGGGAACGGACGGAATCAATTTCAGCCTAGCAAGCCGCGAGATGATTGCCGGTATGATTGAGATTCATGCCAATGCAACTCCGTTTGATGCGGGAGTTTATCTGGCAAGCTGTGATAAGGGCATGCCTGCCAACCTGATGGGACTGCTCCGCGTAAATATTCCGGCTGTTGTGGTCCCTGGCGGAACCATGAACGCAGGTCCGGAGATGCTGACGCTGGAACAGCTTGGCATGTACAGTGCCAGATTTCAGAGGGGTGAAATCGACGAAGATAAACTGAACTGGGCGAAACATAATGCCTGCCCAAGCTGCGGAGCCTGCTCCTTTATCGGAACCGCATCCACAATGCAGATCATGGCAGAAGCACTGGGGCTTGCCCTTCCGGGAAGCGCTCTGATGCCGGCAACCAGCCCGGACCTTCTGAAGTTTGCAAGAGAGGCAGGAAAACAGGCTGTGAAGCTTGCTCAGATGAAAAACATGCGTCCCAGCGACATCGTGACTCCGGACAGTTTTGAAAATGCGATTCTGGTTCACGCCGCTGTTTCCGGCAGCACCAACTGTCTGCTGCATCTGCCGGCGATTGCTCACGAACTTGGCATTGAAATCACCGGAGACACCTTTGACCGTATTCACAGAGGTGCCAGATATCTCCTGGATGTACGGCCGGCCGGACGCTGGCCGGCAGAATGCTTTTATTATGCCGGCGGTGTTCCTGCCATTATGGAGGAAATCAGAAATCACCTGCATCTGGATGTCATGACCGTAACCGGAAAGACTCTTGGTGAGAATCTGGATGAGCTGAAAAAGAACGGCTTTTATGAGCGCTGTCAGAAATGGCTGGATGAATTTAATGCCCGATATGGCTGCAGAATTACGAAAGAAGACATTATCCGGCCTTATGATAAGGCAATCGGGACCGACGGAAGCATCGCCGTTCTTCGCGGCAATCTGGCTCCGGAAGGTGCAGTCATCAAACATACCGCATGTCCCAGGGAGATGTTCCGTGCAGTTCTGAGAGCAAGACCGTTTGACAGCGAGGAAGAGTGCCTGGATGCCGTATTAAAGCATAAAGTAGAAAAAGGAGATGCAGTCTTTATCCGATATGAAGGCCCCAAAGGCAGCGGTATGCCGGAGATGTTCTACACTTCCGAGGCTATCAGCAGCGATAAGGAACTGGGCAGGAGCATTGCGCTCATTACCGACGGCCGGTTCTCCGGCGCTTCCACAGGTCCTGTGATCGGCCACTGCAGTCCGGAAGCAGCGGACGGAGGCCCGATTGCACTGGTGGAAGAAGGCGATCTGATTGAGATTGATGTGATGGCACGCAGGCTGAATATCATCGGAATCAAAGGTGAGAAAAGAAAGCCGGAGGAGATTGATGCAATCCTTGCGGAGCGTCGTGAAAGATGGAAGCCGAGAAAGAGACGCTATCAGAATGGTGTCCTCCGCCTCTTCAGTGAGCATGCAGCAAGCCCAATGAAAGGAGCCTACCTGGAATTCAAAGACTGATTCCGGCAGAACAGAAAGAGATGAAACCTTATTGACGGACATCGGATAGGCAGAGCATATAAAGAAAAAACAGGGGGGATTTTCCTGAGAAAGCTTTATCTAACTGCCTCCGGCAGGCTGATTCATTATCAGTGGGAGAAGATTGACGGAGTCTGGTATGCTTTTGACGAAAATGGCTATGCCGCAGCGGGCTGGATTTATGATGTTTTTTATAATGGCTGGTTTTATTTGGATACCAACTGCAGAATGTCAGACGGTTGGCAGAAAACAGGAGGATTTTTTTATTATTTAAATCCTGTACCCGATGGAACCCGGGGCATTATGAGGACGGACTGGCAGGAGATTGACGGGAAGCGATACTATTTTTATGAGGATGGTGCCCTGGCAGTAAATACTGCTGTGGATGATCATCTGCTCGGGGCAGACGGAGCCAGACTGGACTAAACCGGACTCTTCAGTTCCGGAGATATAAGAAAACCTGATGCCTTCAGGCAGACTCAGAAACAGGAAAAGGAGCAGTGATCAGTTGACCACTGTTCCTTTTGTATTCTTATATTGACTTTACTTCATATACCATTTATATTGGTAGACAGTTGGGACATGATAATCAGGATGTAAAATGGAACATCCTGTTTCGCAGTCTGCGGAAGCCTGTTTGAAGTCTGGAAAAACAGTTGCCTTGAGTCGTTTCCTCCTGACACCTCTTGAAGGAACCTGAAAAAAGAAATCTGCAGTTATATTTACTGCATAACAAAAAGGTAGTTAAACTATGAGAAAACTTGCGTTAAGTGATGAAATTTTGTTAAGTATTGACAAACCGGCCCGGTATATCGGCGGTGAGGTCAACATGGTGGTAAAGGACCCCAAAAAGGTGGATGTACGCTTTGCCATGTGCTTCCCGGATGTGTATGACATAGGCATGTCTCATCTGGGAATCCAGATTCTTTATGACATGTTCAATCGCCGGGATGACATTTACTGTGAACGGGTCTATTCTCCGTGGACAGATCTGGACCGGATCATGCGGGAAAAGAAGATCCCGCTTTTCGCCATTGAATCCCAGGATCCGGTCAGGGATTTTGATTTTCTGGGGATCACACTCCAGTATGAAATGTGTTATACCAATATCCTTCAGGTTCTGGACCTTTCCGGAATCCCCCTGCACGCCTGCGACAGGACCATGAAAGATCCCTTTGTCATCGGCGGAGGCCCCTGTGCATACAATCCTGAGCCTCTGGCGGAGTTTTTTGATATGTTCTATATCGGAGAGGGTGAAACCGTATATTTTGATCTGATGGATGCCTATAAGGAGTGGAAGAAGAGCGGAGCGGGCAGAGAAGCATTTCTGAAAACCGCCGCCCAAATTCCGGGAATTTATGTGCCGTCTCTGTATGAGGTTGCCTATCATGAGGACGGGACCATCCGTTCCTTCCTGCCGGTCTGCCCGGAAGCTCCCGAAAAAGTGACAAAACAGCTGGTTATGGACATGACAGATGCCGTATATCCTGAAAAACCTCTTGTTCCCTATATCAAGGTTACCCAGGACCGGGTGGTGCTGGAGGTTATGAGAGGATGCATCCGGGGATGCCGGTTCTGCCAGGCCGGAATGATTTACCGCCCTGTCAGGGAAAAACAGGTGGAGCGCCTGAAAGAACTGGCATATAAAATGCTGAAAAATACAGGACATGAGGAAATTTCCCTGAGTTCTTTAAGTTCCAGTGACTACAGAGGGCTTGAGGGGATTGTCAATTATCTGATTGAAGAATTTCATGGAAAAGGAGTCAACGTCTCCCTGCCGTCCCTCCGTATTGATGCGTTCTCCCTGGATGTCATGAGCAAGGTCCAGGATGTGAAAAAAAGCAGTCTGACATTTGCGCCGGAAGCCGGTTCCCAGAGACTCCGTGATGTAATCAATAAAGGTCTGACGGAAGAAGAGATTCTGAACGGTGCTTTTGAAGCCTTCAAAGGCGGCTGGAACCGTGTCAAACTTTATTTCATGCTGGGACTTCCCACAGAGACCATAGAAGATATGGAAGGCATTGCTCTTTTATCGGAGAAGATTGCAGAACGATATTATGAACTTCCCAAAGAAGAACGGAATGGAAAGGTGCAGGTGACAGCCAGCACATCATTTTTTGTGCCGAAGCCCTTTACGCCGTTCCAGTGGGCTGTCATGTCCACAAAAGAGGAATTCCTGGAGAAGGCGCGGATCGTCAACCATAAGATGCATGAAATGCTGAATCACAAGAGCCTGAAATACAACTGGCATGAAGCCGACGTGACGGTTCTGGAAGGGGTTCTGGCCCGCGGAGACAGGAAAGTGGCGGCTGTCATTGAGGAAGCGTATAAAAACGGAGCTCTTTATGACTCCTGGTCGGAATCCTTCCGGAATGATATCTGGATGAAGGCATTTGAAACCTGCGGGGTGGACATTGATTTCTATACAACCAGAGAGCGGAGCCTGGATGAGGTTTTCCCATGGGATTTCATTGATACCGGTGTTTCCAAGGACTTCCTGAAACGGGAATGGCAGCAGGCTCTGGCCGGAACCGTAACCCCCAACTGCCGGGAACGCTGTTCCGGATGCGGAGTCAGAAGATTCGGAGGAGGTGTCTGCTTTGAAGATCAGAATTAAATTTTCCAAACAGGGGCATATGCGTTTTATCGGCCATCTGGACATCATGCGGTATTTCCAGAAAGCCATGCGCAGGGCGGAAGTGGATATCCGGTATTCCGAGGGTTTCTCGCCTCACCAGATCATGTCCTTTGCAGCGCCTCTGGGTGTGGGGCTGACCAGTGACGGAGAATATATGGATATTGAGGTCCTGTCCTGCGAAACATCAGAAAAAATGAAAAATCGTCTTAACTCTGTTATGGCGGAAGGCATGGAGATTCTGAGTTTCCGGCGTCTGCCGGACAATGCAGCCAACGCCATGTCGCTGGTGGCAGCCTGTGATTATACGGTGAGGTTTTCTGAATACGGAAAGCCTCCTGCAGGAAATACGGAAGAAGATTTTTTCCGGAAGCTGGAGGAATTCATCCGGCATGGAAATCTGGAAGTAACGAAAAAAACGAAAAAGGGCGAAAAGCAGATGGATCTGAAGCCCGGGATTTATGAAGCCCGCACGGAAAAGGGCCAGGATGGGACGCTTTCGTTCTTTCTGAAAGTTTCATCGGGAAGCATCCTGAACATAAAGCCTGAACAGGTTCTGGAGGCATTTTATCATTCCATGGGAATGGAGTACCCGATGTTTGATTTTCGGATTACACGGAAGGAAATCTATGGGGAAACAGATCCCGGCGCATCTGCTGAGAAACGGTTCAGAACTCTGGAATCTTTTGGTGAAGAAATTGAATAAACTGATTTTCACAAAACTGCGGGGACGTACTGCAGCTGTCCTGTTTTCCGGAAAAAGGGCCGTTCAGATGGAACTGGAGCCGGAAGCTGCACAGGGACAGACCGGAAATATTTATATTGGAAAAGTAAAAAACATTGTAAAAAATATCAATGCCGCATTTGTGGAATATCAGCCGGGAATCAACGGGTATTACAGTCTTTCTGACAATCGTGTCCATCTTTTTGCGGACCGCAGGGTCCATGAAACCCTGAAATCAGGAGATGAAATTCTGGTTCAGGTGGAACGGGCTGCAGTAAAAACAAAGGATGCTGTTCTGACATCCCGGCTCAGTTTCACCGGACAGTATACCGTCCTGACAGCCGGAGGCGGAAAACTTGGCATCTCGTCAAAAATTCATGATACCGGCTGGAAAAACCAGGTCAGAACCTGGTGGCAGGAAAGAGAAAACCGTGGATTCGGTCTGATTGTCCGCACCAATGCACTTGCGGCGGGAATCCCCGGGCTGCAGAGAGAGGCAGATTTCCTTGCGGAAAAGTACAGCGAGATTCTGAAAAACGCGGAAACCAGAAACTGCTGCAGTCTTCTGTACAGACCGGACAGCTTCCCTGTAAAAATTGCCAGAGATACCTATACTTCGGAACTGGAAGAAATGATAACGGATGATGCGGATATCTGGAAGGAACTGACAGAAGCCGGTTTTTCCCCCCGGCTATATCAGGATGAACAGCTTTCTCTGGCAGCTCTGTACAGCCTGGAATCCGTATTGGATGAAGCCCTTTCCAGAAAAGTATGGCTGAAATCAGGAGGCAATCTGGTGATTGAACCCACGGAGGCCATGACAGTGATTGATGTGAATACGGGAAAAACTTCAGGAAAACATTCCTTTTCCCAGACCATACTTTCCACCAATCTGGAAGCCGCAGAAGAGATTGCAAGACAGATGCGGCTGAGGAATCTGTCGGGAATCATCCTCATTGACTTTATTGACATGGATACGGAAGAGGACCGCCGGCATCTCATCAGAAAACTGCGCGGATGTCTGGCAGAAGATCCTGTGACGGCAGCTTTCGTTGACATGACTGCGCTGGGGCTGGTGGAGGTTACCAGAAAAAAAATCCGCCAGCCGCTTCATGAGCAGATTCTTTCCTTAAATTTGAAAAAATAAGTTGACATGGAAAACAACTGATGATATTATATCATAGTATGCCGCACAGTGAGGTTTTAAGATTTTCTTCTGTGAAAACACCGTAACTGGCGAGTAATGATAATAGGAGGTGCAATATGTACGCGATTATTGCAACAGGTGGTAAGCAGTACAAAGTAGCCGAAGGCGACAGCATCAAGATTGAAAGACTTGACGCAGAGGTTGGTTCTGCAGTGACTTTTGATCAGGTTCTGGCTGTAAACAACGGCGAGCTTACGATCGGATGCCCCACAGTGGAAGGTGCCACTGTAAGCGCTACCGTGGAAAAGGTAGGTAAGGGCAAGAAAGTTATCGTTTACAAGTATAAGAGCAAAACTGGCTATCATAAGAAAAACGGCCACAGACAGCTTTATACACAGGTAAAGATCGACAAGATCAATGCTTAATTGAAATGATTCAGGTAACAATCCTTCGTGACAGGGAAAAACTGGTAAAGGGAATTGAAATCAATGGCCATGCTGGCTATGCAGAATACGGACAGGATGTAATATGTGCTGCTGTTTCTGCACTGGCACTCAACATGGCAAATTCTGTTGAAGCATTCACTGACGACTCTTTTGAGGGCAGTGCAGCAGAAGACGGTGGAAGCTTTACATTTTCCTTTTCCGGTGAAATCAGCCCCGAGTCACAGCTCCTCATGAAATCCCTGATTCTCGGACTGGAAAGTATCCGGGATGATTATGGAGCGGAATATATCAACTTTCGATTCAGGGAGGTGTAACAGATGTTTAAGATGAACCTTCAGTTATTTGCTCATAAAAAAGGTGTTGGTTCCACAAAGAACGGCAGAGACTCCGAATCCAAACGTCTTGGAGCGAAAAGAGCAGACGGACAGTTCGTTTTAGCCGGCAATATTCTTTACAGACAGCGCGGCACCAAAATTCATCCGGGCCTTAACGTAGGCCGCGGCGGCGATGATACGCTGTTTGCAATGGTTGACGGTGTTGTGAGATTTGAGAGAAAAGGCAGAGACAAAAAACAGGTTTCTGTATATCCGAAGGCGATCAACGAATAATAAGAATGAGCTCCATACTTTGGTATGGGGCTCTTTTGCAGTTTAAACAGGCCGCACGGACGGCTTTTATGGCGGGAAGCCATAAGACAGGGCAGACGGCGGACACCTTGGAAAGGACAGGTCTTTCGATGTTTACAGACAGTGCAAAGGTATTTATAAAATCAGGAGACGGCGGCAACGGACATGTAAGCTTCCGCAGAGAACTTTATGTTGCCAATGGCGGACCGGACGGCGGTGACGGCGGCGACGGCGGCGACATCATCTTTGAAGTGGATGACGGACTCAACACACTGGTGGATTTCAGACATGTGAGAAAGTACGCCGCCGGAAACGGAGAAGAAGGCGGAAAACGCCGCTGCCATGGGGCCAACGGAAAGGACCTTGTGATCAAGGTGCCGGAAGGAACTGTGGTAAAGGATCTGGAATCCGGAAAAGTCATTACGGATATGTCCGGAGAAAACCGCCGGGAGGTTATTCTGAAAGGCGGAAAAGGCGGACTGGGCAATATGCATTTTGCCACTGCCACCATGCAGGTGCCGAAATATGCGCAGCCGGGAAAGCCGGGACAGGAACTCTGGGTCCAGCTGGAACTGAAGGTCATTGCCGATGTAGGGCTCGTGGGATTCCCCAATGTGGGAAAATCCACCCTGCTTTCCAGAGTGTCCAATGCCCGTCCCAAGATTGCCAATTACCATTTCACGACGCTGAATCCCCATCTGGGTGTTGTGGATCTGGGCGAGGGAAACAGCTTTGTCATTGCTGATATTCCGGGGCTCATCGAAGGTGCATCAGAAGGTGCCGGTCTCGGCCATGAATTCCTGCGCCATATTGAGCGGACCAAGATTCTTCTTCATGTGGTGGATGCCGCTTCTGTGGAGGGGCGGGATCCGGTGGAGGATATTCATGCCATCATGCATGAACTGGAACAGTACAATCCGGAACTTCTGAAACTTCCTCAGGCCATTGCCGCCAATAAGATGGATGTTTATTACGGAGAAGGAGAAAGCCCTCTGGAAAAGCTGAAAAAAGAATTTGAGCCGGAAATCCCCGTATTCGGTATTTCCGCAGTGAGCGGAGACGGTGTCCGGGAACTTCTGTACCATCTTCTGGATCTTCTGAAGCATGTGGACAGGACACCGAAAATGTTCCAGAAAGAATTTGAGATTGAATATCTCGGAGATCAGACGCTTCCCTATACGGTGGAACGAGCTGAGGACGGAGCCTTTGTGGTGGAAGGCCCGAGAATCGAAAAGATGCTGGGATATACCAATCTGGATTCTGAAAAAGGATTTGACTTTTTCCAGAAATTCCTGAAGCAGACAGGAATTCTTGCAGATCTGGAAAAAGCAGGAATAGAAGAAGGCGATACGGTCCGTATGTACGGACTGGAATTCGATTACTATAAATAAAGGAGAAAAAATATGACAAGCAAACAGCGTGCTTATCTGAAAGGTCTGGCTATGACCATGGATCCGATTCTCCAGATCGGGAAATCAAGCCTGACGCCGGAAATCACCCAGTCCGTGTCAGAGGCACTGGAGGCCAGAGAACTGATCAAAATTCATGTACTGAAAAACTGTGCAGATGACGGAAAGGTCCTCGCTGCCATTCTTGCGGAACGGACACATTCCCAGGTGGTTCAGGTGATCGGAAAAATGATCGTTCTTTACAAACCGGCAAAAGAAGAGAAAAACCGGAAGATCCTTCTGCCGCAGCAGTAAGCTGAGACTGATTGTGAGAAAGGAGTCTGCTTATGAAACGTATCGGAATCATGGGCGGAACATTTGATCCGGTCCACAACGGACATCTTCTTCTGGGACGCCAGGCTTATGAAGAATATGATCTGGATGAAGTCTGGTATATGCCGTCCCATATTCCTCCGCATAAAAAAGATCATTCGATTACTCCGGGAGAGGACAGAATCGCCATGCTGCGGCTGGCTCTGGAAGATCTTCCGTTCTGCCGGGTTTCTGATTTTGAAATGAAACGGGAGGGCAATACCTATACGGCGCAGACGTTAAAGCTTCTTACGGAGCAGTATCCTGATGCCAGTTTCTTTTTCATTGCCGGTGCCGATTCCCTGTTTCAGATGGAAACATGGTACCATCCGGAAATTGTCATGTCCCTTGCCACTTTCCTGGTATCAGGAAGAGAATATGAAAGCCAGGAACTGACTCTGGAACAGCAGGCAGATTATCTGAGGCGTACTTATGGGGCACGCATCCACCTGCTCCACAATGAAGAGATATCGGTCTCTTCGGCAGATATCAGGAAACGTGCGGCAGAGGGCAGGTCCATAAGCAGTTTTGTACCGGAACAAGTGGAAGCGTATATCCGGCTTCACGGACTATATGGCACATGCGGTACGGAAAAATGCGCCAGAGAAGAAAAGGAGAATCCCCATCATGGACGATAGAGTTCCGGAAATCAGAAAACATCTGAAAAAAAAGCTGGATCCCATGCGCTTTGAACATACACTGGGAGTGGCGTATACCTGCCAGTGCCTGGCCATGCGGTATGGATTTGACCTGGACAGGGCTGAACTGGCAGGACTTCTGCATGACTGTGCAAAACGGTATGATGAGGCATCCATGCTGAAAAAATGCCTGGAACGTGAAATCCCTGTTTCCGATGCAGAGGTTACAGACCCATCCCTGCTTCACGCAAAACTCGGTGGCTGGATGGCGGAAGAGAAATACGGGATTCATGACAAGGAGATACGGGAAGCCATTGAATGCCATACCACAGGACGCTGCGGAATGACACTTCTGGACAAGATCCTGTATCTGGCTGACTATATTGAGCCCAGGCGCTGGAAAGCGGCAGATCTGGCCGAAATACGGAAACTGGCATTTGTGGATCTGGATGAAGCATGTCTGGCTGTTATGGAAAGCACACTGTCTTATCTGAAGAGCAGAAACTGTCCGATTGATAAGAAGACCATTATGGCATGCGAGGATATGAGACGGACTGTGACACAGAACCGGCAGTGCAGAAAGGAATCAACAGAAAAAAAGGAGGGACAGACATTTGAAACAGTCAAAAGAAATGGTGAAAATCGCCGCGGAAGCGTTGTCCGAAAAAAAGGGAGAAGATATCAAAATTATCGACATTGAAAATGTCAGCGTAATTGCGGATTATTTTGTACTGGCCAGCGCCTCCAACACAAATCAGGCGCAGGCGCTGGTAGACAATGTGGAAGAAAAACTTTTTAAGGCCGGATATGAATGCAGGCAGAAAGAAGGAAACAGCAGTTCCACGTGGGTACTTCTGGATTACGGCGACATGATCGTTCACGTATTTTCCAAGGAGGACCGTCTTTTCTACGATCTGGAACGGATCTGGAGAGACGGGAAAATCGTGGAGTCCGTGGAGGAACTCTGATCCTGAAAAACGCAATGGCAAAACCGCAGATGAATTGAAAACAAAACAGATGCAGAAGGGCAGGAAGAGAACCTGAACATAATCAGGAATCTTCCTGCCTTTTCTTCTGCGGATGATCCGATGTGTTCCGATTCGCCGGGGCAGAACGGAAAATCTGTTCCGGCGCAGACGAAACGAGATGGTTTTTATTCTTTTGACAGACAGAACAGAAGCTGTCAGTTCATCATACGAAACAGACCGATCACCTTTCCGAGTATCTGAACTTCATCTACAATAATGGGTTCCATGGACGAATTGTGGGGCTGAAGACGATAATGGCCGTTTTCTTTATAAAAAGTCTTTACCGTTGCAGAATCATCCACCAGCGCCACGACCATGTCTCCGTTTTCTGCAGTGGACTGACTGGATACAAGGACCTGGTCTCCGCTGAGAATGCCGGCTTCAACCATACTGTCACCTTTTACGCGGAGCATGAAGATATCTCTGTTGGGCAGCATTTCGGCCGGAAACGGCATGTAGGATTCAATATTTTCCTGCGCAAGAATAGGCGTGCCGGCAGCTACAGTGCCGATCAGAGGAATCTGTACCATTTCGCGTCTCGTCAGTGCAAATTCGTCATCCAGAATTTCTATTGTACGGGGCTTTGTCGGGTCTCTGCGTATATATCCGTTTTTTTCCAGAGACTCCAGATGGGAATGGACAGAAGAGGTGGATTTCAGATGGACTGCCTCACAGATTTCCCTGACAGCCGGGGGATATCCTTTTTTCAGAATGGTTTCCTTGATATACTCCAGAATCTCTTTCTGTTTTTCCGTGATTCTTCCCTGACTCATATATTATCTCCTCAATTCTATGTAAAAAATCGTTGTCTGCAGGCCCTGCGGCGGAACAGATTTATGAAAATAAATTTCTGTATCTATACTAACATATATAACTGCAAAAAGCAAACCTTTGTTCGGTTTTTTTGAAAAAAGCATTGACAAACATCTGTTCGAACGTTATAATTCAAATCAGAACAGATGTTCCCGAACTTATGTTTGCTCAAGGAGGATATATGAGTATGAAAAAAACACTTCTTCTTTTGACCGTACTGGTTGTTCTGATATCCTGCTTTTTCGGCAGGACTCTGGTTATGGCAAATACAGAGGAACCGACTGTGTCTGTATGCCGGTACTATACGGATATTGAAATACAGAAAGGAGATACGCTGTGGACCATAGCAGAAAAATACAGTGAAAACTCCGGAATGAGCATCCAGGAGTATGTCGGAGAGCTGAAGGCCATGAATCAGATGAAAACGGACAAAATTATAACCGGAAGTTCCCTGACCGTGGTATATTTTTCTGATGCTCCGGCCAAGTAGCGGAAATCTGCATATAAAAGATCAATTTCCCGGATGTCCGGTTTCTTTCTTAGCTTTTTTCTGAACCACAAGAAATTGTACTTAAATGCTGAAAAGACAAAGGCGGAATGGCATTTACCGTCCCTGCCTTTGTCTTTTGCAAGAAATCTGTATGGCTATTATTTGATATCCTGATACTTCAAAATTCTGAAACCGGTAAAAATAAATAAAATGAGATATCCACCCAATACAGCAAAGCATGGCATGAATGGTGACAGGTTCCTTCTGTATCTGCCATACCATCCTCTGCATGGCCTGCCGCTCTGCTGTGTAATTTTATTAATTTTATCACTTTTCCTCGCGCAGACGCACCATATTTCTGGCACGGCGCCTCCGTTCATCTTCCTGGGCTGCATAGTGTTTTTTCGTAGTATTGACATCGCTGTGTCCAAGCACATCTGCCACGAGATAAATGTCCCCGGTTTCCCGGTACAGACTTGTTCCGTATGTACTGCGCAGCTTATGAGGCGTGATTTTCTTCAGAGGTGCCGCCAGAGTGGCGTATTTTTTTACCAGATTTTCAACGCTTCTTACTGCCATACGCCGTTTCTGAAGGGAGAGGAAGAATGCATCTTCATGTCCTGCACAGGCATCAATCCGGCTGCGCTCTTCAAGATATGATTCCAGTATATCCCGGACCTCATCGCTGAAATAAACAACCGCTTCCTTTCCGCCTTTACGGTATACCCGGACACCGCAGTTTTCCATATCCACATCTTTTAAATTCAGTCCCACACATTCTGATACACGGATTCCCGTGCCCAGAAGAAGAGAGAGCAGTGCCAGATCTCTGGTTTTCGTAAGCTGATGGTATTTTTTCTGACGTTCTGTAAGCTTTTCTCCATCTTCCACAAGATCCAGAAGCTTTGCAACCTCATCCACTTCAAGACGGATAATTTCCTTTTCATGAAGTTTGGGAAGTTGGACAAGAGCGGCCGGATTTTTTTCGATGCGCTCATTTCTGTAAAAATAATTATAAAAGCTTCGGAGAGAAGAGATCTTTCTCATGATTCCGCGCTCGGTGTTTGTCACGTCTTCCTCGTAAGCAGAAGGGTGGCATTTCAGATACTCCATATATTCTTCAAGATCCGTGACGGTCAGGCGTTCCAGAAAGGACAGCGGAATCGCATTCCCCAGTTTTGCTGCCTCAGAATTGGCATGCCTTAGGAAATCAAAAAATATCCTGAGATCGTAGGCATAGGCAAGCCGCGTACGTGTGGAGGTCCTTGGCTCTATGCCGCGGAAAAAATCACGGCAGAAATCAGGAAGGTCCCGGATCAGCTCCCGGAGTTTTTTAATATTTTCTATGTCTTTCTGTTCATGATAAGAGAGTGCTGCCATGGTTTTCTCCTTTCATTCCCTTCCTGCGGCATCTTTCCTGACATATTTTTCCGGCCAGCCTTCAATCTTTCCCTCGAGAACCGCGTGAAAGAATCTGTCTTTGACTCCCGGATTTTCCTGATTCAGAGAAGCAACAAGTTTTTTCACATATTCACGTTTGGTCTTTCCGTCCACCGGACACGGATTCTTGCATACAGGAAGCTGATATTTGTTCTTAAACCCTATGATATCCGATTCGCCTGCATACATCATCGGACGGATCACGGTCAGCCCTGTACGGTCCAGGTATGTCCTGGGAGAGAAGGTATAGAATCTGCCTTCATAAATCAGAGAAAGCATCATGGTTTCAATTATGTCGTCTCTGTGATGGGCATATGCCACCTTGGTGCATCCTGCATCAAGAGCGGCCTGATTCAAAGCTCCCTTGCGCATTTTGGCACACAGGGAACAGGGATTGTTTTCTTTTCTGGACTCGAAAACAACGGATGCGATATCCGTGGGAATGACGGTATAAGGAACCTCAAAATCGGAACAGAGAGCCTCAATAGCCCGGAAATCCTGGGTCCCGAATCCAAGATCCACGGTAAATCCATGCAGTTCAAACGGCCTGGGATAAAATCTGCGGAGGGCCTGCATGGCATAGAGAAGTGCAAGACTGTCTTTGCCTCCGGAAATACCGATTGCAATTTTATCGTTTTCATCAATGAGCTGATAATCATCAACAGCCTTGCGTACAAGGCTCAGCAAACGTTGTAATTTCATAGAAGATTTATGAATTTCCTTTCTGAAAATTTCAGATTCTGCATATATGTCTGATATCAGAAGAACAGAAAGCCTGTATATATCAGAAAGAACCGAATCCGGGGAAAGGGATGGAAAAGGCTGTAAAAAAGCCCTGGATTCCATTTTCTGCATATATTCTGCGTTAAAGCTGTCTTATCTCGAATATTTGATAGCGTATATAATATCATCAATTTTCCGAGAAAGCAACTCAATATATCGCAACTCAACACGCGTCTTGGAAAGGAGCTGAGCATAGAAGTCAGGGCGATAATCACGGGAAATCATATGCTCAAATCGGTTAAGATCGGAAAAAAGCCGAGCACGCTCCCGTTCCAACAGACGCAGAAGGAACAGGAGCGGCATATAATCGTCAGACCCAAACATTATGCAGAAACAATAGTATCGATGCCCCCAAAACGGTTAAAAGAGACATCAATAAAAGAACCGACAGAAAACGAATTAACGTCAAAAGAATCGGGAACATAAAATCTTTCCGCAATCTCACCGGTAACACGAACAGACTCAGAGACAGAAGGCTGGCGAGTGATATAGAGGTTCCAACCCTTAATATTCTTGCCGGTCTTTTTGGAGACATAGTCAACACGACCAAAACCAATCAATAAACATTTCATAATAGTACCTCCTAATTAGATTATATTATAGCTTCCAACACCTGTTATATGGTATAATAAGGTGTTACAGCCCATAAGTAACTATGAGTTACTCCGAGGCATATAATATATATACCACATGGAGTAACTCCGTGTCAACACCAGGACAGCAAAAAGGAGGGAAAGAAAAAAAACAAAAAATGCCATCAAAAAAACAAGTAATAGCAATAAGGCCAGACGAAAAAACATATAAAAAGATTAAAATTATATGTGAAGAAGAAAACAGGCCAATGGCAAACTTAGGCGAAACACTATTCAAAAACTACATCAAAAAGTACGAACAGGAAAACGGAGAAATCAAAATCGATTAAAAAGGAGGATAGACCGGGAGGGAATGCCCAGCAACAAACCACTTATAACATTTCATACAGAAAAATGGATAATACAGAAAATGAAAGTAATAGCAAAAGAAAATAACCGAAGTATGAGCAAAGAAATAGAACAACTATGCAAGATAGCAATAAAAAAGTATGAAATGGAGAACGGAGAAATAGAAATTGAAAAATAAAATACGGATACAGAACCGCCATTCTGTATCCGCAGCCGATCTGGAAGAATTATTCTTCCCACGGAAGTGATCCTGAAAACTCAACAAAATCAGCATCATCATTGACATTATTATCAGAATCACTTATAATAAAAGTGTAATTAATTACTTGCAACAATTTTTCAATCAGATCATTCTCACAGACGAGCCTTATCCCTGAAAAGAGATAGGGCTCTATCTGTTTCCAAGTCCGGGAATCAATTCTTTCCATGTAAGGCTCAATCTGACCGCCCAGAGCCTTAATCTCAATGAGCATATCCAAATACAGGCGAGCAATCTTAGAAAGCGGCGGAGAGCCTTCTGGAAGGCAAGACGGACCATTTCTCACAACGATATTGTCGAAAGAAGGAATATTATTCCGCTCAAACGTATACTCGATACGCGTCAATGCCTGCGATTCTTTGGACTCCTCACCCTTATCATATATCTTCAGATAACCATGTTTATGCCGTCTTCCGAAATAACGAGTACCACGGTACAGACCACGTTCCTTCCGGGAATTGATAACAAGCACATCATCCAGCGGAACAGGAACATCAATCGCATAGTCATACCGGATCAGTACACCATCTGTACAGTATTCCCGGAGAAAGGCCAGAACACAATCCCAATAAATAGAATCAGAATGCTTGTTAGGGTTCACCTCAATCCGGATCATATCTAATTTAGTCCAGGACTTATCTGTCTTGTCATAATCCGTATATTTTCCAAGGTGAAAAACAAATCCATCACACCAGATCAGATCAACGTAATACTGATATTTGAAATTAGGAATATTACCAAGGGAGGATTTTGCGGAATCCCCGAAAATATCCATAAGCACCTGAGAAGCATGCGAATATGAGCACTTAAGGTAATAATCAATCGTCACCATATCAATACTATGTATGTAACCATGAGCATCAGAAACAGAATTAAAATACTTCAATCAGACACCCCCTAACGAGAATATAATTGCATGGATGCAACGAAACGCAGGTATTACATAGCCGCGTTTCAGGAAAAAAAAGGGCATGATCAACCGCGCAATAAAAGTAATGGCAGCCATCACGGAACGACCGCGCCGGACAGCACAGGCCCAGCTGCTTCACCAGGGAAAGGGCACGATCAACGCCGCCCAGAGGGCGCCCGGCGTTAAGATTGCTTGTGACGATTCCACTTCTTAAGAATCTCCCGACGCTCGCGCCAGGCGTCCGCCAACGCGTGACGCCTGGCACGAGCTGGCGCCGGCGGCAGCTGCTCACATTCCAGATCAGCGAGAGCCGGAGGGTCAAACGACTTAAAATACCGAACCCAATGGGGAATATATGTAACTCTGACAGTACCAGCAAGAAAGAAGAGAAGAGAATCAATGTTATAATCATCCACAATCTTTGACTCACCGGCGGCAGACCGATCCGCATGTACAACCGTGATCCGTTTAGTGACACGTCTGGCAACCGAAAAGACATTGAAATAATTCTGTACAATATATAGGTGATCCGTCAGATCCCGGATCTTTTTATCAACGTCGAAAGACTGGGAAAATAAATACACCTTATTTCTGTATTGACGCTGATATTTAAAATAACGCTTAACATGCTCCGGAAATGACTTGAAATTCCGATTATCCCAGACAAGACCGACCTCATCAATCAAGATCAGAGAATTCTCAGGGAACCGGAACTTCCCAAAATCATCCGTCTTAAACAAATAACAGCCGGGAATCTCCCGATCAGAATACACCTTCCAGCCTTTTTTAAGATGCTGGAGGGCAAGCTTTGTCATAAGTGTAGTCTTTCCAGAACCCTTATTGCCAAAAACCATATACAATTTATAGGGATTCCGATACTTAACGACATGGAAAGCAATAAAAAGAAAGACACCAAAAAGGAAGAAGAGAATCAAATACGCCATAATACCTCCCGGAAAAGACGAACAATCCCCATGCCAAGAAGAACAGCGGAAAGGGAGATCATAACCACATTATCATCAAAATTAAGGTTAACTGGATCAAGAGGAAAGAGAAACACATCAGCAAAGAGATTCAGGAAATCAATCATAAACAACCTCCAAAAGAAAATTCCCTCCTGCGGGCCGATGCAGGAGGGAAGAGATCAGACGGAATGATAAATCCGAATGAAATAGGATATAATCGCACCGACAAAAAAAAGGGACATAGCCAAGAGCAAAATATCCTGACCCATGATAAAAGTGAGAAGATCACCAACCTCAGACCACATCCAGGCGGCAACCTCCGTGAAACCAGCAAGTAAATTATCCATAGCAGTAGGTTCACCCTCCATAAATCACACCTCCTATACAGAATGGAAAATGCGAATGAAATAAGACACAATCGCACCAACAAAGAACAGAGACATAGCAAGAAGAAGAATCGGCTGACTCATGATCCAGGTAAGAAGCAGCCCTACTTCCTTCCACATCCAGGCAGAAACAGAAGAAAAAGAAGTCAATAATTCTGTCATAACATTACACCTCCCTAAAAAATCTTTCTAAATATATCAATAACCTTCCGGACAAGGGGAAGTCCAATTATACATACACCGACCCAACCAGACGCCCAGACAATGGCCGAAAGATCAGAGACCTCAGAAAAAATCCATGAAACAACAGGCTCAATAGAAGAAAACATCAACGACCACCTACCAGATAACGGCAAAGATAGAAAAACCCATCACACAGCCAGAGAAAAGCGACAGCAGAAATCACGTAGAGGACAGGCTCAAACTGTGCCGGCACCTCACCAAAGAGAGCAACCAACTTCTCAACAAACATAGAAATCACCTCCCAAGAGCAACACGATAAGAAGATACAAGGAGAGGTAAATACTGCAAATGCTCAGGACTGTAAAAATCAGAAGCAATATGATTGCCAAAAAAACTGAGAAAATCCTGAGGAGAAGAAAAGCCAAGCTGTGAAGAAAAATCACACAAATTAGCATACAAATCAGAATCAATATCAAAAGAAATAACCATAAAGCACCTCCAAGAAAGAAACAGAATATTTTTTAGATTAACGAGAAGAACGCTTCCAGAGACAGATCAGACAGCAGCCAACCAGAAAGACAACAACATACTTCAGAGTATCATCCGATGAAAAGAGAAAATGAACATCATCAACCAGAACAGTCACATACCGCTCATCATAGGTAAGCCGATCATATGATCCGGAAGTCCAATAATATGTACGGATGGAATTAGGCGAACCATAGTTATGATTCTCCGAAAAGTTATTGCCAAGACAAGGAGAGAGATAAAGAAGCATACCTTCGTCCGCCGTTGGATCAAACGATCCAGAGAACAACCGGCCACTGATATCAGACGTAGACACATTCCAGAGATAACCGTCATCATCAACCATCAGAGCGGAAGAATATTCAGACGGAAACAGACATACATACTGCACACCAGAAATAGTAACGTCGTAACGTACACAATTAGTAAGGCTATCCCCAGAAATCGAGAAAGGAACGGCGGCATCATCAAACGAAACGACCGAAGCAGGAGACAGGCCACCTGGACCCGCCGATTCATCATCGACCACACGCCACGCATCCGAGGGGGTAGCATCAGAGGGAGTCTGTACCATATCCGCATAAGAAGTAAGCCTAAAAGGAAAAAGAAAGAGACAACAAACCAGACAGAGAAAATATCCACGCATCACAACCCCCTAATCATCAGACTTAGAATCCGTGATCTTATGCGGCCGGGTAAGAGAACCAGGACGGCTGCTGGAACCACGGAAGGAAATAACCAAAGAAGAAACAAACACCGAAACGACAAGGACAGCAACCAGAAACTCACCGAAAGAATAACCGCCCAAGTCAAGTCCCATCCAACAAGAAACCATAGACTGAAGAATCAGAATACAGAAATCAAATAAATCGGACATAATCAACTCCCCTTATTGAGAACCTGAAATATAATAGCAAGCGAAATAGGGACAACAACAAAACCGACCAGAAACGGCGGAAGATAGGCAAGACAAGCAAAAAGCCAGGAAACCGCCCGAACCATGGAAGAAAGAATCTCGATCAGAAGCAGAAACATGTTGACCACGAAATTGACAGCCGTAGTCACAAACCCGGAAATCGCATCAAAGAAAGAAAACACTTAACCACCTCCACGGAACCGATACCAACCGATCATAAGCAGCGCAATAGAAAGCGAGAGTGAAAAGGCAATCGGAATATTAAGAGACCCCAACGCAACATATATACCGGAGAGAAAACCGGAAATAGCAGTCAGAGGACCAAGAAAAGGAGCGAGAGAGTCAGTGAACTCAAAATTACTGATATAATCTTTACTGTCAGTAAAAAGTTGATCTTCCACATCATCATACTGATCTATAACCGTATTCAGACGGTCATTATCGGATGAGAGAGAAGAATCATCATATCCATTCTGAATCTGATCCGCAATAGCATTATCATTGGCGATCTGATCCTCATGATTCTGATTCAGAGTATCAAGAAGTTCATCAAGATCAACGGTAACATCCAACTTCAGATTATTAATAGCATCTATGATATCATCAAGTTTCGCCATCGTCGGAACATGAATCAGATTGTAGAGCTGATCCCAAAAGGCATAGAGCTGATCCGATATATGCAAAATCACATTATCAATACCCTGAATAATCAGATTCTGAGACTGAGATATATACTCAAGAGATTCATCCACACTAGATAGAGAAGAAGAAATATCTCCCAAAGAAGAAGAAATACCATTTTCCCAATCCTGCTGTGAAGTATCAGATCCAGCTGTAGATTCGCCTGAAGCAGAAGAAGAAACAAAGGAAAATGCAACAGAGCCAGACACATTATGCACCTGATTCCCAATAGACAGAAACGGAGTAAACGCAGAAACATTAGTCAATGTAATATCATAAGAATCAACATACGCGTCACCTGAAAGAGTCTGAAACGGAAATTCAATAATTTTCGTTTCACGCTGAGCGTTGGATATCTCATGAGTAGTCCAAAGACGAACATATTTCACATCATAAGAAAAATCAGATGTAACATCCATAGAAAACGAATAATTTCCAACAGGAGGAATAGCACCTGAACCAAATGCAAATTCAATACGATAAATATAATGGTCCTGATCTGTATAACGGTAAGAAAGACGACCTTCAGAAGTAATAGTACCGGGAATAGTACGCGCCCCAAGATCAGTACCATCAGGTTCCGCAATATACACACGGATAACAATATCAGAAAGATCAACAGTATTTTCCACAGAACCAAAGGAACCATAAGGAACCATAGAAGCATTACTAGAAGTTGGAACATAACGCTGAAGATCAGAAACAAAATCCGCAAAAGAGCAAAAAGAAAAAGCCATGCTGAGAACGCATGTAAAGAAAATCAATACAATACGTTTCAACATGGCTATCACCTCCGGGAAAAAACATAACTATGCGTTAAAGCTGTCTTTCGCGCATAGTTATGGATCTCTCCCGAAATCTCTTCCGGTTCATCTATTTCCGTATTTCAGCTGCTCTGTTCAGTCAATCAGGTTTCTGTAATACGGCCAGTCTGCTGTCATGGTACTGACTGTCACATTATTATTGGTTCCTGATTCATGTATGCAGAGAATCTGGCCGTCAGATGTCCAGTTCATAAACATGACGGCATGAGGTGTTTCACCTGTAATAACGGCAATGTCACCGGGCCTGAGTTCCTGTCTGGCAATGGCCCGTCCTTCCGAAGAAAGTCCGTCTGTACTTTGGGATGCAGGCCTTTCTCCTGTGACACTCCAGTATACCCAGCTGATCCAGCCTGAACAGTCAAGCCCGCGCAGGATCCTTCCTTTATGATCCGGTGCAACAATGGTTCCGAAACCATTTCCGCCATAATCGGCCGAAGAAGCCTTTCCGCCCCAGTAATACGGAATTTTTCCTACTGACTGCAGGGCAAAACGGATCAGTTCTCTCCTTTCTTCGCTTGTTGATTCCGGAAGCTGACTGATATAAGAATCAATTTCTGCCGCAGACAGCGGTGCTTTTGTGTTGGGGGCTGTAATCTCTATCCCGTATGTTTCTGTCCAGTTTTCCCCGGAAATCTGTCTGGCCGCAGAAATATTTTCTTCCGTCCATCCGGCCCACGGACTGCCGCTCTCTCCGGCTGCGGAAGCATCCAGACTGATAAGCCCGGGAGAACCGGAAAGACTGATAATGTTGGCTGTAATATTCAGATCCACATGTCCGGGGCAGATCTTTTTCACCTGTTCAGGATGAGCGTCAGAGCTGTCCGGCGGCGCCTGCGGGGATGTTGTCTGGCTCCCTGCGGTTTCCGGCAGCTCTGAGACTGTTTCTTCCGAGGATTCCGGACCTGCAGTTGCAGATTCGCCGGACAGAGCCTCTGAGCCGGCAGATTCCCCGGAACCTGCCGTTTCTTCCGGACTGTATTCTGCCGTATTCTCTCCTTCTTCTGCACTTTCTTCTGAAGCAATACTTTCTGCAGCGTCAGAAAGGAGTTTCTGAAGCAGACTGACTTTTTCTCCGGAGGTGGTTTCCTTCCCGGTCTCTCCGGCTGCATCCGAATCGGTACTGACAGAAATGTCATAGCCGGGACCTGCGGGAACTTCTGCCGATGCCGGTTCCGAAGCCGCCGCAGTTCCCATGGTAATATTTACATCAGCGCGGTCCTCACCCGACAGTTCTGAATTGTTCTGCTCTTCTGCCTTCTGAGAAGGATCCACGCATCCGTCGCAATAATAAACCGCACTCATGGAAACCTGATAGGAATGTGAGGCATTCCAGAGCATATTCATATAACTGCGGATCTGCCCGATATCGTCCATGCCGTTATAATAGGAATAGACACTTGCCATGGATAGAATATCCTGGGCATTGGATACGGCGGATGTCGTATGTCCGCTTCCGTCATAAAACGAAACAGAAACATTTCTAAACTGCTCCACTGCCCATGTGCCGGGATCCGCCTCATCATGAATAGCGGAAAGCGGATTATATGCTCCCAGCACAGAAGCAGGATCTTTTCCCAGCTGAACTGCCATTTCTGACGGTGAAACACCGGCCAGGTCATAGATGGAGGAATACCAGGCAGAATCCCTGCCGATCAGTTCTTTCATCAGAACAGCAGCGTAGGATTCTTCTGAATTTTCCGGATACTGGTAAGCCAGATTCAGGAGCCAGGGCTCCGGAACATATCCGCCGGATGCCGGTTCCGTTTCATTTTCTGTTTCTTCCGGGACTTCGGACTTGAAAACTGCTGCAGATGGTTCCGGAATTACAGCTGCCTCGGTTTCGGAAAGGACTTCCGTATCAGGAGGAACATAGGAAGATGCGGCAGAAAAAGCAAGTACACTGCATATCATCATGATGGCTGCCGGCCTCATGCCTGTGGCGGCAAATTTTCTGGGATCGATCATTTTATCACCTGTGTTTCAGCCGTTTTTTCCGGTTTTCCGGATCAGAACTGCCGGTTATCTCGGATACGGATTTTTGTACAATGTCACAAGTATACCATATGATAAAAAGATTTTGATTAAGTAATTCTTAATTTTTACCCATAAGTTCCCTCAGCATTGACTTTAAATGGGTTTGATACTATAATTTTATAAAACTTTTTAACGGAGATGAAATTTATGTGCGGTATAATCGGATACTGTGGCCCTCTGGATGCACAGAAACTGCTTCTGGCAGGTCTCAGCCAGCTTGAATACAGAGGCTATGACAGCGCCGGAATTGCGCTGTTTGATGAAAAATCAGAAATTCATTTTATTAAAAAGGTGGGAAAAGTGTCTGCGCTCAAAGAAGCATGCAGCCACTCTCCCATCACATCTCACTGTGGGATCGGTCACACCAGATGGGCCACCCACGGCGGAGTGACCAGCGAAAATGCCCATCCTCATATTGTGGGAAAAATCACGATGATTCACAACGGTATTATTGAGAACTACCATCAGCTTACTGAGAAGTATCATCTTCAGACGGTGCTCTGCTCTCAGACTGATACAGAGGTGGCGGCGGCGGCTCTGAATGCCATTTACGAAGCACACAGAGAGCCCATGGCAGCCATCCGCGAACTGCTTATGGAGCTGAAAGGCTCCTACGCCTTCTGTATCATGTTTTCTGATCATCCGGGGGAGATTTATGCAGTCCGCAACGTAAGCCCTCTTGTGGCGGCTTATACGACGTCAGGCGCGGTGATCGCTTCTGACCTTACAGCTCTGCTTCCCTACTCCAGAAAATATTTTGTGGTGCCTGAAGAGACGATTGTCCGGCTGACTTCCTATGATGTTTCTCTCTATGATCTGGAGGGGAACCGGATTTCCCCGGATATTATGGAGGTCTCATGGAACATGGATGCGGCCATGAAAAACGGGTTCCCGCATTTCATGCTGAAAGAAATTCACGAACAGCCGGAAGTGTTTAAAAATACCATTCTCCCCCGTCTCAGCAAAGGTCTTCCGGATTTTTCGGATGAAGGGATTCCGGACCGGCTTTTTGCGGAGCTGGACAGCATACGGGTGATTGCATGCGGAACAGCCATGCATGCAGGAATGGTTGCAAGAGCACTGATCGAACCCAGGCTCAGAATACCTGTCACGGTATCCATTGCATCGGAATTCCGTTATGAGGAGCCTCTGATCAATGAAAAGACCCTTACCATCGTCATATCCCAGTCCGGAGAGACCATCGATACTCTGGCTGCTCTGCGGCTTGCCAAAGAATGCGGTTCAAAGGTCCTGTCCATTGTCAACGTGAAAGGTTCCACCATTGCACGGGAAAGCGACTATGTCATCTATACGCACGGAGGTCCTGAAATTGCCGTGGCAAGCACAAAGGCTTACACAGTACAGCTGGCAGCCCTCTATCTTGTGTTCTGCAAAATGGCTCTGGTGCGGGGCAGATATTCCAGTGAACGGGCCCGCGAATTCATCAGCGACCTTCTGGACTGTGCACCTGCCATGGAAGAGATGATACGGAAAAAAGAGATGATACGGGAGATTGTCACTCATATTGTCGGTTCTCCGGATGCATTTTTCATTGGCCGCGGCATGGACTACGCCTTTTCTCTGGAAGGTGCCCTTAAGCTGAAGGAAATTTCATATATTCATGCGGAAGCATATGCTGCCGGTGAACTGAAGCACGGCACCATCGCGCTTATTACCGAGGGAATTCCGGTCATTGCCATTGCAACCCAGAAACATATTTTTGCGAAGACAATTTCCAATATCCGTGAAGTAAAGGCCAGGGGGGCATTTGTAATTCTTCTGGTCAGCGAAGAAGCTTCCGTGGATGAAGGAATTGCCGACATCATCATCCGGGTTCCGAAAGAGGATGACAAATTTACGGTATTCCCCATCGCGGTGGTACTTCAGCTGATGGCTTACTATGCATCCGTTCAGAAGGGACTGGATGTGGATCAGCCGAGGAATCTGGCGAAATCTGTTACAGTAGAATAAAATCTTACAGGAAGCTTACAGGATACAGAAACCGATTCTTGCGTAAAACAGCATAGAACAATCTTTGTAAAGAGTCCATCTGAAATCCGGCATATCGGGGTATTGCGCTGCGGAAAAAACGGCAGCGCAGTACCCTTTTTTTTCATTCCGCCTGTGGTTCCACTCCCGGCAGAAACATCCGTATAACAGAAAACGGACTCCGAAGAGTCCGCTGTTTCCGGCATATAGTTCTTTTCTGATTTCAAACCTATTTCTTTTTGAGATATTCCTGCTTTTCTTCAGCAAAAGCACGAATAATCCGGATGGCACCATCCATTCCCACCTTGCTGCTGTTAATACAGAGATCATAACTCTTGCAGTCGCCCCAGCGTTTGCTGGAATAATAGTTATAGTAGCTGGCTCTCTTTTTGTCTGTTTTTATCATGATGTCTTTGGCCTGCGCTTCCGATACCTGATAGCGTTCCTGGAGAGTCCTCAGCTTGACATCTTCATCAGCGGAAATGAAAACGGTCACAACATTTGGAAAATCAGCCAGAGCATAATCTGCGCAGCGTCCGATGATGACACAGGATTCTTCAGACGCCAGTTTTTTTATGGTATCAAACTGTGCAAGGAAAATTTTATGATTGATGGGCATATCCATATAGGCAGAATTAGTATATCCAAGGGAATAGGAATCCATCACCAGGGAATATAAAAAACTGCTGGTTGGCTTTTCATCATGGGTTTCAAACAGCTCTCTGCACAACCCGCTGTTTTTGGCAGCCAGGGTTAAAAGTTCTTTGTCATAGCACTTTACTCCCATCTCTTCTGCCAGCTTCTTTCCGATATGTCTTCCGCCGCTTCCGCACTCTCTGCCTATGGTAATAATCAGATTTCCGCTCATATTCCACTGCTCCCTTCTGAAATTGTTTTTCTTTATACTATTATTATATCGTTTTATTCGAAAATTGCAATATTTCTTCTGAAATTTCAATGGAATTCACAATTCCGGCTTCCCGACAGATCCTTGCAGCAAAAAAGACTGCCATCCGAAAATGACAGTCTGTCGTATCCTGTAAGGGATGAAGGTTCTTTCTGTAAGGTGCCTTTGGAGATATGACACAGAGAGAATTCCTCTTACGGAAGAATCCTCAGCAGATTTTCAAAATATTCCGGAAGCGGAGCTGAAAACTCCATGTACTGCCCGCTTGAAGGATGAACAAAGCCCAGAATACCTGCATGCAGTGTCTGTCCCTGAAGAGTATAGGGACACCTGGCGGGTCCGTATACAGTGTCTCCCAGAAGCGGATGTCCGATATGGGCCATATGAACACGGATCTGATGAGTTCTTCCGGTCTCCAGACAGCATTCAATATGCGTATGATTCCGGAATCTTTTCAGAACCCGGTAATGGGTTACCGCGTTTTTTCCATTCCGCTCATTTACGCTCATTTTTTTTCTGTCTTTGGGATTCCTTCCGATGGGCGCATCCACCGTGCCTGTGTCGTTCTTAAGGACTCCGTTCACAATTGCCTGATACCTTCTGGTAATGCTGTGGACCTTCAGCTGATCTGCTATGGCATGATGTGCCGCATCATTTTTGCATGCAATGATGACCCCGGTGGTATCCATATCGATTCTGTGAACAATTCCGGGCCTCAGAACACCGTTGATGCCGGAAAGATCCTCACGGCAGTGATACATCAGCGCATTGACCAGAGTTCCGGAATTGTGGCCCGGTGCCGGATGAACCACCATTCCCTTGGGTTTGTTGACCAGAATCACATCCCTGTCCTCGTACAGAATATCCAGGGGAATGTTCTCCGGGAGAATTTCCGGTTCCACAGCTTCAGGAAGAGAAAAACTGACCAGTTCGCCCTCGAGAAGTTTTCTGCTGGCCTTTACAGACTTCCCGTCCACAAATACGTCGCCGGATTTCAGAAGTTTCTGCAGAAACGAGCGTGAAAGCCCCTCACACTGTTCTGCCAGAAAACGATCCACCCGCTCTCCGGATGCATCTTCCTCCACAAACAGTTCCATTGTCAATCTCTCTTCTCCTTTTTTTCCGAGAGGAATGTCAGTTCCTCATCCTTATAATAAATACCCATCAGAAAGACCAGAAGTGCCGTGGATATGACCACATAACAGTCCGCCACATTAAAAATCGGAAAATCGATCAGTCTGAAATAGAAAAAGTCCACTACAAATCCCCGTGTCATACGGTCGACCAGATTGCCGATGGCACCGGACGCCAGGAATACAAGGCATGCAAACAGCGGCATATATCTTTTTTCCCAGGGCATTCTGGAGAGAAAAAGGAGAATGACAATCAGGACAGCCACGGCAACCAGAAGAAAAAAGTTATGCTTTCCCTGAAGAATACCAAAGGCAGCCCCGCGGTTTTCAGAATATAAAAGCTCAAATACGCCCTCCCAGATCACCAGGGGCCCTCCGGTCCGCAGTCTTCCATATGCCAGAGCCTTGGTCCACTGATCAAAGGCCACAGCCAGAAAAACCAGAACAGCAAACCAGCTGTACCGTTTCCAAAATCTGTTCATGTCCTACTCCTTACATGATGACTGAAAGCCCCTGTTTCATTTCTTCTTCTGTTACGGTTCTGTCAATAAACGCATGACCGATCCCGTCCAGAAGAATAAATTTGATTACTCCGGCTTCCATTTTTTTATCACTTTTTGTTGCATGTATGACAGCGTCTGCCTGAATGCCTGAAACTTTTAACGGGATTCCGTAAAGCCCGAAGGCATTTTTTGCAGCTTCCGTATCCTCGGAACTCACCAGGCCGCGCCTGCGGCAGATTTCCATGGCGGCAAGCGCTCCCAGCGCAACGCAATGCCCATGAAGCATGGTAAGATTTTTCAGTTTTTCAATGGCATGCCCCAGGGTATGGCCAAAATTCAGTGTTGCGCGCTCATTCTGCTCCGTGGGATCCAGTTCCACCACCTCACGTTTGATCAGGTTGCTGCCTGTAATCATCATACGGCAGGCCTGGCTGTCCAGTGAGGATATTTTTTCATGATTTTCCACAAGCCACTGAAAATATTCCCGGTCGCGGATCAGCCCGTGCTTGATGATTTCCCCCATTCCTGCTGAAAACTGGTCTGCCGGAAGTGTTTTCAGAACAGAAACATTTGTATAGACGAGCCTGGGCATGTGAAATGCGCCCACCATATTTTTATAGGAATCAAAATCCACACCTGTCTTTCCGCCGATTCCGGAATCGACCTGTGCCAGAAGCGAGGTGGGAATCTGAATAAAATCCACGCCTCTCAGATAGGTGGCGGCAGCAAAGCCACAGAGATCACCGGTTACGCCGCCTCCCAGGGCAATAAGAAGATCCCTGCGTTCAAAATGATTCCGGATCAGGAATTCATAA
The DNA here is from genome assembly GCA_902477765.1 of uncultured Clostridiaceae bacterium. Taxonomy (GTDB): domain Bacteria; phylum Bacillota; class Clostridia; order Lachnospirales; family Lachnospiraceae; genus CABSIM01. The sequence continues at coordinate 57,752 of CABSIM010000005.1, read as the reverse complement.
AGGCTGCGGACCGTGTCCAGATTTTTATGCTCTTCGCCTGCCGGAAAAATATACGAGGTCACCGTGAATGCACATTGTGATGTCTGTTTTTCCACTTCTTCCAGGCAGATCCGTGCCATATTGGAATCTGTTACAATACAGATTTTTTTCTTCTCACTGCCCAGTTTCCGGAGTTCTTCCGGAAGATCATCAAAGGATTCCCTGAGGACAATGTCATAGACAGGAACTCCGTTGCTGCATACTGTCATCCGGTCCATTGGTTCTTTCTGCATGTCTCATCCTCCGTTATTTATATTGCCAGAGCGTTACCATGGTGCGCCCTTTCTTTGTGGTGGCTCCTTCTCCCGCAAACCGGAATTTCCCCAGCCCCCGGACAGAAAGAATATCGCCTTCCCGTACCTGCCTGCTGGCAGAAACCATCAGCTGGCCGTTTATGAACACCTTTTCCCCTTCAATCAGTTCCAGGGCTTTTGTACGGGAAATCCTGCCTGCCAGGGCAGTCAGGGCATCCAGGCGCAGAGAACTGACGCTTCCCTGGACTTCCGTATATGCAGGAGGCGGCAGAGAGGAAAGATCCCTGCAGAGCTCTGCGGAAACGGAAGTATGACGAACGGAAACAAGGTGCTCCAGCAGATAACTGCTCATGGTTTTCAGTACAAAAATATAGGCATCTGTTCCGGAAACCATAATGTCTCCGATCACTTCCCGCTGAATTCCGAGACTCATGACAGCCCCCAGATAATCCCTGTGGTTCAGTTCTTCCGCAAATTTTTTCTGCTTTGCAGAAAGTTCCAGACAATCAAAAGGAGGTTCCTGCAAAACCTCCTCATATGACGGAAGAAAGCAAACAACCTTCCGTTCTGCGGCTTCATATCCTCCGGTCATTTCATATTTCACCGGCGGAAATGAACCTGCAGCACTGCAGAAGACTGTCTGCTCATTCAGATTCAGAAAACCAGTATGGGTCGGGATATCGCGGCGGTAAGCAGTTTCGGCCAGTTCCCTCATTCTATTTCTAAAAATCTGCTCTTCTTTCTCCATGGCCTGTCCTTTACAGATGGATATTCAGGCCGGACACATCCAGATTTCCTCCGGCCAGAAGGTCCTGGAAATCACCGGAAAGTTCCACCGTCTGGGGAGTTGCGATAAATATGTAGTTGGAAATCTTCTGCAGGTTTCCGTTCATGGAATACGTGGCTCCGGACGTAAAATCAATGATTCTCTGGGCCACCTCCATATGAATTCCTTCCATGTTAAGTACCACGGCCTTGCCTGCCAGAAGATAATCACAGATTTCCTTGGCATCGTCAATGGATGTGGGCTTCACCAGAGACACCTCCATGCTTCTTCTCATGGACACCACTTTGTTGTTTGACGGCCGCGGCAGAAATCTCGGTTTTGCCGGTTCCGGGTCTTCATAGTCATCATCATAGGAATCCTCGTTCCTCTTGAAAAATCCCTTTTTGGATGATCTGCCGTCGTCTTCGTAATCGTCATCTAAGAAGTAATCTTCATTATCATCATCATTTAATCTCATTGTATCCATCAGCTTACTAAGAATACTCATTTCACTTTCTCTCCAATCTGTCTGGAACCAAAGATACCAGTTCCAACTCTTATCATGGTTGCTCCTTCTTCAATGGCGACTTCATAATCTCCCGTCATGCCCATCGAGAGGACACTCATAGTACCATTATCAATGTTTTTAGTTTTGATGTCAACATATAATTGATATAAATCTTTAAAAACTTTTCGATTATCCTCAGCATTTTCGACATTTGGAGCAATAGTCATAAGACCCTTTACGGTCACGTGAGAAAGGTTCCCGATCTCCCGGACGGCCTCCTCCACTTCTTCCATACGAAATCCGAACTTGGATTCTTCTTCCGCTACGTTGACTTCCAGAAGAATATCCGTATGCAGTCCTTTTTTGGCAGATTCCTTTTCAATTTTTTCCGCAAGGCGGATACTGTCCACGGAATGAATCATGACTGCCCGTCCCACCACCTGATGGACTTTATTGGTCTGAAGATGACCGATCATATGAAAATGACAGTCTTCCGGCATCTGAGGCTGCTTTTCCAGAATCTCCTGAACCTTGTTTTCTCCGAATTCCCGGCTTCCCGCATCATACGCCTCCATAAGCATGGACACCGGCTTTGTCTTGCTGACTGCAATCAGGGTAACATCTTCTGTATTTCTGCCGGATCTGGCGCATGCAGCAGCGATTCTGCCTCTTACCTCATCCAGATTTTTGCTGATTGTCATAATTCTGTACCTCCTGTTACTGATAGATAATCGTTCCTTCCTGTTCAACCGCAGAGGCATCCAGTACAATATGGTCATAGACAGAAAGACCATAATCGGAGCCTTTTTCAATGGTATAATACTCGTCATTGGAGTTCAGGACCACGATCCGCTTGAATACCGTATAGCCTTTATTGATGTTGTAAACCCCCTGCAGGGACGCGGTCTGACCGATCTGATATCTCTCCTGTGAGTTTTCCTTTACAATATAATCTCCGGCCTTGAACTCACTGTTTTCCCAGGCCCCCACATAATAATAGTCGTCATCTGCATTATAGATATCGGCAGAAACAAGAACAACACTGGGAGTCCCGTCTTCCCCGTAGGTTTCCTTATAAAAGCCTCGGGCTGCACCTGTATCGGAGCGCACAAGAAAATCCTTCGGAATCAGATAAAAGTTTTCCTCGGTTACTGCGCTTCTGGGAATTTTCAGTCCCTGAACCTCTTCCGTTATAATTTCAAATTCCACAAAACGGTCGGAAACAAACTGTTCCATGTATTTGGTAAAATCCAGTTTTCCGTACACCTTTCCGTCTGCCCCTGTGATGGTGGAAAAGCTTCCTGACGTTTTCAGAGAAGTACCGGAAAATTTCACCAGAAGGGAGGTTTTTCCGTTATAAAGTGCAGTTTCCTCTTCGGAAAGCGGAAAGACAATGGACCAGTCACCGGAAGTCACAAGTTTATAGGCCGGTGCTCCCTGCTCTACCAGCTGACCCGATTTGACATTGGTCCTGGTATAGGAAGAACGGTCAAACATCTCGGCTGTGACCTGAGTGGGAGTCAGCCCTTCCATGGAATCAATGGAATAGGAAACAATGCCGGAGGCATCAGAGCGGACTTCCTGGAAGTTAATCCCCATTTCAGCTATGACACTGTCCAGATTCTTCAGCGTATCCATATTGACAAATTCCAGCACCTCGGAATCCAGCGTATATTTGGTATCATACACGCTCTGAAAACCTGCATCCGTAAAAGTCTGGCTGAAAGAAGAAAGCTGTTTTTTCAGAGTGGAAAGGTTGTCACTGGAAAGGGCAACGGAGCCGTCGGCTTTTTCCGCCAGAAGACTGGAAAGAGCACCGGTTTCATCAATGGAATAGATTCTGGTCCCCACCGCCGCCTTTTTCCCTTCCCGCAGATAGTAGTTGATATTTCCCGCCCTGTCTGTATATTTCGTGGTTTCCTCACGGAAAATAATCCCGGTATGACGCTGATCGTTGACGATGCTGCCTTCGGAAACTTCATAAAATTCTATTTTGTCGCGTTTGATATATGTATATACGTAAAACAGCATATATGCAAAAATCAGGGCAAAAATAATCATGCCCACATTGATGTTCAGCGGTCTCCGGTACCGCACCACCTTTTTGTTTTTCTTATTTGCCATTCCCAAACCTCCGGGCAGACCCATACCAGGTCTTTTCTGTATGTGCCTTATCATTATAAAGGGATTAAGCAGAAAGTTCAAGAAAAAATGGCATAAACACAAGTTCATGCCATTCATGGATCTTATGAATTTTATGTATCGGCTTACAGGGCAACCAATACCATTTCCTTTGCATTGGCCGGAAGTTCTTCTCCGTCCAGAGAAACACTCAATACAAATCTTACATTATATTTTTTGCTGACTTCATCAAGCTCAGCAACCGTGGAAGAGATATCCTCACCTTCAAGACCTGCCAGCTTCAGGAAACTGTCAAGGAACATGGTCTCCAGATCATGATCCTGTGAAATAATTCCGCAAATAAAGCCGATAAAGCCTTCCGGACTGCAGACCGGGAATTCCGCAACGTTGATCAGGCGGATTCTATTGTTAAGTTCGTACATGTGCTTGGAACTCTTGTCCAAATAAACGATGGAACCCTTGGATTCTTTGATAGCAGTATTTGCCATGTCCAGTAAATATTTTGTTTTGCCTTTTCCCTTTTTACCAGCGATAATCTGCACCATAATGATCTCCTCCTTGGATTTATATGATTTGTATAAAAAATCGTTTTTATATGTTTTGATTATAGACTAAATATCCAAAAAATGCAACAACTATTTGACAATATTAGAAATTATCTTTGTCATATTATCATATAGCTGATCCCTGCTTCCGGCTTTCATTACCACAGATGCGTATTCATGGCCGTCTTCCGACCTGCAGCCCATAATAAGGCAGTAACCGGCAGCGCTGGTGGTACCTGTTTTGCCGCCGAAAACCGACAGCCCGTCCGGGGCTTCAGCTTTTCCGGTCATATAGTAATTGCTGGCTGTCCAGACGGTGCTCTTCTCAGTTCCGTCAGCCCCTGTATAGACTGCGGTATAGGACTGGGTGCCGATAATCTCACGAAACTCCGGATATGTCAGGGCCTCACGGAACATCAGATACAGATCATAGGCAGTTGTATAATGATCCGGATCCGTAAGACCGTTGGCATTGACGAAATGAGTGCCTGTGGCACCGATACGCCGGGCTTCTTCGTTCATCATATCTGCGAAGGCGTCTATACTTCCGGCCAGATGAACGGCAATGGCATTGGCGGCATCATTGCCGGACGGAAGCATAAGCCCGTAAAGAAGCTGACGCAGAGTCATGGTTTCGCCTGGAAGTACACCGCACATGGAAGATCCGGCTTCCGTAACGGTCACTTCATCTCCCACCGTAATTTCTTCATCCAGATTTCCGTTTTTCAGAGCCAGAATCGCTGTCATGATTTTTGTGGTGCTGGCCGGATTCATACGTTCCAGAGCATTCTTGTGAAATATGGCTTCTCCTCCGCTCAGATCAAAAACAGCGGCGGCCTCAGCTTCCAGCTGAGGAACCTGATCATCTTCTCCGGTAAGAACAGAAAGACCGGATGCAAACGGCACCGCAGCAGCTTCCGAATCCCTGGAGAAGTTTCCCGCCCTGGCTTCAAAAGAATAAAGATCGTCCGGTACGTTCTGGTTCCGGCACCCGGAACATGTCAGACAGACCGTAAGCAAAAGGAGCAGAAAGGAGAATCTGTCTGCCCCTCTGAACGCCTTTTTTATTTGTAAATTTCTCGCCATTCCAGATCTCCACGGTCCAGAGCCTTGACCAGTAATTCAGCAGTTGCCAGGTTGGTTGCCAGCGGCACATTATGAATATCGCAAAGCCGGACAGCCTTGTTGACATCAGGCTCATGTGATTTGGGAGACAGCGGATCCCTCAGAAAGATCACCAGATCAATATCATTGTTTTCAATCTGTGCTCCCATCTGCTGTTCTCCTCCCAGATGTCCCGGAAGGAATTTGTGTATATTCAGATTTGTTACTTCTTCGATCAGTTTGCCTGTCGTACCGGTGGCATACAGTGTATGCTTACTGAGGATTCCCTTATAGGCAATGCAGAAATTCTGCATCAGCTTTTTTTTGGAATCATGTGCAATCAACCCGACATTCATGGCCATACCTCCTTAAAATTCTAATTTGCTGCGCTGCAGACCAACGTTCAGCACAATACCGATTCCTATATAAAGACTTACCAGAGAACTGACACCATAGCTGATGAAAGGAAGAGGAAGTCCCGTATTGGGAAACACCCCCGTGGCAACCGCAATGTTTGTAAAGGCCTGAAAACTGATCAGGGCAGCCATGCCTGTGCAGATCAGCCTTCCGCTCAGATCCCTGGCATGATTTGCCATATGAAGGCATTCAAACGCCAGGAGCAGAAAAAGCACCAGAACAACCATGCATCCCACAAATCCCATTTCCTCTCCCAGAACAGAAAAAATGAAATCTGTATGTTCCTCTGATAAAAAATTGCCGTTTTTAACGGAAATTGCCGTGTCATTAAACAGCCCTTTTCCGTAAAGCTGCCCGGATCCGATGGCCATCTTGGAATTATCCTGCTGAAGATTCAGTTCCGCATATTTGCCCGGATTGATAAAAGCCAGGATCCGGTTGACCTGATAGCCGCGGAGAAAGGGAACCAGTCCCTTTGCGGCCAGAAACAGCATGATTCCTCCCAGCGGAAGAACCACCGCCAGTGTTCCGAAGATCCACCGGTAATCAATTCCCGATGTATAGATCAGGCAGAGTATGAAAAATGCGATCACGATACTGGTGGAAAGATCCGGCTGTTCCAGAATCAGGAACAGAGGGACCGACGCCAGAACCGCCACGGAAAGCAGTGTCAAAGGTCTGTTGATCTTTTCCTGGTATTTCTGAAGATACCAGGAAAAGAAAAGAATCAGACCGATCTTTACAAATTCAGACGGCTGGAAACGGCCGATGAGAGGAAGTTCAATCCAGCGCATGGAACCGCCGCCCAGTTTTCCGTTCAGGATCACGGCCGCCAGAATGACAATGCAGCCAATGTAAATAACACCATTGAATTTCAGGAGCCACCGGTAATTGATCAGCGAAAAAATCAGGGCAAGTCCCAGACCGCTGCCGAAACCGATAAGCTGTTTATGGGTATAGCTGACATCTCCGGCCACAGCGCTGTTAATGACGATGATGCCGATTACCGTAAGCGCGGCAACATAGAACAGCAGCCGGAAATTGAAACTTTTGAAATTATATTCTGAAAGCATTACAGGCAAGTCCCCTTGGTAAGTAGGACACGAACCGGTATGCTGGCATACAGCACAGGCATTCTGGTTCCAAGACTGGAATCTTCCACCTGAGTCACCTTGATCTCCAGCCCGTTCGTGTCGATTTCCATGTATTTTGATATGACTTTTATCATGTCGTCCTTGAGCATTTCGAGAATTTCGGGCGTGCATCCCGCTCGGTCAGAAATCAGAAGAAACTGAAGCCGCCGTTTGGCGATGGTCCCGGAATTCCGTTTGGTCAGGATTTCCATAAAATTCATATGCTATCTATGCCCTTTTCAGCAGTCCGGTCAGTTTTGCGAAAATTCCCCGGTTCATCTCAAGATCCATCAGAGGCACCTCCTGACCGAGCACCCGTCTGCAGATATTAAGATACGCCTGTCCGGCAAAGGAATTCATTCCCACCAGAGGCTCTCCCTGATTGGTGGAGATGACGATTTCCTCGTCATCCGGAATGGCTCCCAGAATGGGAATTCCCAGAATGTCCGTAACATCTTCAATGGACATCATGTCTCCGCGCCGCACCATATCCATGCGGATCCGGTTGACAATCAGATCCATTTTCCGGATTTCCGACGCCTCCAGGAGTCCTACAATCCGGTCTGCGTCACGGATGGCCGAAACCTCCGGGGTTGTAACAATGAAAGCCCGGTCCGCACCGGCAATGGCATTTTTGAAGCCCTGCTCGATGCCTGCAGGGCAGTCCAGAAGAATATAGTCAAATTCTTCCCTCAGGTCATCCACCAGTTTCATCATCTGACCGGGAGACACCGAAGACTTGTCCCTGGTCTGGGCGGATGGAAGCAAAAACAGGTTCGGATATCTTTTGTCTTTTATAAGGGCCTGCTTCATACGGCAATTTCCCTCCACGACGTCCACAAGATTGTAGACGATGCGGTTTTCCAGTCCCATGACCACGTCCAGATTCCGAAGGCCGATGTCCGTATCAATGAGCACCACCTTCTCACCCAGCATGGCAAGACCTGTCCCGACATTCGCAGAGGTCGTCGTCTTGCCCACACCCCCTTTACCGGATGTAACAACAATGACTTCACTCATAAGAATATCCTCCTGTATTCAGTTGTTCCTAGCTCTTCTATTCTACATGAAAATTAAAAATATTTCCAGTATTAAATGAAATTTAATGCATTTAAGAAGCTCTTTTTTATTGGTTGCGAACAAATCCGACCATTTTCTACAAGAATACTCATGGGACCTCTTGCAAACGGAAGCTTATGGCTTCCGCCGCGGAGGGAAAGATCCGCAATTTTCACCATGACAGGAGCCATTTCAAATGCCACCACCACGGCATTGAGATTGCCGGAAATCCCGGCAGAAACACTGCCCTTCAGGGCGCCCAGCACAATGACATTTCCTTTGGCCATGACTCTGGCGCCCTTTTCCACATCACCGATGATGACAATGCTGGCTTCTGATTCCAGTACATCTCCGTCCCGCAGGCTTCCCTTATAAAACTGCCCTGTGTGTGAGGAAAGTTCCATCAGTTTTTCATTGAGGGCTTTTTCGCACCGTTCGATGCGGTTGGCATCCGTATCAATCAGGCACAGGACCTCAATGCCGGAATTTTCCGTAATGGCATTGACGATTCTGAATTCTTCTTCTGCAGTGAGCTCCCGCCCTTCCAGGGTAAGGGTCATCTGGGCGGAACCCCAGAATCTGGAGGTTTCTCTGAATTTTTCCTTGACTTTTTCAAGAAGTTCCTCAAAGGGGCTTTCCCGGTCCAGATAGACGGTCATGCCGGCCTTGTTTCCCTTTATCACCACCGTATTATGCATAAAAAGAATCCCCCTTTCGGCCTAGTCTCCGATCTCCACATTGGAGACATTCAGCGCGCTGTTGTTGAGAATGTAGTCCAGGTCTGTGTAGCCGTAATAGAAACGGTAGATATTCTTGGCAGCCGTAGCCGCATTGCTGGAAGAATATCCGTAAGGAATGTTGATGGTTACGGCAATTTCCGGATCATCATAAGGCGCAAAAGATACAAAGAATGCGTGATTGATCTTATGGCCGTTTTTGATTTCTTCCGCAGTACCTGTCTTTCCCGCGATATCCACTTCCAGATCACTGAAGATCTGTCTGGATGATCCGTCTGAAATCACCCGCCGCATACCCTCCTGAACTGCATCCCAGGTGGAATCTGCCACATCTGCCTGAGAACGGATCTGCGGGGTGAAATCCTCAATCAGATTCCCCTGGGAATCCGTCATTTGATCCAGCAGACTCAGATTAAATACGGTTCCGCGGTTGGCAATGGCGGAAATATACCGTGACAGCTGGATATTGGAATACTGGTTGGTTCCCTGTCCGATGGATGAGGCTTCCGGATTTTCCGTGGTCATATTGGGCGCACGTTCAGAAATCTCAATTCCGGTGGTTTCATCCAGTCCGAACATGGAAGCGTATTTCCGGATGACCTCGATTCCCTTTTCCGGATCATACGTTCCGTTTTCATCCAGAGAGAATCTGTGTCCCATTTCCGCAAAGAAGACATTACAGGAATTCTGGATTCCCGAAACCACATCCAGAGCGCCGTGGGAACCCGGATAGATCCAGCACTTCAGATGCGGGGTGATTTCATTATACTGGCCGGTACAGGTCACCGTGTCGGACAGGCCGATGACGCCCTCTTCCAGCGCCGCAACAGCGATGATGGGCTTGAAGGTGGATCCCGGTGCCTTCTGGGCCTGGGTCGCATTATTGAACAGCGGAAGCGACAGATCGTTGCTCAGCTTGTTGTAATACTCCGCATCCACGGTACCGGAAAACTTGTTGTTGTCATAGCTGGGGTAGGTCACAAGGGCACGGACCTCTCCCGTGTTTACATCCGTAATGACGCAGCCGGCAGAACACGGATCCAGCGCCAGCTGAGCCGGAGTAATCTCGATATCCGAAATTTTCTGACGGATGAACTGGAATGCATACTCCTCTCCGCCTGCTTCCAGCATTCTCACTTCATTTTCATCATAGGCAAGAACATTCTGGGAATACAGAGCCAGGCACAGTTCCCGTCCAGAAACGGTGCCGTCATTGATCAGATAGCGGTAAATCTTTTTGGCAAATGCGGTATCGGACTGAAGGTCCTCCATGACATATTGAACCAGGGTCTCATAAATATCGTCAGCGCCTGAATATTTGGAATCGATCTCCAGTTTGGTGGAATCGATCCAGCTGTCGGCAATTCCGGCATAAAGATAATCCCTGAGGCTTATGGAGTCTGCCTTCCATGCCTGATATGCTTCCGATTCCTGGCTGATTTTATCTGTAAGAATAATATCCTGATCTGACAGATAAGAGTAAATATACTGCATATAGGAATACATGGACTCGGAAAGGGCTGACATGGGAGCCGCATTTTCATTCATAAGCTCCGACTGGATATTTCCCAGTGCCTGTTCCCAGGCACTTTTATATTTGCTGTAAATGGTCTTTTCCACCTGTGACGCCTCCGGAGCTGAAAAGGCATTGAAGTCCAGGATATTGTTGTTGATGAACTGAAAATAGACATCCTTCACCGGAATGGGGATATTGGAAGCCTTGTTGTAATCGTCTTCCGTCAGATCACGGTTCACCAGCTTATTGGTAATAATACCGGCCAGCTGCTGCTCCAGAATGTGGTAGACGCCGATCTGCAGATCCCTGTCCAGTGTCAGGTAAATATCGTTCCCTGCGGTGGGCGCCGTTTCAGACACAACTTCCAGAATCCGTCCCATACTGTCCACATACATGGTCTGAGATCCCTTTTTCCCCTGGAGATACTCTTCCATGGATGCCTCAATGCCTGTTTTTCCCACCAGATCTGTCAGCTCATAATCCGGATTGGTTTTCCTCAGTTCCTCCAGTTCCTCGTCCCAGATTTTACCGATATATCCGATGATCGGTGCAAAATATACGCTGTCATTGTACACGCGGATGGTGGATTTCTCAATGTTCACGCCAAGAAGATCCGCTGAGTTTTCCAACACATCCGTCATGGTTTCCTTGCTGACATTGGTGGCGATGGTGGTGGCCTCATATTTGCGGTAAGCGGTAAATCCCATGGTATAACGGATGTTGACAACAGCCAGCGCTTCCTCATCGGTCATCTCCACAGGGTTTCCGTCTTCGTCCTTCAGCTTGTTGAGACCATAGGATTCTTTCTTTTTCAGGAAAATTTCCTCTGCCGTAACATCCGAGGGGGTGGAACCGTCAGGGTTGTCCAGTTCCTCGATGCTTTTCAGGCCGTAGTAATCTCTCAGAAAACGCTTGCGCTCCAGCTCACTGGTGGTGGTGTAGACCATCTCTCCGTTGTAATCGAATCCCACGGAAAAATCTCCCTGAATCTTCTCACCATGGCGGTTCAGGATCCGGACCAGTCTCAGAAGCATCAGATTCTTTTCGTTGGTGGTGGAATACTGACCGTTGTCCTGGATGGTCACGTTGTAGGCCAGCTCATTATAAGCCAGAACATTTCCGTTCCGGTCATAGATATTTCCTCTGGTACTGGCAACGCTTACAACTTTTTCCGTTTTTGCCATGTAGTTTTCCTGGTAGCTTTCTCCTTCCACAATCTGAAGTTCAAAGAGGCGCACGGCCAGAACGGAAAACAGAAATGTGAACAGGATGCCCAGAATGAACAGCCGCGAAGCCAGGAGTTTTTTCAGAAAATCTTTCAGTATGTCCAGTAAGTCCCTAAACAATCGTTGTGTCTCTCCTTTTTTCCATCTCTTCCAGTTTTCTGCTGATGAACAGGAAGAGCCTGTATACCGCCAATGTTGTCACTACGGTGAAAATCGTTTCCGGAAGAATGATGTTCACCAGATAATAGCCCAGATCCAGACGTCCCCTGATCAGGAAGCCAAACACATATACATAAAAGTTATAGGCCAGTTCGTTGAGTGCACAGAGCACAAGAGGAAGCGTAATATAGTCCTCATAATAATACTTTGTGCAGATACCGTTGGCATAGCCCATCCAGACAAAGAGCAGCGTGTAGAATCCCAGCGGACCGCCGGATGAAAGATCCATGAGAATACCGGCCACCAGTCCGTACGCCATTCCTGATCGGCTTCCCCGGATGAATCCGAAGGAGAAAATCAGAATCAGAAGCAGATTCGGATATGTGGACAGAAACGGCATCAGCGGAAACACGCAGCTCTGTATGGTAAAAGCCAGGATAATCAGTATAAGGTTGATGCAAATCTGTTTCAGACTGTTATTCATTAAATTCAGGCCCCGCATCCTTTAATTCCGTGATCACCAGGACTTCCTGCAGCCGGTCAAACTGGGCCACCGGAATCAGGTAACCGGATTTGCTTAAATTGTCGTTGTAATCAACGGTAATGTCCGTGGCATATCCGATCAGAATTCCGGGAAGGAATTTTTCACTGATATTGGAAGTAACGATCATGTCTCCATCGCGGATTTCATCGTCCTTTTCCATATAGGACAGCCTGAGACGTCCTTCCTCAAACAGTTTCAGATCTCCGGAAACAATGCAGGAATCTCCGGACTGCTGCGCCATGGCGCTGACCTGGCTGGAATCGTCGATGATGGAACGGACTGTGGCGTAATTGGCACCCACGTCCGTCACGATTCCCACGAGGCCGCCTTCGGCAATGACATTCATGCCTTCGGCAATGCCGTCATCCGCGCCTTTATTGATCCGGAACACATGAAACCAGTCTCCGGAATCCTTTGCGATGATCCGCGCTCCTACTTTGGGATACTGCATATACTGCTGATCCAGCTCATACAGTTCCCTGAGTCTGGAAAGTTCTCCCTGCTCTGCCCGGAGTCTTGTGTTTTCTTCCGTCAGCTCATCCACTCTTGCCTGAAGCCTCTCCTTGTCTTCAAGGGCTGTTTTCATTTCCTTTATGCTGCTGATTTCATTATAAATGCTGGTCCCGACCGTATTGATCCCGGTCTGAATGGGCACCAGCACATATCCCACAGCACTCCGCAGCGGGTTCAGGACTTTTCCGTTGATGGCGGTGACTGCGATCATAAACACACACAGCACCGAAAGGCCTGCTAAAAAGTATCTGGTATTTTTCATATTTATATAATTCCTCGTTCCCTGAGACTCACATAGGAATTATCCCCTATTATAACGTGGTCTAACAGCGGAATTCCCATTAAATTTCCGGCTTCCGCCACCCGTTTTGTAAACAGGCAGTCCTCCCTGCTGGGAGAGGCATCCCCGCTGGGATGATTATGAACCAGGGCAATCCCGGTCCCGCGGTATCGGAGAGCTTCAATGAACAGCTCTCTCGGAGTGGCAATGGAAGCATTTGCCGTTCCCCTGGAAATTTCCAGTTCACGGATCAGGACATTTTTTGTATTTAAGATCATCAGATGGAGGCACTCCTGCTCCATATGGCGCATTTCCTCCATATAATAGCCGGCAATCTCCTCAGGATGATGAAATGCCAGGGCATCCCCCGCCGCAGCGGATCTCCAGATCCGCTTGGACAGTTCACCCACACAGAGAAGCTGAATGGCCTTTACGTTCCCGATTCCCCGGATGGATCTGTAGTCCGGAAGCGCATGATGCAGAAGACCGGCCAGCCCCGGCGGACTTCCCAGTTCCAGGATCTGTTCGGCCAGTGCTCTGGCAGGCACTCCTCTGGATCCGCTCCTCAGGATCACAGCCAGAAGTTCACCGTCTGACAGGGAAGAAACCCCTGACTCCAGCACCTTCTCATAGGGCTGTTCCGATACCGGCAGATTTTTCATGGTCCGTGTCTTTTCTTTTTTCATATCCACCTGAACCCTTTCCGCTCTCCAAGCACCTGTTCCGGCGGCAGAAATGGTCAGACATAACGGCTTGCAAAAAGGGCGGCTGCCATGCCGAGAATACCGGCCATGGTAATCCGTATGGAACACCCGAAGGTGATTGTCAGAATCCCCAGATCCAGAACCATAGGGTCCTTGATTCCAAACGACTGGCCGAAATTCAGCCAGGAAAGGCCCGGAATCCCCTGAGCCGCATCTCCGATGAAACCGCCCAGAACAACTCCTGCCAGAAGAAATACCAGTGTCAGCCAAAAATTCTTTCCTCTCATATGCCACGGTCCTTCCATTGACTATCAGCTAAATATAGCATATTTTCCGTACCAGTACAACGCGGTCGGAAAAATTTTAAATGATATTTAAGGAGTTTTTAAAGTTTTACGATTCCGGAATCCAGAAGATTCTGGAGAGATTTCAGGATCCCCAGTTTGGCATGATACCAGGTAAGGCCTCCCTGAAAATATACGGCATAAGGAGGCTTGATGGGGGCATCCGCCGAAAGTTCAATGGATGCGCCCTGAATAAACGCTCCGGCTGCCATGATCACATCGGAATCATATCCGGGCATTGCCCAGGGCTCCGGCGTCACGAAACTGTCCACAGGAGCTGCTGCCTGGATTCCTTCACAGAAACGGATGACACCTTCCGGAGTCCCGAAGGTGATGGCCTGAATAATGTCATGGCGGCTTTCCGTTCCGTTGGGAACCACGGGAAATCCCAGCTGCTCATAAAGATTGGCGGCGAAAACCGCTCCTTTCAGTGCACCTGCCACAACGGTCGGCGCCAGAAACAGCCCCTGGTACAGGGACTGGCTGACACCCAGGCTGGCACCTACTTCTTTTCCCAGTCCGGGGGCGGTCAGACGGCAGGCTGCCCGTTCGATGCAGTCCTTTTTCCCGACAATATATCCGCCGATGGGAGCAAGGCCGCCGCCGGGATTCTTGATGAGAGATCCAACAATCATATCCGCACCCACATCCGTAGGCTCTGTACGCTCCACAAATTCCCCGTAACAGTTGTCCACCATACAGATGACATCCGGCTTGACGGAACGGATAAAGGCAATCAGCTCTCCGATTCTCTCCACAGACAGCGTCGGTCTGGTGGCATATCCTTTGGATCTCTGAATTTCCACAAGCTTTGTTTTTTCATTGATGGCCTTGCGGATATTTTCAAAATCAAAGTCTCCGTTGTCCAGCAGATCCACCTGGCGGTACGTGATTCCGAATTCTTTCAGAGAACCTGTGGATTCCCGGATTCCGATCACCTCTTCCAGCGTATCATAGGGCTTTCCGACCGGAGATAAAATCTCATCTCCCGGGCGCAGGTTGCCGGAAAGAGCAATGGCAAGGGCATGGGTTCCTGAAATCAGCTGAGGACGCACCAGAGCATCCTCTCCGTGGAAGGTTCTGGCATAGACTTCTTCCAGGGTATCTCTTCCCAGGTCATTATATCCGTAGCCTGTGGTGCCTGCAAAATGAATGTCACTGACCCGGGATTCCTGCATGGCCCGGATTACCTTCAGCTGGTTGTATTCCGCTGTGGCATCAATCTCCTCAAACCGTTTTTTCAGGCTGTTCTCCACATCTTTTCCAAAATTCAGCACCCGTTCTGAAATGCCGAACTGTTTATACATTTCTGTTAATTCCATGATTTTACTGCTCCTTTATTACAATGCCTTTGTTCTCAAGATCCGACAGGATCCAGGAGAGCATTTTATCTTCATTCCGTCCGAACGTTTCCCAGTCCAGCCAGCAGACATCCCGTTCTCTGCGGAACCAGGTCAGCTGGCGTTTGGCAAAATGCCTGGTATCCCGTTTCAGAATGTAAACAGCCTCTTCCAGGGTCATGCTGCCGTCCAGATATCCGAGGATTTCCTTATAGCCAAGTCCCTGCATGGAGACCATATCCTTCCGGCATCCCATCTGCTGCAGCTTTCTTACTTCTTCCACAAGACCGTTTTCCAGCATCCTGTCCACTCTCTCGTCAATACGGTCGTAAAGCCTTTTCCGGTCCATGGTCAGGACATAAAATGCGTGCTGATAGGGGGATTCCTTCTGTCTTTCCGCTTCATTGTGTCCTGAAATTCTGGTTCCGGTCTTTTCGTAGAATTCCAGGGCACGGATCACCCGTTTGACATTATTGGGGTGAATGGCCACGGCAGATTCAGGATCCACCTGCCGCAGACGTTCATGAAGGGCATCTGCCCCCCGGGTCTGTGCGAAGCATGAAAGTTCTTCCCGGATTTTCGTATCCCCATCGTTTTCCGTAAAATTCACATGATAAAGCAGAGCCTGAATGTAAAAACCGGTTCCGCCTGCCACAATGGGAATATGGCCTGCGGCCCGGATCTTTTCCATGGCCTCCAGAGCCATTTTCTGGAATATCACCACATTGAATTCATCCCACGGCTCCAGAACGTCAATCAGATGATGGCGGATTCCGCCCATTTCCGCTTCTGTCACCTTGGCAGATCCGATATCCATATGGCGGTAAACCTGCATGGAATCTGCACTGATGATTTCGCCGCCGATTTCCCGGGCAAGTCTGACAGACAGTGCTGTTTTCCCGGAAGCGGTCGGCCCTGTAAGAATGATCAAAGGCTGTTTCATTTATACAATCCTCTTGAACTTTTTTTCCAGTTCATACCTGCTGATGGAAATAATGGTGGGACGTCCATGGGGGCAGGCATATGGGTTTTCCAGCTTCAGGAGCTGGTCAATGAGTTCATTGGCTTCCCGTTCAGACAGACGGTGATTTCCCTTTACAGCCGCCTTGCAGGACATGGAAGCGATCCGGTCATATACCAGTTCGGATCCGGCAGGTCCCGTGTCCTCGGAAAGGCCGTCCAGCAGTTCCATCAGAAGATCTTTCTGTGCCAGGGAAAACAGATTTGCCGGCACCGCCCGCACAGCGTATTCTTTTCCTCCGAAGGGTTCGATTTCAAATCCGATATCGGAAAAATCTTTCTGGTATTTTTTCAGCAGTTCCTCTTCCTGAAGAGAAAGAGTCAGAATAATGGGCGGGCTGATGTTCTGAGAGCCGTATTCCCTGGTTTTCAGCGTTGCGAATGTCTTCTCAAAAAGTACTTTTTCGTGAGCCGCGTGCTGATCTATGATGAAAAGCTGATTCTGATATTCCACCAGCCAGTACGTATCAAACAGCTGGCCGATGAGTCTGTGGCTGCTGCGGGCTTCACTGGAAAGCAGACGGCCGTCAAACATTTCCATCTGCTGTGGCTGCCTGTTCTCCCGCTTCTCTTCTCCGCACGGCTTTTTTTCCGGCAGATGTTCTTCGTTTGCCGCAGCTGTCTCCGGCGCCTTTCCGGACTCCGGAGCTTTCGGGATATTTTCTTTTCCGCGGTGTTCCCCGGATTCTTTTATACCGTAAAAAGCCGGCTTTTCCCGGATGGCCATGGCTTCTCTGCGGTGTACTTCAAAAGGCTCAGGGCCCCGTGCCAGATTCCCGGATGTTACGGGTTCCGGTACGGAACCGTTTTCCGGTTTTGGGTTTCCGGTGAAGGATGTTTCTTTATGCGCTGGTTCTTTTTTGGTCTCTGCTTTTCTGTCCTCTCCGTTCCGGACTTCGGGACCGGCAGGTTCCGCAGAAGCCGCAGCGCCCAAAGATGCCTCCGTCCTGGGAACTTCCACAGAAGGAATCAGTTCTCTTTCCTTCAGTGCTTCTCCGATGGTGCTGCAGATGGTACGGTACACCAGTTCGCCGTCCTTGAAACGGATTTCCATTTTGGACGGATGGACATTGACATCGATGAATTCCGGCTCCACCTGAAAATGCAGCAGGGTAAAGGGATATTTATGCTGCATCATGTAACTCCTGTATCCATCCTCAATGGCTCTGGCCACAAGACTGCTGCGGATGTATCTTCCATTGATAAAATAATTCTCAAAATTCCGGTTTCCTCTGGCGATCACCGGCTTTCCTATAAAGCCGGATATGGAAAACAGCTCGTTTTCCGCCCGGAACGGAATCAGGTTTGCCGCAATTTCTCTTCCGTAAACCGTATAAATAATGTCTTTCAGGTTATGATTGCCCGATGTATGAAGGCGGATCTGATTATTGACAATAAGCCGTATGGAAATCTCCGGATGGGACAGGGCAATTTTCTCCACCAGGTCTGCCACATGACCGCCTTCCGTTGCCGGCGTCTTCAGAAATTTTCTTCTTGCCGGCGTGTTGAAAAAAAGATTTCTGGAAATGAATGTGGTGCCTTCCGGAGCCCCCACCTCTTCCAGGCTTTTCTCCGCTCCTCCTTCAATCTGGTAACGGAAGCCGCTGAGGCTTTCTGCCGTTCTGGTAATCACTTCCACCTGAGAGACCGCCGCAATGCTGGAAAGTGCCTCACCGCGGAATCCCAGGGAGGCCACCGTAAGAAGGTCGGCAGCAGTACGGATCTTGCTGGTGGAATGTCTGAGAAAAGCCAGCGGAAGTTCCTTCCCGGGAATTCCGCAGCCATTGTCGGTAATTCTGATAAAGCCGATCCCTCCGTCGCGAATCTCCGCAGTCACTGCGGTGGCGCCGGCATCAATGGCGTTTTCCATCAGTTCCTTTACCACGGATGCCGGACGCTCCACCACTTCTCCGGCAGCGATCTGATTGATTGTATTCTGATCCAGTACCTGAATGGGCATTACAGTCTCCTCTCTCTGCAAAGGCTATGAGCTCCACCTGTTTTTCAGTTTTGTCTGCAGACGGTAAAGGGTGTTCAGGGCGTCAATGGGTGTCATGGTGGACAGTTCCAGGTCCCGCAGTTCCTTGACAATATCATCGTCTTTCACCGTATCAAAAATAGAAAGCTGATTCATATCCACCTCATCCGGCCTGGCAACTGCCTTATGCTGGGATACGTTGGCATGGGCCTCGGCGATCTCTCTGGCGTGGGATGTAATATCGGCAGTGGAAAGTTCCTCCACCAGTTCCCGTGCTCTGGCAGTGACTGAATCCGGGACTCCGGCCAGCCTGGCCACCTGAATTCCGTAGCTCTTGTCAGCGCCTCCTTTTACAATCTTTCGGAGGAAAACAATGTCTTCGCCCTGCTCCTTGACAGCGATGCAGTAATTGTTGACGCCTCCGATGGTTCCCTCAAGTTCCGTCAGCTCATGATAATGGGTGGCAAACAGGGTCTTGGCCCCCAGAATTTTTGTATTGCTGATATACTCAATGACCGCCCAGGCAATGGCAAGGCCGTCAAACGTGCTGGTGCCGCGTCCGATCTCATCCAGAACCAGAAGGCTGTTTCTGGTGGCATTTCTCAGAATATTGGCAACCTCCGTCATTTCCACCATAAATGTGCTCTGACCGGAGGCCAGATCATCAGACGCTCCCACACGGGTGAAAATCCGGTCACAGATGCCGATGTTTGCCGCATCAGCCGGCACGAAGCTTCCGATCTGGGCCATCAGAACAATCAGTGCGGTCTGACGCATATAGGTGGATTTTCCCGCCATATTGGGGCCTGTGATCACGGAAATTCTGTTTTTTCCGTTGTCCAGGAAAGTGTCATTGGCCACAAACAGATCGTCCCGCATCATCCGTTCCACCACGGGATGCCGTCCGTTTTTTATGCTGATGATCCCCTTTTCATTGATTTTCGGCTTCACATAATTATTCCGAGTGGCCACGGAAGACAGCGATGTGAACACATCGATGCCGGCAATGGCCTTGGCTGTTTTCTGAATTCTTAAAACCTCTCCGGCAATCTGATCCCGCACCTGACAGAAAAGCTCATATTCCAGCGTATACAGACGGTCTTCGGCTCCCATGATGATGTCTTCCAGTTCCTTCAGCCGGTCTGTGGTATAGCGCTCCGCATTGGTCAGGGTCTGTTTGCGGATAAAATAATCCGGCACCATATCTTTGAAGGAATTGGTCACTTCAAAATAGTAGCCGAAAACTTTATTGAACTTTACTTTCAGTGTCTTGATGCCGGTCTTTTCCCGTTCCGTGTTTTCAAGATCCGCCAGCCAGGTTTTTCCTTCGGTCTTGGCTTTTCTGTACCGGTCCGCCTCCGGACTGAAGCCGTCCCTGATGATGTTCCCTTCCCGGATTGTAATGGGCGGTTCATCGGTAATGGCACGTGCAATCAGGTCATGAAGATCCGAAAGCTCGTCCATATCCTGACAGATATCTTTTAACAGGCTGCAGGAAAATTCTCCCATGATCCGGCGAATATGCGGCAGCATGGCCAGGGAATTTTTAAATGCCAGAAGATCGCGGGGATTGGCCGTTTTGTAACTGATACGTCCGATCAGCCGCTCCAGATCATAAATCGAATTCAGATATTCGCGTATCTCCTCGCGTGAAATGTAGTTCATGTTGAGTTCTTCAATGGCTTCCTGGCGCCGGCCGATTTCCGATGCGCTGACCAGAGGCTGTTCAATGAACGTTCTCAGCATTCTGGCGCCCATGGCCGTTCTGGTCCTGTCCAGGACCCAGAGAAGGCTTCCCCGCTTCTGTTTCTCCCTCAGCGTTTCCACCAGTTCCAGATTTCTCCTGGTGGAGGTATCGATGACCATAAACTGTCCCGTGGTATAAGGCGTCAGCTTGGTCAGGTGAGAAAGGTCATTTTTCTGTGTCTCATAAAGATACTGAAGCACACATCCGCAGGCAATCATGCCGTTTTCGTACTCGCCCAGACCCAGCCCTTCCAGGCTCATGACATGGAAATGTTCCTTAAGGACCTTCCGGCAGGTATCATCCGAAAAGAAGCGGTTATCCAGCGCCGTAACTGCCAGATGATACCGGTTCTTCAGTTCTTCCATATCCAGTCCGGACATGAAAAGAGACTCGCTGCATACCAGCTCGGATGGTGAGAACTTGTTGATCTCGTCCAGCAGGGTCCGTTCCGACTGTACCTCAGTAACAAAAAAATCGCCGGTTGTAATATCAACCGTCGCTATGCCATAAGTATTTCCCGTATAGACAACGCCCATCAGGTAGTTGTTTTTTGTCTCATCCAGAGCCTGAGAACTGGTTATGGTGCCGGGAGTTACCACCCGGATCACTTCACGCTTCACCAGTCCCTTGGCCAGTTTCGGATCTTCCATCTGTTCCGCAATGGCCACCTTGTAGCCTTTCTGAACCAGACGGGTCAGGTATCCCTCCACTGCGTGATAAGGAACGCCACACATAGGTGCGCGTTCCTCTAATCCACAGTCTTTTCCTGTCAGTGTAATTTCCAGTTCCCGGGATACCGTAATGGCATCCTCAAAGAACATTTCATAAAAATCCCCGAGACGGTAAAACAGAATGCAGTCAGGATACTGCTTTTTTGTCTCCAGGTAGTGTGTCATCATTGGTGATAATTGTGCCACTTTCTTTTCCCTTCTATCCTTACACATTCGGGTCCGTCGGATCATAATTCTGATCGTCGGGAATCAGTACCACGTACGGTTTCATAAACGGAGACGGCACATTGGGATCTTCGTAGATTGTTACCTTGGTACCAATCCTGCAGTTGTCATAGATCCATTTGGCATTTTCACATGTAAGACGGATGCATCCTGCCGAACGTACCACTCCCAGTCCGTTGTATCCGCTGGTGATCAGCGTATGGGGATCTGTCGTCTCGTATGTAATGGAATGGAACAGGAATCCCGCACCTGCCTGGATTCTTGTGGCATACTGCGTATACGTGTCGTTGTACATCAGTCTCCAGCGGTATTTTTCCGGTGTCTCAAAGGTTCCGATGGGAGTATCGTCTCCCACGGATGTCAGCATGGCCTTTACGGGAATGATGAATCCGTTGGCACCGTCCCTGGCATATACAGTCAGGCAGTTGAGGGTTTTGTTGACCTTGATGAGATATTCACTCTGTTTTCCGATCAGGTCATCCACATCCTGACAGAGCTGCCCGTTGGGGTAGAAATAGAATTTCAGGCCGTCAATATACTGCCATCCGGTCACCACCTGACCATTCTGGAAATAGTAACGGAGTTCATCATAATCCGCCCATCCCGTATAGGGAGTTCCGTCTGCATTCACACAGGTGGCAGCTGTTTCCGTAAACTGGATCCGTCCGGAAAACGGTCCGAAATACCGGTCCATGGTGGAAGCCGGCGCACCGGTTCCCTTGGGAACCAGAACCACTTTCAGATCCGTGATCCAGTCTCCCACATCAATGGTACCCGCGATCTGCCCTGCTTCGGCAAATCCCAGCTGTCCCCTCTGCGCTGTGGAAACGGCATAATAAAGATCATACTGTTCTGCGGCTTTGCCGGTCAGATGCATCTGGATGGCCTCCACATATGTGGAACCTTCCGTTCCTCCTGCCGGCTCTCCGTCCGAGTAAAACTGAAGCCAGCCGCCGTTGTTGACATATGGCCTGTAGGAAAGTTTTCCTTCAAGTCCGTTTTTCAGTTTGGCAGAAAGCCACGTATACTGGCCTTCCACATTGGCCGGCTGTCCGAATACTTCCACCGCATCCCAGACAGCCTGTGCATTGGTAGGCGTTATGTCCACGTTTCCGCCGTACAGATTGGTGTTGGGAACCATTCCTTCCGGATACTGGACCTGTCCGGAATCCGTCCCTGTCTGCTGTCCGGACTCACCTTCCTGTGTCTCGGTTCCTGCTGACTGTTCTTCACCGCCCTGCTGGGAATCCGTCTGGTTTTCTTCCTGGCCGCCTTGATTCTGGCTCTCTCCGCTCTGTGTTTCGTCAGGTGTCAGATCAAATCCCGGTCCGAATTTTTCTTCTGCAACCGCCGTAAAGCTTAAAGATACGGAGAGTCCTGCAGCAACTGCCGCGGCCGTCAGTTTTTTCATTGGAAGTTTCATTGTACCCTGCTCCTTTTATTTTTTTAGGCTTCCCATGAAATAAAAGCCTTTGGCTTCATCGAGAGATACATCCACGATTTTGCCGATGAGTTCCGGTCCTCCTTCAAAGTGAACGACCGTGTTGTTGCTCATCCTGCCGGTAAGCCATCCGGCCTTATGGGTATCGCGCTCTTCAGCAAGCACCTTCTGAACGGTTCCCTCATCCCGGGAGATTACTTCCGCGGCAATCTCCTGTACCAGGGAAAGAAGGCGGTCAAACCGGGCCTTCACAACTTCTTCCGGAACCTGCTCCGCCATGGCGGCAGCGGGTGTGCCGGTGCGTCTGGAATATATGAAGGTAAACGCGCTGTCATATTTTACTTTTCTTACCACGTCCATGGTTTCTTCAAAATCTTCTTCGGTTTCGCCGGGGAATCCGACAATAATATCCGTGGTAAGCGAAATATCCGGAATCGCCCTGCGGATTCTGTCCACCAGTTCCAGATACTGTTCCTTTGTATACCGGCGGTTCATCCGTTCCAGAATTCTGCTGCTGCCGGACTGCAGCGGCAGATGAAGATGCCGGCAGATTTTTCTGGACTCTTTCATCACCTGAATGAGTTCATCGGAAAGATCTTTGGGATGGGATGTCATAAAACGGATCCGTTCCAGTCCTTCGATCTGTTCCACTCTTCTCAGAAGTTCCGCAAAAGAAATGGGAGATTCCAGCGTCTTTCCATAGGAATTTACATTCTGCCCCAGAAGCATGACTTCCACCACACCGTCGTCCACCAGCGCTCTGATTTCATTTATGATATCTTCCGGATTCCTGCTCCGTTCTCTTCCTCTCACGTACGGAACAATACAGTAACTGCAGAAATTGTTGCATCCGAACATGATGTTGACACCGGATTTGAAGGGATATTTCCGTTCCACAGGAAGATCTTCCACGATCTGATCCGTTCCTTCCCAGATATCCACCACCATATGTTTCTCTGACAGACGTTCATAAAGAAGTTCCGCCAGTTTGAAAATATTGTGTGTACCGAAAATGATATCCACGAAACGGTAACTTTTCCGGATCTTCTCCACCACTTCTTTTTCCTGCATCATGCATCCGCACAGGGCAATCAGCTTTTCCGGATTCCTGCGTTTCATGCTGCTCAGGCGGCCGAGGCGGCCGTAAACCTTCAGATTGGCATTTTCCCGGACGGTGCAGGTATTGTACAGGACAAAATCAGCGTTTTCATCCTCTCCCGGCACAAATCCTGCCTGTTCCAGAATTCCCAGAAGCTTTTCGGAATCTCTGGCGTTCATCTGGCATCCGAATGTCGTGATAAAACAGGTGAGCCTGCGTCCTTTTTTCCTGCTGAGGGCTTCCACCTGTTCTCTGACCAGTTTTATAAAATACTGCTGTCTTTCAGGCTCCGCAGCCGGAACCTGATTCATGCATTGCATCTCTGTTTTCATTTTCAGTCTCCACTCTGATTCATTAACGTATTCATTATAAACTTGAATGGGAAAAAATGCAACCAGATTACCATGACTGTAAATTTAACGTAATATTTTGTCAGGAAAAAGACGGAAACCATCTGTTTTTCCTCCGGACTTCCCTGTTGCGTTCATTAAAGCCATCGTCTGCCGGGAAGACAATCCGAAAAAGGAAACGTATGTGAGATAGTATCGAGCGGTATGCCGGATAATCCGGCTGCGGCCGGTCACTGTTCCCATGACCGGCCGCAGAATGAACAAGATTTTTCTGATGTCACATCCGGCAGTCGGTGTCCCGGCTCCGGATACAGATTCAGGCAGTTATTTCCGGATCTGCCCGTCTCCGTAAATGATATATTTTGTCGAGGTAAGCGCGGTGAGCCCCATGGGACCTCTGGCGTGCAGTTTCTGGGTACTGATTCCGATCTCCGCGCCGAAGCCGAACTCAAAGCCATCGGTAAAGCGTGTGGAAGCATTGACATACACGGCTGCCGCATCCACTTCATCCAGGAACTTCCGGGCATTTTCATAGCTTTCCGTTATAATGGCTTCCGAATGGCCTGTATTATAGCGGTTGATATGGGCAATGGCCTCGTCCACGGAATCCACCAGTTTGCAGGAAAGAATATAATCCAGATATTCTGTTCCCCAGTCTTCTTCCGTGGCCGGAGTGAATTCCGGAACAATGGCTCTTGCTGCCTCGTCCGCGCGGATTTCCACCTGTTTCTCATCCAGCCTCTTTTTCAGGAGCGGCAGGAATTCTCCGGCGATCTTTCTGTGAACCAGAGTGGACTCACAGGCGTTGCAGACACCGATTCTCTGGGTTTTGGCATTGAATATGATATCCAGTGCCATCTGGAAATCTGCGGTCTCATCCACATAGATATGGCAGTTTCCGGTTCCTGTCTCTATGACAGGTACCTTGCTGTTTTCCACAACGGACCGGATCAGTCCGGCTCCGCCTCTTGGAATCAGCACATCCAGATATTCCCGCATCTGCATGAACTCTCTGGCAGTTTCGTGGTCCGTATCGGTAATCAGCTGAACAGCATCTTCTGTGATTCCGCAGGAAACCAGGCCGCGCCGGATACAGTCCGTGATGGCAGTATTGGATTCCAGGGCGTCGCTTCCGCCCCGGAGAATAGAGGCATTTCCGGTTTTGAAGCATAAGGCAAAGGCATCCGCGGTCACATTGGGTCTGGCTTCATAGATAATGCCCACAACTCCCAGCGGGACCCGTTTCTGCCCGATCACAAGGCCGTTGGGCCTTTTTTTCATGGAAAGCACTTCCCCCACAGGATCTTCCAGATCAGCCACCTGCCGCATGCCTTCCACAATCCCCTGGATCCTTTCCGGTGTCAGCAGCAGCCGGTCCACCAGGCCCGGAGCCATACCGCGTTTTCTGGCGCGTTCCACATCCCGGCCGTTGGCTTCCAGAATTTCTTCCCGGCCGTTCAGAATGGCATCTGCTGCGGCAAGAAGTCCCCTGTTTTTTTCACCCGTTCCCATTTTTCCAAGAAGGAATGACGCCTCTTTTGCTTTTCTGCCGATTTCTTCCAACATGTTCTGATCCCTCTCCTTCTGTTTTTTCTGTTTCAGAATTTCCTGTGATCCGGAAAGCTGCAGCCGGACCGGCTCTGCGGTCCAGATGCGTTCCGGCGTGATTATCCCCATGACTCTCCGGTCGTGGTCAGTTTCTTCCAGCTGCGGAACAATCTGATATCCATAGGCCAGCCCCAGGGTACGGTGGCACGGTTCCTTCTGAAGAAAGCGGTCGTAGAACCCGCCCCCTTTTCCCAGGCGGATGCCTTCGGGAGTAAAGGCGGCTCCCGGAACCAGCATCAGTGCTTCTGCATCTCCGGCTTCCAGACATTCCTGCGCCGGCTCCTGGATTCCGAATGCACCTTTTTCCAGCTGATCTTCCGATTCCACAAAGCAGAAAACGATCTGTTCTCCTTCCACCCTGGGAAGTGCCAGTTTTTTCCCGGATGCCAGGATGAATCCGGGAAGGTTCCGGCCTCCCGCCTCAGTTTCAAGAGGCGCATAGGCATAAACACAGTCAGCCTGCTGAAACCATATATGATTTTCCAGATTCTTCAGAAGTTTTTTGTCCATCAGCGCCCTGTCGGCTTCTGAAAAAGTTTTTGCCAGCTGCCGGATCCGCTCCCGCTCTTTCCGTTTCTCCATACTGTCCCCTTGGTCCATCAGTTTTCTTTTCCGCTGACACCGCCGAATTTTTTCCCAAGATCCGTGATGGTTCCGTCTTTCTCGCGGATGGAGATGCTGTTGAGCGTTCCCCTGAGATTCTGCCTTATGGCGGCCAGATATTCCTTTCTCAGCGCCGCCTGTTCCTCTTTCTCTTCCTCCGTAAGTCCCACAGACTGTGATTTATGATAAAGGCTGTTGATTCTGTCAATTTTTTCCTGATTCATAACTGCTCCGTTTCCCGTTCTCAATGAACGCTCTGAATGTAATCAATCAGCTCAAAATCCGAGCTTTTATGTGCCGTAAACAGGGTTCCGCAGGATTTCCCTCCCAGAATATCCCAGATGACTTCCACATCATCGCCATTGGCAATCACCATGTCGGACCCGCTGTCAGTAGCAATTCTGGCGGCATAAAGCTTGGCAGCCATACCGCCGGTTCCCACATCGCTGCCGGTGGTGGATTTGCCCATGGACAGAAGCTCATCGGAGATCTCGTCCACCTGACCGATAAAGGAAGCGTCCGGATTCCGCTTGGGATCGTCCGAATAAAGTCCGTCGATGTCCGAAAGCAGAATCAGAAGATCTGCTCCGATCAGCGCGGCCACAATGGCGGAAAGCCTGTCGTTGTCTCCGAATTTGATCTCATAAGTGGAAACCGTATCGTTTTCATTGACAATGGGCACAGTTCCCAGTTTCAGAAGTTCTTCAAAGGTATTATGGGCATTGCCTCTGGAAACCGCATCCACAATGGTATTTTTGGTCATGAGAATCTGCGCGGCAGTCTGGTTGTATTCAGAAAAAAGTTTCTGATACACCATCATGAGCCGGGCCTGCCCTACGGCTGCATAGGCCTGTTTCTCTGCTACGGTTTCAGGCTTCTGGCATCCCAGCGCCTGTCTTCCGGCCGCAATGGCTCCGGAAGATACCAGTACCACTTCTCTGCCCTGGCCTTTCAGGTCACTGATGACACGGATCAGCTTTTCTATTTTCGCAAGATTCAGATCCCCGGTCTGTGTGTGGGTCAGAGATGAGGAACCGATCTTGATGACAATTCTCTTCTTTTCTTTCAGCTTTTCTCTTGCAGACTGTTCCATACTGTTTCCATCCTCTCTTTGCTGTCTGTGTCCGGAATTTCCCGGACGGTTCTTTTACCCTTCTGCCTGTCAGGCATAATCCGGGCGATACCTGCGTATCAGCTCTTCCGCCACTTTCAGGCCATCCATTGCCGCGGAAGTGATTCCGCCTGCATAACCGGCGCCCTCTCCGCAGGGAAAGAGTCCTTTCATGCTGCTTTCCATCTGTTCATCCCTCAGGATCCGCACCGGAGAGGAAGTTCTGCTTTCAATTCCGGCCACAATGGCATCATATCTGTCAAATCCTCTTATTTTTCTTCCGAACTGCTCCATTCCTTCCAGAAAGGCACCGGTCAGCTCTTCCGGCATCAGACGGCTCAGGTCTGCAAAACGGTATGCGCCGCAGAATCTGGGCTCCACGTCCCCGAACCGTTCCGATATTTTTCCTGTCCTCAGATCTCCCAGAAGCTGCACCGGAATTTTTCCGCTTCCCAGAGAAAATGCCTTTTCCTCCAGCTGCTTCTGAAACCGGATCCCGGCCAGCGGGCCGGAACCGGGATAATCGCCGGGAGTCACGGAAACAATGATGGCACTGTTGGCCGTGCCGCTTCCCCGGTCTGCGTTGCTCATACCATTGACTGCCAGACGTCCCTTTTCCGAAGATGCGTTTACAACGAAACCGCCGGGACACATGCAGAAAGAATACACACCTCTTCCGGAGAAAGTTTTCGCAGTAACCTTATACGGTGCCGCACCCAGCAGGGGATTTTCCTCCTGCCCGTACTGTGACAGATTTATCTGAGACTGGGGATGCTGAACCCGGAAACCCACTGCAAATGCCTTGGGCTCCATAAGAACCCTGAGACGTTCCAGCACGGCAAACAGTTCACGTGCACTGTGCCCGCCGGCCAGAATCACCTGACCGGTACGGAGAATCTCACCGTTTTCCAGTATCACCCCGCAAAGCCGCCCGTTTTCTTCCATAAAATCACAGACCCGGCATCGGAAACGGACTTCTCCTCCGGCGTCCACGATTTTTTTCCGGATATTTTTTACCACCGTCCGCAGAACGTCTGTTCCGATATGGGGCCTGCTGTCATAGAGGATTGAGGAATCTGCCCCTGCCTCCGTGAAAATTTCCAGGACTCTGCGGTTTCTGCCGGAAACATCCTTTACCAGGGTATTGAGTTTCCCGTCGGAAAACGTACCGGCGCCGCCTTCTCCGAACTGTACGTTGGACCTGATGTCCAGAGCTTCATCACCAAGGCGCCAGAAAGCTTCCACTTTTTCCGTTCTCGCATCCACATCATCGCCCTGTTCGCAGATGACAGGCATATATCCGTTTTCTGCCAGGGCCAGCGCCGCAAACAGTCCCGCCGGACCGGCTCCGATCACCACCGGACGTTCTGTTATACGGACGGATCCCGGCTCGGGATAACGGTAACGGATTTCCGTTTCCCGGCGGATATTGACATTGGCAGCTTTTTTCACCACCGATGCTTCTTTTGTATCCGGCCTGAGTCTGACATCCACGATATAGCTGAACAGCAGCTGGCCTTTTTTTCTGGCATCCACGGAACGCCTCACCACGGTAAGATCTTCGATGGCATCTTCGGAGATCCGCAGCATCCGTGCCGCTTTTTTTCTGATGGCCTCCGGCTTGTGATCTGCAGCCAGAGTCAGCTGATTAATCCGAATCATATGTAATCATATTCCTTTCCCCGCTGCCTGTTTCCCGGCCAGATATCCGCTGGACCAGGCCCACTGAAGATTGTAGCCGCCGCAGATTCCGTCCACATCCAGAATCTCCCCGGCAAAATACAGTTCCTCCGTCAGACGTGACTCCATGGTCTCAGGATCCACTTCCGATGTATCAACGCCTCCGGCGCACACCTGGGCCTGGGCAAAGGAATTGGTTTTCACCACCGGGACGGAAAATTCCTTGATGATTCTGCAGAGAGCCGCAAGTTCCTGCTTTGCCAGCTGCTCCACAGGGGTTTCCGGACGGATTCCGGCTTCTTTTAAAAACAGGGCTGCAAGTTTTTTATGAAAAATTCCATTGAGATACGTGCCGGCCTGCCGGCCTGACAGATATTTTTTCTGTTCACGCAGAAGTTCAAACAGTTCATGATGGTCCATGGAGGGCAGAAAATCCAGAACTGCCGTCACCTGTTTCCTGCGGTGAAGCGCCTGTGAGGCATAGCGGCTTACCTGAAAGACCGGAATTCCGGAAATCCCGTAATCCGTCAGCTGCAGTTCTCCGCGGTCAGACGCAAGAAGCTGCCCGCCGGAATAAAGTGAAACAGACGCTTCCGTACGGACCCCGGCCACAGACCGGAAAAATCCGCCCTGACAGCAGAGCTGTACCAGAGCCGGAAGCGGCGTAAGGATTCTGTGTCCGAACACACGGGAAAGTTCATATCCGCTGCCGTCGGATCCGGTGGAAGGAGCAGCCATGGAGCCGGCTGCCAGGATCAGAAAATCCCCGGAAAAATTTCCATGGTCCGTATCCGCATAAAAACGCTGTCCTTTTTTTCTCAGAGTCCGCACATGACAGTCCAGAACCACAGTCACCCCAAGCATTTCCGCTTCTTCCCGCAGGGCATCCAGCACCGTCTGGGCCTGTCCTGAGGCGGGATATACGTATCCGTTCCTGTCTGTGGTCAGAATCCCCAGCTGTCTGAAAAAGCGGATGGTTTCCTCTGGCGGGAACCGGCGGATTACCTCCATGGGAAATTCCGGACAGCTGCAGCGATAGCAGGAGGCATCCAGAAAAAGATTGGTCATATTGCATTTTCCGTTTCCGGTGGACAGTATTTTTTTCCCCACCCGGGGCATATGTTCCAGAACTGTCACACGGGCGCCCCGTCTGGCAGCTGAAATTGCCGCAGTCAGACCGGACGCCCCTCCGCCGATAATGATGCCTTCTCTGCTCATAATTTCCTCCCGCCTGAATATATATGCAATAGTATATCGGGAAGATGATGAAATTTCAAGTCTTAACTGGTATAGGATTCCAGATAGCTGAAAATTTCAGCCATGGTGGGAAACCAGATCCCCTCCATCAGTTTTTCCTGCTCATCCACCGGAAAATCCGCCAGAGGCATATGGGTAAACATATTGACTGTCTCCAGATCCCGGTCATATACGATCAGATATCCTTCTTCCGCCACCAGACAGTAGATTCCCGTTTTTTCCGTGGTTTCCTGCTGTACGGAATCCACCCGTTCCTGATTCAGCACCAGGTTATACCCGGGTGCGCTGCTTTCCGTAAATACAGGCCGTTCCACAGACTCTGTCATCTGGACTTCCCTGGCTTCCCCGGACTCTTCCTTTTCTCCGGTCATCACAAACAGGCCCACCAGACAGGCAGATGTAAGACATAAAAAGAAAAGAAAGCTGGATACATACTTTTTCATGGGAAAATTCCTCCTTTGGTATCAGTATCTGCTTTCTTTTCCTTTTTTAATCATATTTTCTGTTTTTTATATCAGACGCAGCGCTGAGGCAATGCGGTACAGCTTTTTTCCGCCCGGCATGCTTTTCAGTTCTGCGGCGCTGAGTCCTCCCAGGCGCAGATACAGAATACCGTAAATCAGAACAGCTGCCAGAATGGATCCTCCCAGAGCAGCCGCTTCATGCCCTGTCTTCGACAGAAGCCGGCAGACAAAAAAAGCAGCGGCTCCCATGACTGCCGATGAAATCATGGGAATCAGAAATGTTTTTTTCAGCTCCTGCCTGTAGCGCAGCGTCCGGCAGATGGTCCTGTGATTCAGGAAGGTCATGGACACTGCAAACACAATGTTGGCAAACACCATAGAAAAAATTCCAAGATGCAGTACCAGAACCATGATCTCCAGAAAGACCAGATGAACTGCCAGTGAAATCAGAGCATGAAACACAGGCGCACGCATCCGGTCGATTCCCTGGAGAATTCCGTTGGTGACAGTGGAAAGGGAATAAAACACCACTGCCAGAGAACCGTAAAGAGTCATCCGGACTGCCAGCTCATTATCTCCTGAAAACAGCAGGTTGTTGATGGGGCCTGCCAGCACGGTAAGTCCCACAGCAGAAGGAATGGCAATCATCATGGAAAAACGGATGGCGGAAGATACCCGTTCCCTCACCAGTTTCCGGTTCCGTTCCGCCACCGCTGCCGTCACCGAAGGAATCAGCGAAGACGCCAGGGCGCTGGATACCGCCATCGGTACATTGATCAGCAGATGATATTTTCCGGTATAAACGCCCCAGAGTCCGGCAAATTCATCTCCGCGCCCGAGGGTGTTGAAATTGGCCGCCAGAACGCCGTTGTCCACCACAGTGTTGAGATTATAGACAGCAGAGCTTAAAACCACAGGCACTACGGTCATTAACAGGGCCTTTGAAATCCGTCCCCGGCTTTCAGGCCGGCTGTCCCGGTCCCTCCTCCTCTGTCTACGAATCATGGGACGGCAGATCAGAAAAAGCAGCATCAGAAGAAGCAGGGCTCCCAGTGCACCGCTTCCGGTTCCGATGGTTCCGCCTGCGGCTCCCCAGGCATTGGAATATCCGGTTCCCGTCTGGTCCTTCAGCACCTCAAGTTTCCAGGCCTCCTGAAACAGGATGCTTCCCGCTGCCACGCTGACAACCGCATTGATAATCTGTTCAAAAACCTGCGACATGGCTGTGGGCACCATGGTTCCCCGTCCCTGAAAATAGCCGCGGAATACTCCGAGATATGCCATGATCCAGACAGTGGGAGCCAGTGTCTTCAGTGCAAACGCCGCATACGGCATAAAAAAAACTTCTCCTGCAAAGAAGTCCGCGCCGAACCATATGACTGCGGCTGTGATGCCGCCGGCTATGGTCGCGTATCCCAGGGCCACATGAAAGATTCTGGCAGCATTCCTGTACTGGCCTCTGGCCAGGCGGGATGCCACCAGTTTCGATACCGCCAGCGGCAGGCTGTAAGATGACAAAAGGAGGGCAATATTGTACACGTTGAACGCAGTGCCGTAATAGCCCATTCCTTCATCACCGATAATATTGATCAGGGGGATCCGGTAAGCGATTCCGATGATCCTCACCAGAATGGAGGCGGCCGCCAGGATACTCCCCTGTATGACGAAATCCGCCCCCTGTTTCCGTTTTTGTCTTCTACTTTCCATATATTTCCGCCTTGTCGTAACGGTCTGTCTGTATGATGCACACCCAGGTCTTTCCCTTGTTCAGGGTAATTTCATTGCCTTCCATATCGTAATAATGGGTCACACCGAATTCCCCGTCCTTTTCCCAGGTAATCTTCTCATATTTTCCGTTGGTAAAGAATCTGCCTTCATGGCCTGTATGCACATTGATGTTCAGATATGGGGTGGTGGCATAATAGCCGTATTCCACATACTGAAAGATAATATTCTTGACAGCAATCTGTCCTTCACTGCCGTTGTGGGGGGCTCCGTACTGAAACCGGTAATAGAGGCCGTCTTCTTCATTGTATTCAAACCAGGGACTGTTCATGGGATATCCGGGCGCCACCTTATAGGCGTCTTCACCATTCTCCGGAGTAATCTGCCCGGATCCTGATGCAAACCGGAAATGCCCTTCATAGTCTTCTGAATACTCATCGGAAATTCCCTGTTTCTCCACGGCCTCCCGGAGCTTTGCTCCGCTGGTATAGGCATTATGCGGAGCTTTTTTGTCTCTGCTTCTGTAAAAAGCGCTGCTTCCCGTACTGTCGACTCCATTGATATGGTCCACATTTTTCAGATACGGCACGGCAAAATTGCTCTGCCCGTAATGAACATAAACCGCATCAAATTCCCTGGCAAAATACGTATAATAGGTACGGCAGCTTCTGACGGAACCGATCCGCTCCAGATCGTCATAATCCTCAATCAGAGCCATATACCTGTTCATGTCGCCCTCTACCGGAGCCTCATACACAACGCCGGCACGGTTGATGCCATACTGGGGAAGCGCCTGACGGTCATTGCTCATCATAACAGCCACCGGGCGCCTGTCTGCCTTCTCCGCAGCCACCATTTCCCCGGTCAGGTAGCTGCGTATTTTTCCGTTCACTTCCACCCGCTCCGCCGGTTCTTCCGGTTCTGTTTCCTCTTCTGTCTCCAGTACGATGGAATGCATGGTTTCCGGAGTCGTTTCTGTTTCCGCCAGAGTCTCTGCCGCCGGAACAGACTCCTTCTTCCCGGAACATCCGGCGCAGAAAAACACGGCCGCCAGAAATCCGATTCCCCAAAAGACATACCCGTGCCTTTTCCTCATCTTCTGTAACCCCTCCGTTCCAGAATTTCCCGTTGTTTTTCTTCCATTTCCAGCCGTTCACTTTCCTCCATGTGATCATAGCCGCTCAGATGGAGCATGCTGTGTGCCACCAGAAAAGCCAGTTCCCTTGTCTGTGAATGGCCGTATTTTTCCGCCTGTTCTTTCACCTTGTCCACTGAGATAACAATGTCCCCCAGCATCAGTTCCCCTGTGTCAGGGTTGAAATATTCCTCCGGAGTATCCTCCAGAAGGGAGAAATCTCCCGGTGTTTCAAAATCACACATGGGAAATGAAAGAACATCCGTGGGGGCGTCAATCTGTCTCATGTCCAGATTGATCTGACGGATCCCTTCGTTGTCCGTAAGCAGAATGCTGACCTCCACATCATAGGGACACTCCACATAGTCCACGGATTCCTCCACAACATTCCGGATGATTTCCTCATAGGGAAGTTCCAGTTTCCCGGCAGCTTCATACTCAATGGTCACTGTCATGCCGCCGCTCCTTTCCCGCCGGTTTTCTGATCTCCGGCCGTTCCGTTTTTACGGTCCGCTTTCCGCGGGCCTCGTATTCATCATATGCCTTTACAATTTTCTGAACCAGCGGATGGCGCACCACATCCTCACTGGTAAAATAACAGATTCCGATGTCATCGATATTTTTCAGTATTTTCAGTGCCGTGTCCAGGCCGGATACGGTACCGTAAGGCAGGTCTTTCTGAGACTGGTCTCCGGTAATGATCACCTTGGATCCGAATCCGATACGGGTCAGAAACATCTTCATCTGGGCCTGGGTGGTGTTCTGGGCTTCATCCAGAATAATAAATGCATTGTCCAGAGTGCGCCCTCTCATATATGCCAGAGGCGCCACCTCGATCAGACCCTTTTCTGCATTATGAAGATAGCTCTCCGCTCCCATGATCTGGTAAAGGGCATCATACAGGGGACGCAGATAAGGATCGATCTTGCTCTGGAGATCTCCCGGCAGAAACCCCAGCTTTTCGCCCGCTTCTATGGCAGGACGTGTCAGAATGATCCGGTTCACCTCACCGTTTTTAAATGCCTGGATGGCCATGGACATACCCAGGTAGGTCTTTCCGGTTCCTGCCGGTCCCACGCCAAAAACAATCATTTTTTTCCGTATCAGGTCCACATACTGCTTCTGCCCCAGGGTTTTGGGCTTCACCGGCTTTCCGTTTATGGTATGGCAGATAATGTCCCTGTCGATCTCCAGAAGTTTGTCGTCCTGGCCGTCAAAGGACAGAGCCAGGGCATAGTCCACGTTCTGCTCTCCGATCTCTTCTCCTCTCATGGAAAGCTCCACCAGCGTGGAGAAAACGCTTTTCGCCTT
Source organism: uncultured Clostridiaceae bacterium (assembly GCA_902477765.1). Classification (GTDB taxonomy): domain Bacteria; phylum Bacillota; class Clostridia; order Lachnospirales; family Lachnospiraceae; genus CABSIM01. Next base: position 22,937 of record CABSIM010000005.1, on the reverse strand, counting down.
TCTGACCGCATGTTCAGGTCCGATGATCTTGATTTCTCCGTCTCTGGCGATCATGGACACATGAAGGGTCCGTTCGATTTTTTTCAGGTAACTGTCAAACTGGCCGCAGACTTTCCGTTCATGTTCTGCCGGAATGTCCACAATGGTTTCAATTAAGCTCATTGACTGTCTGATTCTCCTCGTCTTGATCCGGTATCGGAACTGCCGCAGCAATATCCTCCACCACTGTCACGGTTCCGGTAATTCTGATTCCGGAACTGTCTGTTTCTATTTTATCATCATTCCCAATGATTTGTATACCTTTTTCACCCAATTTTTCCATATATTCCCTTTCATACTCGTCGGCTGCACGTCGGATTTCCTCTTCTGTCAGTGCTTTCTCATAGGGAATATATTCCCGGGCGGTAATGACCGAGCCGTAGACCGGAAGGTAAAAATTTTCCGACAGTTTCAGCTGGTGCTGCTCCATGAAAAATTCCCAGTGCTCTCCGTTTCCTGCCGGCAGAAGAAACAGAAACGAATGATCCAGAATGCGGAAAAAAATACCTTTCCGCGTTCTTCCTGTGGAAGCCTTTTCTGTTCTGGTTCTGGAAAGGGTTGTTTCATAGGTATGTGCAGTCATGGCATAGATTTCTGCATCCGCCCTCACTTTATGGCTGTTCACAAGAGTTCCGGAATCATCCAGAATCGGGATTGTTCCGCTTACCAGCAGACTTCCCTCCGTCACCTGGTCTCCTGCCTTCACCTGACTGATGCCGCTGCGCACCACGGTTTTCACCACGGTTCCCTCCCGGGATGCAGAAAGATCACAGGGACTTTCATCAGGCACTTCCGGCGACAGGATGGTTTCATTTTCTCTGATATGTACCACCAGTCTGGTTCCTTTCAGTTCCGCGGAGGCCCAGGTGATTTCCGGGAAACGGCTTCTGAGGCTTTCTTCCAGATTTTCGCAGGATATTTCCGACTTTTTCATTCCGCAGGCAACCGGGATTGTTTCCATATAGTGGAGCAGCATTTCATCGGTAAACCTCCGATTGCCTTCAAAGGAAATATCCCATACATAAAGAGAACAGACATATAAAAGCACAAAAAATCCTGCCAGGCCGGCTGCTGACAGTTTTCGCTTTCTGTTTCTGTACAGCCAGAATGGAAGCCCGTTTTTTTCTCTGATTCTCAGCCGTACCCCTGTCTTTCTTGCCACAGATTTCATCTTCCTGTAATCGTCTGCCGTGGTGCGGAATGTTGTCACTCCCGTGGACGGATCCCTTCGGATCTCACAGAGCTCCAGTTCCCTCTGAGCGGCAATATTGAAAAACCGTTCGGTTCCCGGCCCCTCAATTCCGGCCAGGATTTCCCCGCAGAAAAAGAAACGATTCCATCGAGACAATTTTCTCTCCTTTATTCAAAGGACACGGACTCCATACGCCCTGTAACCACCATTTCGTCCTTGTCATAGTACCGGATGCACAGGTTTTTTCCGATGATACAGAGCTGGTATTTTTTTGCCTGGATCCGGATCTGTGTGTCGGTATAGACCAGGATGCTCCGGTAATTCTCTATCCGGACCGAGGACTTTCCGGTGAATTCCAGAAGAGTTTCCCCACTTGCCACATCCTGCGGGAAATGAAAGGATTCCGCCAGCGATTTCCGTTCCGTCTTTTCCCTTCTCAATCCGCAGTCCCCTGTTCCATTCCTTTTATGGTAAATATATGTGAAGTTCCACGGAAAATTTACTCCTGAAAACAAAAAAACAGACTGTCAGGAATCAACCTGACAGTCCGCCTTTTCTGCAATTAATTGTATTTGCGTTTTCTTGCTGCTTCGGACTTCTTTTTACGTCTTACGCTTGGCTTCTCATAATGCTCTCTCTTGCGGATTTCCTGCTGAATACCAGCCTTTGCGCAGTTTCTTTTGAATCTGCGTAAAGCACTGTCCAAGCTCTCGTTATCTTTAACAATTACGTTCGACATCGCTCACACCTAACCTCCCTCCAGTTGTGTAATTGTGCATAATACAACTGTTTGGGTATTTTTTAGCACTGCTATGATTATAGCATAAATTACACATTCGTCAACACATTTTTTATGGAAAAGTAAAATTTTTAGCCTTTTACCTGTTCCCCGACAACTTCTGCCACTTTGGCAAGGGCATTTTCGACACCTTCAGGATTTTTGCCGCCTGCCTGGGCCATATTGGGACGGCCGCCGCCGCCTCCGCCCACCAGACCTGCAATGGCCTTGATGAGATTTCCAGCATGGGCTCCCCGTTTCTGGGCTCCGTCTGTGGCCGTAGCCATCAGATTCACCTTTCCGTCAGCAACGGAAGCGATGACAATGACGCCTTCACCGATCTTCTCCTTCAGCTGGTCTCCCAGGTTTCTGAGGCCGTTCATATCCACACCGTCTGCACGGACAGCCAGTACCCGGACACCGTTCACATCCTTCACCTGATCCATTACATCGCCCATGGCTTCCTTGGCCAGTTTGTCCTTAAGCTTTTCATTTTCAGAATGAAGTGCCTTGATTTCTTCCATCATGGCCTCAATCTTCGCCTTCAGGTCAGCCGGCGCTGTCTTTGCAGCAGCTGCTGCATCATGCAGTTCTTTTTCCACCTGCTCATAGTGATGAATCAGTCCGTCAGATGTAAGCGCTTCGATACGTCTTACACCGGCCGCAATGCCGGCCTCGGATATGATCTTGAAGGAACCGATGGATACCGTATTGGCCACGTGCGTTCCGCCGCAGAGCTCTGTTGAGAAATCTCCCATACGTACGACGCGGACCTTCTCACCGTATTTCTCTCCGAACAGGGCCATGGCTCCGGTCTTTCTGGCTTCTTCCAGTCCCATGATATCTGTCCGTACCTCCAGAGCCGCACGGATCTCTTCATTTACCATATCCTCAACTTTTTTCAGTTCTTCCGGCGTCATGGCGGAAAAATGAGTAAAGTCAAATCTCAGTCTGTCTTTGGTCACAAGAGAACCGGCCTGTTCCACATGCTCTCCCAGCACGGTCCGGAGGGCCTTATGAAGCAGATGTGTGGCACTGTGGTTTCTTGCTGTCAGCAGCCGGTTTTCCTCATTTACGGACAGAGTCACGGTCTCTCCTGTCCGGAACATGCCGCTGACCATTTTTCCCACATGGCCCACCTTGCCGCCCTGAAGCTTAATGGTGTCTTCCACCACGAACCGTCCGTTTTCGGATTCAATCACGCCCACATCGGCCTGCTGGCCGCCCATGGTGGCATAGAACGGTGTTTCCTTTACCAGGATCGTTCCTTTCTGTCCGTCGGTCAGGGCTTCCACAATCTCGTCTTCCGTGGTAAGCACCTGGATCTGGGAATCATGGACAAGTCTGTCATAACCGACAAATTCCGTGGTAATGGACGGATCGATGGACTGGTAAACAGTGACATCAGCGCCCATGTAATTGGTGGTCTTTCTGGCCTTTCTGGCTTTGTCCTTCTGTTCTTTCATGCACGCGGAAAAGCCTTCCTCATCCACACTGAAATTCTTTTCTTCCAGAATCTCTCTGGTCAGATCCAGCGGGAATCCGTAGGTGTCATAAAGTTTGAAGGCATCGGCACCGGAAAGGGTGCAGGAACCCTGTTTTTTCATGTCTTCTTCCATATCCGAAAGAATGGCAAGTCCCTGGTCGATGGTCTTGTTGAATTTATCCTCTTCCTCGGTCAGAACCTTGGAAATCATGACTTTCTTTTCTTCCAGCTCCGGATAGCCGTCTCTGGAAAGTGCAATTACCGTATCGGAAAGGTTTGCCAGGAATTTGCCTTCGATTCCCAGCTTTCTTCCATGACGTGCCGCACGTCTTAAAAGGCGGCGGAGCACATAGCCGCGGCCTTCATTGGAAGGCATGATTCCGTCGGAGATCATGAAGGTACAGGATTTGATATGATCCGTTACAATCCGAAGAGACACATCCGTCTCATGATCTTTCTGATATTCTTTTCCGGCCAGAGCACATACTCTGTCCAGAAGTGCCTTATTGGTATCAATGGTAAACAGGGAATCCACATCCTGTACCACCACGGCAAGACGTTCCAGCCCCATGCCGGTGTCAATATTCTTCTGGGCAAGCTCCGTATAATTTCCGTGTCCGTCGTTGTCAAACTGGGTAAACACGTTGTTCCAGACCTCAATATAACGGTCACATTCACATCCCACGGTACAGCCCGGTTTTCCGCATCCGTATTTTTCCCCGCGGTCATAATAAATCTCGGAACAGGGACCGCAGGGGCCGGCACCATGCTCCCAGAAATTGTCTTCCTTGCCGAACCGGAAAATCCGGTTTTCCGGGATTCCGATTTCCTCGTGCCAGATCCGGAATGCCTCCTCATCATCCAGATAGATGGACGGATACAGGCGGTCAGGATCCAGTCCCACCACCTGGGTCAGGAATTCCCAGGACCAGTGGATGGCCTCTGTCTTGAAATAGTCGCCGAAGGAAAAGTTTCCCAGCATTTCAAAAAACGTGCCGTGACGGGCAGTTTTTCCGATATTTTCAATATCTCCTGTACGGATACATTTCTGACAGGTACAAACCCGGCGTCTGGGAGGAATCTCCTGGCCGGTAAAATATGGCTTTAAGGGAGCCATTCCGGAATTAATCAAAAGCAAGCTGTTGTCATTATGCGGAACCAGGGAGAAGCTCTTCATGGCAAGATGTCCCTTGCTCTCAAAAAACTCCAGAAACATTCTCCTCAGTTCATTTACACCATATTTCTGCATGGTATTCTGCCTCCTGGTTACTGTTTATCTCTTTTGGATCTGTATTTTTTTCCCAGCATGATTCCTGCCAGCGCGATCACCGCGTAAATCAGGAATTCACCGGCTGTCTGCAGCAGTGAAAGAAAGAATGCGGACATAAAACGCCTCCTTTTCAAATTCAAAGCAGCCATTTGTCCAAATGGCATATCTACATAAATTATATCATAATCGCAATCGCAGAGTTATGCAAGAAGAAATTGTATGAAATTTTCAAAAGACATACAGAAAGCGGTGCCGGAAAAACTTCATGCACCGCCTGTCATTGTTTATGTTTTGGTTTTTCAGTTCCCGCTCCGGTTCAGAACTTCCGTATATTCGTCCAGAAGTTCATAGCACCTGTCACGGGTTGCGGCAGCCAGTGCTTCCATGTATGCCGCATTCCTGCTGGCCTGACCGTTATTTTTGCCTGCCGCTTTTTCCGCTTCCGCATCTCTTGTACGGATCCATTCCAGCTCTTTCTGCCGGAGATCTTCTTTTTCTTCTTCCTTCATGCGGCTGCGGATCGCAGAATAAATGGCATTCAGCTCATTGTCCCAGAGATTCCATTCATATTCTGCAGCCATGTACAGAGCCGCCGGACTTGAGTCCTGAGAAGATTCCTTATATCTGGCGATTCTGGCCGCAGTTTCGTCAAACCGGCTCCGGAATTCATCTGCCGTCCCGCTGCCGGAATCCGTCTGGCCGGGAGCCATCTGCACCTCCGGACTTCGGACAGGATCCAGCGGTGATTTCACTGTTTCCTGTATGGAATCTCCGGAAGACATGCTCTCTTCTGCGGCTTCCGTCTCCGGCTGCCGGCTTCCGTCTTCAGAAGCTGCAGCATCCGGGACTGCAGCTCTGGCTGCTGCCCGCATTCCCGGGGACTCTTCCTGTGCCGGAACGGCTGCTGCCTCTTCAGGGACTGCCGCCGGCTCCCCGTCTCCTTCCATTTCCATGCCTGTCTCCGGTTCCGGCTGAGCGTTCTCTTCTCCGCCGGAATCCGGCACTTCTTCCGTAATCACGGCTGCACCGGCAGCGTTTCTTGCCAGGGCAGCCGTTTCAGGTCCGCTTCGTTCCGTGGCTTCTGCGGACAGAGCAGAAAAAGAATCCACAGACGCAAGGGATGTGAGCGGTTCTGAAGCAACAAAACTGCTGGTCATCTTCGTTATGGAAACGCCGATAACCATAATGCATATGATTGCAATCCAAACACCATTCTGTCTTTTCATCCCATGACTCCATTCCGGACACCGGTCTGTCCCGCGGGCAGATCCGCAGCCGCCCTTTTCTATCATCTAGAATAGCATAATCGAAAATGCTTGTGAACAGAAATCATGAAGAAGTAATATATTGTAAGATTATTGTAATTTTTTCCTTTTTTCCGGAAGGTTTCCCCCACTTTCCCATAAAATACGTTCAATTACAGACCTTCATCCTCCAAAAGGCATGTCCCGTCCGCAGCAGATGTGGCCAGCCGGTCACACCGTTCATTTTCCGGATGTCCGTCATGTCCTCTGACCCAGAAAAAGCTTACCTGATGGGCCTCCATGGCTTTCAGCAGGCGTTTCCAGAGATCCACGTTTTTGACAGGTCCCGTTTTCGGGCGGCACCAGTTGTTTTTGATCCAGTTGTCCACCCATTTCTGGTTGAATGCATCCACAAGATACCGGGAATCCGAATACAGTTCCACCTGACAGGGCCTTGTCAGTGCCTCCAGCCCCGCTATGGCTGCCATCAGTTCCATCCGGTTATTGGTGGTCTTCCTGTACCCTGCGGAGATCTCCTTTTCATGGAGATCTCCTCTGGTATCCACATACTGGAGCACAGCACCGTAGCCGCCCGGACCGTCCGGATTTCCTCTGGCAGCGCCGTCTGTAAATAACTTTACTTTCATATCATGATTCCTCTCACATGTCCCATTTGTCGCAGAGTGCATGAATCTCTGCCGTAAACTTCTTTATATCCTTGTTGGCACATTCACGGTTTTTATGGATCACACGCATCAGACGCTCTCCGGCCTCCACCAGAAGCTCAAAAATACCGCGGTTGCGCTTCTCTTCCGGAGTCTCTTTCCGTACCGGAACTCCTTCTGTCTGTTTCAGCCATTCTCCGGCTGCCAGATCAAAGACGGAACCGGAAAACGGAGCATCCGCCCTGAGACCGAACCGTTCTTCCAGCTGTGCGGCAAACCGGACACAGACTTCATCATCCCCGTGTACCACAAATACATGACCGGGTTTCTTTTTATATGCATCAATCCATTCCAGAAGGCCGTTCATGTCCGCATGGCCGGAAATGCCGTTCAGCTGTTCAATATGCGCTTCCACGTCAATGGTCTCTCCGAACAGCTTTACCACCTGAGCGCCGTCAACAAGGCTTCGTCCCAGGGTTCCCACAGCCTGATATCCGGCAAACAGAATTGTACATTCCGGACGCCAGAGATTATGTTTCAGATGATGCCGGATCCGGCCTGCATCGCACATGCCTGCAGCAGAAACGATCACCTTGGGCGTCATGTCAAAATTGATGGCCTTGGAATCCTCACTGGTGATGGAAAGTTTCAGGCCACGGAAAAAAATGGGATTGATGCCTCTTTTTACAAGATCCATGGCTTCATCATCAAAGCATTCACTGATATTCTCATTGAACACATGGGTGGCTTCCACTGCCAGGGGACTGTCCACATAGACTTCAAAATCGTCATGGCCGGTGATCATCTTTTCTTCCTTGATCTTCCGCATGAAATACAGGATCTCCTGGGTACGGCCCACGGCAAAGGCGGGAATTACCAGGTTTCCACCCCGGTCCAGCGTGGCCTGAAGAATGTTGGCCAGCTCTTCTATGTGTTCATGGGTCCGGTCATGGAGCCGGTCGCCATAGGTGCTTTCCATGACCACGTAATCCGCCTCTTCAATGTAGGAAGGATTTTTGATCAGCGGTTTGTTTTTATTTCCGATATCTCCGGAAAACACGATCTTTTTTTCCGTTTCCCCCTCCCGGAGCCAGACCTCAATGGATGCGGAGCCCAGAAGATGGCCGGCATCGGTGAATCGGACCCGGAGTCCTTCGCCCAGTTCCAGCATCTCGCCGTAATGGCAGGGGAAGAAATGCTGCAGCACGCCTTCCGCATCCGCAACCGTGTAAAGCGGCTCCACTTCCGGTTTTCCGGCACGTCTGGCTTTCCTGCTCTTCCACTCCGCCTCCATTTCCTGAATGTGGGCACTGTCCTTCAGCATGATATTGCACAGGTCGCAGGTTGCTTCCGTGGCAAAAATCTTCCCTTTGAATCCTCTGGCATAGATCAGCGGAAGCAGTCCCGCATGGTCAATGTGGGCATGAGTCAGCAGCACATAATCCACATCGGAAAACAGGATCGGCAGTTCCGCATTTTCAAACTTGTTGCTTCCCTGCTCCATCCCGTAATCCACGAGTATATTCTTTCCGCATGCTTCCAGGTAATGGCAGCTGCCGGTCACTTCATGATCCGCACCTATAAATGTCAGTCTCAAATGTACCCCTCCTCGCGTTATACTTTCTTCAAGTATAACGCGTTTCAGATGATAATGCAAATCATTCCGCCGTTGCTGTCATTGATGATCTTCTGCAGTGTATCCTGAAGCTTGCTCTGACAGTCTTCCGTCATCTGGGAGATCTTGGCCTGCATGCCGTCTTCCACAATCTGCTCCACGGACTTTCCGAAAATGTTGGTGTCCCACACCCCTTCCTCTGTCTCCGCATTTTCCTTTATGTAGGCGATCAGATCCCGCGCCTGCTGCTCATTTCCGACAATCGGTGCAATTTCTGTTTCAATGTGGGCTTTGATAAGGTTGATGGAAGGTGCCTGTGCATGGATCTTGACTCCGTATTTGTTTCCATGACGGATCAGCTGGGGTTCATCCAGAACAATCTCTGTTTTATCCGGCATGACGATGCCGTAACCCTTTGCCCGAACCTGACTCAGAGCATTTTTTACCTTCTCATATTCCGTCTGCATGCCCGAAAGCCGGGACAGCGTATGAATCAGACCGTAATCATCTTCCACCGGAATTCCTGCAAACTCGCTGATCACCTGGTAATAGCATCCGTCTTTCATACAGATCTCCATATCTACGCTGCCGTCTGCCATCTCCATTTTTCTGAGCCGGATGGCCTCGATCTGTCCTTCACTGCGTGGCTGCACATCTCCGTTCACATCCTTCATCTGTTCCACTCCGGCCAGAACCTCTCTGGCCGCCCGGATGGCTTCCGCCTTCAGCGGATGGCTGTCCGGAAGGATTTCCATCCATCTCGGGATCCTGAAGTCAATCTCCGTCACCGGAAATTCTTTCAGAACCTGCCCCAGAATCATTTCAATATCTTCTTTTTTCAGCTGTTCACAGTTAACCGGCAGCACAGCAGCGCCGTAGGTCTTTCCCATTTTTTCTGCCAGTTCTTTTGTCTCCTCGGAAAAGGGTTTCTGGGAATTCAGAAGTACCAGAAAAGGTTTCCCGATTTCCTTCAGTTCTGAAATCGTCCTCTCCTCGGCTTCCAGATAATCATTTCTGGAAAGTTCTCCGAAACTGGCATCCGTGGTCACTGCAATTCCGATGGTGGAATGGTCCCGGATCACCTTTCTGGTCCCCACTTCTGCCGCCTGCGTAAACGGAATCTCATGATCATACCACGGAGTCTTCACAAGCCGCTCTGCCCCGTTTTCTTCATGTCCGGCCGCCCCGTTTACCATGAATCCCACACAGTCAATGAGCCGGATCCTGGCTTCTATGCCGTCTTCTAAGGAAACCGCGGCTGCCTCCTTGGGGATAAATTTGGGTTCCGTCGTCATGATGGTTTTTCCCGCCGCGCTCTGGGGCAGTTCATCTCTGGTCTGGGCTTTCTGGTGTTCATCCAGGATCTGGGGCATCACCAGAAGTTCCATGAACCGTTTGATGAATGTGGATTTTCCGGTGCGGACCGGCCCCACAACGCCTATGTAGATTTCTCCTCCCGTCCTGGCTTCAATGTCCCTGTATACATGGAAATTTTCCATAAAAATACCCCCTTGATATACTGATACAGTATATGCAGGGGGTATGAAAATATTCGGTTCTATTCTTCCCAGGGCAGATCACTGTTTTCGATGCGTCTGTCTCTCAGCATCAGTTCATTGACAGCATCTTTTGCCGGCTTTCCGTTGAAAAGCACCTGATTTACCTGTTCCACAATGGGCATGGGCACCTGATATTTCTCGGACAGCATTCTGGCTGCTTTGGCGGAATACACGCCCTCCACCACCATGTTGACTTCTTTCATGGCCGCTTCCATGGAGTACCCTTTTCCTATGAGAATTCCCGCCCGGCGGTTCCGGCTGTGCATGCTGGCGCAGGTTACGATCAGATCACCGATTCCGGAAAGTCCGGCAAAGGACTGATATTTTCCTCCCATGGCCATTCCCAGTCTGGCGATTTCCGCCATGCCTCTGGTAATCAGGGCAGCCTTGGTATTATCTCCGTACCCCAGTCCATCGGCAATTCCGGCAGCCAGTGCCACCACGTTTTTCAGTGCGGCTCCGATTTCGATTCCCAGCATGTCAGGACTTGTATATACCCGGAAAACCGGACTCATAAACACCGACTGCACATACTCTGCCACGCTTCGTTTATGGGCACCTGCCACACAGGTGGTGGGAAGTCCCCGGCTTACTTCCTCCGCGTGACTGGGGCCGGAAAGCACCGCCGCGGATGCCTCCGGAAGTTCTTCCTCAATGATCTGCGACATGGTGTGCAGGGTGCTTTCTTCGATTCCCTTGGCCACATTGACCACAATCTGCCCCGGTTTCAGCCATGGCTTCATGCGCACTGCCGTCGGTCGCACAAAAACTGACGGAACTGCCATTACCAGAAGGTCCTTTTCCTTCATTGCCGTCTCCAGGTCAGCCGTAAAGAAAATGGAATCCGGAAGCACTGCGTCCGGGAGATTCCTGTGTCTGTGCGTTTTTTTCATTTCCTCAATTTCTTCCGGAATTGCCGACCAGAGCGCCACCTCATGGCCGTTGTTGGACAGAAGGATGGAAATTGCCGTTCCCCAGGTTCCGGAACCGATCACTCCTATGTTTGCCATCTGCATCTTCCCCTTTCCCGTTTGGATGTCTGTCATGATCCGCTTTTTTTATTTCCCCAGAGTTTGTTTTCCGTTCCGTTCAGAAGACGTACGATGTTTGCTCTGTGGCGCCAGATGGCCATGGCCGTCAGAAAGGCTGCCACTCCGAAAAACTCACAGAGATCTTTATCCGCCACCTGGTAGCTTCCCTTCAGGCCGTAGAGAATAATCTGTACCAGAAAAGCACTCACCACAAGGATGGAGCCCAGGGATACGTATCTTGTGATAATCACCGCCGCAAGGAAAATAACGGCGCAGACCAGCGTGATCCGCCAGTCCATGGACACCAGAATCCCTGCTGTGGACGCAATTCCCTTGCCTCCCTTGAAATGCAGGTAGCATGGAAAATTATGCCCCAGAATAACCCCGAGTCCGGCATACAGCACATACATGTCCAGACTCGGATTTCCGGCAAACAGAACCCGCACCAGAAGACAGGCAAAGACGGTTTTGAAAAAATCTCCCAGGAACACAATCAGGCCGGCTTTTTTTCCCATGACTCTCAGGGCATTGGTGGTGCCTGCATTTCCGCTTCCGTAATTCCTGATGTCAATTCTGTGAAGTTTGCCGTAAAGGTAGCCTGTCTGAAACAGGCCGAATACATAGCCGATGGCAAGACAGATGATTCTCAGCATGACTTACTCCTTTTCCTTCCGTTCCCGGATAATGAATTTCAGAGGCGTACCGCGGAATCCGAATGCTTCCCTGATCTTGTTCTCCAGATATCTGGTATAGGAAAAATGCATCAGTTCCCGGTCATTGACAAATACCACAAATGTGGGCGGCTTTACGGAAACCTGTGTGGCATAATAAATCTTGAGCCGCTTTCCTTTGTCTGACGGAGGCTGCTGAAGTGCCACCGCCTCGGTGACAATTTCATTGAGAACGCCTGTGGCGATCCGCAGATTCTGGTTCTCCCGGATCACATCAATCAGATCAAAAAGCTTGCCGAGCCTCTGTCCGGTCATGGCGGAAACAAAAATATACTCCGCATAGGGCATATAAGAAAGCACTTCCTTCAGCTTTCTGGTGTATTCATAAATGGTCTTGTCATTTTTCTCAATGGCATCCCACTTGTTTACCACAACGATGATTCCCTTGCCCCGGTCATGGGCAATGCCGGCGATTTTGGCGTCCTGTTCCGTGACGCCCTCTGCGGCATCAATGACAATCAGAACAATGTCGGCACGTTCCACAGCCGAAACCGTCCGGATAATGCTGTATCGTTCGATGTCTTCCTTGATTTTGTTCTTCCGCCTGAGCCCTGCCGTATCAATGAACACGTATTCCGTGCCGTTGTGGGTGATCTCCGTGTCCACCGCATCTCTGGTGGTTCCTGCCACATCTGAGACAATCACGCGGTTTTCTCCCAGAAGTTTATTGACAATGGAGGATTTTCCCACATTGGGCTTTCCCACAATGGCAATTCTGGGTCTTTCATCCTCTTCATCTCCGTACTGATCCTGGCTGAAGTGTCTGGTAACTTCATCCAGAAGCTCTCCCAGGCCCAGTCTGGAAGCTGCGGAAACCGGAAACGGCTCTCCGATTCCCAGATTGTAAAATTCATAGATATCGTTGCCGAATTTGGCAAAGCTGTCCACTTTATTAACCGCCAGTACCACGGGCTTTCTGGATTTTCTCAGAATGTCTGCCACCTTGGAATCCGAGTCAGTCAGTCCCTGGCGCACGTCCACCAGGAAAATGATCACATCTGCGGTTTCAATGGCGATCTGAGCCTGTTCCCGCATCTGGGACAGAATCACATCGCTGGAATCCGGCTCAATTCCTCCTGTATCAATCAGAGTAAAGGAATAATCCAGCCAGGTACAGTCCGCATAGATTCTGTCGCGGGTGACACCGGGCGTATCCTTTACAATCGAGATCGCACTGCCGGCAAGAACATTGAACAATGTGGACTTCCCCACATTGGGTCTTCCGACAATGGCAACCACCGGTTTGCTCATATTTATCTCCTCACTTTCATGTCCGTTCTTTATTCCGTAATCACTTCCGTTTCCCCGTCTTCTTCACAGGAAAATCCGGCCGGAGAAAGCTCATAGGCCCCGTGCTCCGCCGTCTGCATGGCAGCAGCTTCCGGGTCAAGAATGGCCTCCACCAGGTCATATCCGCTTGATTTTACTATATTTACCGGGATCTGTAAAGCGGCTTCTGCATCGGTTTTCGTCAGATCATCCAGAAAAACCTCCTCACCGCTTTTGAACATGCAGGCAGGCAGAAGAAGTCTTGTGCCCAGACATTTTCCCTTTAACTGGGCAATCAGATCCTGCCCTGTCACAAGTCCCGCCACCGTAATCTTCTCTCCGAAGAAATCATTTCTTATGGGATACACATGAACCTTTCTCCCCGGGAAACAGGCGGTCAGCTGTTCCACCAGCCGGCAGAGATACGGATACGGAAGCAGCCCCGTGGCAATGGAAAGTTCCTCCGCCTTCCCGTCGTCCGTCCGTCCGGAAAGGGCATCCTGCACTTCCTCATACAGAAGTCTCAGCATGCCGACACCGTTTTCCAGCTGGATATACCCGTCATACCGTGCTTCTTCCGGCAGTTCCCGCCCCGCCAGAATATACCATTCATCACTGGCATGGACAAAATGAATCCCGTGGGCCGCATACATCTTTTTCTGGAATTTCTCGATCAGATCAATGACCCTGCAGGCATCTTCCCGGTCAAAGGGCTCCAGCGGGTACAGTCCCTCCCGGTATTTTGAGAGGCCCACCGGCACCACGGAAACACTCTGCATGCAGGGAGCATATTCCGCCAGCCGCTCCAGAGAATACTCCAGCTCTCTGCCGTCATTGACTCCCTTGCAGAGAACAATCTGTCCGTTCATTTCCGTCCCGGCCTCATAAAGGCGGTCCATCTTTTTCAGGGCTTCGCCGGCAAACCGGTTGGACAGCATCCTGCAGCGCAGATCCGGGTTCATGGACTGAACGGATATATTGATGGGTGCCAGATGAAACCGGATGATACGGTCAATGTCCCGGTCGCTCATATTGGTAAGCGTAATATAGTTTCCCTGAAGGAATGACAGTCTGGAATCATCGTCCTTGAAATACAGGGTGTCACGCATGCCCGGAGGCATCTGATCAATAAAACAGAAGATGCATTTGTTCCTGCAGGAGCGGTATTCGCTCATGAGCCCGTTTTCAAACGAAAGTCCCAGATCCTCTCCGCCGCTTTCTATCTCCAGTTCCCACTCTTCCCCGTCCGCCTTCTGTACCAGAAGAGTGAACGCCTCGCTCTGGGTCAGGTATTCATAATCAAAAATATCCTCAATTTCGGATCCGTCTATGGTTAGCAGAATATCTCCCGGCTCCAGTTCCAGTTCCTCTCCGATGGAGCCCGGAGCCACCGCCGTGATTTTATGACCGGTATTTTTCAATGGATTTGTCCTTTCATCAGAGTTTTTCTATCTGTACATACTATACCAACCTCCCCTGGTTTTGTAAAGAATTGATGTTCTTTTTTCCGAAAAGCTGCAGCAGCTATTGACGAAAAGAATCGAAAAATGGTATAAACTTTATGAATGAAAAAACTGCAATGTCAGTACAAACAAGCGGAGGAATCTTTTCATGTCGAATCAGTATGTTTTCAATGACCGGCTTCCCATTGCGCCCCTGAAAATCGCTGCTCTGGAAAGCTGCCGGGGACTTGCCCAGAAAGTAAACGATCATATCGTGAATTTCCGGAGAAACGATACGGAGGAGCTGAAGCGCAGACAGCAGAACCTGCAGTACCGCGGGTATGATGTGGACTCCTATCTTCTGGACTGTGAATGCCCCAGATTTGGCAGCGGCGAGGCGAAAGGCGTAATCCGTGAATCGGTCCGCGGCGCAGATGTGTTTGTGATGGTGGATGTGACCAACTATTCCCTCACATACAAAATGGCAGGCTATGTGAACCATATGTCTCCCGACGATCACTATCAGGATCTGAAGAGAATCATCGGAGCCTGCGCTTCCACGGCACACAGGATCAACGTAATCATGCCGTTCCTGTATGAAAGCCGCCAGCATAAGCGCACCAACAGGGAATCTCTGGACTGTGCCATGGCACTGGAAGAACTGGTGCATATGGGGGTTTCCAACATTACCACCTTTGATGCCCATGATCCCAGAGTGCAGAATGCCATCCCGCTTTCCGGCCTGGATAATTTCATGCCTACCTACCAGTTTGTGAAGGCCCTGTTCAATCATGACAAAACCCTCAAGATCGACAAGGATCATCTGATGGTCATCAGCCCGGATGAAGGTGCCATGAGCCGTGCCGTCTATCTGGCCAACAACCTTGGTGTGGACATGGGTATGTTCTATAAGAGAAGGGATTATTCCAGAGTCATCGGCGGACGCAACCCCATTGTGGCCCACGAATTCCTGGGAAGTTCCGTGGAAGGAAAAACCGTCATCATTGTGGATGACATGATTTCATCCGGTGAAAGCATGCTGGATACCGCCAAGGAGCTGAAGGACCGCAAGGCGGAAAAAGTTGTGGTCTGCAGTACCTTCGGTCTCTTCACCAACGGTTTTGACAAATTCGATGAGTACTACGGAAAGGGAATCATTGACTGTGTGGTCACCACGAACCTCAATTACCGGGCTCCGGAACTGTTTACAAAGGAATGGTATGTGGAAGCAGATGTGAGCAAATACATCGCGGCCATCATCAACTCCCTGAACCATGATGTTTCCATCAGCAATGCCCTGTCCCCGACGGAAAAAATCCAGAAGCTGATCCAGAAATACAGCAACGGCGGATATGACTATTTTCAGAAGCTTGTTTAGGTAAATAAAAAAGTCCTGCTGCAGCAGAAAGGCCGGATGGCTCTCTGCCGCAGCAGGACTTTTTCATCGGAAAAACGGCTCCGGATTCCATATGCGGGAAATCCGGAACGTCTTTCTGTTTTCATGTCTTATAATGTGTTATGTACCACTTCTCCCTCGATCATGGTCATGCGGCAGAGGGTCATGTTGCTTAAGGGATTTCCGTCAAACACCGCAATGTCCGCATCTTTTCCCGGTTCCAGTGATCCGATCCTGTGCTGCAGATTAAGAACTTCTGCCGGATAGATGGTCAGGCCCTTCATGATATTCTCTTCCGTCATGCCGCGTCTTGTAAGCAGTCCTGCCTGGTGAGGAAGCCATGCAGTCTCACTTCCGGTATCGGCAGTCAGGCAGACCTTGACGCCGGCATCCGTGAGAATTCCTGCGTTTTCCAGCTTAAGGTCCCAGACTTCCTGCTTCACAGGCGCCAGAAGCAGAGGCCCCACCACGCAGGTGATTCCGTTTTCCGCAATCACATCTTTTACCTTATATCCTTCCGTGGCGTGCTCCAGGGTAAAATCCAGTCCGAATTCCTTTGCGATGCGGATCGCCGTAATGATATCGTCTGCCCGGTGGCAGTGAATTCTGGCTCTCTGCTCTCCGCGGACCACCCGCACAAGCGCATCCATCTGGAAATCCGGTTCCGGAGCCCTGGAAGGATCGGTTTCGGCTTCCTTCAGCCTGTCGGAATAATGCTTCGCCTTATAAAGAGTTTCTCTCAGCAGCGCCGCGGTGCCCATTCTGGTCCAGGGCATTCTGTGCTGTTCCAGTCCATGAAAACGTTTCGGATTTTCTCCCAGAGCAAACTTCATCTCTTCGGTTCCGGGAATGGCCATTTCTTCGGCTGTATGCCCCCGGAGTTTGATGGCAATTCCCATGCCGCCGATGATGTTTCCGGAGCCCGGCTGGGTATATATAGTGGTAAAACCTGCCCTGCGGACAGGCTCTATGGCCCAGTCTTCCGGATTGACCGCATCCAGAGCGCGGAGCTGCGGCGTAATGGGACTGGAGCCTTCATTTCCGTCCATGCGGGGGCCGGGATTGGTTCTGGGCTCGTTGAAATTGCAGATATGGGTATGGCAGTCAATGAGGCCGGGCGTAATCCAGCCCCCGGCAGCATCAATGATCTCAGTGCCTTCCGGAATTCTGACATCGGTTCCCACCTCCAGAATCTTTCCGCCCTCCACAAGAACCGATCCTGACTCCAGGGTTCCTCCGGTTATGGTCAGTACCCTTCCGTTTGCAATCGCTTTCATCTGATAACCTCCTTATCCGTCCTGTGGTTTTCTGTATGGTTCCCATCCGCCGGAAACGTCCGGCGGACACGGTTCATTCTGTTTACGCCAGATATGCACAGATGAGCCGGAACGTATTTTCCACTCCGTCTCTGTGACTTCTCTCATATCCGTGTGAGGCATATACTCCGGGTCCGATCAGACCGTGACGGATATCATGCCCGGCTTTCAGTGTGGCCTCCACATCGGATCCGTAAAACGGATAGATGTCAACGGCATAGTCGATGCTGTTCTCTCTGGCCAGCTCCACAAGTCTGGACACCACTTCATAATTGTAGGGGCCTCCTTTGTCCTTGGCACAGATGGATACCTGATGTTCCGTACACTGAAGACCTTTTCCCACACAGCCCATATCCACGGACCAAGCCTCCGTAACCCCTTCCGGAACCGGCGAGGAACCGCCGTGTCCCACTTCCTCATAGATGGTAAAATGGAGGTATACCTTTCTCTCCGGCACCACGTGCTCATCTTTCAGATAGCGGGCATATCCCAGAAGAATGGCGGAAGAAAGCTTGTCATCCAGGAACCGGCTCTTGATATAGCCGGATGATGTGACTCTGGTTCTCGGCTCAAAGCAGACATAATCTCCCGGCATGATTCCCAGGGCCTTTGTGTCTTCTGCGGACGATACATCCTCATCAATCACCACTTCCACAGTGTCCCAGCTGCGCGGAGACGTTCCGTAGTCCTTGTTGACATGTACAGAGGCATTGACCAGCTGACAGGTGCCCTCATAGATACCGTTGAATCTGGTAATGATCTTCACATTTTCCGCTTCCGCATTGTTGGCCTGCATTCCTCCGATATTGGTCAGTTTCAGCCTTCCGTCGGGCTTGATTTCATGGACCATGGCCCCCAGTGTGTCACAGTGCGCTTCCAGAAGGATGGCATTGGCCGCATCCTTTCCGCCCAGATCGGCAATGACGCCTCCTTTTCGTGTCCGGTAAGCATGAAATCCCATCTCTTCAAACTGTTTCAGAAGATAATCCCCCACATTCTTTCCGTATCCGGAAGGACTGTCGATGGAAAGCAGGGCTTCTGCCTGCCGGATGATGTAGTCCACATAGTTTCTGCAGTCAAACATACGATCTACCCCTTTTCTTTTTCATGATCCGGAATCCGGATTCCCGCCAGCATTGCCGCCAGCGAATTGTTTACCGGTTCCGCCGCTTCTTTTTTCTGCTGATTCATATATTTTGCCACATCCCGTCTGGAAACACCGGCGCCTTCTTTTTCCCGCCGCTCCCGGAATGCTTTCATTTTTTCCTTATGGCCGCAGCTGCAGACAAAAATCTGTCCGTCACCTCTGCCCCGCAGTTCCATTCTTTTATGGCATACCGGACACCTGGCATTGGAAACCCTGGAGACTGTCTCCCGGTATCCGCATTCGCGGTCCTGGCAGACCAGCATCTCACTGTTTTTTCCCCTGACAGACAGCATTCTTTTTCCGCATCGGGGACATCTGGTATTTGTCAGATTATCATGCCGGAATGTTCCGTTCCCGGCCTTGATCTCTTCTGTCAGTTCTCCGGAATACTGACGGATCTCATTCATGAACTCCTGACGGGTCCGTTTCCCCCGGGCGATTTCAGAAAGTTTCATTTCCCAGGCGGCTGTCAGTTCCGGCTTCTTCAGATCTTCCGGAACCAGTTCCAGAAGCTGCCTGGCCTTTGAAGTCAGATATATTTCCTTTCCCCGTTTTTCCATGAAAAATCCGGAAAACAGTTTTTCAATGATGTCCGCTCTGGTGGCCACGGTTCCCAGTCCTCCGGTTTCCCCCAGTGTCCTGGCCAGATCCCTGTCTTCGGATTCCATATATGAAGCGGGATTTTCCATGGCGGAAAGAAGGGATGCCTCTGTAAAACGGGCCGGCGGTTTGGTCTGTCCTTCCGTTATGGATACTGCAGGAAGCGGCAGCACATCGCCTTCCTTCAGATCCGGCAGCATCTGTTCCGGCAGGAAGCCCTGCTCCCGGCCGGCTGCCTCTTCCCATTCCGTCCCGTCATTGGAATCATATGCCTGTTTCCATCCCGGATGTTTCACGGATGTTCCGGATGCGGTAAAAATTTCTCCTCCGATTCTGACGGTAAGGGAAATCTGCTCATACTCACAGGGAGGACACATGACCGCCAGAAATCTTCTCACCACCAGATCATAAATCCGGCGTTCGTCCACGGTCATATGATCAAGCTGAACAAACTCTTCTGTGGGAATAATTGCATGGTGGTCGGAAACTTTCCTGTCATCCACGAAAAACGGCCGCTCCGGCAGTTTCTGCCGGGACAGACGTCCTGCAAGGCCCCTGTAGGGTCCTGTGCCGCAGGCCTGAAGCCGCTCTTTCAGGGTTGGCACAAGGTCCGAACTCAGGTATCTGGAATCCGTTCTGGGATATGTCAGCACCTTGTGGCTTTCATAAAGGCGCTGCATGATGCTGAGCGTCTCTTTCGCAGAGTAGTCAAAGCGCCTGCTGGCATCTCTCTGCAGCTCTGTCAGATCATACAGCAGCGGAGGCATGGTCTTTTTGGGTGTCCGCTTTATCTGTACCACCACAGCCTCTTTTCCCTGAATTTTCTTCATGATATCCGCTGCCCGGTTTCTGTCAGAAACTGACGGGTTTCCGGTTTTTCCGTCCTGCCAGACGAAGCTGATTCCCCCCGTTCTGGCCCGGATGCCATAATAGGATCTAGGCACAAAACACCGGATCTGTTCTTCCCTCGCGGCAATCATCGCCAGTGTCGGGGTCTGGACACGGCCGCAGGAAAGGCTTGCATTATATTTGCATGTCAGAGCTCTGGTGGCATTGATTCCCACAAGCCAGTCAGCTTCCGCCCGGCAAAGAGCCGCGTCCCGGAGCGGTTCATATTCCTTTCCGTCCTTCAGGGAGGCGAATCCATCCCGGATTGCCCTGTCCGTAACGGAAGAAATCCAGAGCCGTTTCAGTGGTTTTGTATTCCCCGCTTTTTCCAGGATCAGCCGTGCCACCAGTTCTCCCTCCCGTCCGGCGTCGGTGGCAATGATCACGGTACCCACATCTTCTCTGCGCAGCTGTTCCGTCACCGCCCGGTACTGTCCCGCAGTCTGACGGATCACTTCCAGCCTGAACGGTTCCGGCATCATCGGCAGATCTTCCAGTTTCCATTCTCTGTATTTTCTGTCATAATCCTCAGGGTCTGCCAGGGTCACAAGATGTCCCAGCCCCCAGGTCACAATATAGTTCTCACCTTCCAGCATGCCATTGCCTTTTTTTCCGCATTTCAGTACACGGGCAATGTCTCTGGCCACGGAAGGTTTCTCCGCAATTACCAGTGATTTCATGGTGCACTCCTCTCCGGCTCTGTTCTGAAACATTCTGCCGGTTCTGTTCTATTATAAACGGAAACAGGAACTTTCTCAAGAAATTTCCAGAATTTTCCCTTCCATTTCCTGTCTTGTCGGAATTTGTGTTTCATGAACTTCCGGATTACAGATTCAGTTTCCCATAGCTGCGTTCCAGACGGTTTTCCAGCCTTCGGCGCAGTTCCCGGTGCTCCTCTTTTTCAAGCATTCCGTCTTCCCGGAGAAGCCGGTCCGCATCTTCCGATGCTGCTTTCAGAAGCCCCGCATCTGTATAGATATCAGCCAGGCGGAATTCCAGTTCGCCGCTCTGGCGGACTCCGAAAATATCTCCCGGTCCTCTGAGCCGCAGATCCTCCGATGCAATATAAAACCCGTCATTGGAGCGGTTCAGAACCTCCAGCCTGGCATTCTGGGACCTGTCACCGGATGCGTCCACCATAATACAGTAAGACTGCTCCTTTCCCCGTCCCACCCGGCCTCTCAGCTGATGAAGCTGGGCAAGCCCGAACCGTTCCGCATTTTCAATCATCATGACTGTGGCATTGGGTACGTTGACTCCCACCTCAATGACCGTGGTGGATACCAGTACCTGGATGCCGCCTGCGGCAAATTCTTCCATGATCCTGTTTTTTTCTTTCCCCTTCATCCTCCCGTGAAGAGATTCCACGCGGATTCCGGGAAGCTGCTCACGCAGGACTTTTGTATAGTCCAGGACATTTTCCGCTTCAATCATTTCACTTTCTTCCACCATGGGACAGATCACATAGGCCTGCCTTCCTTTTTCCACTTCTGACCGGATAAAACGATATGCCCTGGGCCGGTAGCCCTTATCCACCACACAGTTTTTGATAGGAAGACGGTCTGCCGGCACTTCGTCGATGACAGAAATATCCAGGTCTCCGTAAAGGATAATCGCCAGAGTCCTGGGAATGGGAGTCGCGCTCATGACGAGTACATGAGGAATCTCTCCCTTTCGTCCCAGCATTTCCCTCTGGGAAACACCGAATCTGTGCTGTTCGTCCGTAATGACCAGACCAAGGCGGTCATAGACCACTGCCTCCTGGATCAGCGCGTGGGTTCCGATGACGATATCCGCCTCATGAGAGGCAACTTTTTCATATGCCAGCCGCTTTTCCTTTGCCGTCATGGAACCGGTGATCAGTACAGCCTGAAACGGAATATCATGCGCCGAAAAAAGCTCCGTCACAGACTCGAAATGCTGTTTTGCCAGCACCTCCGTGGGGACCATCAGAGCCCCCTGAATACCGTTTTCAGCGGCGGCTGTCAGTGCCAGGACCGCAAGGATCGTCTTGCCTGATCCCACATCCCCCTGAATCAGCCGGTTCATGACGGTACCTCCGGACAGATCCCCGTAAATTTCTTCCAGCGTTCTTTTCTGTGCCCCTGTAAGACGGTACGGAAGTTCCTCTTCCAGCCGCCTTGCTGCCGGCCCCGGACCAAACACATGGCTGCTTTTCACATCCCGGCGTTTTTCACGGAGACGGCGCACCGTCAGAAGAAAAAGGAAAAATTCATCATATACCAGCCGTTTTCTTGCCGCCAGCATGTCTGTCTCGTCCTTCGGGAAATGAATATGCTCAATGGCAAAATTATATTCCGCCAGCTGATGGGCCGCCCGCAGTTCCGGCGGAAGCGGATCTTTTTCCATGACCCGCACAGCCAGGGCCTGTTCCACGGCGGAGGCAATGGTTTTATTCCCAAGGCCTTTCGTCTGGGCATAGACCGGCTGCATCCGGCACATGAGATCTGCATATGCTTCAGGTCTGTAGATCTGCGGCTGCTCCATGGTCAGGGAGCCGTTTTTTTTCAGTACTTTTCCGCGGAAAATATAGTGGCTGCCGGCCTTCAGCGTGTTTTTCAGATACGGCATATGATACCAGACAAGTTTCAGTTTCCCGGTCAGATCACTGACGGAGGCGGTCACAATGGACAGGCTGCCGAAATGCCTTCCCGAAGCTCCGCTTTTCAGATATCCGTCCACGGCACATATCTGTCCCTCTTTCAGTTCCCCTATAACCCCGGGTTCACGGAACGTGTCATAGGCTCTCGGATAGTTGTGGAGCAGATCGTCCAGAGTCCGGATCTCCATTTTTTCAAATAACTGTGCGGTTTTTTCGCCGATTCCTTTCAGGGAATCCACAGGCTGCTGATTGTTCATGTTGTCCTGAAAACTCCTTATTTGATCTTTTTCAAAAGAAACCGCCGGAGTCTTCCGTCTGCTGACGGTTTCCGGCGGTTTCTCAGGTGTTCCGTTCCGGGAACACTCAGACTTATTCAACAGAAATCAGATAGTAGTAAATGGGCTGGCCGCCGCAGTTAAGCTCCACTTCGCATCCGTCAAAGGTGCTGCGGATCTTCCCGGCCAGTTCTTCTGCCTCTTCTTCTTTTACATCTTCCCCGTAATATACGCTGATCAGTTCAGAGTCTTCCTTTACAATCTTCTCCAGGGAATCCATGACCGTATCCGGCACCCTGGTGCCCACTGCCAGCATACCGGAATCCCCGATTCCCATGATGTCTCCCTCTGCGATTTCCATGCCGTCAATG
>CABSIM010000004.1 GCA_902477765.1 uncultured Clostridiaceae bacterium | reverse complement strand
CTCTGGCGGCATCCGAGATATAGCTGCTCTTCAGATACAGAATCGCCGAACGGCATCTGGCTGCCGGGTAATTCCACCGGAAAAGATACAGCCTCCTGCGCTGCTCCGGTGTCAGGCTTTTCAGATACAGACGCGGAATCAAAGCTGCCCCGATGCCCTCGGCGCAGCAGTCCAGCGTAGTAAACACGCTGGAAGAATCCAGAATAATTCTGGGAGAGATCCCTTCCTCCTCACAGCACCGGTCAAACAGGCTGCCCAGCCAGGTATAATCTGCCATCCGGATGAAGGGACAGCCGGCAAATGTTTTAAGGGAAACTTCCTCCATTCTCTGCATCCGGCACAGCTGATCCTGTGAAATATATTCTTCTGCAAGTGTTCTGGGCACTGCCAGCATCACGCATTCTTCCAGGACCTCTCTGGACACCAGGGTAGGATCCTCCGGCTGGGAATATCCGAACATCAGGTCCACTTTTCCCAGTTTCAGCGCCTCCACGGTTCTGGCCAGACAGCTTTCTTTCACTTCGATCCGTATTTCCGGATGCCGTTTTGTATATTCTGCAATCACTCCCGGCAGCAGCAGACTGCTCCTGTAATAGGAGGCGCCGATGATCAGCGTATGGCTGCTGACATCCAGAAGGCTGTCCAGTTCCTTTCTCATCTGCCGCTCGTCATCCATAATCCGGCACATATGCCGGTACAGGCATTCTCCTTCCGCCGTCAGACTCATGGGCGGTTCCCGGTTGAACAGCCTCGCATTATAAAATTTCTCTATCTTGTCAATCTGCTTGCTCAGAGCCTGCTGCGTTACATAAAGTCTCTTGGCCGCCTTTGTAAAATTCAGTTCTTCCGCCGCGGCCACAAAATATTTATAACTTTCAAGATTCAATATACTTCCTCCAGGTCAGGTACTTATGCTGTCTTTTCAGTGTATAAAACATAGATTGGCATAATAAAAGGCCATCCTCTGTATTATACATGAAAATCTGTACGGAAGAAAGAAAAATTTTGCGGAAACTTTGCGTCATTTCTTCCGGGCAAAAAAGAACCGCTGCGTCAGAAAAGGAGTTCCTTTTCCGCTGCAGCGGTCGGATATTTATTTTGCCAGCATTCTGTCTCCGAAAAGAACACCTCGGTATTTCCGGAGTGCTCCCAGAAGAATCTGTCCCAGAATTCCCACGGCCATGATTTCCCCGATCCCCACGGTAATGGTGGAAAACCAGATCATTGCGTCACTTCCGTATCCGTATTTCAGGACCCAGGGAATAATCAGCATATTGGAAATGATGGGCGGTACCGATACCAGATAGCGGTTCTTTCTCAGAGCATAGGAACCGATGGCGCCGATCAGAGTGGCAATGCTTCCTCCGATCACATCCATGGGAACCCCGCCTCCAAGCAGATTGGAGATCAGACATCCGATGAAAAGTCCCGGAATGGCTGCAGGCGTAAAATAGGGCATCACGCACAGCATCTCTGAAATGCGGAACTGGATGACACCGGAGCCGATGGGCTCAAAGGCCATAAAGAGGACAATGTAAACGGCCGCAATGGCTGCGCCGTACACCATCTGGTACAATGGGCTGCTGTTGGTTCTGTTGGTTTTCATATTCAGTTCTCTCCTTTAGTTTTGTTTTACGAGTGGAAGGTCTCGAACACTCGCGCCATAGTGGTCAGAAAAGCCTTCCAGCGGATGACTTTTCTGTCTTCCCGTGACGTCGGGAATCGGCGGCAGACCCTGCTGGACCTTGGTTTTGTGGGCTCTGCAGCGTGATTTAGCATATCACAGAATGCGGGGCGGTGTCAAGTTTCTGACCGGTCTTCCCCGCAGGATTTCTGTTTTCCCTCATATTCCTCCGGCAGAGGATGCCATGATTCCTGCTTTTCATGTCCGGCAAACAGCCTTTTCACTCTGCCCAGCAGTGCTTCTACCATATGAAACCAGAGATGCCCCAGTATGGTCACAGCCACAAGAACTGCCAGAATTGCCCCTGTCTCTTTCAGAATCATGCTGTTCCTCACTTTTTGGCAAAACGATTCATAAAGAAGTCAGTAAAGGCAGCCAGTTCTTCTTCCTGAGATACATAGACATAAAGCTTTTCATCATCCAGCCAGTCATAGGCATTGATTCCGATATATCCCTTTCTGTCCGGATAGATGATGAACGCATCCGTGGGGTATTTATTCCGGTATGCCTTCAGAATTTCCGGGCGGCGGTAATATGTCGGGTCACCGCTTCCGGAAAGATCCGGTACTGTGGGGACAACCGCAATGGTCTGCTCCTCTTCATTCCATCCCACAATCAGATTTCCTATTTTTGTCTTGCTGCCGTGAACGAAACCATAGTTAAACCGGCTCACATCCTCCGTATAACCGAAAATAAGTCTGTATTTGTCTCCGTTTTCCACCACCTGGTTGAACAATGCCCGCATCTTTCTGGCATTGGCATTGCTTTTTTCCATATCTGGTTCCGGCCCCTTAAACAGCTTGCTGAAAAATCCCATAGTTACAGATCCTCCTCCGATAATTTTCATTCCTGAACACCGCTTCTGC
Organism: uncultured Clostridiaceae bacterium; assembly: GCA_902477765.1. Classification (GTDB taxonomy): domain Bacteria; phylum Bacillota; class Clostridia; order Lachnospirales; family Lachnospiraceae; genus CABSIM01. The sequence goes on along the minus strand of CABSIM010000004.1, from coordinate 104,940 downwards.
CATACTGTACCGGTCTCCGTATCTGATGCTGCAGATACATATGGAAGAACCAGATCCGGGCAGGCGGTTGTCAGGGTGTGACTGTTTGCCCAGTCAAATAAAGATTATTTTTAAAATTTGTATTTATTCAGGGATAAATAATCCCGCCGGAATCTCTGCAGCCGCATACAATTCAGGCGGATTCCTTTCTGTTTCATCTCAGAAAATCATTTCAGTTTTTCCTCATTTTTTCCATCCAGTCGGTGATGGCATCCATCTGAAAAGCAAGAGCCGGTTCAGCGGCTTCCGGAATCAGAAACGGAAGAGATTCGGGAACTGCCCTGCGGATAATGATAATTGTCAGACAGAGATTGGTAAAAAGACCGATCCTTTCCGGATCCGGCTCTATTCCGAATGTTTCCAGAATCTTTCCAAACAGGCGCACCTGTCTTTCGCGGAACTGCCTGCGGCTTTCCTCCGAAAGGCGTCCGAACAGCATTTTCTGCTCTTCCAGAGTCATAACGGCAATCCCGCTCTTCTCTCCGTAACAGCAGGCACGCAGAAACTCCAGAACTGCTTCCCTCCAGCTCAGCGACGGATCCTCCATCAGCTTTCGGACATAATCAAGAATCCTGGGCTGCTGAAAATACAGCGCTTCCACAATCAGTTCTTCTTTTCCGGGAAAAAAGGAGTAAAAAAAAGTACGTGAAATGCCCACTTTTTTATAGATCTGTTCTACCGTCGTATGCCGGATCCCCTGTCGGGCCATCATCTGAAGTCCCGTAACGATCAGAGTTTCCCGGATCTTTTCCCGTTCTTCCTCGGAATAAGCGACTCTGGGCATTTTCTTTCCTCCCCGATAAAGACAAATTCTAAAATATGTATTTATCTTAACATGTCCTCCAGAAGAATACAAGGCCGAATTTCTCCGGCTTCATACCGGCTGTACCCCCATTCCCGATTCCGGACGGAAACCATCGTTTTCATCCCCTGGCTTTTTCCCGCACTTCTTTTTCTTTTACAGCCGCTTCACCGCATCCATGGCCAGCGCTGACCGTTCGCATTCTTCTGCGGTCAGCGTGATCTGCCAGCAGAGAGGACTTCCCTTCATGTACCTGGCCGCATAGCTCAGCCCATTGGTCCGTTCATCCAGAAACGGTCTGTCAATCTGGTTGGGGTCTCCCAGCAGAATGATCTTTGTGTCCTTTCCGGCCCTTGTGATGATACCCTTGACCTGATTGGGAGTCATGTTCTGTGCCTCGTCGATGATCAGGTAGGTTTTCGCAATGGAACGGCCCCTTATGAAATTCAGCGCCTCCGTCTGAATGATTCCCCGCTCCATTACCTCGGCCACCTTGTCCTTCAGCTGGGCTTCATCCTCATACCGGTGTTTTTCATCCGAATCCAGAAGCTGTTCCAGATTGTCAATGACCGGCCGCATCAGAGGAGCAATCTTTTCATCCTCCGTACCCGGAAGGAATCCGATGTCATCATCAAACTGGGCGTTGGGGCGGCACACCATAATTTTCCGGTATTCTCCCCGGGGATTGTTGTAGACCTTCTCCAGCCCCACTGCCAGAGAGTAAAATGTCTTGGCCGTTCCTGCCATTCCCTTGATAATCACTAACGGAGCCTTTTCCGCACTCTGCATCAGTGCTTCCTGCATGAAATACTGTCCCACATTTCTGGGCGCCACCCCATATGGTTTACTCTTCTTATAACATAAGGGAACGATCCGGCTTCCCTCTACCCGTCCCAGAAGTGTTTTCCGGCTGGACTGATCCAGCTTCAGCACAAGAAATTCGTTTTCGTAAAGTTCCGGCACCTGCCGTTTTCCTTCTTCATCTGCCAGGTACACCGAATCCAGAGGAATTCCGCTTTTTTTAAAGGCTTTTGCCAGCTCTTCCGGCATATACACCTCCGCCCGGCCTCCATAGGCGGCCTCATCCGGAGAAATCTGCTCCCTGGTGAAATCTTCTGCCCGGATTCCCATGATCTGTGCTTTCAGGCGCAGCACCAGATCCTTTGAAACCAGGATGATTTTTTCCTCCGGTCCTGCATGTTCCGCCAGCCCGCGGCACACCATCAGAATTCTGTTGTCCGCCTTGTTTTCAGGCAGTTCCGGCGGCAGCTCCACATGAACACAGTTTTTCTCTACTCTTACCAGGCCGCCCCCCGGAAGCTCCACTCCCTCCAGAAGATCGCCCTGGTTCCTCAGGTCCTCCAGAATCCTGATGGCTGCTCTGGCGTTGGCACCCTTTTCTCCGTCAGCTTTCTTCAGGCCATCCAGTTCTTCCACCACCACCATGGGGATCACGACCCGGTTTTCTTCAAAACACTGGATGGCATACGGAGCCTGAATGAGGACGTTGGTATCAATCACATATGTTTTTTTCATTTTCCACCTCTGCTGTACAGAATTCTTTTTTATTACGATTCCAGTGTAGCAGACCGGAAATATAACATTCTATCCGGATCCGGTAAAATATCTGTAAAATATATTCTTTTTCTTCCATATACAGAAAATCCGGAGACAGCCTGTCTCCGGATTCCGTCGTTTTCATCGGAACTTTCTCGTTCCTTTTATTTTGCCGGGAAAAGAGCCTCGGCCTCTTTCTGCAGGTTCTCCACTGCCTGCTCCGGAGTGATGTCCCGTGCCTGGATCAGCTGAGAATATACATCTCTCACAATGCTGTTCCATTCAGATGTATACAGGGACATGCACGGTGCAGAAGAATATTCCACCTGTTCGTAGGAAAGTTTGTATCCCTCATTGGCTTCGTCAGCCCAGAAGTCCTTCAGGGTCTGTCCCTCCACTGCGGAATACGTAGTGGGAAGAACACCTGTCTCGATATGATTTGCAGCCACCTGCTCATCGCTCATCAGGAATTTCACAAATTCCCATGCAGCCGCAATCTCCTGGTCCGTGTGGCCCTGAGCGATAATGCCCACAGAGCCGCCGCCCAGAGGAGCGGAGTATCCGCCGTATCCTACGGCATAGGACATGCCCATGTTGATGCCGCTTTCCTTGGCCTTATCGGAAATGGATGTGGCACGGTTGGAACTGGATACGAATGCCGCCAGTGTTCCGTTATAGAATGCCTCCTGCATGGCAGAACTTGCACTGGAAAGTGCAGGGATCTCGCACCAGCCCTCTTCGGTCCATGTGTACCAGTCATTCAGGAACTGAGCCATGCTGCCGTCGGTCACACAGGAAGCGCCGAGTCCGTCTTCATCCATGAAGCCGACACCGTTCAGAGAAGCCAGCAGATAATGCTGATAATATGTGGGCTCGATGGTATAGCCGATGCCCTTGATGGCTCCGTCAGAGTTGTCATATATTTTCTTTGCATATTCATTCAGTTCTTCCAGAGATGTGGGCGCATGATCCAGCCCTGCCTCTGCGTACAGATCCTTGTTATAATAAAGGATTGCGGTTCCTCTGGTATATGGCATTGCCACAACCTGATCTTCATAATACACATAGTCTGTCAGTTCTTTTACCACATTATCCATATCAAAGCCGTCGCGCTCTGCATAGGGGGCCATATCTGCCAGAACACCTTCGGAAGCAAACAGCGGAATTCCGTTGCAGGACAGGTCTGCCAGTTCCGGCGCCTCATCTGCAGCCAGGGCAGTCTGAATTGCCGCCTGTACATCGTCCAGATATCCCTGCGCCACTTCTTCCACGGTAATTCCGAATTCATTGGTCTCATTGAATTCCTTGATGGATTCCTGAAGGAATGCCAGATCCGTATCGGAGGTTCTGTCATGCCAGAATTCAATGGTAATGGGCTCCGTCACCCTGGCAGGGCCTTCTCCCTCCTCTGCGGCAGACGTTTCCTCCGCCCCGGTTTCAGCTGCCGTTGTTTCCTCAGCTGTTGTCTCTGCCTGGGTCTCAGCCTGAGTTCCGGCAGTTTCCTTGGAGCTGCATGCGGTCATGGAGACACATGCCAGCCCCAGCACTGCTGCTGCTAAAAGTTTCTTTCTCATCTCTTTTATCCCTTTCTTAATTTTTTATTTCACACACCTGATGGTGCAGAAATCATGATTATTTGCTTCCCCTGTACCCAAAAGAAGCCAGAATCTGCCTGCTGAGGCAGAAAAACAGAAGAAGAACCGGCAGAACCAGGAGTGTATTGGCGGCCATAAGAACCGGCCATTCCAGCCCCTGATTGGCATCCTGCAGTCTCTGCATGGCCAGGGTCAGCGGCCGCACCGTATCGGAATTGGTCATCACCAGCGGCCAGAAATAGGAATTCCATGTGCTGATAAAGCTGAACATCTCTGCCGTAATGATGCTGGACCGGCACATGGGCAGAACGATCCTGGTCATGATCTTCAGTTCTCCCGCATTATCCATCCTGGCGGCCTCCGTCAGTTCCTCCGGCACCTGCATGAATGACTGGCGCATCAGAAAGATTCCGTAGGCATTTGCCGCAAACGGCAGGATCTGAGGCCAGAGTGTCTTCAGGAGTTTCGCCCTGGAAAACATGATATACACCGGGACAAAGGTGATCTGGGTGGGAATCATGAACGCCAGCATCACCAGCACCCACATGAGTTTCTTTCCCCGGAACTCAAATCTTGCAAACCCATAGGCTGCCGGTATGTTGATGAGGGCCTGAAGAGCCACGACTCCCAGGGACACCACCAGGGAGTTTTTCAGATAATATGTAATGTTGATCCGCCTTCCCACATCCAGGAACGCATCCCAGGAAGGATCTTCGGGCCACAGCGTCGGCGGAAAAACAATGGACTCTCCGTAGGACTTGAATGACGTGGTGATCATCCAGTAAAACGGAAACAGAAAAAACACTGCCATGGCAGCCTTGAAAATCAGAGAGACCGCACCGGTGCATATCCTGCGGACCCGGTAATAACCGTTTCGCTTTCCCTTCATTGCGTATCCCCCTTACTGATAATATACTTTCCGCCCCAGGAATCTGAAGTAAAGGAAAGTCAGAAACATGAGAATCACCAGCAGCACGGTGCCCGCCGCCGAGGCATATCCCACTTTGGCGTTCATTTCAAACGCATACCGGTAAATATATGTAACAAGTACGTCTGTGGAATTTCCGGGACCTCCGTCAGTCATCACCTGAATGATATCAAACACCTTGAACGAGCTGATGGTGATGGTGATCAGGAGAAAAAACAGCTGGGGGGAGATCATGGGCAGGGTAATCCTGAAAAATTTCCTCACCGGAGGCGTATTGTCCAGTTCCGCTGCCTCCAGGATTTCCGGAGGAATGGTACGGATTGAGGAGATTACAATAATCAGGTAATACCCAAGACTCTTCCAGACCGCCACCGCCGCTACACAGAACAGCGCAAGGTGGGAATCGTTGAGCCACCTGGACAGGGGCAGATGAAACAGTGCCAGCATGGCGTTCAGAATTCCGCTGTCATTGTCATACATCCAGGACCAGATATAGGCGCAGGATACCATGGAAATAAGGTAAGGCGTAAACATGCTTTTCTGAAGGAACCGGTTGATCCGGCTGTCCCGTTCCAGCCACATGGCAAACAGCACAGCCAGAAGCAGGCTGAAAAACACCACTGCAGCCGTGTAAACCAGCGTATTTTCCAGTGCTTCCAGAAAATCCGTCTTGACCGTAAACAATACCCTGTAATTTTCCAGGCCGATGAAATCCTTTCTGCCCATCAGGTTATAATCGAAAAAGCCAAGATAAACCAGATTCACCAGCGGATAAAATGTAAATATCATAAGGAGCACCATGGCAGGGCCCACAAGCAGATACGGGACATGTCCGTTCGTTCCCGGTATCCTGTTTTCCGATACTCTTTTCTTTCGTTTTTTCACTGTTGCTGCAGTCCTTTCCGGACATCCTCCATATGATCCCTGATCCTCATTCCGGACGGATCGAAAAAGTACAGATGTTCCATTCTGACACGGACGCTCACAGTCTCCCCTTCTTTATGGGAAAAGCAGAGACTTTTGACCATAATATCCCCTTCGGGGACAGCGACCTTATAAAGCACCTCGGATCCCAGCATTTCTCTGGTGAGGATCTTCCCGTTCCTTTGATAGGCAAAGTCCCCGTTTTCGCCGGAAACCGCCTGCCCGTATCCCTTTCCGGAGTCTCCGGCCATCTGCACATTCTCCGGCCGGAAGCCAATCCGGTATCTCCCTCCTGCCGTATCCAGAATATTGGTTGGGGGCGTTCCGATGAATCTGGCGGTAAATACATTTTCCGGTTCCCGGTAAATGGTTTCCGGCGGCCCCTCCTGCATGATTTTCCCCTGATCCATCAGAACAATATGATCCGCCATGGCCATGGACTCCACCTGATCATGGGTGACATAAACAAATGTGGTTTTCAGCTGCCTGTGCAGCTGAATCAGCTCGCTGCGCATGGCAGAGCGCAGTTTGGCATCCAGATTGGAAAGCGGCTCATCCATCAGAAAAACCGCCGGTTCCTTTACCATGGCCCTGGCCAGCGCCACTCTCTGCCTCTGGCCTCCGGAAAGCTGGGCAGGCTTCCTGTCCAGATATTCTTCCAGTCCCACGGTCCGTGCCACACGGGCGATGCGTTCCTCCCTTTCCGCTTTCGGCACACGGTTGTTTTTCAGACAGAATGCAATATTCTCCTTCACTGACATGGTCGGGTAGATGGCATAGTTCTGAAATACCATGGCCACGTTTCTTTTTCCCGGCGGAACATGGGAAATGTCTTCTCCGTCCATGAAAATCTTCCCTTCTGTAGCCGGACCGATCCCCGCAATCATCCTCAGAAGTGTGGTCTTTCCGCACCCCGACGGCCCCAGAAGCACCGTAAAAGTCCCATCCCGGACCGTCAGATTCAGATTCTCTATTACTCTGATATTCCCAAATGTTTTGGATACGTTCTCAAATACTATTTCGGCCATACGTTTTCCTTCCGGTTTTCCACCATGTCCAGTGCCCGTTCCGGTTCGCCCGCAAAAAGTCCTTCTGCCGGAATCTCCAGTCCGTTTTCTCTCAGCATTTCCATAAGAACTTCCATGAAAACTCCACGGCCCTCCGTCCGGCGCACATCCCGGAGTACGGGTTCCAGATCACGGCCTCCGAATTCTCCTCCCCAGCCGCCGCGGCAGGTGTATTTCACGCCGCAGCTGGGACTTCCGTCAATTCCCAGAACCCCCGCCAGGCAGAATTCCTCCGGATGGGCCTGATATTCCTTCAGTTCCAGCATCACCGGTGCCAGCAGTTCCCTGCATTTCTGCCGGTAAAAGGCATTGTCAAACTGGTCATATGTATGCCCCCATCTGGAAGCTCCGTACATGTCAAATTCCGGACAGGGCAGCTGAAGAATCTGAATCTCTTCGTCCACAGCCTTTTTCAGCACCTGTTTTCTCAGCTTTTCCTCATCGGCTCCCTCTTTTTCCTTAAATCGTCTGACCTTTGCCGCCGTGTTCAGCAGGCAGTGGCTCACCAGTAAAATCTTTTTCATGTTTTTCCCACCATTTCTCCAGATATGCGGCAACTCCGTCTTCCCGGCAGCTTCCTATCACACCATCCGCCTTTTCCAGCAGTCCGGCGCAGGCACCGGCCACAGCATGAAACTCCTCACATGCTTCACAGAGAGGAATGTCATTGATCCCGTCCCCGAATCCCACCAGACGCGCCTGGGGATACTGCCTTTTCAGATACAGGGCCCCTTGCTTCTTGGATATATGTCCGCTGGTGATCTCCAGACACCAGCGCCTGTCATCATATCTGTCCCTGTAAAAATCCAGCGTCAGTGCTGAATCTGCCGACAGAAACTCCGCCATTTTTTTCAAACGGTCCGGTTTCCGGTCTGCATACAGTCCGTAGAGCACCCGTTCCTTCCCAAGATCTGCTGCCGGGCGTCCAAAGCGGACGCCTTTCACTGACGGATTCTTCTTTACTTCGTCAATGCGGAAACATTCCCGGGAAAGCCCGTTTCCATCATCCCCAAGATTCAGTTCAAGTCTTCCTTCTGACTCGGTGATCAGAGCACCGGTCACTCCGGCTGCAGTTTCCGCACCGGCCAGTTTCCGGATTTCCTGTTCAGAAAATCCTTCTGCCTCCAGAATCCGGTTCCCCGCCACATCATAGATCATGGCCCCGTTCATCAGAATGACCGGAAGCTGCAGATGAAGGTCCTCCAGAATGGACACCGCCGACAGCGGTGTTCTGGCCGAGGCCACGGTAAACAGGACGCCGGCGTCCAGAAGCCTGTTCAAAATACGGCGGCTCCTCAGAGAAACAACCGCCCCGGAATCCAGCAGGGTTCCGTCCAGATCCGATATAAACAGATTCAATGCTTTTTCTTCCATTTCTTTTTTCTGTCTGAGCTTCAGCGTAACCTTCATTGTAGCACAGCCCGGAATTTAGTCCAATTCAAAAAAACTATGTAAAATTTATGTATAAAGGAAACATAAATACCTTTTTCAGGCACGGGATTCCGGTTCCGTATTTCCTTCCCGTTCACGAAGAAAAGCCCGCAGAAAAAGCAGTCCGTGCTTTTTCTGCGGGCTTCAGCCCATCTTCTTCTGTTTTATTCATGCGGTGCCGTACATCTTCTATACGGTCTGGTTCTTTGCGACATATACGGGGAATGTATCCGTTCCGCGCATTTCTTTTCCTGCCGTGATCCTTACATTCTTGTCGGTAATGATATATTCCAGGCTCGCACCTTCTTCCACCACGGTTCCCTGCATCAGGACACAGTTTTTCACCTTTGCGCCCTTTGCCACTTTAACACCGCGGAACAGCACCGAATTTTCCACTTCGCCTTCCAGAATGCATCCGTCGGCGGCCATGATATTCTTCACTTTTGCGCCTTCGATATATCTGGTGGGGTTATCGTCACGGATCTTTGTATAAACCGGATTTCCGGAGAACAATGCATCCAGGTTTCTGTCATCCAGAAGCTTCATGTTTTCCTCAAAATAGCTGCGCATATCGCTGATTCTGGCCATATAGCCATCAAATCTGTACGCCTGCACATTCAGTTTATCCAGCTGGGGGGCCAGAATATCACGTTCAAAATACATATATCCCCGCACAAATGCGGTGTTGATCAGGTCAATGAGGAGTTCCCGTTCCAGAATATAAATATTCATGGAAAAATTCTGTACGCCTTTTTCCTTGGAATTGATGTAGATTTTCGTGACCCGTCCGTCATTGATCTTCAGCGTATAGTAAAGATCACCGGTGACAGTCTGGGATTCCACCATGCTCTTGGGCAGTTCCTGCTCCGCGTAGACAATGGATACATCCGCTCCGCTTGCCGTATGGGCATCGATCAGGGCGTTGAAATCAAAATTCACCGCAATATTGGGATCAGACATCACCACATATTTTTCTTTCTGCGCCCGGAGGAACGGAAGAATGCTGGCCAGTGCCTCCACACGCCCGTTGTAAAGCTTTACGGTTTTCTCGGCAAACGGAGGAACAATGTTGAGACCGCCGTTTTTCCGCACCAGATCCCACTCACGTCCGGATCCCAGATGGTCCATCAGAGAATGGTAATTTTTCCTTACGATGATGGAAATATTGTCGATTCCGCAGTTGGCCATGCTGGACAGAATAAAATCCACCATGCGGTAACGGCTGGCAAAAGGAATGGAGGCCATAAGCCGTTCGCCCACCAGATCGGGAACCATGCTGTCATAGCTGTTTGGGAAAATGATGCCCAGAGCATCTGCATTGGAACTTACCATTGTTCTTCACCATCCTTTACATTCTCTCTGACCATGGCATTGGGGCCGATCTTCGCATTTCTGCCGATCTCCACGCCGGACCCGACAGTGGCAACACCCTGAACCCCGTCCGCAGGCATGGCGCCCACCACGGCATTTTCGCCGATCACAACGTTTTCTGCAATAATGCAGTGTTCCACCACGGCTCCGGACCGGATCACCGTTCCGCCCATGACGACTGCATCCTCAACTCTGGCACCTTTCTCTACTTTTACCCCGGCAAACAGGATGGAATGTCTGACCTTTCCGTCCACCCGGCATCCGTCGGTGATCATGCTGTTTTCCACTTCCGCACAGGTTCCGATTTTATGACCGGTCATACCGCTGTTGCGGCTGTATATTTTCCAGTTGTCCTCAAACAGGTTGATGCCGCTGTGTTCCGGATCCAGAACTTCCATGTTGGCTTCCCAGAGGGAAGAGATGGTTCCCACGTCCTTCCAGTATCCGTTGAAATGGTATGCATACATCTTCCGGCCGTCTTTCAGAAGGTTGGGAATGATGTTGTTGCCGAAGTCATTTTCAGAGCTGGGATCCTGTTCATCCTCAATCAGATATTTTTTCAGAATATCCCAGTTGAAAATATAAATTCCCATGGATGCCAGATTGGATTTGGGATTCTTGGGTTTTTCCTGAAATTCCGTGATTCTGTCATCCGCATCCGCCACCATCAGACCGAAACGGGATGCCTCCTCCCACGGAACCTCCATGACCGCCACACTGAACTCGGCTCCCTTTTCCTTGTGAAACTTCAGGAAATCACTGTAATCCTGCTTGCAGATCTGATCACCGGACAGGATGATCACATACTGAGGATTGTAACGCTCAATAAACGAGATATTCTGATAGATGGCATTGGCTGTCCCCTTATACCAGTCAGAACCGCTGGCCTGCTGGTAAGGCGGCAGAATATGTACTCCCCCGTAAAGACGGTCCAGATCCCAGGGCTGTCCGTTTCCGATATACTCATTCAGTACCATGGGCTGATACTGAGTCAGAATTCCCACCGTATCTATGCCGGAATTTACGCAGTTGGACAGCGGAAAGTCAATGATTCTGTACTTTCCTCCAAAAGGGACTGCGGGTTTGGCCAGCTTCTGAGTCAATGCATACAGCCTGGACCCCTGGCCTCCGGCAAGAAGCATTGCTACCATTTCTTTTGCCATAGTTTTCCCCCCTGAATTTTAAAAAATATTACAGGGAAATTGTACCATAAAATAAGGAAAACCGGTAGGGTCTCTTACAAAAAAATTAAAGATTCTGTAAGATTCTGCCGGTTTTCCCCGCTGCCCTTCAGAGGGCCGTGTCATTGTTCCGATCCGGTTCTTTTTTCCGTTTCTGCGGATGCGGACAGACCGGAGGACGGACACTTTTCATACGATTTTCAGCTAAGGCGCGCCGCCAGTTCCTGATCACTGACATGGTCCTCCAGCGCCCTGACCGCAGCTGCCATGTCTGACAGATCTCCAAGAAGAATCACTCCGCAGAGACGGTTGTTCAGGAAGAAATATTTACGGTATCTTCCCTTTCCCATATCCCGGTATTCCACAGTCTTGTAAAAAAGATCCGGATTCTTTCCGTTATCGCCGGCGGAAAACAGCGCCGTATTCATTCCGTGGAACGTCAGAGCAGGAGAAACCGGCACATATTCCAGGGAATCCCCCGCCGCATTGGCGCCCGCAACTTTTCCTTCCTCCACAGCCTGAGGCCAGATTCCGAAGTTCATGCCCTGATATTCTGCACAGTCTCCGCAGGCATACACGCCTTCCAGTCCCGTTTCCATCCTGGAATTTACGATTACGCCTTTTCCTGTTTTCAGTCCCATGGACGCAGCCAGACCCAGGTTTGCTCTGACTCCGGCGGAAATAATCACCAGCTCCGCCGGATACCGCTCTCCTGACTCCAGGCGTACGGCACACACGCGGGAAGCTGCACCGCTGTTTTCTCCGGAGTTCTCGATCTCTGCAATGGCGGCACCGGTAATAATCCGGATTCCCTGTTTCAGAGCCAGTTCTTTCAGAAGATCCGCGGCTCCCTGGTCCAGCTGCCGTCCCATAAGAACCGGCGCTGCTTCCAGCACCGTCACCTGAAGACCGGCCTTTTTCAGTTCCCAGGCGGCTTCCAGTCCCAGAACTCCGCCGCCGATGACTACGGCATGCTTTGCCTGTTTCATCAGAACTTCCACTTTCCTGGTGTCATCCAGCCGCCGGATCGCCGTCACACCGGGCAGATCCGCACCTTTGATGGGCGGAATAAAGCACTCACTTCCGAGGGCATAGATCAGACGCGTATAGGGGATCCCGGCTCCGTCTTCCAGAAGAACTGTTCTGGCTTCCGTATCCACAGACTGAATCCTTTTTCCCAGCATCTGGACAATATGGTTTTCGTCATACCAGGATGGTTCTGCCATGGCAATCTGCTCCGGTTCCAGTCCCGCCACAATGGACTTTGTAAGCATGGGACGGTTATAGGAAGCATACGGTTCTTCCGATATCATCACGATCTTTCCTGTCCTGTCCCTTTCCCGGATGGCTTTAGCCGCCTGGAATCCGGCTGCTCCGTTGCCAAGGATCACATAGTTTTCCTGTGTATCACGGATCACTCCGCTTTCTTCCTCATCCACCGGCACGAAATTCTCTTTTCCCACTCCGCATACCGGGCATATCTCAAGGGAGCTGTCAAAGATTTCTCCGCACACCAGGCACTTCACAAGGCTTTTTCCGCCTTTTTTATGGGGAATCACGGCTTCTTTCTCCAGCACTCTGCATCCAAAACGATAGCCGTATTCATAGGCTTCTGTCAGATCCGTTTCTGACGGACGGAACCTGACGCGGAAACCTTCTTCCGTCTTCAGATACCGGTGCTTCAGCCGTTCCGTCAGATTCGGTACGCCCTCTCCGCTCCATCCGTAGCTTCCGAACACGCCGGCATGTTTTCCTCCGTGGGTTGCCGGAAACATGTCCAGAGTCAGTTCCCACATGGGACGCAGGGCATCCCCCACGATGGTGGGAGTACCCAGCAGAAATCCGTCTGCCTTCAGAATCTCCGCATTTACTTCCGCTCTGTCTGCCGTTACCATATCATACACGCGGACATCCACATCTCCGCTGTCCCGGACGCCTTCAGCAATCTTTTCAGCCAGCATTCCCGTATAGCCGTAAGCGCTCACATAGGGGATCACCACGGTTTTCCGCTCCCCGCGGGCCTGCGGCTCCGACCATTCCCTGTACAGCCCCATCACCTGCCGGATTCTGTCGCCCACAAGTACGGGGCCATGTCCGGTACAGATCATCGTGATATCCAGATCTTCAATGCGGTTCAGGGCTTTCAGCATAAACGGTCTGAACGGGCCTATGATACAGTCAAAATAATATTTCAGGGCTTTCCTGTAATCCTCTTCACTGCGGATTGCCGTGGAGACCACTTCCGGCAGGCAGTAATGGGACCCGAAGGAATCGCAGGTTACCAGCACCTGTTCTTCCTGAATAAAGGTATACATGGTATCCGGCCAGTGAAGGTTGGGCACCAGGAAAAACTGAAGTGTGTGATTTCCGATCTTCATTTCCTGGCCGTCCTTTACCGCAAGGCTCACAAAATCCCCGTTTACAATCTCCTTCAGGAAGCTGACGGCGCAGGCTGTGGCCACAATCTTCATCTGGGGGCTGTATTTCAGGAGCCGCTCCACACTGCCGGCATGGTCCGGTTCCGTATGGCTCACCACCAGATAATCAATGGCCGTCACATCAATGATCTGCTTCAGTTCCTCCAGATATTCGTCAAAGAATTTTTCCTTTGCCGTCTCAAACAGAATGGTTCTTCCTCCGGTTTTCAGGACATAGGAATTATAGGTGGTACCGAATTCTGTATACATGATAATGTCAAATACCCGCAGTTCTGTATCCTGGATACCGGTCCAGTAAAAATTTTCTCTCAGTCTGATTGGATCCATATCGTTCCTCCTGATTTCAAATCTGTCTTACCGGCCGCCGCGCAGCCGCACCAGACGGTTTCTCACAGAAATTATACCGGATCTGCCTGGCCCGGGCAACCGGAAAATACAGAAAGCCTCTGTCTGCAGAAGGAAAGCCGGAAATGCCCCTGCTTCTGCAGGACATTTCCGGCTTCTTCTGTTCTTTGCCGCAGAGAGCTCATGTTCTCCCGGCATGTCCGTATTCTGATTTTATATCATTTCTGTCTTTTCTTATTATATTATAACAGTTTTTCTCTGTCTTATAACGGAACTCTCTTTTTTGTTTTCCACCTATGCTCTGGCCGGGCGTGAATCTTCCCGGGATGCGTTCTTCTTATGAAACAGTTCCTTTCCGGAATTTACCACGATGATCACGCCGAGGATCATAAGGAGAACCGCAATGATCAGCTGAAGTCCTTCCACCATGAAAACAGCAGTTCCTGCGCCGAAAGCCTGAACCAGTCCGATGGTTCTTTCCACCAGAGCGGTGAATGTAACACAGAGCATGATGATTAACGGCGGGAATAAGGTTCTGTTCTCTCTTCCTGTGACCTTCAGGAATACGCAGAGTGTAATCAGTACCAGTGCACTCAGAAGCTGGTTTGCACTGCCGAACAGCGGCCAGATATTGGAGTAACCGATTCTGGTAAGAATATATCCGAATGCCAGCGTGATGATTGTGGAGAAATATTTATTGCAGAGAACCTTTCTCCAGCCTTCCGCATGCTCCATGTCATCCACACTGAACAGTTCCTGGAAAGACATCCTTCCGATTCTTGCCACTGCATCCAGACTGGTAAGAGCCAGCGCGGATACACACATGGTCATAAAGCACTGAGCCACATAGACCGGAATTCCGAACATTTCCAGAAGGCCGGCGACACCGCCTGAGAAGATCTGGAACGGAGTTCCCACTGCTGCGGTTCCGTCTGCTGCCGCTGCCGCTCCTGCAATGCACAGGGCCAGTACGGCCAGAAGACTTTCGAGAACCATGGCTCCGTATCCGACTTTCAGCATATCTTTTTCATTGGCAACCGTCTTGGAAGAGGTACCGGAGGAAACCAGGCTGTGGAAACCGGATACGGCACCGCAGGCCACAGTCACAAACAGAATGGGGAACAGATCACCCAGTCCCTGATTGTGGAAACCGGTAAATGCCGGAAGGTTCATGGACGGATGTGCCACCAGAATTCCTGCCACTGCTCCGATGATCATTCCTGCAAACATAAATGTGGTCATATAGTCACGGGGCTGTTTCAGAAGCCACATGGGAAGCACGGATGCCAGGAAGATATAGGCAAAGGTAAATCCGATCCATGCATCCTTTCCTCCGATCAGCGGGTATGCCATACCGGCTGCCAGAGCTGCCAGCGTGCAGACCAGGCCGACTGCAGCTTCTTTCCAGCCTTTCAGACCGAACTTCTTCTGAATCAGGCCGAACACCATGGCCAGTACAATAAACAGAATGGAAATGGAACCTGCCGCGCCGTTGACTCTGGCAGCTTCTGCCAGCACAGTCTCGCCGTCCACTGCCGTGTAGGCGTTGAACGTGCCTGCCACCATGTCGGCAAACGCTGCGATTACAAGAAGCGTAAACAGCCAGCAGAACAGCAGGAACAGTTTTCTGCCTGTTTTCCCTATGTACTTCTCAATCAGCAGACCCATGGATTTTCCTTCGTTCTTTACGCTGGCGTAAAGTGCACCGAAGTCTGTGACAGCACCGAAGAAAATACCGCCCACAATAATCCAGAGGAAAACCGGAAGCCAGCCGAACGCTGCGGCCTGAATGGCTCCTGTCACAGGGCCGGCACCCGCAATGGAAGAGAACTGATGGGAAAAAACAATCCATCCTTCTGTGGGGACATAATCCTGTCCGTCTTCATGTGTACAGGCCGGCGTCTTTGCCGCCGGATCGATTCCCCATGTATTGGCCAGCCAGCGGCCGTACAGACTGTATCCCGCAAACAGGCATACAGCTGCAATCAGAACGATTACCAGTGTATTCATAACATCTGCTCCTTTATATGTTTTTTCAAACAAATCTGAAGAACATCCGCAGGCCTTTTCCAAAGTGATTCAGCGCTTTGATATCCTGACAAAGCGTGGACGCTGCCAGAATCCTGTGGTGCTCCCCTTTCCGGGAACACTTTTTCGATTCAATGCAGCAAAGCCCATGCCGCAATTAAAAAGGTCTCCGTCCCCCCGCAGATCCTTCTGCAAGAAGACGAAGACCCGATTGTCTCCGCGTTACCACTTCTTTTGCCGGCGCAGCCCGGCCCCTCTGCTGCATCCCCCGGCCTCTGCGCTTATTCCGAATCCGGCGCCGGGTAAAATGCATGCCCCTTTAACGGTGGGCTTCCGGTCCGGACTACTGCTGTGGGTTTCACCCGGACTGCTGGCAGGTGATGGCTTTCCTCCGCGCTGCTCCCTCGCACCAGCCGGGAGCTCTCTGAAAACGGCTTCTGTCGGAAAGTCCTGTCCTGTTCATCACATTTGAATGTTGAATTAATTCTGTATTTTAATCAAAATTCTGAATTTGTCAACTGCTTTTTTGTTTTTTTTTAAATGCATCCGTCAAAAACAGGCCGGATTACAGAGAAAGTTCCTCTTTTGCACGGGCTCTTCTGTCCATGACAGACTGAATCACCGGAACCATGAAAATCGCCACAATACCGCCGGCAAATCCGTTGTTGTAAAGATTCATGCCTCCGTACAGGATTCCCACGTTAAGTGCCACGGAAGAATGCAGATAGCCTGCCAGGAGTCCCATCAGAATTCCGAACCGGCCTGCCACCGGCGCCAGTGTGGTGGAAAACAGAAGGGCCAGCATGGGCGACGGATCATTGATGTTCCAGTCTTTGGTAAGGCTGCCGATGCAGACTCCCAGCATAATGGGAGCAATGTTGCGCAGGTGTTTTCCCGTGGAACTGAATCCCACGATGGTGAAAATTCCACCGATGGTGGGACCGTTCAGGTCGCCGCCCACCATGATCACGAAAAAGGTGGCAAACAGGCCGTTGATGGCCATGTTGAAAATAGTGGCGGCTCCTCCTCCATCCCGGAGATAATCCGTACCTCCGATTCCATCCGTTGCAAGAATCCGCTGATAGGCATCCAGGACTTCCTTTCCGCCCCACCAGAGTGCAGCCAGGGCCATGGCCGTAAAAAGGCCCCCAAGAATCATAAAAAACAGCTGGTTGTTCCCCGTGGACCAGATCAGCCGGGATTCTGTTGTCACGCCGAAGGATTTCAGCAGGGAAACAATCACCGTGGCAATGATCCCTGACGCAAATCCCACATTGTAAAGAGAATATCCTTTATGAGCGTAATGCACATGGGTAGACAGGGGCGGAAGCACAAAGCCGATGGCCAGACCGGTAAAGCAGCACAGAAGCAGCCTCCCGGGCAGAGCCAGATCCGCAATGTACATGATCTGGGTGATGATGGGGGAAAGGCTGGTTCCGTACAGGCCGATATACACATATTTTGATAACGGCATTTTGTGATATCTG
This sequence comes from uncultured Clostridiaceae bacterium, assembly GCA_902477765.1. Classification (GTDB taxonomy): domain Bacteria; phylum Bacillota; class Clostridia; order Lachnospirales; family Lachnospiraceae; genus CABSIM01. Next base: position 87,747 of record CABSIM010000004.1, on the reverse strand, counting down.
GCGTACAGATAGATACCCAGAAGAATTGTCCAGATATTCATCAGGTTCTTTCCGAACAGCGAGAAGCCGAACATCAGACAGCAGGACGTGATGGTATGTCCGTCCATTTCCATATCCAGAAAATAGGGAATTCCCAGTGCCACAAGCCCCAGAAGCCCGGCATTTACCAGTGCCGCCCCTCTGCCGCCTATGATCATGTAGTCCGTGATCAGGAAATCCGGCTCCCGGATAATGGATATAAGTCCGGGAATGATCTCACCGACAGGCTGCAGCAGCAGTCCCATAATGATAAAATAAACCGGTATCAGGGACAGAATCCCGAATTTCTGTTTTCTGGTCAATGTTCGCCCTCTGGCCATACAGCTTTGATTCCTTTCCTCCAAAAAATATCTGTTTTGTTTTATGTCCACCTTTCATTATACATGAAAATCCCCGAGAGAAAAAGCGGAAATTTTTCCTTCTCACCGAATCATTTCCAGCGCTTTCAGATAGGTGGCCAGTTCCATCTCCAGCGCAACTCTGAGTCCGCGCTCATCCAGCTGGAAGCAGCCGTTGTGATGGGGAGAAAATGTCACCGGATTTTCCGGATCCGCCATTCCCACATGGAAATATGCTCCCGGCTTTTTCAGCAGATAGTAGCTGAAATCTTCGCCGCCGAAAGATACCGGCTTGTCTTCATGAACATATCCCAGTTCTTTCACCGCTTCCTTGATGACATCCACATATTTTTCCACGTTGATGGTGGCCTGATATCCGATGCTGGTGGACACTTCACAGCAGCATCCCATTCCTTCACAGATGCCTTTGCTGATGTTCCGCACCTGATCAAAAATCTGAAGAATCAGATCGTTGTCCAGCGTTCTGATGTTGCCGCCCAGAGTCACTTCATCCGTTATGATGTTGGGGTAGCGGCCTCCGTTCATATAAGCCACCGTAAAGACGCCGCAGGATGCCGGGTCCTTCTTTTCCGCCAGAATCTGGTTAAGGGCAGAACCCACCATGCATGCCACGGGCACCGGGTTCTTTGCCTTATGGGGAGCACTTCCGTGTCCGCCGTATCCTTTTACCTTGACCTCGTAAATTCCGATGGCCGCAGAATCCGCTCCCGGGGATACCGTGATGGTTCCCACCGGATAGGCGGACGTGCAGTGAAATCCGAAGATCATGTCCACATCATCCATAACGCCTGCCTCGCAGAGTCCCAGGGCTCCTCCGGGCAGTTTTTCTTCAGCGGCCTGGAAAATAAACTTGATTTTTCCTTTTACCAGTTCTCTGTGGCTGGAGAAAATATCCGCCAGACAGAGCAGGCATGCCGTATGGGTATCATGGCCGCAGGCATGCATAACTCCGGGTTTTCTGGATTTGTAGGGCAGATCATTCTCCTCCTGAACCGGCAGAGCGTCAATATCCGCCCGGAATGCCACACAGGGTCCCGGCTCATTCCCTTCCAGAACAGCCACCGTACTTGTTCCTTCAAATCCATCCAGAATACGGAGTCCCATATCCTTTAACTGTTTCCGTATATATTCCGCGGTCTCATACTCTTCAAACGAAAGCTCCGGATTTTCATGGAGGTAGTGCCGGATATCCTTAAGTTTCTCTTCCCACTCACTTACTATTGAACGAATCATCTGTGTTTCCATTTTGTTCCTTCCTTTCCTCTCAGCCGGCAGCCGTTCGCCGGCTCTGACATATAAAATTATTTTACTATATTGATTTAAATAGTCAAAGCATTTTTTGAATATTTTGCACGATTTTATCCGTCTGTTTGCCTTTCCTGACGGCATATTTTCCCAGAATAAAAATTCATTATATACCAAACCTGAAATATATAGTAAAATAAGACCAGTTTCTGCATGCTCCGGCATGCAGCCTTTTTCAGGAGGAAAAGCCATAATGTCACAAAAGAAAAAGAATTTCCAGTCTGATTTTCTGATGCAGGGTACCATACTGGCGGCTGCGGGACTTATTGTCCGCCTGATCGGACTCCTCTACAAGATTCCCATGACCCGGATTCTGGGAGACGAAGGCATCGGCTATTACAATACCGCTTATGAGATCTACAACATCGGTCTGATTCTGTCATCCTACAGCCTTCCTCTGGCTGTTTCCAAACTCATTGCCCAGAAGGAAGAGGAGCACCGTCCCGGAGATTCCCGGAAAGTCTTCCGCTGCGGAATTGCCCTTGGCGTTTTCACCGGCGGCCTCATGACTGTCCTGCTGCTTGCCGGTGCCGATCTCATTGCTTCTTCCGTATTCAAGAGCCCCGGCAGCGCCCTTCCTCTGAGAGTCATGGCTCCCACCATTCTGGTTTTTGCCGTAATGGGCGTATTCCGCGGCTTCTTCCAGGGACACGGAAACATGATTCCCACCTCCATCTCCCAGATTGTGGAGCAGGCGGTGCATGCCCTCATCAGCATCTGGGCCTCCTATGATTTCCTTCAGCGGTTCGCAGACCGTGAAAATCCTGTTTCCTACGGGGCCGCAGGCGGCACTCTGGGCACCCTGGCAGGCGCTCTGGCTGCCTTTCTTGTGCTGGCCTTTTTCATGATACGCAGCAGAAAAGGCCATGAAGGATCCCCGGAAACAGAAAGCGGAGACCCCGTCTCTTCCGGAGGCGAAATCATGAAACTCCTCCTTCTGACGTTTACGCCCATTATCCTCAGCCAGTTTGTATATCAGCTGAGCGGTTCCGTGGATAACTCTCTGTTCGGCCTCATTATGGACGGCAAGGGCTTTACAGAAAAAGAACGCCTTTCCCTGCTGGGCATCTACGGCGGCAAGTACCGTCTTCTCACCAATGTGCCCGTTGCCATTGCTTCATCCCTTGGCGCGTCCATGATCCCCAGCATTGTGATTTCCCGGGTTGCAGGACGTCCCCGGGAAGTGGCGCATAAAATCTATATCACCATCAAGTTCAACATGCTTCTGGCCATCCCCTGCGCCCTGGGCATGTTTGCTCTGGCATCTCCCCTTATGAAGCTGGTTTTCGGCGACAGCAGAGAGCTGACAAGAGACCTTCTGATGCTGGGTTCTTCCTCCGTGATTTTCTTCTCTCTGTCCACGGTGACCAATGCTGTGCTTCAGGGCATTGACCTGATGCGGAAATCCGTGACGCATTCCGCCATTTCCCTGGCCATTCATGCAGTCCTGGTCTGGTTCATGCTGGAAAAGCTCAACTGGGGCGTTTACGGACTGGTCATCGGCAATGTGACCTTTGCCCTTGTGGTCTGTATCCTCAACTGGATCTCCATCGGAAAAGCCCTCAGTTACCGCCAGGAAGTCAGGACCACATTCCTGCTTCCCCTTTTCTGCTCCGTACTGATGGCCGCCGCAGCGGCTGCCATGTACCGCGGACTCCACTCGGTTCTGCCGTCCAATGCGCTCTGTCTCTGCGCGGCGGTACCTGCTGCCGCCTGCATTTACGGAATTCTGATTCTGAAACTCCATGCCGTCGGAGAAGACGAGCTCGGGGAAATGCCCCTGGGACGCAGCATCCTCCGGATCGGCCGTAAAACAGGCCTTTTATAGGACTCCGTACCCTGCCACTTTCGTTTATTTTCTAACATAAATCTTTCTACCCGGCCAGGATTGTGCTATAATCGGATGTGGAAAAAACATTCATGAAAGGGGTTACATGGAATGACAAGAGCAGAACAGTTAATGGCCATGACGGCAAAACACGAGGCACTGATCTATGAGACCGCTGACTATATCTGGAAGCATCCGGAAACAGGTTACCGGGAATGGAATACCTCCGCCTATATGGAACAGCAGTTTGAAAAACTGGGTTACACTCTGGTGAAGGCAGGCAACATCCCCGGATTTTATGCGGATCTCGATACCGGAAGACCCGGTCCCAAAGTGGCAATCCTGGGAGAACTGGATTCCCTGATTGTCGGCAACCATCCTGATGCAGATCCGGAAACCTCCGCGGTTCATGCCTGCGGCCACAACGCCCAGTGTGCGACTCTCCTCGGCGTAGCTGCTGCCATGAAGGAGCCGGGCGCCCTGGACGGCATGTGCGGATCCATCCGATTCATATCCGTTCCGGCTGAAGAGCTGATCGAACTCGGTTACCGCAAGGAACTCCGCAAAAAAGGAATCATCCGTTACTTCGGAGGAAAGACCGAATTTATTGCCAGAGGATTCTTTGACGGAGTTGACATTGCCATGATGATCCATTCCGGCAACCTGCCTGAAGGCAAGGCCCTTTCCATAGGAAAAGGCAGCAACGGCTGCATCACCAAGAACATTACCTTCAAGGGTGTTTCCGCTCACGCCGGCGGTTCTCCGGAAAACGGAAAGAATGCCCTGTACGCGGCTTCCTGCGGTCTCAATGCGGTGAACGCCCTCAGGGAAACCTTTATCGACAATGAACATATCCGCTTCCATCCCATCATTACCCAGGCCGGCATGGCTGTCAATGCCATTCCGGAAACGGCAAAAATGGAAAGCTATGTCCGCGGTGCTTCTTTTGACAGCATCTATGCATATAACAAAAAGGTCAACCAGGCTCTGGCCGGCGCAGCCGCATCCATGGGCTGCAACGTGGAACTGGATGACTATCCGGGATACTTCCCGTTAAACAACGACAGAAACCTGGCCGCCATCGTGACGGAAGCCATGGAGGCAGTGGCAGGACCTGATACGGTCATTGACAACGGCAGCTGGGGAACAGGCAGCACCGATATGGGTGATGTTTCCGCAATCATGCCCGCAATTCATCCCCATGCCAGCGGCGCCATCGGAACCGGTCACGGCTGCGACTACTATATTGCAGACAAGAAACTGGCATGCCTGATGCCCGCTCAGTGCCTTGCCGTCACCGCAGATCTTCTGCTCTGTGATGATGCCGCTGCTGCGAAGAAAGTCATTGCCGAAGCCCATCCGCAGTTCAGCTCCAAGGAAGAATACCTGGCTGCCATCGATAAGCTTGCCATGGATCATGACGCTGTTATCTACAACGAAGACGGCACCATTACTCTGGATTACTGCAAATAATGTTTTTACAGGATCCCGGATCCGTATGGGATACATAAAAAAGGCTCTGATGCTGAAAAGCGTCAGGGCCTTTTTATCCTCCATGCAGACAGTCCGCGTCCCACAGCCGCGTTTTCTGTCTTCCGTATTGCTGCTGTTTCCCGTAATTTCCTATCTTCCTTCAAAGTATGCGCGCAGCTTATCCACCACATCTCCGGATTCCATGCCGGTTTCGTCCAGAGTCACGTCCGCATACCGTTCATAATAGGGAATCCGTTCTTCCAGCAGATCTTTTAAGGTCATTCCCTCTCTCAGGACCACACCCCGGTCCTTCAGGTTTCCCAGGCGTCTGGTCAGTTCCTCACAGTTTATCTTCAGATATACCACGGTTCCGATGGATTTCAGGTGTTCCATGGCCTTCCGGCCGTAAATAACGCTGCCGCCCGGAGCTATGACCGTACGGGTCACTTCCAGTTCCGCGTTGACTCTTTCCTCCACCTCCAGGAACCCGTCTTCTCCCTGTTCCTCGATGATTTCCTTCAGAAGTTTTCCTTCCTTCTCCTGAATCACCAGATCCACATCCACAAAAGAGTAGCCCAGTCTCTTGGCCAGAAGGACTCCCACTGTACTCTTTCCTGATCCCGGCATGCCGATCAGGACAATATTGCTCTTTTCTTTTCCCATACTGCTGTCCTTTACTGTTTTTTCTGCCTGCCGGCTGTCTTTTTTCCTCCGGTTCCGGCCTTTGCTTTTTTCACGCTGTATCCGAACGTTCCAAGACAGGCCCCCAGGCCGTAATAACGCCCGTGGGAATACGCCAGCGGTCCGGCGGCAGAAAGGTGGAAGGTGCCCTTTTCGTCCATATAGGCCTCATCCACATCTACAGCCACAATCTCGGCCAGAAACATGTCATGGGTTCCCAGGTGTTCCGTTTTCACCACCCGGCATTCCAGGTTCACCGGACTTTCGGCAATCAGGGGTACCGCAACCTTCCGGGCCTTTTCCGGCGTCAGCCCCGCCGCTTTCCACTTATCCGTGTCCCGTCCGGACCGGACCCCGCAGAAATCCGTGGCCCATGCCAGTTTTTCCGTGGTCAGGTTGATTACAAATTCCCCGGTTTCCGTTATCATGTGATGGGAATACCGCTCCGGTCTCACACTGATGGAGACCATGGGCGGGTCCGAGCAGACCGTACCGGCCCAGGCAATGGTCAGGATATTGGAATTTCCCTCTTTGTCTGCCGCGGAGACCATCACTGCCGGCACAGGGTACAGCATATTTCCCGGCCTGAATTCCGTTTTTCTGTGAATCTTTTTCTTTTCCTGCCGGTTGTTGTTCTTCTTTCTGATGCCTTCCATTTCTGTATCTCCTTCGCCGGATTTTTACTGCTGCAGCGCCATCATGATCATGGGTGCCAGCTGCTTCTTTCTGGAAACCACCCCCGGCAGGTTCACAATACCGTCCGGTTTTTCAGGCTCGGTGTCTTCTTCGTCTTCGCTTACATGGAAGGCGCTGGATACCAGCTGTTCCGCGCCCTGCCCCACACAGATCAGATCCGTGGATTCCGTCAGAATATTGGTCAGCATGAAAAACATCATATCCACATCATGATGTTCCCGCGCTTTTTCGGCGTACGCCATCATTCTTGGCTTCAGTTCCTCCAGTTCCTCCGCGTTCAGAGATGTGATCTGACCGATGCCGAATACGGCATTTCCCACAGTAAAACGCTTGAAGTCCTGATAGAAAATATCCTGATCCGACTTGCCTTTCAGATTGCTTCCTGCGGCAAACATCTTTTTGGCGTACTCCTCCGCGTCGATTCCGGCCAGTTCTGCCAGTTCCAGCGCCGCTCTTTTGTCCACGGACGTGCAGGTGGGCGAACGGAACAGCAGAGTATCGGAGATAATGGCACTGCAGAGGAGGCCAGCTGTCTGCCGGTCAATTTTCATTCCGTTTTCCTGATAAATCTGATAAATGATGGTGGCTGTGCAGCCCAACGGCTGATTGCGGAAGAAAACGGGAGACATAGTCTCCACGGTGCCCAGACGGTGATGGTCGATGATTTCCTGAATATCCGCACTCTCCATGCCGTCCACAGCCTGTGTCTTTTCGTTGTGATCCACCAGAATAATCCTTTTTCCCTTGGCACCAAGAAGATTCCGTCTGGAGATCATGCCCAGATATTTCCCGTCGCTGTCCAGAATCGGGAAATCCCTGTGCCGCTTGCTGGCCATGATGTCTCTGATGTCATCCAGATAATCTTCCTCGGAAAAAGCAATGATATTTTCCGTGGTCATGAAGTAGCTGACCGGCATGGACTGGTTGATGAGCCTGGCCGTGGTATATGTGTCATAGGGTGTGGTGATGACGGTACAGCCCCGTTCCTGGGCCAGTTTCCGTATGGTCAGGGAAACGCCTGCCCCTTCGCAGACGATGATGCATCCGGCTTCCATTTCAATGGCGCACAGCTGGGACTCATAGCGGTTTCCCAGAATTACCAGGTCATTCTTTTCAATATAGTTCTCCATAAGGTCCGGATTGGCGGCTGCAATCAGCACCTTTCCCCTGTCAAAATACGCATCCGGATCTCCGATCACAATGGTGCCTTCCAGCGTATCCAGAATGTTTGAATATCTGGTATGTGCCTTGGAAATAATGCTGCTGTCATAAAGATTCATGTAGGATTTGGTGATATCACCGATGGTGATCACTCCCTCCAGCACTCCCTCCTCTGTCACACAGGGCAGAGTCACCACATTGGCATCCTGCATCTGGCTCCACGCGCGTTTCAGGGATATGCCACGGTCCACGCCTTTGGTATGGCGGAATTCAATATCCTTCACCTGGGTCTTTACGGATTCGATCAGCCGGGGCGCCGGAACATCAAAATAATCCAGAACAAACTGGGTTTCCGAGTTTACGTTTCCGGCGCGGCATGGTTCATATTCCCGCCCGGTCAGCTGATGCTTCAGCCTTGAATAACAGATGGCAGAACAGATGGAGTCCGTATCCGGATTCCGGTGGCCGATGACCAGCGTATTCTGCTTCTCCTGATTCGTCATAACATTCTCCTTCCTCAATATGCACACTGCAATGGTTCACAATCTGTTTACAATATATTCATATTTTGTTCATAAGTGTTTTTTATACTGTTTGTATAGAAAAGAAGAGATTTCTTTTCATGAATTAGACAAATTGCACATAGATTTTCATAATTACCCCGGTTGTCATGACCGGGGTCTCCTCATGTCAGGGGCCGGATTTCCGTATGTGTGTTCCGGCTTCGCCCCGTATCCTTCCATCTGTCTTATATTCTTTTTATGCCACGAAGGACTGTGCCGGAGATCTCTGCGTCTCCGGCACAGTCCTTTCCTGTTTATTCCAGGATCATTCGGGCCGCTCCGTAGATCCCGGCATCATTTCCCAGTTCCGCAAGTACGACCCTGGCCTTTTTCCTGGCCAGCGGTGTCAGCTGGTCATGATATCTCTGGATCCTGTCTGTCAGAAATGTTCCGGCTCTGGAAACTCCGCCGCCGATTACATAAATCTGCGGGTCCAGTACCATGGAAATCTGGGCAAGCACCAGTCCCAGATACCGGCATGCCGTATCCACGGTCTCCAGTGCAAGCTCATCTCCGGCCTTGGCTGCGTCCAGTACATCCTTGGCTGTCAGGGTTTCCTCTCTGCCCCTCAGCGCCGACGGCCTGCTGCTTCTTTTCAGGATCCGGCGTGCCTCTCTGGCAATACCCGTGGCAGAAGCCACCTGCTCCAGACACCCGGTGCCGCCGCAGTTGCAGTGTTCCGTTTCCTCATCTCTTACATGGATATGTCCGATTTCTCCGCCCACGCCCTGATTTCCTGTGAGAATCTTCTGATTCAGGATGATGCCGCCGCCGACTCCGGTACCCAGGGTCACCATCACAAGGTCATGGTAACCGCGGCCGCCGCCCTGCCACATTTCTCCCAGCGCAGCCACATTGGCATCATTGCCGCTCTTTACAGGGATTCCGTCCAGAAGCCCGCTGAGAATCTCCTGGGGATTCATGGCCTTCCATCCGAGATTGACGCAGACCTCCACATAGCCGTCAGGAAGAACCGGCCCCGGAAGGCCCATTCCGGCCCCGGCAACGTCCTTCAGAGACAGCCCCCGTCCGGCAAGCCGGCTTTTTATGGAAGCTGCAACATCCTCCAGAATGTATTTTCCTCCTTCTTCCTTTCGCGTGGGCACTTCCCATTTTTCCAGGAGAGTTCCGTCCGCCTCAAAAAGCCCTGTCTTCACAGACGTTCCGCCAATATCGATTCCGACGTATTTCCGGTTCATGTTCCTGTCCTGTCCTTTCTTTTCCTTACAGTTCTTTTACGGTCTTCACCACGTTCTCCACGGTGAATCCGAACTTTTCAAACAGTTTTGCGGCCGGTCCGCTGGCGCCGAATCCTTTCATTGCCACGCAGGCGCCGTCCAGTCCCACATATCTGCCCCAGCCGAAGTCTGACAGTGCTTCAATAGCAACTCTCTTTCTCACAGCTTTCGGGAGCACAGACTCTTTATACTCTTCTGTCTGCTCTTCAAAAATATCCATACAGGGCATGGAGACCACTCTTACTTTGCGTCCCTCTTCCGCCAGCACGGCCTTGGCCTTCACCGCCAGTTCCACTTCGGAACCGCTGGCCATGAGGATCACTTCCGGCATGCCCTCGCAGTCATCAATAATATATCCGCCCTTCAGGGCTCCTTTTCCGCTTCCTTCCACAGGCGCAAGATTCTGTCTGGACAGAACCAGTGCCGTAGGTGTCTTTTCGGATGTCACCGCACTGAGCCATGCAGCAGATGTCTCAGCCGCATCACATGGCCGGAATACATGGAAATTGGGCATGGCCCGCAGCATGGCCAGCTGTTCGATGGGCTCATGGGTCGGTCCGTCTTCACCGACGCCGATGCTGTCATGAGTCAGTACATACACAAGAGGTGTTCCCATCAGTGCCGACAGTCTTGCCATGGGTTTTACATAATCGCTGAACACAAAGAACGTGGCCACGTATGCCCTCAGTCCGCCGTGCAGCATGATACCGTTGCCGATGGCGGCCATGGCCAGTTCACGGACTCCGAAATGAAGATTCCTTCCGGAGGGATTTTCTGCCGAAAAGTCGCCGGCTCCCTTCATCTCCGTCTTGTTGGAAGGTGCCAGATCCGCGGAACCGCCGATCATATTGGGAAGGCGGTCTTTCAGGAGGTTGATCATCTTTCCTGACAGGGATCTGGTGGCTTCTGCCTTTTCCTTGGGCAGCCAGAGGCTCTCATCCGCCAGCAGGGCTTCTCCGTCCGGTTTTCTGTGGTAAGTATCCCAGAGTGCCTCCATCTCCGGATATTCTTCGCAGTATGCGGCAAACATCACATTCCATGCTGCTTCCGTCTCTGCTTTCTCCTCCGCAAGCGCAGAGAAATGTCTATATACATCCTCGGGAACAAAGAACGGCTCTTCGTAGGGCCATCCCAGATTCTCCCTCATTGCCTTTACATTTTCTTCTCCCAGCGGTTCCCCATGGGCACTGGCTTTTCCCTGTTTTGCGGGACAGCCGTAGCCGATCTCTGTTCTGATGGTAATGAAGGAAGGCCGGGATGTATCTGCTTTCGCTGCCTCAATGGCCATGCCGATGGCGTCGATATTGGTTCCGTCCTCTACCGTAATGGTCTGGAAGCCGAATGCACGCATTCTTTCTTCCACGTTTTCGCGGAATGCAATATCCGTACTTCCCTCAATGGAAATCCGGTTGGAATCATACAGTACGATCAGTTTTCCCAGTCCCAGAGTACCGGCAAGAGAGAATGCCTCTGAAGAGATTCCTTCCATCATACAGCCGTCGCCGCCCAGAACATAGGTAAAATGATCCACCACCGGATAATTTTCCTTGTTGAACACAGCTGCCAGGTGCTTTTCTGCCAGAGCCATTCCCACGGCCATTCCCATGCCGGCTCCCAGCGGACCCGTGGTGGCCTCCACGCCTGTTGTATGTCCATACTCCGGATGACCGGGAGTCAGGGATCCCACCTGTCTGAAATTCATCAGGTCTTCTTTTGTCAGTCCGTATCCGAACAGATGCAGGAGTGAATACAGCAGCATGGAACCATGTCCGCCTGACAGGATGAACCGGTCACGGTTTTCCCAGCCGGGATTGGCCGGATTATGGTTCATGTGATGACTCCAGAGTTCGTATGCCGCCGGCGCGCAGCCCAGCGGCAGTCCCGGATGACCGGAATTGGCCTTCTGGATCGCATCTGCAGACAGAATTCTGATGGAATTAATGGATCGTGTGTCGATGTCTTTCATACTTGCGCCTCCCATTTATAACGCATTTTCATTAGTCAGCAGGTTCTTATTTTAATTTTATTTCCTTCATGACTTCACTTCCGGCCACAATCAGGGAATTCATATGATTCTTCCCTTTCCTTACGCAGGAAACCGGAAAATCGAACTGTCCCTCAAATTTTTCATTCCCGGAAACGCTGTAGACTCTGCATGATTCATCATTATACAGGATAACAAGATTTCCGTCAATTTCAACGCCGCTGTACGGATAATCGAACTCCGTACTGCTGACCAGAGTACCGTCTGTTTTATAGACGTCCAGACGATACGGGTTCCCCGAAGGGCTGTCCACAATGACCGCGGCATATTCGGAAGAATAGCAGATGCTCTCAATTTCTTCTTCCACGGTCACGGTCGTCACCTGGGGATCCGGAATCACATCCTTTACGGAAATGAATGTCATCCCCTTATCCGAAAAAGCGCAGACTGTATTTTCATTCAGATAGCGGATTCTTCCCACCATCTTGTCCTCAAATTCGTCCTCAAATCCTCCGATAAAACGGTTATCCAGATTCTTTCCGATCTCGGAGAAATCATAAAACACCACTTTATTTTTCAGTGCCCCGTTTTTCAGATACATGACGGACATTGCAATCTGCTTTCCGTCCGGAGACAGGGCCAGATCAATGGGATACCCGTCACCCTGAAGCAGCATTTTTATGCTGATCTGAAGGTCGCTGCCGTCTTTTTTATAATACATGACATATGCGGCTGTGCTGTCTTCCACGATGGCTGCCGCAACACCGCGTCCGGAAACCGCCGCCTTGGTAATGGGAAGCTGTGTCTTGGCGATTCCCGTAGTCCCTTCTTTATTGAAGATATAGAGATCATTTCCCTGCTGGTCGGCAATGACCGCGTAATCGCCGTTGGTGCTGATCACAGGAGTCTTCATCTCATATCCCTGAGTCCAGACCGTCTTTCCGCTGGCATCTATGTAGGACGCACCGTCTTTGGTGTACTTTATCATATTGTCGCCGAAAATCTCGTAGCTGACAAAACTGCTTTCCGCCACTCTGGCAGTGCTGTCTCCCTCAGCGGATTCTTCTGTTCCTTCCTCCCCGCCGCTTTCCTGGCTGTCCGCTGTCTCTGTATACCGCATGGCTTTTTCCCATGATACTTCATAATCTGTATACTGGTATTCGCTCTGATAACGGTACCAGCAGTATCCCAGGGCCGCCAGAAACGCCGCCGTAAGAAAAATAATAAGCAGGCGGCGGTTTCTTCTTTTGACATGGACCTTCCGCACCACTTCTTCGCTGTCTTCCTCGTCATCCTCCGGCTGTCCTCGATAGGAATTCGGGAGCTGAACGATGTTATTCCGCAGCTGTCTTTTTTTATTTTCCCTGTTCATAAAACGCATATCACCCATAATAAAATCTCCCGGAAAATGCCGATATATGTTTAGTATACACCATTTCCGGGAGATTCGCATTATATTATTTTTCTTTTCCTCGGCTTTTTACGGCAGAATCAGCTTCTGTCCGGCCAGGATTCTGTTTTCATCGGACAGACCATTGAGGCTGCAGATTTCGGAAAGATGGCTGAGATTTCCGTAGACACTCCAGCAGATTCCGTAAAGCGTCTCTCCTTCTCCCACCTCATAGACCGTGTATCCGTTGGCTTCTGCCGCCTCATAATCCATGGCCGGAACCGGTTCGGCGGCGCTTTCCCCGTCTCCTTCATCTCCCTGGCCCATGGTCTTTCCCATTCCCACCAGATTCGAAGATTCCTGTTCTCCGGTCATATGGTTCCCTGAAACTCCGCTGTCCCCTTCTCCTGAAGACGGTCCTGCCGTGCTGTCCCAGGCACTGCTTCCGGGGACCGCTTCCTCTACTTCGTCTTCCGCTGCCGCCTGCACCTGCTCACCTCCGGCTCCGGATTCTCCTGCTGCCGTTTCTCCCTCAGCGGGCTCTCCGGAAGCTGTTTCCGGGACAGCTGTCTCTCCGTTTTCTCCTGTCATGGTTTCCGTGGGGTACACCTCCCCCGGCATTTCCTCAATGACAAAGTCCGGCTCCTGGGCTTTCTGTTTCTGATACTCGTCCCAGTCCGACACACCGGCCGGAAGAACCGATGCAATCACGCTTTCCATTTTCTGCATCTTGTTATAATTGTTGAACAGCACCACTCCGCCTGCCAGCACTGCCACGGAAAGAACCCCGCACAGCATCCCCAGCGCATTGGCCGTACTCTGATGCATGTCCGCCTGCTCTCTGCGGCTCACCATTCTCTGCCGGAAATCCTTTATCACATGTTCATGAGATCCGGACTCAATCCTGCGCACGTCTTTTCTGGTGATCATGTAGTCCTGCATCATCTGGTTTCTTTCATAATATATGTAATGGCCCCTGAGCCGGTAAAACCCGTCTTCGGATGTTATGTAAATGGATTCTTCTCCGTCCAGTCCCTGGTTCAGATACATGATCTGATTCTTTCCGGCAAAAAACTGATTATGCTGCTTCCAGTAATTCAGCGGACTCAGCTGACTGCCCGGACCTGCGCAGAGAAACCATCCCTGTATGGTTCTCTTGGGAAAGGATTCTTCGATTCCCTGATATGCCTTTTTCCAGGAACTTTCTGAAAAAATCAGTTTTTCTCCGTCGGTCTCCAGATCCTCCATTTCCAGAGCTCCATCCACAAAAATATATGGTGTCCCGTCATGCTGCTCCATGCTTCCCAGCAGCACTCCTGCACGCAGAGTCTGTTTCCCTGTTGGATAGAGCCGCTTCAGATAGGTATTTACATAATCCTCCACATACAGCCTGACTACGGTATCTCCTTCTCCGATCTGACGGATATTCTTTGGCAGTTTTGGAAACGGGTTATATAATTCTCCCATGCTTTCACCTCGCTATATTTCTTCGCTTTCCATTCAGCAAGCAGTATAGCATGGCGCTGCCGCAAAACCTGTCAAAACAGAGGCAGGTTTCAGGAGAAGTTTTCGACATGGTCCGGCCAGGATTCCATTCAGGTCAGGAAAAACTTCCGGTCCGGCTGCCGATCAGATTCATGCCCAGACAGATGCTGCGGCTGATGCAGTCAGCCAGGCGCATGACCACGGAAAGACGTATGCTCTGAAGCATCAGCGGATCTCCGTTTCTGCAGCTTCCCACAATTCCGGTAATAAAAAGATCCCCTACCGCTTCCAGTTCCTTTCTGACTCCAAGTCCCGGCTTCAGCGGTCCTCTTCCCAGAGTCACATAGCCCACATGCTCCGCATTGCCCACGGAGGCGTCCACCGCCACCACCAGGGCATCCGGAAACCGGTCCTTCAGCGCCATGATGCAGGCATCCAGATTCATGGCATGGACAGGATCATCCAGTGTTCCCAGAACATGGGCATTTTTCAGTTTCCGCTCCTTCAGTTTATATCCGATCAAAGGTCCCAGGCTGTCCCCGGTGGAACGGTCTGTCCCGATACACAGAAAGATCACTTCCGATTTTTTTCTGGCTTTCATTTCCTCAAGAATCAGAAGAAGGAGACGGCCCGCAAACTTCTCGGTTTCAAAATCCGGTTTCGTGTCATAATAATAAATTTCCTTCTTATATAAGCCGGATGTTCTTTCCCAGAATTTCATCCTCCGCCTCCGTTTATCTGTAATTTCTATACGCTATTATAGGCATACAGAGCAGTTTTTATGCAGAAACAGGACCGGAAGCCGGGAAATGCGGAAGGTGGTTCCTTCCTTTTCCTATGGCTCCGATCCTGTTTTTCTCCGTCACATGGGATTCTTCTGCATATCCTGTTTCCGGGTATCCGGCAAGGTCAGGCTTTTTTCCCGGATTCTCCCTGATTCCCGGCGGTTTCCGCCTGGATATATCCTCCGGCTTCCTGTCCGGCTCCTCCGTTTTTCCGGTAAACTGCAATGGCTTCGCTGAGATTGGCCGCCTTTCTGTTCCGGATGATCTGCTCCAGTGAGGCCAGACGTTCCTCTGTCATGAATTCCTTTCCCAGATATACTTCATACCGGTCCGTAATCTCCAGTGCATTCTCCTTCATTCTGTCCCGGGTCTCTTTCAGTTCTCTGACAACATTCTCCAGATCCTGCCCCATTTTTTCCAGTTCCGCCTTGTTGTTCGCCATGATCTCATCGGAGATGATGGACCTTGTTACGGTTTCAAATGTATTCAGTGCTTCTTTTTTCTTGCTGGCAATCTGGGATATATCCTGTTCCAGCTGGGCAATTTCATCATCAAATTTTTCCAGATTATATCCGGCTTCATTTTTGTCCTTCCGGATGGTCCGGGCAATGATCCGGATTTTCTTTTCGTTGGCTCGGATCCGGTTCCGGATCTCCCGTCCTTCTTTCAGCACATCTCCATGCCTCATTTTGGTCCGGTTCCCCACTGCCACATACAGCCCCCCGAATACCAGAACCACTGCCAGGCAGATCAGCGCAAGAAGCACAGGTTTTCCATCCGGAATCAGGAAAAAGATTCCGCATGGAACCGCCAGAAAGCAGATCAGCACCGTAAGCAGAAAGACTCCGGCTTCCCGGATTCCTTTTGTAAAATACATGGCGTAGTAAAATCTGCTTCTGCAGTATGCCGGTACATGGCCGGCACGAAGCAGTGTTTTCAGCTGTTCTTCCATTTCCCGGTTTTCCCGTACCAGGCTGGCAGTGTCTTCTTCAATCCGTTCCCGGATTCCCTGGTTTTTGGCTTTTTCCCGTTTCACGCGGACTTTTCTCAGCCTGTCTCTGGCCTTTTCCGTCTCCGCATCATAACTTTCCGAAATTTCCTTTGTCCTCTGCTTCGCCGTTTCCGATATGGCGTCCGCCACTGCCCTCTGTCTGGCCTGAAGAACGCGTTCCTGCTTTTTTTCCTGCTCTTCCAGTTCTTCTGTATGTTTTGCAAGTTCAGCCTGCTCCCTGACTGCCTTCTTTGCACCGGCAAAAAAGGAAGCATAATCTGTAATCGACTGTGCCATCTTTTGTCCTCCCCGGTAATTGTTGCCCGTTCTCCATAAGATCTCTAACATAAGATTACTACAGTTTTCCTGCTCACACAAGGGCCGATTTTTAAAAACAGTCCTGCTTTTCTGCAGTCTCTGTTTATGATATAATGTATGGCATCCGCACGGATATTCCGCGGCGGTTTCACAGGCGCATCCGCCTGTAGGCATTATTTCCGGAAAGGAGGATTCCTATGTTTCGCATGTGGGGAAAGATCTGGCAGGACAATCACCTGCTCCGGGACACCGTAGCCTGCTGCAGCGATTACTCCATGTCCCGGACATCCATGGTATTTCAGACACTGGATGAAATCTGCCATGAATTTGATCTCAGCCGTCCCATATGGCTGGATCCCAATATCCGCGACTTTCAGCTCCGCAGCAAAACCCGTTTTACCAGGGACAATTTTATTGAATCCATTGACTTTGATTTTCTGGAGATCCAGGTGCTGGAGGAGTAATCCTCTGTCTTCCTGCCCTGCTCTCCGTGCCGGCCATACCGTCCTGCTTCACCTGCATTTTCGTTTTTTCGCCTGCGGGGTCTTTATGTCTGAAATTTTCTTTTCCGCCGCAGTGCAATCCGCATGGGGCATTTTATTATACAGGAAGCAAAGTTTCCTGTATAATAAAAAACAGGCACGGTCTGTAAACCGTACCTGTTCCGATCTCAATTACAGTCTCTTTAAAAGCGCTTCTCTTGCTTCTTCATATCCCGGTTTTCCCAGCAGCGCAAACATGTTTTTCTTATAGCTCTCTACACCCGGCTGGTTAAAGGGATTGACTCCCAGAAGGTATCCGCTGATTCCGCAGGCAAATTCAAAGAAGTAGAACAGCTGTCCCAGGCTGAATGCATCCTGTGCCGGAATCTTCACCATCAGATTGGGCACATTTCCGTCCGTATGAGCCAGAACCGTTCCGTTCATGGCGCTCTTGTTGACAAAGTCCACGGTCTTTCCTGCCAGGTAATTCATGCCGTCCGTATCCACTTCCTCCTCCTGCAGAATGATTTCCGCCGGAGACTCTTCTACATTGAGAACTGTCTCAAACATGATACGCGCACCGTCCTGAATGAACTGTCCCATGGAATGCAGATCTGTCGTCAGATCCACTGCAGCCGGGAAAATTCCCTTCTGATCTTTTCCTTCACTTTCTCCGTACAGCTGTTTCCACCACTCAGCCACATAGTGAAGGCCCGGCTCATAATTTGCCACAATTTCAACCTGTTTTCCCTTTCTCAGCAGGATGTTGCGGACTGCGGCATACAGAAGTGCCGGATTTTTTTCATACTCTGTTTCCAGAGCAGTTTTTCTGCCGTATGCGGCCCCCTCCATCAGCTGGTCGATGTCCGCACCGCTTACTGCAATGGGAAGAAGACCCACGGCTGTCAGTACGGAAAAACGGCCGCCCACATCATCCGGCACCACAAAGGATTCGTATCCTTCCTCATTGGCCAGGTTTTTCAGAGCTCCTCTGGCCTTGTCTGTGGTGGCATAGATTCTCTTATTGGCTTCTTCTCTTCCATATTTGCTGATCAGCATTTCCTTGAAGACACGGAACGCAATGGCCGGCTCTGTGGTCGTACCGGACTTGGAAATAATGTTAATGGAAAAATCCTTTCCTTCCAGAACGTCTTTCAGATCATTCATGTACTTGCTGCTGATGCTGTTTCCCACAAAATAAATTTCCGGAGTTTTTCTCCTGGTTTTTGGAAGCATGTTATAAAAGCTGTGAGACAAAAACTCAATGGCAGCCCGTGCTCCCAGGTAGGAACCGCCGATTCCGATCACAAGAAGCACATCCGAATCCGCCTGGATTTTCGCTGCTGCTTTTTTGATCCGCGCAAATTCCTCCTTATCATAATCGACCGGAAGATCAATCCAGCCGAGGAAATCGTTTCCCGCACCTGTTTTTCCTGTCAGAACTTCTTTGGCACCCAATACGGTGTTCTTCATATTTTCAATTTCTTCCGGACGGATAAAACCGGCGGCCTTGGAATAATCAAATACCAATTCTTTATTCATCGTATTTTCTCCTTTTCATCTATGGCTTTCCATCGAAAACATTATAGCATCCGCAGACGGACTTTACAATGCCGGGGAAAATTTTTTCTATCCTGCAGGATCAGGAGAAATACTCCTGCAGGATTTCACCAAGCAGCTTCAGTTCCTCCGGATGCAGCGTCTTTTTGGGATGCTCCTGTGCTGCCCTGTTCTGTGTCTTCAGAAGTTCTTCCCGGTCAGAGGAACGGCTGGCAGCAATCTGTTCCAGGCTTTCCTGCAGATACCGGATGCTCTGTTCCAGCTCATCGCTCTTTTCGGAAACCGTTTCCGGTTCCGGCTCCGGAGTTCCCGACCGGCTTTCTTTTTTTCTGGAAATCACGGAAAACCTGTGATTCTGCCTGTCCTGCTGGTTTTTCCCGTTTCTGCCGCCGTCATCTCCGGTGTTTTCCTTTTCATTCTGAATGCGTCCGGTCCGGTCCTCTTTCCCGTTTTTCACGCTGCTGCCGGAAAGTTCTTCTTTTGCGGCGGCAGCCTCTTCCACATCTTTTTCACCGCGCTTGTCCCCTCTGAGGATTTCCCGGACTCTGGGTTTTGACACTCCCAGTGGAGAAATCTTTTCCCGCTTCTCTCCCGTCTCATTTTCTCCTGCCTTATCCACATTTTTATAAAAATGCGGAGAGTTTTCCACATAATCGACCAGACAATCCGCAAGCTGCTGACGTTTGGATGCCACATTGGCTCCGTTATCCACAAATACCATGAATAATCCTGTCAGTATCCCCATTGCTCCGTAAAGTGCAATATAATAAGAATCACACCGATACCAGTAGGAGGCAAACGCCGCCGCTCCGCCGGTCAGAAAACAGAGAATCATGGCCTGCATGGAAAGGTTGTCCCATCCGTCCAGAGACATTTTCATAAAGCGGAATCCGTAGATCTGTTTTTCTATGTACGCTGCCGTGTTCCGGATCCCATGATTGATAAGGAACACATTTTCCGTTTTCTGCTTCAGCGTTTTCAGATTTTTGTTTTTTGTCAGCGCCATGTTTCCGGTTTCTTTAATCAATCTTTTGTAGAGGCTGCTTGTCACCAGTTTGCTGAATACTCCCAGTGCGCAGATTGCTGCAAGTACATACAGCACCTTTCCTGTCTGTAAAAATTGTAGCATACTAAGCTCCCCTTTCTTCTCCAGATTGTTCCAGATGATGGTTTCCATTATAACCACCTCGAACTTTTTTGAGAAGCCGCCGGAGCCAAAAATCGTTCGTCAAATACCGGGCAGATTCGATCCTCAGGTACCTGAGAAAGAGGCTGAAGCCCCCCGGAAAGCAGCAGAGGGCCCCGGAATTCTCCGGAGCCCTCTGACGCATGCCGGACTGTTTTCCGCCATGCTTTTCTGTATTTTTCCTGATTTCCCTGCCGTACTCCGCCGCAGAATGTCACATTCTGGAAAGCATTGCCGATACTAGGCGCACTGCGTGCTCAATGGCAGCAGCCTCAAAGGTCTTATAATCCATCTGAACACTGTCGTCTGCCTTGTCGGAAATTGCACGGATAATCAGAAACGGAACCTGGTTCAGATAGGCCGCCTGCGCAATGGCTGCGCCTTCCATTTCCGTGCAGTCACCGTGAAATGTATCTCTCAGCCAGGCTTTCTTGTTTCTGTCTCCGATAAACTGATCTCCGCTGACAATGCGGCCTGCAAAAGTCCGGATATCCGGGTTCGCTTCCTGACAGCATTCCATGCCTGTCTTCAGAAGCCGTTCGTCTGCCTTGAATTCTCTGGTATCCATCTGGGGAATATGACCAGGTTCATATCCAAACGCAGATGCCTCCACATCATGCTGAACCGCATCCACAGAAAGAACAATATCTCCGATATTGATTTCGTCATTCAGAGAACCGGCAATTCCGGTATTCAGAATTCCTTCCACATGATAGTGATCCACAAGAATCTGACTGCAGATTCCCGCATTGACCTTTCCAATGCCGGAGCGCACCACCACCACTTCTTTGCCGTTGATCATGCCTTTGTGAAATTTCATTCCGGCAATGGTCCTGATCTCCACTTCCGGCATCATCCTGCACAGCTGCTCCATTTCATTTTCCATCGCACCGATAATACCAAGCATAGTTTTTCTCCTTACATTTTCACCGCAGCCGCCCTTCTGAAGAGCCGGCCTTTTCTTCTGCCCATATCCTGGTCTGTCCGTTCTCCTGTGCCAGACCGGAATCTTCTGTCATTATATAGGAATCCTGCCGCAAAATCAATCCGCTCCATTGCTTTTCTCTATCGCTGGCCGCAGCCGCTTGACAAATTCCGGTCATAATATGTATAATGCAGTGAATATAATATTGTTCAGCAATAAAAGACTGGAACAGAACAGGAGGAAAAGAAATGGTTTATAAGACAGAAGGCGTCTGTGCCCGTGAGATTGAATTTGATGTTGTGGACCATAAATGCGTAAATGTACATTTCAAAGGTGGCTGCTCCGGCAATACACAGGGGCTTGCCAAGCTTCTGGAAGGCATGGATATTGATGAAGTCGTTCGCCGTATCGACGGAATCCGCTGTGGTGCCCGCAGCACTTCCTGCCCGGACCAGCTGGCAAAAGCCATCAAATTATATAAAAAAGAAAACGGGCTTTCCTGATTTTCAGGAACACCCTCATCCCTTAAAATGTCCGGAGCCACCTGCTCAGTATGAAAGCGGTACTGAGACAGGCGGCTCCGGTTTTTCTTTATTCTGTCAATGCTTTTTTATTTTCTTTCAGAAATTTCCTTCCTGCATGTCTGCTCCATAGACCAGCCCCTCTCCCATTGGATTTATATATAACAGGCCTGGTTATATATCGTCAGTGATTAGTAATCAGAACACCTTCGGTCTGGGTGGAACAGCCTTCGGAAATTCCATTATATTGAACTATATGGAGCCCTCTTGCTCGGTAATATTTATTTGTCTCATACCCTGATAATGTAAGCGAGTCCGAGGCATCTGACAGTTCTCCCCCCTCTACCTCATCCTTAGTAACTCCTAGCTCCCAAGAGTCGATCTGTACCCACCGATTTCCATCCCACTGATCCAAAAAAACAGTGTGATAGATAGCATCCACATTCTGATACGCCAAAGTTTCAATGAGAATATAAATATCCCCATTTCCCTGGTTTGTAAGTTTCAAAATTCCTGTTGAAAAGTACTCTCCTCTTGTATTTGGAGTAGAGACTCCCATAGATGATGTCTCATTTTCATCCAAAAGAATGCTTTCTTCAAACATTCCCCTTCTATCAGTCTTGAGAAATGGACTAGCAAGCACTACATTTGACATTAATAAAGATAAAACTACGGTTACAACAATCAATCGTTTCATATTCAACACCTCCTATATACATAATCGCAGGAAATGTTGATCTGTGTCTGATTTTTAGTAAAAATTTAAATTCCTTATGATTTTTCTAAGTTCTTCTGGTTCAATCTTTCCCACCAAATAGTAACTAGCATCTTCTATAACAAAATTAGCAGATAATCCTTCCTGCTCTTCCAATTCTTCTATTCTAAATTGTATATCACATCCAATCCATTTATTATATATAGCATTTTCAGCTTCATTTCGGTCAGACTCAATATTAATAGAAGTACTTGATTCTCCATATTCCTGAATAAAATAAATTGTCTTATCATCCTTTTTAAACTTAAAAGACACTCTATTTTGATGTAAAGTCATTTTATCAAATATCATATCTTCCGGGATATATCCTAATTTTAAAATGTCGGCCCCAATTTCCTCTTGAGCTTTGATATATGCTTCTTCTAACTCATCAGATTGCGAAATCACCTTATCATTATTCAGCACTACTCCCCTTTGATCATTATATATTCTAAAGAAATAATTCTTTCCTCCAATGGCCGTAATTCCCAGCATCAGCACAAACACGGCAACAAGGGCTGCCACAAGAGCAGCCTTTTTCTTCTTCAGGCGCACCGGCCTGGGACTTTTCTTTTTCTCTTCCCCGGCTTTCCGCTCCATAAGTTTACGGAAAATCCGTTCTTCTGCCCCGTCAAAATCCGGGAAATCTTCAGATGTCTCTGCCTTTTCTATATCTGCCAGAATCTCCTGTTCTGAAAAACCAAATGACTCTTCAAAAATTTTCCCAAGATCCTGGTCCTCTTTTCTGTTTTCATCTGCCATGGCAAATCACCGTTTCCCCCTCCTGCTTTTTTGGGTTTGGGGTTGACAATTCATTTACAACCGTTACTATTAAATTAACCAGCGCATCAGGTAAATCATTTTTGGAGGCAATTTTATGAAAACCATCATTCTCACCGGCGGCGGAACTGCCGGACACGTAACTCCGAATCTGGCCCTTCTTCCTTCTCTCAGGGATGCCGGATATGACATCCGGTATATCGGGTCCTACAACGGGATCGAACGAAAACTGATTGAAAATGCGGGAATTCCCTATGATGGAATCTCCTCCGGCAAACTGCGCCGTTATTTTGATTTGAAAAATTTTACAGACCCTCTCCGGGTTCTGAAAGGATATCATGAAGCCCGCCGGCTCATCAGAAAATATAAGCCGGATATTGTCTTTTCCAAAGGCGGCTTTGTGGCAGTCCCTGTGGTACTGGCTGCCAGCCATTATAAAGTGCCTGTCATTATCCATGAGTCCGATATGACACCCGGACTCGCCAATAAAATATGTATTCCCTCTGCAAAACGGGTGTGCTGCAACTTTCCGGAAACCCTCAGCTGTCTTCCAGAAGATAAAGCTGTCCTGACCGGCTCACCCATCCGGGCAGAGCTTCTGAAAGGCGACCGTCTGGCAGGTCTGCAGTATGCAAACCTGTCTCCTGACAAGCCAGTCCTTCTTGTGATCGGAGGCAGCCTTGGTTCCGTAAAGGTAAATCAGGCAGTCCGTCAGATCCTCCCCGGACTTCTGGCCCGATTCCAGGTCATCCATATCTGCGGAAAAGGCAACCTGGACGAGAATCTCATCGGGACTGCCGGCTACGTTCAGTATGAATATGTAGATGCTCCGCTGAAGCATCTGTTTGCTGCTGCTGATCTTGTAATTTCCCGGGCCGGTGCAAACTCCATCTGCGAAATTCTGGCCCTGAGGAAACCCAACATTTTAATTCCTCTTTCCGCCGCCGCAAGCCGCGGCGATCAGATCCTGAATGCCAATTCATTCGCCCGCCAGGGATTTTCCACGGTGCTGGAAGAAGAATCCCTTAACGATCAGTCCCTTATGGATGCTGTTGAAAGCACCTATGAGAACAGACGGCAATTCATTGAAAAAATGGAACAGAGTCATCTGAATAATGCGGTGGATACCATCATGAATCTCATCACAGAACTTACCTCAGATCAGTCCTGATTCCATAAATGACCCAGTCTTTCTTTCAGATGTTTTCTGGCTCTGGAGATACGGGAGCGGCAGGCCGCTCCCGAAATTCCAAGGGCGTCCGCGATTTCCGGTTCCTCATACCCTTCTACAAAATACATCAGCGCCGGTTCTCTCCAGATGGCTCTCATTCCTTCAATGCATTCGCGGATCATCCGGAACGTCTCGTCCTGAAGGACCTTTTCCACCGGATCCCCGGACTCGCCTCCCGTTCCTGCACCCGCTTCAAGAATTCCTTCTTCCAGACTTACCTTGCTGTAATGACTGTTTCTCCTGAAAAAGTCCACACTTCTCCGTTTCACCATACAGGCCAGCATTCTCTTTGCTCCCAGTTCATCCAGCTCTCCAAAATATTTGGACCTGTAATACACCCAGAACACTTCCATGACCACGTCTTCAACGTCATCATAGGGAACGCCGTTGTCATAGGCAATCTTCATACATATCTTTGCATATTTTTCGACCAGTACCCGCAGCTGTTCATCTTTCTCCCGCGGCATATTTTCTCCTCTGTACATTGAAACTATAAAACACTCTTGATTTTTTCAGCAGTTTCAGCAAGAATTTCCGGTTTCTCCTCTCCCGGAGTCCAGGTCACGATTTTGGGGCCGCCTTCATAGCGCGGAATCACATGGACATGAAAGTGGAAAACCGTCTGTCCTGCCGCTTCTCCATTATTCTGTACCAGATTGAAGCCGGCACATCCCAGAGATTTTTTCATTGCAGACCCGATTCTTGCGCCCAGCGGAAGAACTTTGGCTGCAATTTTTTCATCCAGTTCACAGACATCCCTGTAATGTTCTTTGGGAAGAATCAATGCATGTCCCCTCTGTGCCGGTCCCAGATCCAGGATCACCCGGAAGTCCTCATCCTCATAAATAGTGGAAGACGGTATCTCTCCATTGGCAATTTTACAGAATATACAGTTATCATCTTTCATAGTCAATCACTCCATTCTCCTTTTTCTTCCGGGGCCTTCGATATAACAGGAATCCCAGCAGCATTCCCAGAACAAGACCTGAAATATGAGCCGTGTTGTCGACACCGCTGCTGGTAAATCCAAGATACAGGGAGCAGACAAGCATAATGATCAGCTGTTTTCCGCTCAGATCATCCAGTTTTCCTCTGTTGACCGCCACTGCATACAGCAGTCCTCCCACCACACCGAATATGGCTCCGGAGGCCCCTGCAGACACAGTCAGTACTTCCGGATCCCTGAAATACAGGGAAATCCAGTTGGAACCCACTCCGCAGCAAAGATAAAATACCAGGTATTTTACGTGTCCCAATGCCCGTTCCAGATAACCGCCGATAACAAACAAAACCAGCATGTTATTGATGATGTGCTCGATTCCGAAATGCATGAACACCGCTGTCAGCAACCGGTAATATTCATGTCCTTCCAGGACCGCCGGTGCCATCAGCGCTCCTCTGGTATACATAAAAAACACATCGTCTGTGGAGCCCGTAATTTCCAGATACAGAAAATACAGCACATTGACTGCCATCAGCATCCCGTTTACCCAGGCCCTTCTGCCGGATCTGTTGTCCATGATCTTCAGCCCCTTTATGGTATTAGGACAAGTATACCATATTTTTCCGAGCTTATCAATGAACTGTCAGAATACATGATTTTCACATTTTGTCAGAATTTATTCTCTGTATATTTATTTTATTCTACAAAAAATAAAACTGCAGACCTGCAATTTCAACCAGGGCTCCTTTGGACAGCTCACACGTTTCATTGGCTTCCAGCTTTTTCCCATCAATTCTGGTTCCATTGGTAGAATTCAGATCGGTAGCCGTGTATCCTTTTTCCGTCTGGTCCAGCCGCAGATGCAGCCTGCTGACGCCGGGACTTTCCAGACAGTAATCTGTCAGGCTGCTGCTTTTCCCTATAATAAACGGGAAATATCCGATTTTTATCTCTTCTCCTCCTTTTACGGGCACCAGCCTTCCCTGCTCTTCTTCCGCAGCTCCGTCATACAGGAGAACCGTCTGAAGTTCATCTGTTTCTCCGTCTTCATCAGCCGGATCCGGCTCTGCCAGCCCGAAGAATGTCCCGGCCGGGGGCCTGGCTCTTTCTGTGTCCCGTAATCTCGCAGACGGCTTCACCGCCTTTTCCCCTGAACACAGCGTTCCCGCATCCGGCAGATACTCTCCGCTCTCCTCTCCATCCAGTTCCCTGAACCTTACTTCCCACGCTTTCTGTTCTTTTTCCCTCTCTGATGATGGTCTGCCGGCATGCCTGTACTCTGAAAAAGCGATCCATTTATCTCTCACGGTCCAGACAGTGATTCCCAGTAATGCCAGAGCTGCCGCTGCCAGAAGCAAATGGTTCGGAGAGAAAGCCGCAGGCCGGATATAACCGGAGGCGGCAAAACCTGCAGCAAGAACGGCCGCCGCAGTTCCCAGCAAAGCCGTGGTCCATTTCAGCGGCCCTCCTTTTGCCAGTCTTTCCGGTACTCCGGATTCGCTGCGCTTTTCATCCTTCTTTTTGATATACCCATCCGGGATTCCTCTTTTTCCGGGCCCGGACGTATCTTTCCGTTCTCCGGATACGGTTCCCGATCTTTCTGACGCCAGACGATCTGCGCCGGGCGCAGCCTCTGCCCGGTGCTGTTCCATATGCTTTTCCCTTCCTGTGCCGGAAAGAAATCCCCGGAAAACTGCTTCCGGGCTTTCCGTGCCGTACACAGATGGTTCCCAGCGGTCTTCTTTCTCTTTCTCAGCATCCGGCTGCCCCGTCTGCCGGATCAGTCTTTCCATGGATTCCAGGCTGAAACTGTCCTTGCTGCTTTCCCGGAAAATTCCGAAAGTCAGAACGACTGCCTGTGTATCCAGGTGACTGACATGATCCAGCATATATCTGGACAGATTTCGGAAGTCTCCGCAGAAATCCTGTCTGCTTCCCGGAATGGGACATAAAAAACACCGGAAGGAATCAGGTTCCGCATAAATAAATGCCGGCGTCAGATACAGGCAGCTTTCATCCAGCAGAAACTTCTCCATCTGATTTACGGTATACAGGATGTCAGATATCATTCTGCGGATTTCTTCTCCGTTCATGTTCCTGTACTCCAGAAGACGTTCCAGCGGCTGCCTGGATGTAATGTCATAGCAGAACCATGCCTGACCGTCTACCTGTTTCATATGAAACGGAAGGAGCCCCGGTATCTGATTTTCCGAAAGCATTTTTTCTGCATACCCGTCCTTTTCATCCTCATTTCTCCGGATGATCAGATAATTGCGGCTCATCTCTCTCCGGTATTCCGCTTTGATCTTCATCGGCCCCGCCTCTCTTTTCCATAAGTGCCTGAATGATCCTCAGAAAGGTGTCCGGGCGATTTCTTTTCATTTCTATCTGAAGGAACCAGTCTCCTGCCTCAGCGGCTCCGCATGCCGTCCCTGCAGTTCCTCCCATATGGACCAGGTAATTTCCCAGCCACAGCCGCGGATTCCCCTGCCGCACTGCTTCTTCCTGACAGGCTGTGTTTCTTTCGCTTTCTTCCTTTCCGTTTCTTGCTTTTTCCACCGCTTCCTGAAGAATCATGGCCCCGGTTACCTGATCGTGAATGATATATGCCGTCCTGATCACAAATCCCATCGTCCATAAGAGAATTCCCATAATGAACGCGGCCTCCACCGTAAATCCGGCTGTCAGAGCCCCCGGCTTTTCCCTCAGAGCAATGTCATCCAGAGACCGGCAGGAACCAGAAACGGAAGGAACGGAATTCGCCTGTTTCTTTCTGATTTGTTTCCGTTCCCGGTCCGTACGATCCAGAAAAGGCCTGCAATTCCGCACAAAGTCAGACCTGTCAGCAGAAAAATCCAGTTTTTCACAGGACCTAAGTATAAACCTGAAACTACAAAAAACCATCCGTCTCCCTCTCCTATCTGTCCATCCGCAGCCTTTCCCGCCAGCAGCAAAGCTGCCCCGGGCAGTGCGGACATGAAAACCTCCGTCGGTTCCGGTCCGGTCCGTAAGCCTGATATCAGGCCGATGATCCCAAAAAATATCAGATACCGGATACTGACTGTCCGCGACCGGATATCCTGCCAGACACCCAGAAGAAGGAACACCAGAAACACCATTACTTTCCGTTCTCCTTTCTCCTGCTGCAGTAGGAACAGCATCCAAGATGTTCCGCTTCCTCCAGAGGAACTTCCCGGATATAGGCATTCATGGCACTGCAGGACATTCCGGAATGATAATGCTCTCCCCCCGGCGTGATGCAGACCATGGGGCCCGTTTTCCCTCTGCAGCATCTGGCACAGGGCTGATAGCGCTCCCCAAATGCATTTCTCATGGTTTTCATCTCCCCTATCCCGACCATCCGGTACGCATTGGAAAGATAATGGCAGTCCCGGTACAGATGATATCTTCCCATGCCTGCTCCGGTAAATACCACAGTCCCGTCTTCCTCAGTTTCTGTGCTTCTTTCTCCGGCACTCTGCAGTTTTCCGTCGATCCCGATCCAGCTTCTCCGGACTGCGGCCGTTCTCATGACTGTATATCCCCCCGCTGCAGGGAAAAACGGGATCCGTTCCCTGTACTCTGTCTCAATGCGAATATTTCCTTCTTCGTCAGGTGTATGTATGTCTCTGATCCGAAGTCCCTCTGTCTGTCCGAGAACCCGCTTCAGACGTCCCTGCAGCAATACACCCAGCGCAGTATTTTTAATTCCGGAAATCCAGTCCATGCCGGAGAGCAGCTCTCTGTACTCCTCCATTCCTTCTGTTTCTGTCTCTTCTGAATTCTGAGGGAGCTCTGCTCCCTCTGCTGCAAGCCTTGCCATATATTCGTGCTGACTGAGTTCTTCACAGAATCTTTCCGTCACTGTCTGTGCCTGCCGCTGACGGTCCAGCCAGAAAAGCGGCTGCAGCAATGCCCATACCATCATCAGAAACAGCGGCAGACAGACCGAAGCTTCCACAGTGAGACTGGCCTCACATCCATTCTTTTCACCGGAGGCGGATCCCAGTACCCTTTTTACGGGATTATTCCTGTTATCCAGGGGGAAATTACCAGGTACTTGGAGAGACTTAGTGAATTTCATAGAGGCACATAATACAAAGACAATTTTCTGACAGTTTTTTAAATGTAAATTTACTCCCTGTAAAAAGGGCACCGGGATCCACCTCCTTAATACGATTTTTCAGCAGTGACGGTTGTACAGTATTCTTCCTGAAAAAGGAAAAGATGTTTCTGCCGGACCCGGGTTTCAATTGACATCCGGTGTACACAGGCCCTGGTTTCAAAATCCGGCTGAACCGTACGGACATTCCATTCAATAATATCCATAATGCGGAAGTTTTTCTGTCTCCTGTCCTGGAGAAGAAGCAGAATTCTCAGATAATCTTCATAATCATACCCCTGCTTCCGGCTCCCGGCTTCCATGTTCAGAAACCCCATTGACAGCAGCTGTTCCAGATCCAGACTCCAGGTTTCCCGGTTTTTCCATGGCGGAACTCTTTCTCCGGCAAAAAGCATCCGCACATCCAGAACAGATTCTCCGAATGCCCACAGCGTCAGGATGAAAAATGAAACCACAGCCTGTGCCGGAACCGCACCGGCGGTTACAGCTGCTGCCAGAGCATCTGCCTCGCTTTTCCGGTCCGGAGATGTCAGAAGATACAGAAGGTTAAATGCACCCCGCAGAGCCAGAAGCTGGTCTGCTGCTGCCCGGAGATTTTCCCGGTCAGACTCCTTTCCGCCCAGAAGATACTCCTGTTCATAGGAAAGCACATGCTTTCCCTGAAGGCCGGATTCTTCTGTTTTTTCAAGAAAACTGCTGAAATACAGAAACACATACTCCTGAATCAGAAATACCTCCGGAGAGAAGCCGGATCTGCTGTTTCCGCTCCCGGCCTGATGGGAAGGAATCCCTTCAAGTCCCGCCTGGCCTGAAGAAACCACGGTTCCTTCAGGAAGCACCAATGACAGAAGATCCAGGTCCAGCAGCTCCTCCACCCTGTCCAATGCCGCTGATTTTTCTCTGTCGCAGGAGTTTCTCTGCATCCCTTCCGGGATCCGGATTTTCCTCCAGATCTGCAGCGTTCCTTCCCAGTCCGGCTCCTCCTCATCTCCTCCGCCTCCGTTCAGGCATTCCTCCGCGTCATCTATATATTTCAGCTGCTGTTTCAGCTGCTCTTTTTTCTCTCTGTACTGCTCCAGCATCCGTTCTGCCGCCTCATACACTCCCGTATAGGCCGCTTCCTCCTGATCCATCCAGTCAGCGGCGTCCCTGTCTCCCACAGGTTCACGGTTTTCCAGCTCCATACGATGGGTTCTGATACTGCTCAGTTCCTTCTCATATTCCTTCACCCGGTCCGAAAATTTCTCTATTTCTTCCGACAGGCGGCCCGAGTTTTTCAGAAAGCGGCCATCGCTTTCATTTTCCAGGCCCTGCTCTGCCTCCTCCCGGAACTGTCCGGCATCATACAGACTGTTTTCCAGCGCATCCTGTATCTTTTCCAGTTTCCTGGTCTTTCTGCCTGCCTGTCTGCAGACATCCAGGAGTGTTCTGAAATCACCGGATCTGGAAGCTGCATCTGTAATTTCTGAAATGCCCGAAAGGTCGGCGGCCACTTCCGGCAGGCGATATCGGATATAGGCAAGAATCTCTTCTTCCAATGCTTCCCCACTGTTATCCCACATTCCCGTGATCTCCGCCGCCTGGCTTTCCAGGTGCTCCATGGGATAGAGGTTTTTCTGATTCAGGTAGAATCCCAGATATTTCTCGTAGGATTCCATAAGTGCTTCCTCCGTCCCGTATTCCAGAAAGAGAAGCCGGTACATTTCCCAGAGATTCCGGTTATACTGGCTGAACAGAGAATCCGCGGCAGAATTCGCGGCAGACTGCAGATACAGCCTGGCTCCTGCTGTCCGTGCGGATTCCAGAAGCCCCAGGATAAGGGAAATCACGCAGACCAGAACCAGACTGATAAACACCGTGATCTCTCCGCTTTTTTTCAATATCAGTAAACCTCTTTTGACTGTTTGTTGATCTCTTTGAAAATATTTTCCAGAAGTGTATTGATCTGCTTCTTAAAAATAATGACCAGACCGATCAGCACCACAAGAATCAGAACCACTTCAATGACACCTACCCCATCTTCTTCCAACAGAAATTTTTTTACTGCTCCCATTGTTTTCCCCTTTCATACCAGAGTCAGAAATGCAGGCGCCGTAATCATCACCATGACGACTCCCAGCATCAGGAACAGCGGCAGCAGAAGTTTTCCGGATGCCTCCTCCCCCAGACGTTTTGCAGTATCCTTTCGCTGCTGAAACGCCTCTTCCATTTCTGCTTCCAGAAGTCTCCTTAGATTTCTGTTTCCTGTCTGCAGTCCGTTCTGCAGCAGGGACGCAAATCGGGCATAACACCGCAGTCCGCACCGTCTCCCGAAATCTCCGTATGCCTGCATTTCACTGACTCCGGTTTCCATCTGATTCAATGTTGTCCGGATTTCCTCATAGGCCGGATGACAAGTCAGCCATCCGGCCGGCCTCTGTTTCGGCACCATCCGCATCCATGCCTGACGGATCGTAAATCCCGCTCCTGTCAGAATAAGGAATCTGGAAATGATTTCCGAATAGTCCAGAAGCAGCCCTGCCTCCCTTCTTTTCCTTCTTTTTTCCCTGTCCTGCTTTTCTTTCAGAAACAGACAGACGGCTGCCGCACCTCCCAGTACCAGCAGAATTTTATTGTCTGTTGCCGGAAGCACACGATATGTAACCGTTTTTCCCCTGAGCCGTTCCGGAAGTGTAACGGTATCGCTTCCCGGGTTCTTTTCCGTGTCCTCCCGGATCACCCTTTCCAGCTCTTCTTCTGCCCCTTCTTCCCGGGGATAAAGCCATATGGGTATCCAGACGGACCGGGTGAAGATCCCGTTGGACAGCCTTGCCTCCAGACGGACTTCCATTCCTTCTTCCGGCAGTTCCTCCGCCAGAATGATTCCTGTGCTGCTGATAAATTTCGGTTTTTCCGAATTCCAGGAAACCGTAACCCCGTATTCCGGCAGTTCCTCTGTCAGTTCCAGGTCCTCCCTCACCTCCATCAGAGACTCATTATTTCCCCGGATCCTGTCACAGAGAAGCGTCAGCATATCTTCCAGAAGTTCTTCTCCCTGCACCCCGGACATCTTTTTCTCCGGAACCGCAACTTCCATTCTGAACCCTTCGGTTCCCTCCCCTTCCACCCAGAGAGAATACCGGGCTTCTCCCTGACCCCATTCTTTTTTTGAAAGTGTACGGTCCTCCAGCTCTCTTCCTGCTCCTGATACTGCTTCTGCCGCCAGATACAGTGCCAGCCCCGTCAGAAGACAGACTGCATATTTTACACAGCGCTTCCCGCACCGGGTTTCCTTTCTCCTTTTTTCCATTGTTCCCCTTTCCCGCCGTTTCTACAGTTCAATCTTAAGGAATTCCGAAGACAGCCAGGCTGCCAGCAGATAAACGGCAAGACAGACTGTCATGATGATTCTCCCTGCCGCGGTGGTATACAGAATGTCGAAAAAACCGGGAGAGGTCCATTCAATATAGACGGTCAGCAAAAGCGGAACCACTGTCATGATTCTCTGCTCCATCCGTCTGGCGGAGGTTATGGTCAGGATTTCTTCCTTCATCCGGATCTTTTCGCTGATGATACCGGCTGTTCCGCCGATGATTTTCATAAGTTCACCTCCGTTTTTCCTGGCTGCGGCAAATATTTCCGTAAAATTCTGTACATCATCCAGTCCGCTCCTGTCTGCAAAATCCTTCAGGGCGGCCTCCACCGGCTGGTTCATGCGGATCTTTCTCAGAATCAGCCGGATTTCCACGGAAATCATGGAATCTTTCCCGTAAAGCCGGTCCAGCTCTTCCACGGAGGCAGCAAACGCATTTTCCACGGAATATCCGGCGGCAAGTGCTGAGGAAAGGATCAGAATTGCATCTTTGAATTGAATGCTCAGAGTTTCCAGGCGCCTGGTCTTCAGACTTTTTCTCATATAGAGCGGAAAGCAGAAGCAGAACGGAAGGGTGCACACCATCAGCACCGCGCTTCTGTAAAACACAAAGTTTACGGCGGCCGCGCAGGCAGCGCCCTGACCGGCATATACAATCCATTCTTTCGGGCTGAGCCGGTAATTTTCATAGTTCTGTTCCTGAAATCCTGAGTTTTTCCCTGTGCCTGAGATCTCCTGTTTTTTCCAAGGTCCCGCTGTACATAAAAAGCGGATGAAGGATGATCTCTCCGTTTTCATACCGGTCCACCTCCTCTATGGCCACCACTTTTCTGGACTTATCCCGCATTCTTGCCACATGAATCATGATATCGATGGCCGAAGCAATCTGACTCCTGACAGCTCCCAGAGGGATATCCGCTCCCATCAGAACCATGGTTTCCAGTCTGGCCAGCATATCTTTGGGACTGTTCCCATGGCCTGTGGAAAAGCTTCCGTCATGGCCTGTATTCATGGCCTGAAGCAGATCCATCGCCTCCTTTCCCCGGACCTCGCCGATGATGATTCTGTCGGGCCGCATCCGCAGAGATGCACGGATCAGATCTCCGATCCCGATACCGCCTCCTCCCTCTGCTCCGGCCTCTCTTGTCTCCAGACGTACCAGATTCTCAATATGCCGCAGCTGCAGCTCCGCCGAGTCCTCAATGGTGATCACCCTCTCATCCGCAGGGATAAACTCTGAAAGTGCGTTCAGAAACGTGGTCTTGCCGGCTCCGGTGCCTCCGCTGACAAATATGTTATATCTGGCGCTTACCGCGGACCGGAGAAATGCAGCTGCCTCTTCCGTCACACTTCCGTATTCCAGAAGGCGCTCCATGGTGATGACTTCCGGGAATTTACGGATCGTAAGAACCGGGCCGTCCAGCGCCACCGGTTCAAGGACCATATGAACTCTGGAGCCGTCTTCCAGTCTTGCGTCAGCAATGGGGGATGCGGTGTTGACTGTGCGGTTTACCTTTCCCGCAATCTGCCGGATCAGATCCAGAAGCTGTTCCTTTGATTCAAAGGCATGTTCCCACCTCTCCACTCTGCCCCGCCGTTCCACAAAAACCGCATCCGTTCCGTTTACCATGATTTCCGTAATTTCCGGATCTTCCACAAGTCCCTGGAGAATATCCAGTCTTCGGAAGGAGTCAAACAGTTCCTTCTGCAGTTTCATGCGCTCTGCCAGAGAAATATATCCGGCGTCTGAAGCCGCAAAAATTTCTCTGTCAATCAGTTCGGCAAGTTCTTCATCCCCGATCTGATCCCGGTAGTTGATGGTCTCCGTCAGACGCTGCCGCAGCTTCTGCTTCAGCTCTTTCATGCATTCTCCAGCCCCTTCAGCATGTTCTTCACAAAGCTTCCCATCTCTCCCCATGCCAGTTCCTGGGGGAAATGCTCCGTTTTCCGCGTCCCCATCGCAACCGGCATCCGGACTTTCCTGATCTTTGCCAGTATTCCGCCGTTTCCATGCTCTTCCAGATAAGATTCAAATTCACGGATCTTTGCTGCGGACACCTCATCTTCCTTTACAGGCATAAAAATCACCTGACACAGGCGTAAGAAAGGCACAGCCTGTTTCCCGAAATTACCGATATCCAGAACCACCGTTTCAAACTGTCCTTCACCGGCGATTTTACCAAACATGCCGGCCATTTCCTCTGAGGAAATCTGGCAGTAATCTTCCGGAAAACTCATGGGCGGCAGCCACGCCATATCCCCGATAAAGTGAAGAACCGTATTCAGCCTGGCCGCAGTGAGCCTGCCCTGCTTATGATAGTAAACCAGATCCGACAGATCCCGTTTCCACCGTTCTCCCATGAGGCCCGCAAAGCCCGTAAACGAATCCAGACTGGCAAAAAGCACCCGCTCCTCCCTTCCCAGGATCTGTCCGATGGAAAAGGCCAGGGAAGTCTTTCCGCATCTTCCCACCGGAGAATACACGCCGATCATTCGTCCGGCTTTTCCATACCCGCTTCCTGATCCCCCGGCCGCACCGGGCATTTCACAGTAACAGGCCATCACTTCCCGGATAATGTCATCTCCCGACTGATATTTGTAAATCTCTTTCTTTTTCCCTTCCCCTCCGCCTGTCCTGTCCTCCGACAGAAAAATGGAACGTCCGGCATATCTGCTGTCCAGAGAATTCAGATCTGCATTCTCCCCTGCCAGCAGCACATCCACCTCATGCTCTCTCATATATTCTTCCAGTTTTTCCCTGGATGTGAACGCCTGAGCCTGAAACATTCCTTTTCCCTTTCGATTTACATAATCCGAAAGCCGTTCCGCATAAAACGGATCTCTGTCGTAAACTGCCATCATTTTTTTCATCCGGTTCCCCCCCTTTCCTGATCCCCGGACCGCAAACCGCTTCAGAATCCCTCCGCAAGCAGAATCAGCGTATAACCTGCTGCCAGATACGGCCCCAGATGCAGGACATCACCTTCATAATACCATTCCCGGTACGGAAGCAGTCTCTTCTCGCGCCGCATTTTCCCGGCATACCGGACCAGTCTGCAAATCCGCGCAAACAGGCTGCAGGTCCGGTACATCCTCCATGCCGCCGATGCCGCTGCCAGGACAAAGCCTGTAAAAAGCACGGTAAATCCCTGTTCCGTCCCCAGAATTCCCACTCCAAGAGCCATCAGTTTGATATCGCCTGCCCCCAGAACACGGCAGATGAAAAAAGGAAAAAACATGGCACAGACTCCTCCTGTCCTGATGACAAACCACAGCACGGCTTCCCCTGCTTTCCAGAGTTCCCTTCCCTCCCCGCCGGCCTCTGACACGGCAAAATACAGAATACCTGCCAGAAAGCCCAAACCGGTCTGCAGATTGTAGATCTTCCCCTTTTCCCGGTCCGTGACCGCAGCAATGATAAAATAAAGCCATACGGCAGTTTTCAGGCCAATAAGACCACATCCTTTCTTCCCATACGTTCTCTGTGTTCAGAGACGCAGCTTGCAGAGATCCGTCCCGGAACTGTCTGTATGATTGAGCAGCAATGGATTTTTGCCCGATTCGGGCAGGGCCGGCAAATGTGCCGGAATGATCATGAAATGAAGAACTCATTTCTGAATGTGTCCCTATTATGGCGGATCCTGCATGGAAAGTCAATCTTCGATCCGTAAAAACAGGCCCCGGATTTTCAGATATTTTGCACAAAAATATTTATGTTGACATGGATTTTCACAGGAAATAGTAACAATCCATTGACTGATTTCCCGAATAATGCTAGAATACAATCAGTTCATATTTTTAAACCAAAGGAGGCTTTCATGGCAGAAGAAAGACCACTGGGCGACTATTTCTCCGAATGTGTTCCCCTCTTTATCGCTCTCGGCGATGAAACGCGGCTGTCCATCATCCGCTGCCTCTATGAAGTGAGCCGGAAAAGAAACGGAACCGATACCCCCGGCCTGAATGTAAAAGAGATCACGGAACAGACCAGTCTGTCCCGGCCGGCTGTATCTCACCATCTGAAAATTCTGAAAGAGGCCGGCCTGATCGATGTCTGCAGGAAAGGGGTATGCAATTTTTATTATCTCACCAGCAACCGTGCCATCACCAGACTGATCGGTCTGGGCAATGAGCTTCTGAAAAATTCCAGTAAATGAATATCCTGTAAAATCTCTGCCGATACTACCATTAAAAAATACAAGGAGTGTGGCAGTATGATTTTCAGGAAAAAACAAACCGCTTTGAAACAGGCCCGGCAAAGGGATATGCGGGAGCTGAAACGGCAGATCGAACTGAGCAAGGGCGCCATCCTGGCAGCTCAGAATCATTTTGAACATGTCATCGATCCGACTCTCATTGACTGTTATATTTTTGAGCTGAATGCCGCCCAGCTGCGCTATCAGTTTCTTCTCCGCAGCCTGAAAAAGCGGGAATTACAGGAGGTATGACTTCATGCACACCTGGTATGAACAGGCTGTTTTTTACCACATGTATCCTCTGGGGCTCACAGGCGCCCCCAAATCCAATCACGAAACGGCTCCTGCCTCCAGATTCCGGGAACTGTTCCAGTGGATCCCTCATCTGAAGGCAATGAATATGACCGCCCTTTATATCGGGCCTCTGTTTGAGTCTTCGGGCCATGGTTATGATACCAGAGATTATCTGACCGTGGACCGGAGACTCGGCACCAATGACGATTTCAGAGAATTTACGGACCTGTGTCACGAAAACGGAATCCGCGTGGTCGTGGATGGAGTCTTCAACCATACAGGACGGGAATTCCATGCTTTTGCCGATATTCAGAAAAACCGCGAAGCCTCTCCTTTCCGTGACTGGTACCGCGGTGTCAGTTTCGGCTGGGGCAGTCCCCTGGGAGATCCGTTCGGTTATGAGGCATGGCAGGGTCATTTCGAACTTCCCTGCCTGAATCTGAAAAATCCCCGGGTAAAAGAGTATCTGTTTCACGTGGTCCGTTTCTGGACTGAGCAGTTCCATATCGACGGAATCCGCCTGGACTGCGCCAATGTTCTGGATTCTGACTTCATGCGGGAACTGAGGCAGTACACGGAATCCCTGAAGCCGGATTTCTGGCTTATGGGCGAAGTCATTCACGGTGACTATTCCCGTTTCGTCCGTCCGGACATGCTCCATTCCGTCACCAACTATGAGCTGCACAAAGCTCTTTACTCAGGCCATAATGACCATAATTACTTTGAGATTGCCCATAATGTCAGACGCCTGGAAGCTGTGGGCCGGTCTCTCTATACCTTTGTGGACAACCATGACGAAAACCGGATCGCCAGCAAGCTTAATGAAAGAGCCCATCTGTTCCCGGTTCATCAGCTTCTGTTCACACTTCCCGGAATCCCTTCCGTTTATTACGGAAGTGAGTGG
This sequence comes from uncultured Clostridiaceae bacterium, assembly GCA_902477765.1. Taxonomy (GTDB): domain Bacteria; phylum Bacillota; class Clostridia; order Lachnospirales; family Lachnospiraceae; genus CABSIM01. The sequence continues at coordinate 50,200 of CABSIM010000004.1, read as the reverse complement.
GCCATGGAAGGCATGCGCACTTCTTCGTCTGATGAAGCTCTTCGTCCGGCGGTTTCCATCAGCCAGGAACCCGGTCTCCATCAGCCGCTCACAGACCACATTGCCCGACTGGCTGAAATCCATGGCACCTATGACGCCTTCCACAACGGTACCTATGAAGAACTTCTTCTTACAAACCGCCAGTATGCGTTTGCGCGGAAAGGTGAAACCAGTCTGATTCTGTCGGCCGTAAACAATGATTCAGCCCCGGCCGACCTGGATATCCGGCTTCCGAGGGATGTATCTCCGGCTGCCCGGGCTGTCAGTCTTTTCCATTCAGCATCTGCTGCCGCGGAAAACGGCAGATTTCATATTACTCTGCCGGCCAACGGCGGAGATATCTATCAAATTGTGGAGGAGTAACTATGAAGGCAAAACAGAATTCAGAAACCCCGTCTTCTGCCGGCAGATCCAGGAAAAAACGGGTCGGAACCGGATTTATTTCGGAACTGGACCGATATCTGTTCGGACAGGGAACGCACTACGAAATTTATGAAAAGCTGGGAGCGCATCCGAAAACCTACAGAGGCCGGACCGGTATGTATTTTGCTGTCTGGGCTCCTCATGCAGAAGCAGTCAGCGTTGTGGGTGATTTCAACAGCTGGGATCCGGACGCTTCTCCCATGAAGCCGCTGGAAACCTCCGGGATTTATGAAGCATTCATTCCCGGTCTGGGAACCGGAGAGCTCTATAAATATGCAATCACCACCCGGGAGGGAAAAATCCTTTTCAAAGCGGATCCCTATGCATTCCGCGGCGAGTTCCGTCCGGGTACAGCTTCCGTTACCACGGATCTTTCCGGCTTCCGCTGGGATGATGATGCCTGGATGACCGCGCGGAAAACTTCCGATCCCCAGAAAACACCTTACGCCATCTATGAAGTACATATCGGTTCCTGGAAAAGAGCTGACCGGAAGGAAAAAGACGGGTTCTACACCTATCGGGAGGCAGCTGCGGAACTGGCTGACTACGTTCTGAAAATGGGATACACTCACGTGGAACTGATGGGAATTGCCGAGCATCCCCTGGATGCCTCCTGGGGTTATCAGGTCACCGGCTATTATGCCCCCACTTCCCGCTATGGAGATCCCCAGGATTTCATGTACTTTGTGAACTATATGCATAAAAAAGGCATCGGCGTTATTCTGGACTGGGTTCCTGCCCATTTCCCGCGGGATGCCCACGGTCTTGCCGACTTTGACGGAGAAGCCCTTTATGAATATGCGGATCCCCGCAAAGGAGAGCATCCGGACTGGGGAACCAAAGTCTTTGACTACGGAAAGAATGAAGTCAAAAATTTCCTGATCGCCAATGCCATGTACTGGGTGGAAAAATTTCATGTGGACGGTCTCCGCGTGGACGCAGTGGCATCCATGCTGTATCTGGACTACGGCCGCCAGAATGGGAACTGGGTTCCCAACCAGTACGGAGAAAACAAGAACCTGGAAGCCATCGAATTTTTCCGTCATCTGAACAGCGTCCTCACCGGCCATATGACAGGCGCCGTCATGATCGCCGAGGAATCCACCGCCTGGCCGGGAGTCACCGCAAAACCCGAAGACGGAGGGCTGGGCTTTACATTCAAATGGAATATGGGATGGATGCATGATTTTCTGGAATACATGAAGCTGGATCCTTATTTCCGGAAATACAACCACAACAAGATGACCTTCGGCATCACCTATGCTGCCAGTGAAAATTTCATTCTGGTTCTGTCCCATGATGAGGTGGTTCATCTGAAATGTTCCATGATCAATAAAATGCCGGGAATCTATGAGGATAAATTTGCCAATCTGAAGGTGGGATATACCTTTATGATGGGACATCCTGGCAAGAAGCTGCTGTTTATGGGACAGGATTTCGGTCAGTTCCATGAATGGGACGAAAACGTGTCCCTGGACTGGTATCTGGCAGATGAACCGCTCCATAAAGATCTCCAGAACTATTACAGCGACCTGCTCCATATCTATAAAAAGTATCCGGCCCTTTACCGGCTGGACAATGACTGGAGCGGTTTCCAGTGGATCAATGCCAATGACGGGGACCGCAGTATCTTCAGTTTCATCCGCCGGGATGAAACCGGGAAAAAGAATCTGCTGTTCATCTGTAATTTCACTCCCATGGAGAGAAGTGATTACCGTGTCGGCGTACCCAAGTCCGGAAACTACACCCTGATTCTGGACACCGGGCACGGGCTCTGGAGACGAGGGGATCACGCCCCATCTTTCCGTGCCGTGAAAAAGGAATGTGACGGACAGCCATATTCCTTCGCTTACCCGCTGCCGGCCTATGGCGCCGCCGTATTTCGTTTCAGCTGACTCCTCCTGTGATTTTTGAGAATCGTCAGGAAAATTTAATACGTTCATCACGCTTTTGTGCTATACTTAGCGTGATGAGCGTATTTTTACCATTATGAACCGGCACATATGAACACATCTGGATAAACGCCGGCATCCCCGTGCAAGGAGGTTAGGCATATGCAAACAATTCTCGTCTGTGATGACGATAAACAGATCGTGGAAGCGATCAATATCTATCTTACCGGAGAGGGCTTTGATGTCATCAAGGCCTATGACGGATATGAGGCTCTGGAACTTCTGGAAACTCATGATGTGAATCTGATGATCGTGGATGTGATGATGCCCGGACTGGACGGCATCCGGACCACCCTGAAGGTGCGCGAAACCAGCAGTATCCCCATCATTATTCTGTCAGCCAAATCCGAGGACACCGATAAAATTCTCGGCCTCAACATCGGCGCTGACGACTACATAACAAAACCCTTTAACCCGCTGGAACTTGTGGCCCGGGTCAAATCCCAGCTGCGCCGGTATACACAGCTGGGAAATCTGAACCAGCAGAATAATTCCCAGGTATATAAATGCGGAGGACTCCAGATCAACGATGAAAACAAGGAAGTGACCGTGGACGGCGAACTGATCCGTCTGACTCCCATTGAATACAATATTCTTCTGCTTCTGGTGAAGAATGCCGGAAAAGTTTTTTCCATCGACCAGATCTATGAAGAAATCTGGAATGAAGACGCCATCGGTGCCGACAATACGGTGGCCGTCCACATCCGCCATATCCGGGAAAAAATAGAGATCAACCCCCGTGAACCCAGATATCTTAAAGTGGTCTGGGGCGTAGGCTATAAAATTGAAAAGCAGCAGTAAAGGAGCAGCCGGATGAAACAGAGTTCCACGACTTCATTTATCAAACGGTTTTCTGCCTTCCTCCATGTGATCTTTGCCTGCATTACCCTGCTGGGAATCGGTTTTATGTACCTCAACAGCAATTACGGAAGAGGTCTTGAATGGATCAATGATGAAAGTTTCGAGCAGTCTCCGGACTTCAACAAAAAGGTCCAGACCGATATCACCAGTATCTTTGACTATATCAATTATCAGGAGATCTTTGAAACCAACGGTGCCGTGGATTACACCAAGGTGGTGCTGGAAGTCACCTCGGGGCCGGGCGGGGAAAGCAGCTATACCCTGAATGACATCATAACCTACGGGAAATCCCTGGGCTACTATATGGATGAAAATGACAATTATGTGCTGAAAGGCGGTCCGGAAGAACTGACGGAAGAGGATAACCAGCAGCTCTATGTCCGCTGGAGATGCTATCAGTCGGAAGAAGAACTGTCCGGTCCGGATCAGGCCTATTCCACACTGCCGGAACTGACCTATGAAATCCTCAGCCGTTTTTCATCCTATTATTCCATTTATTCCAGGCTCATGACGGATTTCACCAATTTTTATTTCCGGGTGGCATATTATTCCAAGAATCCGGCTCTTTATGAGATCCACACCAACGCACCCGAGATGTCCGTGGAAGACATGATGTCCATGGGAAAATATATCTATTTTTCCGGAGATTCCAGTGACCTGAGCGTCAATACCAACTTTGACTCCACGTTTCCCAGCATCCCGGCTCTTCTGACCAAGAACAACCCCTACAACAGCTCCAACTATTACATTGTTGTGGGACTGGATACCACCTACAAGGCCAATGACGACTATGCCAAGGCAGTGACGTCCTATAATAACTCTCTGGACTCGTTTGTAAAAGGAATGTATCTGGTGGGCATCGGCGTTGCCGGAAGTCTCCTGACCTTCTTATTCCTGATCATGGCATCCGGCCATGAAGTTCTGGGAGACAAAACCATCCGTCTGTATCCTTTTGACAGGCTAAAAACGGAAGTCATGCTGTTAATCATGCTGTTTGTTTCCGTTCTCTGCATCCAGCTGGGCGCTCCGCTGGTGTCAAAGCTGCTCCACCTGCTGGTGGTTCAGTCCTACTGGGACCGCGCCAACCGGCTTGTGATGTTCGGAAGTCTTTATTTCTGCGGCCTTATCACCTTTTTCAGTCTGGTCCGCCGCTATAAAGCAGAGACTCTCTGGAGCAACAGCATTCTCAGCCGTTTTACGGTGCTCCTGACCGGGTGTACTTTCAAGTTCCGGCTTGTGGTGGGTTTCCTTCTGTTTCTGGGGTGCAACATCCTGTTCAGCGCTGCCGGAACCTATCTGTTCCTGGAACTGGGGAATGATATTTTCCGCTCCCTGCTGTTTCTGACTCTGGCAGTCCTCTGGGCAGCAGGAAATCTTCTGGTATTCTATTACCTGTATTACACCTCTTCCCAGACGGACAGAATTCATGAAGCCATTGAAAAACTGGCCTCCGGAGAGACCAGCTATAAAGTGGATACCTCCAGATTCTCCGGTCTTGAAGAGGAGCTTGCCGAAGGTCTGAACCGGATCAGTGACGGTCTTGAAACCGCTCTCACGGAACAGGTGAAAAGCGAACGGCTGAAAGCCGATCTGATCACCAATGTTTCCCATGATATCAAGACCCCTCTCACCTCCATTATCAATTATGTGGATCTGATCAAGCGGGAACAGATTAACAATCCGAAAATCCAGAAATACCTGGAAGTTCTGGATCAGAAGTCCCAGAGGCTGAAAACTCTGACGGAAGATCTTGTGGAGGCATCCAAGGCAAGTTCAGGAAATATCAAGCTGGAAATTACAGATATCGATATTGTGGAACTTGTCCAGCAGACCAACGGGGAATTTGAGGAAAAATATGACCTGCGTCATCTGGAAATGGTCAGTTCGCTTCCCAACGAGGTCATCATCATCGAAGCCGACGGGCGCCGTCTCTGGAGAGTCCTGGAAAACCTCTACAACAACGCATTCAAGTACGCCATGGAAAATACCAGAGTCTACATCGGAATCGAGGATCTGGGAGACCATGTGATCTTTTCCATTAAAAATGTTTCCGCTTCTCCTCTGAATATCAGCCCCGAAGAGCTGACTGAACGTTTTGTCCGCGGAGATGTGTCCAGAACCACGGAAGGCAGCGGTCTCGGTCTTTCCATTGCCAAAAACCTCACGGAACTTCAGGGCGGTGTTTTCCAGATTACCATTGACGGTGATCTGTTCAAAGCCGAAGTGACTTTCCCCATTAAAAACTGATCCTGCGACCTTGGGGAAAACCGGGTGCCTCTGTCCGGATGTGTCAGAAAATCCCTCAGAAAAACATAAAAAACCGTACCGCCTGTCCGGCTGATGCCGGCGGCGGTACGGTTTTTCTTATATGCACCATCCAAAATACCCTATTTTTTTATAACTTTTACACTCTTCCATTTTCCCGTCAGGTACCAGCTGAAGGAAATCAGGTAATTGGCGGCCCATCCCATGGGCACAGCCATCCAGGCCACCTGAATTCCGTACACAGGTGCAAATACATTGGTCACAATGACACGGATGGAAAGATTTACCAGATTGGCAGCTGTAAAGGCAACCACATCCCCGGCCCCCCGCAGAAGACCGTCCGTGGTGGCCTTGAGTCCGATAAAGGAATAGAAAAATGCCAGGAAATGCACGTAGGAAAGTCCTACGGAATAGGCTTCGCTGGTCCCTTCCTCCAGAAACAAAGAAACAAAGGAACCGCCCAGAAGCTGATACATGATGCAGAGTCCGGCACCCACTGTGAGAACCGTGACGTAGCACATCTTATATCCTTCTTTTACCCTGTCTATCTGTCCTGCCCCGATGTTCTGGGCCGTAAAGGTGGACATGGCATTTCCCATGGCCAGCATGGGAACGATGCTCAGGGATTCTATCTTCATTCCCGCCGAATATCCGGCCAGCATGGAAGATCCGAAACTGTTGACCACCGACTGGACCAGAAGAATTCCGATCTGGACAATGGACTGCTGCAGTGTGGACGGAATGGCGATTTTCACCATGGATACCATCATGTCTCTGTCATACAGAGCATACTTCTCTTCTGTTTCATACCCTCTCAGCTTTTTCATCAGCAGCAGGAAGGAAATCACTGCGGAAACCCCCTGGGCAATCAGCGTCGCCACTGCCACCCCGCGTACTCCCTGACCGAACCAGATCACAAACATCATATCCAGCGCGATATTGAGAAGCGAAGAAAAAATCAGCAGATACAGCGGTTTCCTGGAATCCCCCAGAGAGTTGAAAACAGACGCCTGCACATTATACATAAACAGGAACGGCAGACCCGTAAAATAAATGGCCAGATACACAGCCGCATCTTCAAATACATCCGCCGGCGTATGAATCCATGTGAGAATTCTGTCGTTCAGCACAATCCCCACAAATCCCAGCACCACAGAGATTACAAAAAAATTGATCAGGGTTGTGAAAACTGCCGTTTTCATCTGTGCTGTTTTTTTTTGCGCCCAGAAACTGGGAAATAATCACGGAACTTCCGATTCCGCCGCCGATGGCAATGGCGATGAATACATTGGTGACCGCGTAGGAGGCCCCTACTGCCGCCAGCGCCTTCTCACCCACGAATTTTCCCACGATGACCGAGTCGGTGATATTATAAAACTGCTGGAACAGATTTCCGAAGATCATGGGCAGGGCAAACAGGAGCAGTGCCTTTCCGGGATGATCTGTCAGCATATCATATTTTTTTCTCCGTGATGCCATGGTCTTTATGTCCTTTCTTCAATTAAAGCAAAGCTTTTTCTATAAACATGTAGAAAACCGGAATGGTTATGATGCAGAGCAGCGTCGACAGACAGACTGTGACCACCGAAAGCCGGTAGTCGGCGTCATACTGTTTTGCAAAGATCGCAATATTTGCGCCCACCGGTGTACAGCAGGAGATCAGCACCACTTCCTTGATATCCGTGTAACCCTCCGGCAGAAGACAGATGACGGCCAGGGTCACTGCCGGAATCACCACCAGCCGGAGGAACGCGCATACATAGGCACTTTTTTCAAAAAGCAGTTCCTTCCAGCTCATCTTCGCCAGATATGTGCCCAGAATGATCATGGCCAGCGGTGTATTCATGTTTCCGATGGTTCCAAGGGTACTGACTATCACCTGAGGCAGGGGAATCTGGAACACAAACAGCAGAATTCCGGCCAGAAATGCCAGCACCGTGGGATTGGAAAGAATCATTTTCATCCGCATGTATTCCCTGTTTCCCGTCATGATCCATACTCCGTACGACCACTGGAGAATATTCAGAAGCGCAATGAAGGATGCCAGATAAAACACCGCGTATTCTCCCAGAACCGCCTGCACCAGGGGAATGCCGATGAATCCCACATTACAGAAAGATGCCGCAAAATTTTCAATCCGCCTTCTGTCCCGGAACACCACCCAGGAAACTGCCATGGCGATCACCAGCGCAAGGAGTGCCAGAGCCACGGCCACAGCCAGCCCCTGTACTTTTTCCGCTGTATATTCCGTAATATAGGACTTCAGAATCACACAGGGAATCACCACCCGCAGCAGGATTGCTCCCAGGTCTTTCCCTCCCTGTTCGGAAAGATATCCTTTTTTTACCAGAAAAACTCCCACCGCAATCAGGAGGAACATGATACAGATCTGCTTCAGTAAAATAATTTCCATTTTGTCCTCCCGTTATAATGTGATAATGGCGGCCAGTGCCAGTTTTGTTCTGGAAAACAAGGTATCCACTACCGCATATTCTTCCATGGAATGGTTATTTGCCCCTTTTACGCCCATGGAGCAGACCACAGGAACTCCGCAGGCCGCTGCCAGGCAGGAATCTGACCAGCCGCCGGTTTTTCTTGTTTTCAGCGGTCCGTAGCCAATGAGTTCCGCTGCTTTTTCCACATGGCGGAACAGCTGCAGATTGGCTTCGGAAACTTCCATCACCTCGCTGGGTTTTGTCATGGAAACTTCTGCAGAGGTATCAGGTACATGCGTTTCCTCAGCAATTTCCCGGATTCTCCGGATGGTGCTGTCCAGCCGCTTCCGGTCTTCATAGCGGATATCAATCTGAATTCCGCAGTTTCCGGGAACCGCGTTTACCACGGTGCCTCCGTTTATCAGTCCTATGTTGACAAACAGTCCGTGTTCATAATCATTGAGTTTCTGGATCTCTATGACCTTATGAGCCATTTCCAGAATGGCACTGCGCCCTCTTTCCGGGTCATTTCCCGCATGCGCCGCCACACCTGTCACATTGACTGTCACACGGCAGGAACCCTTTCTTCCCACCACAAGTCCGTCATCCAGAAATCCTGTCTCAAAGTTAAAAGCGGCCCTGCATCCCTTACATGCATTCCGGATTTCTTCTTCCGCAGTACTTTCCCGGTGTCCGTTTTCCTCATCTCCGGCAAAGACCACCCGCAGAGGATGTTTTTCATATCCGCAGGCATCCAGCGCCCGGAGAATGAACACAGCCATCACAAGTCCGGCCTTCATATCCAGAATTCCCGGGCCATGGGCCTTTCCGTCTTCCACCCGGAACGGATTTTTTTCCAGTGTTCCTCTGGCAAATACGGTATCCATATGACCGATCAGAAGAATGGGGGCCTCCTCCCTCTCCGGATGAAATTCCGCCCGCAGAAGATTTCCTTTCTTTTCCATCTGAACAACGGCTGTTTCTGCTCCGGAGTCCCTCAGCTCTTTCTCCAGAATTCCGCAGACCCTGTCCACACCTTCCTTGTCGGAGTTTCCGCTTTCGGTGGAAACCAGCCGTTCCCAGAGTTCCATCATTTCTGTCCTGTGCCGGTCCACATATTCCCCGGCTTTCAGGACCATCATCTTATCTTCCATCCTGTCCTCCCGCTTTCTTTTTGCTTTTCCGGCGCTGCTGTCTCCGGCAGACGCCGTTTGATTCCCCGCTGATTTTCATTATACACGCACTGGCCAAAAACTCCAGCAGTTTCTTTCCGGCAGTTGTGGAAAAAAGCCAAAAATGTTATACTTGGAAAAAATCAGCAAAAAGAGGAATGCTTTATGACTTCTGAATCATCGTTTCTTTCTTATAAAAACATGTTTGACGGTTATGCTTCCCGCTATGATGCCGGTGACGGACGGGTGGCTCTGAAAATCCTTCATACACGTTCCGTCACCGGCATCATGGAACGGCTCTGCATCTGCCGGCGCCTTCCGGAACATACCAGATTTCTGGCCATGCTCTGCGCACTTTTTCATGACATCGGCCGGTTTGAGCAGCTGAAACAGTACGATACATTCCTGGATCATTTAAGCTGCAACCATGCGGAAATGAGCTGCCGTGTCCTGGAAGAACAGGGATTTCTGAATGCGCTTCCGGAAGAAGACCGGAAGAAAATCCTGACCGCCATCTATAATCACAACCGGTATGCCATCGAAGACCGGATACTCCATGCAGCCGGAGGAGCGGATAAAGCCGCGGATGAAACTCTGGAACTGTGCAGGCTGATCCGGGATGCGGACAAATGTGATATTTTCCGTGTCTTTGCCTGTGAGGACATGATCGATGTGGTGGGTACGCCGGAAGAGGAAATTGCCCGGCAGACCATCACCCCGTCTGTTCTCAGAACCTTTTATTCCAGGAAAACCGTAGATAAAACAATCCGGGAAACTCGTCTGGATTTCTGGGTCAGCTTTCTGGCTTTTTTCTTCGACCTGAATTATCCGGAAAGTGTGGAAATTGCCGGAGAACAGGGCTACTACCGAATGCCTTTTGACCGTACTTCCTTTTCCGATCCGGAAACACAGAAGCAGGTAAAAGAACTGCTGGCCTTCACCGAGTCCTATATCCGGGAAGTTCTGGAGAAAAGCCGCCGGAAAACCATTCCTGCTTCTCTGCGGGAATTTTTCGGCAGACACCCCCGCATGGCTCTGGCCTTTTCCGGCGGTTCCGATTCCGCCTACCTGCTTTACGCTGCATCCGCATGCGGCTGCCAGGTACGCCCTTATTACGTGGCCACTCCGTTTCAGCCGCAGTTTGAACTGGATGATGCAGAACGGCTGGCTGATCTCCTCCATATTTCCATGAAAGTGCTGCCCTTTGATGTTCTGACTCTTCCGGAGGTAAAATCCAATCCGGCGGACCGCTGCTACTACTGCAAACAGGCAATTTTTTCCTCCATTCTGGAGGCTGCCGCCCAGGACGGATATACAGAGATCATGGATGGCACCAATGCCTCAGACGATGCCGGTGACCGTCCCGGCATGAGAGCGCTGAAAGAACTGAAAGTATTCTCTCCGCTGAGAGAATGCGGGATTACCAAAGAACAGCTGCGGGATTATTCCAGAAATGCGGGATTATTTACATGGAACAAGCCGGCATACGCCTGCCTTGCCACCAGGATCCCTGCCGGAGTTCCCATAGAAAAAGAACTGCTGGAAAAAATAGAACGGGCAGAAAATGCCCTGTTTTCTCTGGGTTTTTCTGATTTCCGGGTCAGGGTTCTGCCTCCGCAGGCCGGTAATGTCCGGGAACCTGCAGACTGCTGGACTGCCCGGCTCCAGATTACGGAAAATCAGCTCCCCCTTCTTCTTTCGGTGAGAAAGGAGCTGACAGAAGCTCTCCGGCAGGAATTCCGCGACGTACTTCTGGATCTGAATCTCCGGACTCCGTCAGGTCCTTCCTCCGGCTGACGCAGGCGCCTCTTCCTGCGGACTCCCGCCATTCCGGGTCCTTTGGAGAACCGGAAGCCGGACGGAACAGGATCTCTTCCGGGACGCCTAACTGCCGGAAGAAAAGTGCTCCGTATACTGAAGATTCAGCCATCGGACCGCTTCTTCAATTCCCTCCCGGCTGAAGTCAAATTCCTGATATGTTTTCTTTTCTTCTTCTGTAAGGGAAAAAATGTAGGGGCCCGGCCATACTGCCGCCTGGATCCGGTTTCCGTCTTCAAGCTCCTGTTTTCTCAGAAGATAGTGCATGCCCCTGTAACTTCCGGTAAACACTGTTTTTTTCAGAAACGGAATTGAGATCATACCGTCAAGATTGATCATTACAACCACCCTTTCCTGTTTTCCTCCTGTCTGGAACCTTTGCTGACAGGAGAATGAACTTTTATGCCTGTTATTTTACTACATATCCGGCCGTCCTGCAAATGCATGGCCGCTGTTCCGGAAAATGCACGCGGTCTGCGCCGCTGTTCCGGACTGAGCCGCCGGAATGAAGTCTCAGCTGCCGGGCTATGCAAGGTCCCGGCAGAAATATGAAATCAACCTGACAAAGACTGGAGATGTATACATTATGTCCATTGAACTTGTAAGAGACTGCCTGAAACAGTGGGGAATGGATCAGAAAATCCTGGAGTTTCCCGTCTCCTCCGCCACTGTGGAACTGGCTGCCGAAGCTGTGGGCTGTGAACCGGCCAGAATCGCCAAGACTCTGTCTTTCCGGCTTCCTGACGGGGTCATCCTGATTGTGGCAGCCGGTGATGCCCGCATTGACAATGCAAAATTCAAAAGCCTGTTTCACACAAAGGCAAAAATGCTGCCTTCCGATGAAGTGGCCGCCGAAACCGGTCATGCGCCGGGCGGGGTCTGTCCCTTTGGGATCCCTTCCCATGTCCGCGTTTTTCTGGATCTTTCCCTGAAACGGTTTAGCACTGTATTTCCCGCCTGCGGAAGCAGCAACAGTGCCATTGAGCTGACTCCTGCGGAACTGGAAATGTGCTCGGGAAGTCATTCCTGGATTGATGTCTGCAGAGGCTGGCAGGACTGATCGGGAGGGGTGTCCATGGCAGCTTTATTCCTTGCTCCTTTTTATCTTATTTTCAACGGTTATGTTCTGCACTGGCTGTTCTGCTGGGCAGATGCCTGCTGCCGCTCTTTCCGCCCGGTATCTCTCCGCTTTCCGGCGGCTGTCCTCTACTGGTTTCTGGCCCTGAGTCCTCTCACCGGCCTTCTGATCACCGTTGACCCCTGGCACAGATTCCTGAAGATCATCGGAAATTACTGGCTGGGCACTTTCGCCTTCATTCTTTCTGTCGTTCTTGTGCTTGACGGTCTCCGCCGGCTTACCGGGCTTTCTGTTTTTAAAAAATCCTTTCCTGCTGCGGCCATACGGAACGCACCCGGAATCCTGTTTTTCTCAGGCGTTGTCACAATTTCCCTGGTCTGCACATTCAGTATCTACGGCATTCTCCATGCCAGAAAGCTGTATCTCCGGGAATACCGGATTTCCATCGAAAAAAGCTGTTCTCCGGATCACCTGAAAGTCGCCCTGATCGCAGATCTGCACCTGGGCTATAATACTTCAGAGGAGCAGCTGAAAACCATGGTCCGGAAAATCAATGCATCCGGACCGGACCTCATCTGTATTGCCGGTGATATTTTTGACAATGAATACGAGGCGATCCAGAATCCGGAAAAAATCGCCTCCATTCTGGCCTCACTGGAAAGCAGATACGGAGTTTTCGCCTGCAGCGGAAATCACGATGTCAGCGAGCGGATCCTGGCCGGCTTTACCTTTCCTTCCAGTGAACCTCTTTCTGAAGATCCTGATTTTCTCCGGTTTCTTGATCTGGCAGATATCCGTCTTCTGGAAGATGAGGTTCTGCTCATTGACGACAGTTTTTATCTCATCGGCCGGAAGGATCCTGACAAGGCGCTCAAGGAAGGGGACAGCCGGCTGTCCTTTGCCCGGCTGACAGAAAATCTGGATCATTCCCTTCCGATTCTGGTCATGGATCATCAGCCCGGAGAACTGGAAGAGGCATCCATGGCGGGCGTGGATCTGGATCTGTCCGGCCATACCCACGGCGGGCAGATCTTTCCCGGAAATCTTCTGATGGATTTTTTCTGGGAAAACCCATGGGGAATCCTGAAAAAAGGCAGCATGTATTCTGCGGTCACCTCCGGCGTAGGGGTCTGGGGACCCGCCATGCGTATCGGTACTGACAGTGAAATCATGATTCTGGATCTTTCGTTCCGCGGCGGATCCTGAACCGGAAGCTGCTGAAATTCTGTCTGCAGGATAAAAGCAGGGACTGCGAAAATGCAGCCCCTGCTTTCTGTTTCTGATTTTCAGTTCAGGGTCACGGCGGAAAAGCCGGAATATACCCGTCAGGACTGTCCCCTGTTCTTTTTCCCTCCGCGGCCATGGGAATGGCCGTCTTCTTCCCCGCAGTTTTCCCCATGAATCAGATCATGAAGTTCCCTCATGGTCATCCCTCTGGCGTCCTCCGGCTCAAGATCCGGATTCCGTTCCCCGGCCTCCAGAAATGCCCTGTATTTTCCGTAAGAAAGCCCTTCTTCATGAGCCTTCTCCACTTCTTCCGGACGCGCGGAGCAGCAATACGCATTCTTCTCTCCCGCAGTACAGGATTCGGCGCCGGAAAGAAGTCTCCTGCACTGCCGCTCGTCATCTCCCACAACTGCAATGGAAAGAATTTCATCCCTGGCCAGGCAGTCTGTCACAGGTTCACTGCTCAGGATCTCTTCGAGAGCCGCTTCATAATTTCTGAACCGCAGATCCAGGGAGGAGACCAGAATTTCCCCGTCCGGATTCATGCCTCTGGCCCATATGACTCTGTCGAACCGGTTGATGCCCAGTTCCAGTGAAGGATTCACGTCGATGCTGATGACCGTGGTTTCCGTCATGTACAGCTTCCCTCCGACCAGCCCTGCCGCCAGGATCAGAAAACAGAACATGGCAGCCGCCAGATGTCTGTAACCGGCAGTCATCTTTTTTTCCGGATTCCGGAGCCGCTCCCCCAGAAATTCCCTGGTATGCTCTTTCAGGCCGTCATCCGCATGGATCCTGTCAAAGGTATCTTTGAATCTGTCATTCATATTCATCACTTCCCAGTTTCTCTTTCAGAAGCTGCCTGGCACGGGCCAGCAGCGTATATACGGTGTTGACATTTTTACCCAGGATCCTGCTGATTTCCGGCGCTGTATATTCCTCGTAATAATGAAGATAGACCACTTCCCGGTATCTGGGCGGCAGTGAGAGGACTGCTTCCAGCACTTCCCGGTTATCCGGCGGGAGACTCCCTGCCTGTTCTGCTGCTTCCTCAATGGATACCACATGCCTGCGGAAAAAATTTCTGAGCAGGTCTTTGCAGGCATTGACCGTAACGCGGATGAACCAGGCTTTTTCATGCTCCTCGCTTTCAAACACAACGGAACTAAGGACATATTTCAGGTAAACGGTCTGAAATATGTCCTCGGTATCGGCATGATTCTTCAGATATATCATACAGAGCCGCCGGACTGTATCAGCGTGTTTTTCAATGGCTCTGTTTACCTCCTGTTCGCTCCGCATGGCAAGACCTCATTCCGGTTTTATCTCCGGCATCCTCCCCGGGATGCACATCCTCTTCCCGTGCCGTCCTGAAGCCGCATCCGGCTTCCGTGATGTCCGCAGCCGCTCTGTTCAGATATGCCCGGACAGTCTGTTCCGTGGTCATCACAGATTCCGTCTCCGTCTGTATCCCGGCAGAGACATCCTGCTTCATAATAGTCGCAGACACCGTTTCCGTCGGTGTCCGAAAAACGTGCTCCCTGACCGGGAACCGCTGCGGAAACTCCCATGGTGCACGCCAGAGCCAGAACTCCCGCTGTGAGTATTCCTGTTATTGCTTTTTTCATATCTGGTTCCTCCATTCCGCCGGCTTCAGCCGGTCTATCCGGTATACGAATGACATCAGAAAAACCTTTCAGAAAATCAGAAAAATTCTGCGGAACAAAAAAGCCGGTTCCTTTCACGGAGCCGGCCTTCTGCAGTTCTTATTCTGTCATGTCGTTTGATCTGGTTTCTTCCATTTCGCTGTCCGGGAACATGACAATTACAACTTTGTCCTTCATGCCTTCCTGGCCGGACAGTTCTTTTGCCTTTTCCACAGCCTTTTTCATTGCATCTTCTCCGGTCATCAGGATAAACCGGGAACCGTATGTATCCACAAGAAGTTTTTTCTCATCATCCATGTTGTCCGGCACTGCCAGAATAACCTGATAACCGTTTTCTGCGGCCAGTGCTGCCATTCCAACTTCTTTGCTGTCTCTTAATGTGCGGATGGCAATGCCATCTGTTTCTTCTGTCTGTCCCTGGGTATTGATACTGATCAGTTCCTTCTCCATCTGCTCCAGCATGCTGTCGGGTTTTGCCGTAAAGTCAAGGGATTCCAGAACATTCTGCGGGACTTTCTCTTCTTTCATGATTTTACCTCTTTTCAATCATTCTTTCTTTTTTCCTGAAAACACCTGTATTATAGCGCCGGTTATCTGTTTGTCAATGTATCGTTATTTTTTTAACATATTGGCTTTTTGTGCATTTTCACAGGCCGCAGCCTCTGAACAATATCTTTTGAGGGATTTTTCCTTCTCCTCTTTCCTCTTCTCCCCTTCATCAGGATCATATTGCATATTGGCAATAATATGTGTAGAATTATAATAGTAACATTTCCAAAAATAATAAACAGTAAGGAGAATGCTATGTCCGCCAGAGAATCCGTACCTTTCTATGACACCAAGACATTCCGTAAAACCATGGACCTGCTGCTGGTGCTGGCCGGCAACCTTCTCATGTCCGTGGGTGTAGGCGCTTTTATTCTGCCTTCCGACCTGATGATGGGAGGAGCCACAGGCATCGGCCTGATCGTTTCCCATTATACCGGACTTTCCGTTTCCGTATTTGTAGCTGTTTATAATGCAGTCATGTTCGTCATCGGTGCCATTTTCCTGGGCCGTTATTTTGCCGCAACGACTCTGCTGAGCAGCATCCTGTTTCCCTTCTTTCTCGGTCAGATCGAAGCCGCTGTACAGAGTCCCCTGACCTCTGATCCGCTTCTCGCCGTAGTCCTTGGCGGTCTGCTTTCCGGTCTGGGCATCGGAACCGTTCTCCGTGCGGGTGCTTCCACCGGCGGAAACGATATTCCCATGCTTCTTCTCAACAAAAAGCTGGGGATTCCCATTGCTGTCACCATGTATACTTTTGATTTTCTGATTCTGGCAGTGCAGCTTCCGTATTCCGGTCTGGAAAAGGCTCTTTACAGTGTTATTCTTGTGGCTCTGTACTCCACAATGGCAGACAAGGCTTCAACTCTGGGAAAAGGCCGGATGCAGGTCCGCATTATCAGCAGCAGATATAAGGAAATCAGTCAGGTCATCCAGACCCGGATCGACCGCGGCGTTACCCTTTACCGCATTGAAGGGGGGTATTCCGGAGAAGAATCCTGTGAAGTCATGACCGTACTCTCCGCCAGGGAACTGAACCGTCTCAACCATCTGGTCATGGAAATCGATCCCAAAGCCTTCATTATGATCGCCCAGATTCACGAAGTCCGGGGCCGGGGATTTTCCATCGGAAAGCGCGAGCCGTAAAATCTCATCCATCCTGTATAAAACAGGTTTACAATTCTTTTGTTCTGGTATATAATAAGAAGCCGGGAATGAAGTTCTCCCATGGGAAACCAAAACCGCTTGCAAAGCTGATGACTTCTGTGTTTCAAAAACGCAGAATCATCAGCTCTTTTTTTGTCTGAAGGAGGAAAATCATGCTGACATCACTTGCCTACATTTTTCTTGCCGGCCTTGCCATGGCCGGTATCTGCCGGATGCTGAATCTGCCGCGCATCATCGGCATGCTGGCCACGGGAATCCTGCTGGGACCATATGTCCTTGACCTGCTGGATCCCTCCATCCTGTCTGTCTCTTCTGACCTGAGACAGATGGCTCTTATTATCATTCTCCTGAAAGCAGGACTGTCTCTGAATCTGGACGATCTGAAAAAAGTCGGCCGGCCGGCCGTCATGATGTCCTGTGTACCGGCTGCTTCCGAGATTCTGGCGTATGTCCTGCTGGCACCCATGATTCTGGACATATCCAGAATTGATGCCGCGGTCATGGGTGCTGTGCTGGGAGCCGTCTCTCCGGCCGTGGTGGTACCCCGCATGGTCCAGCTTATGGAATCCGGCTACGGCACCGGAAAAAGCATTCCCCAGATGATTCTGGCCGGCGCATCCTGTGACGATATTTTTGTAATCGTACTCTTTTCCACATTTTCCGGCATGGCGCAGGGAGGAAGTGCACACCTTTCAGACTTTGCCGGCATACCGGTCTCCATTCTTCTCGGAATTGCTCTGGGTGCACTTACAGGCTTTCTGCTCAGCAGTTTCTTTGAATATGCCTACAGCCGCAGGCAGTACATCAGAAACAGCATGAAAGTCATTATTATTCTGGGAATTTCTTTTCTGCTGATGGCTGCTGAGACATGGCTGGAAGACCTTGTACCGGTTTCCGGACTTCTGGCGGTCGTCAGTATGGCCTGCGTTCTGAAACTGCGCAGCACGCCGTTTGTTTCAAAAAGGCTGTCAGAAAAATTCGGAAAATTATGGCTGGCTGCCGAGGTGCTCCTCTTTGTTCTGGTGGGAGCCGCAGTTGACATCCGCTACACCCTGGAGGCAGGACCTTCCGCCGTTCTTATGATTTTTGCGGCCCTTGCGGTCCGGGGAATCGGTGTCTGCCTCTGTCTCCTGGGAACCCGGCTGAATCCGAAAGAAAGGCTGTTCTGTATCATCGCCTACCTGCCCAAGGCCACCGTTCAGGCCGCCATCGGTTCCGTTCCCCTGGCCATGGGACTTTCCTGCGGTCAGATTGTTCTGTCTGTAGCCGTACTGGCGATTCTCATCACCGCTCCTCTGGGGGCCCTGGGTATGGATCTCACTTACAGGAAACTTCTTTCCCATGATTCCTGATTCCGTTTTCGTCTCTTTTTCCGTTTTTCTTTGCAAATATCCGGGCGCCGGCATCAGCCGGCGTCCGGATAAACAGATCTGAAGACAAAAAAAACACCGTCCCCGCAGCTCCATGTCTGCAAAAACAGTGCTTCTCAGTGCGCCTTCAGGGACTCGAACCCTGGACAAATAGATTAAGAGTCTACTGCTCTACCAACTGAGCTAAAGGCGCATCTTTTTAAGTTTTTGTGTCCTTATCTGTGACACGTCCCTTATTATAGATCACAACCTGTCAAAAGTCAACACTTATTTTTATTTTTTTCACATTTTTTTCACAAAGGAAAAACGGCCCGCCGTAGGCTCTTTTCTGTGCAAAAAAAGCCTGCCCGGAAGGGCGCAGGCTTTTCCGCCTATGGCGCCTGACCGGCGCCCTGTGTCGTCTTAAATCATCTGATTGATGGCATTCACCAGAACTGCCTTGTTCTGAACGCCCACAGTCTTGCTGACCAGCTGACCGTTCTTGAACATCAGAATTGTGGGGATGGACATGACACCGTATCTGGCCGCAATGTCCTGATTTTCATCCACATCCAGTTTTCCCACTTTGACTTTCCCGGCATACTCGGAAGCAAGGGTCTCAATAACCGGTGCCATCATCTTGCAGGGTCCGCACCAGGTGGCAAAAAAATCCACCACCACCGGAATATCGGACTTCAGTACCTCAGTATCAAAATTTGCGCTGGTAAATTTCATTTCCATTCCTTTTTTCTCCTTTATTTTATTTCTTTTTCCTTCTTATTTACTTCTTTTTCCTTTTTCCTGGTGTCCCCAGAACAGAACCTGCCTCATCAAACCGCTTCTTGTACTTCAGCACGACCCGGTTCAGCTCTGTCTTATCACAGGTAGCCCTGGAGAGGCTCCTTACGATACTGTCCTTCATTCCCATTCAGACACCGCCCTGCATACTGCCGGAAAGTTCCGGCTTCTGTCATTTTTTAATCGATACTATTATATGCAGACGGTCTGTCCTTATCCCGCCGGGATGCGGTCAGCTTGCAGATGGGTTTTCCTTCCCCTGCAAACTTCATTTCATATTCCGTCATCACATTTCCCTCTGCCATGGGGCTGTGATGAAGATCAAATGTAAATTCATCCACGGTCCATCCGGCCTGGGGAATGCTTTCCAGAGAATACCGGAACAGATCCTGGTTGTCTGTTTTAAATTCGATGACTCCGTCTTTCTTTAAGACTTTGTCATATACTGCCAGAAAACGGTCTGATGTCAGACGCCGTTTGGCATGTCTGTCTTTGGGCCACGGATCAGAAAAATTCAGGTAGATCCTGTCCACTTCCTCCGGGCCGAAAATATCGGCCATATCCTGAGCGTCAATGCGCATGAATACAATATTGGGGAGATCCAGTTCCGCCCTCTTCTGAAGGCCTCTGAGCAGAACGCTGGAATACCTCTCAATGCCGATATAATTCACATCCGGATTGGCTGCGGCCAGCTCCATGATAAATTTTCCCTTTCCCATTCCCACTTCCGCGCGGATCGGGTTTTTATTTCCGAACACCTCATGCCAGCGGCCCCTGTACTGTTCCGGCTCATGGACTACGTAAGGGCTGGAGGCGATCTCTTCTTCTGCGCCTTTGATGTGGCGTAATCTCATACTGTTTCCTCCTGGTGCTTCCTCTGATGTGGTACATTCTATCATTTTTATTCACTGTTTGCAAGAATCTTTCCTGATTCCCGCTGATTCGGCAAAAAACTTAATATTTTTTGAAATTTCTCAAAATGTTAATGCAAAATTTTACAGTTTCTATTATAATAGTTTTAGTGGCAGAAAATATATGTGTGGAGGAAACGATATGGCAAATATGGAATCGCCCAGTATCTGGGAAAAAATACAGCGCAATGTCCAGGATGTCGAACGTCTCGTGGGCCAGAAAAAATATAATCTTTCCATGACCAAAGCCCGCCAGACATTGGAATACATGGTAAAACTTCAATGTGATAAAGCAGGAATCGTCCAGGGATCACTGGAGAATATGATCCGGGATCTGTATGAAGGAAAATTCATTACAAAATCCACTGCCGAACATTATCTTCAGATCCTTTCCATCGGCAACAAGGCCGTCAAAGAGGGCGACAACAGTGCCTACAACGCCAATCAGGCCTATCACATTCTTTCTCAGGAGATCTACATCTTCGCCAATGAAAAGGAACCGTCCAGAAGGCGTTCTGCCTCCGGCGGAGCAAGGCGTTCGTCCACCAAGAGCCGCAGGAAACAGACCCGTTCTTCTCTTACCGGCCGCGATCTTCTGAAACTTCTGATCCCGGTTGTTCTGGTGATCGTACTGATTGTTCTGATCCGTGTCCTGGGTCCCAAAAAAGACCCCACATCCGAGACCACTACAGTACCTCCCACGACTCCGCCGGTTACGGAATCCATGATCGATGAACTTCCGGAGGAAACCACCCCGGCTGAAACAGAAGCTTCCGTGTCCTATAAGACCACGGATACCCTGAATGTCCGCAGCGGTCCGTCCACAGACTCCGAACGCATCGGAAAACTGGATCCCGGCGTATCCGTTGAATTCGTAAAAGATTACGATGATACCTGGGCGGTTATTATGTATAACGGCCAGGAGGCATACGTATCCAAAGACTATCTGACAGAGGCTTCCGAATAATCCCTTAAAAGCCCCGGTCTGATCTTCATTTGCATGAACATATAAAATCCGCAGTATTTCCGGAAATTTACTCCGGGTGCTGCGGATTTTCTGTGTTCTCATCCGGTGCGGTCTTTTCCGGTTCCCTTGAAGCACATGCACATATAATCATAAAAGTCTTCCACCACAGGCTTCCTTCCTTTCTGTCCGTAAAGCGTAAGAAGAATATCCCGGCGGCAGGAAGGAAAACGGATCGGCACCAGCGCCACCTGATCCCCGGGAGGACTTCCCCAGGAACGTTCCGGCCAGAATCCGATGCCTATTCCCGCGGCAATCAGGTTGCGGACAGATTCCGGATTACCGCTTTCAAAAATCATCTGGGGCCTGACTCCGGCCCGGCGGCAGAAACTGTCACAGATCCCCCTCAGCTGCCAGTTGTGGCTGATCCGTATATAGCTCTCTTCTTTCAGATCCCTCAGATCCACCGACTTTCTGGAAGCCAGAGGTGAATCGGAAGGCACGGCCAGAAAAATCTCTTCCGTGAGAATATCCTGACGCACAATTCCTTCCGGAAGTTCCTCTCGCACCCGGTGGCCAACGCCCGGCACCGATGCCTGGGAATATACGTGGATATCACAGCCATCTCCGATCTCCTGCTGGGAAACCTGAAAATTCACATCCGGATGCTTTTTTCTGTATGAGATGATGCAGTCCGTAATAAACGGAGACGCAGCAAAAAAGCTCAGGTGAATGGTCCTTTCCGAAGCATGGATGGATTCCCACAGCTCATCTCGCAGATTGTCTACAGCCCCCATAATGGCCGTAAGCCGTTTTTCCAGCAGCTTTCCCTGGGCATTCAATACCAGGCGGTGATTTTTCCTGTCAAAAAGCTGGACACCCAGTTCATTCTCCAGTCTCCGGATGGACTGGGAAAGCGCCGGCTGCACCACATGAAGTTCTTCGGAAGCTCTGGTAAGATTCTCATACCGGGCCGCCTCCAGAAAATAGCGAAACTGAAGTAATTCCATAGTCATCTTCTTTCCAGATAAACTGCATCGCATCCGGATGCATATAACATCAGTGTTATAACAATATCAATATTATATATTTGAAAATTATAAACTGCAAGTTGTATATTTAAAAAAGACCAGACGCGCATCATATCATAAAGAAAACCGGAAGGAAGTGGGCAGATGAACAATATTATCAGACAGCTTTCCAAAATAGAAGCCGACACAGTCCGGATTCTGGACAGCGGAACACAGCGGAAAAAAGAGCTGTCAGAAACATATGAACAGATGACAAAACAGTTTGATCTGGCGCTTGACCAGGAAACAGCCGGGAAAATAGCCGGCATGAAAGAGTCTCTGGAACGTTCCATGGAAGAACAGCTGGAACGCCAGAAAGAAGAAGCCGACAGCGCAGTCCGGAAACTGGAAGAACATTATAACGCCCAACATACCCGTTATGTTGACATGCTTTTCAGAAAAATGACAGAGGTTTAAATATGGGCAGTCTGTTAAATTACAGCGCCGTCAGCGCAAAAGTCAGCGCCATGAGAAGCCGTCTTCTCACGGATGAACAGTTCAGGGAACTGGCATTCCAGCCGGATGTCCCTTCCGCAGTGGAATATCTGAAGGGCTTTTCCGCTTACAGAGACCTTTTTGAGGGACTGCAGGCAGATGATCTGCACAGAGGCAATATTGAAAAGCTCCTGAATCTGTCACTCTACCGTGATTTTTCCTCTCTTTACCGGTTTTCCGGCGTGAAGCAGCGGCGTTTTCTGGATCTGTATTTCATGCACTTTGAAATTGACGTTCTTAAAAAATGCCTTCGGAATGTAATGTCCCGCAAAGCGTCGGATCTGGATCTGAGTATATTCGAAGATTTCTTCCGGCGTCATTCCGGACTGGATCTGGCAGGACTTTCCGGAGCCTCCGGCCTGTCTGAATTCATTGTGCAGCTTGAAGGCTCCTGCTTTCATGCACCTGTAAAAGCACTGTCGGAAAGCGGCGCCGTCTCTCTTTCGGACTATGAATCCGCTCTGGATTCTTTCTATTTTGCAAGGCTCTGGAAAAACCTGGATCATGACCTTAAACCTCCCGAGCGGGAAATCATAAAAAAATGTATCGGTGAAAAGATCGATCTCCTGAATCTGGAGTGGATCTGCCGTGCCAAACAGAATTACCGGCTTCCGGCCAATGTCCTCCGGTCCTTTCTGATTCCCGTTCATTACAGGATCCGTGAGGACGAACTGAACCGGCTGGCCGGGGTTTCCGGTCCGGAAGAACTGGACAGGATCTTAAAATCCACCCGCTACCGCAGAATGCTGTCAGGAACGGAACAGGACCCCGGTTCCGTTTCCGGAACAAAGCTTTTTTACCGTTCCCTGCTGGACACCGTATACCGCTCCTCCGGAAGAAAAAATCCCTATTCCGCTGCGGTGTTCAATACCTATTTCTATTTTAAGGAAGAAGAAATCCGAAAAATCATCACGGCCATCGAAGGCATCCGATATCAGCTGGGCGGAAATGAAATCGTTTCCTGTCTGACGGAGCGCCGGCAGAAAGGAGGCGCGCACCGTGATTGAGAAAATGAAATTCGTCAGTATCTCCGGTCCCTGGGACGATCTTGACCGCATGGTCAATGAGATCCTGTCCCGCTATGAGATCCAGTTTGAAAATGCCATGACGGAGCTGAAATCTGTTTCCAATCTGGCCCCATGCCCCGGAGATAATCCCTACAGAGATATCTGGTCGAAAGTACAGAAACTTGTGTCCGGCTATGAGGACTCCTCCGTTCCGCCGGGCAGTATGCCTGATTTTCCCGAAGCAGAGGCCGCTGTCAATGCGGCCTGCCGGAAAACAGAGGAACTGGACGGAGAACTGGAAGAACTCCGGAAAAAATCCGGAGAGATCCATTCCCTGCTGGAACAGGTACGTCTGTTCCGGGAGCTGGATTTCAATATCCCCGTGATCCTGAATTTCCGCCATATCTGCTTCCGGTTCGGCCGGATACAGAAAAATCTGTATCCTCAGCTGGAAGCCTTTGCCGGGCGCTCCGAAGATACAATTCTGTGCAAATGCCATGAAACGGATCAGTATGTCTCTCTGCTGTATTTTGTACCTGCCGTGATTTCCGAAAGAATCGACGCCGTCTTCTCTTCCATGCAGTTCGAACAGATTTTTCTGCAGGATCAGTATGACGGCACACCGGCAGAAGAAATCGAGCGTCTGGAAAAAGAACTCACGGAGAACCAGAATGCCATCCGGGGTGTTGCACGGAAACGCTCTGCCTATCTGGAAGAAAAAAAAGAACTTCTTCTGCGTTCCTTCCAGGTGATCCGCTCCTATTACTCCAACTACGATATCCGCAAGTATGCAGCCCGGACCCAGGATAAAGACCACCCATTCTATATTCTCTGCGGCTGGATCCCGGAGGACGCATCTGAAAAACTCCGGCAGGAGCTGAAGCAGGACCGAAACACGTTCTATGTCATGGAAGATGACAAGGAACATGCCTCCGGCATTCCGCCCACCAAACTGAAAAATCCGGCCCTGATCCGGCCCTTTGAGCTGTTTGTGCGGATGTACGGGCTTCCCGCCTATGGGGAATTTGATCCCACCCTGCTGATTGCTGTCACCTATTCCATATTTTTCGGATTCATGTTTGGTGACGCCGGACAGGGTCTCCTGCTGTTTCTGGGGGGCCTTCTTCTCTACCGTCTGAAAAAACTGGATCTGGCTGCCGTCGTATCCTGCTGCGGATTTTTCTCCGCCATTTTCGGATTCATGTTCGGAAGTGTCTTTGGATTCGAGGACATTATCGCCCCCCTATGGCTGCGGCCTTCAGAGGCCATGACCGATCTTCCCTTCATCGGGCGCCTGAATACCGTTTTTGTGGTGGCCATTGCCATTGGCATGGGAATCATTCTGCTGGTAATGATCCTCAATATGGCAGTGAGTTTCAGGGCCCATGATCCGGAAAAGACCTGGTTTGACACCAACGGCCTGGCCGGATTTCTGTTTTACCTGAATGTGGCCGTCACCATCACGCTTTTCATGACGGGGCACCGGCTCCCGGCAGCTGCTGTCCTTACCGCTGCATTTATCATCCCTCTGCTGATTATTTTCTTCAAAGAGCCGCTGGCGGCACTGGTGGAAAAGAAGGCACGGGGAACATTGTCATTCGGCGGCATGTTTTTTGTTCAGGGCTTCTTCGAATTGTTTGAAGTCCTGCTGAGTTATTTTTCCAACACCCTGTCCTTTGTCCGTGTAGGTGCATTTGCCGTAAGCCACGCCGCCATGATGGAAGTGGTTCTCATGCTGGCAGGGGCGGAAACCGGCAGCCTCAGCATACCGGTGATCGTTTTCGGCAACCTGTTCGTATGCGCCATGGAGGGCCTGATCGTGGGAATCCAGGTGCTCCGTCTGGAATATTACGAACTGTTCAGCCGTTTTTACAGAGGAAACGGACGGGAATTCAGACCCTTCCGGGACAATATTCATTAGGAGGTCATTTGTCATGACAACAACAGTAAAACTTCTTCTCGCAGCTGCACTTGTTTTAAGCATTGCCGTTCCATTCGGTGCCTTTGCCGCCGGTGAAAAGACAAAGGGCCGCTATAAAACTGCCCTGGCCGCCAATGCATTCCTGTTTTTCGGCACTCTGGCGGTTTCTTCCATATTCCTGTTTTCCGGCACCGCCTCCGCTGCCGGCACCGCTGCTGCGGAGGTATCGGGAAATACCGCCGGATTCGGATATCTGGCCGCAGCCCTCTCCACAGGTCTTGCCTGTATCGGCGGCGGCATTGCCGTATCCGCAGCCGCTTCCGCAGCTCTGGGCGCCATCAGCGAGGATTCTTCCATTCTGGGAAAATCCCTGATCTTTGTGGGACTGGCTGAAGGTGTCTGCCTTTACGGACTGATCATTTCCTTTATGATTCTCGGCAAACTCTGATTGAAGGTGGAAGCATGAAACTTTATCTGATCAGTGACAATATCGACACGCTGACCGGCATGCGGCTGGCCGGAATCGAAGGCGTTGTGGTCCATGAAGAGCAGGAACTGCGGGACGCCCTGAATCACGCCCTGTCCGACCGGGACATCGGAATTATTCTTCTGACAGAAAAATTCGGGCGGGATTTCCCGGATATTATTTCCTCTGTCCGACGCGAGAGACGCATGCCTCTCCTGATTGAAATTCCTGACCGCCACGGCACAGGCCGCCGTCCTGATTT
Source organism: uncultured Clostridiaceae bacterium (assembly GCA_902477765.1). Lineage (GTDB taxonomy): Bacteria > Bacillota > Clostridia > Lachnospirales > Lachnospiraceae > CABSIM01. Next base: position 24,307 of record CABSIM010000004.1, on the reverse strand, counting down.
CATTACCGCCCATGTGAATGAAGTCATCGGACTGAAACTGTAAAGAAAGAGGTGACTGACATGACGACAGAAGAAAAGCTGAAGCATTTTGAGGATGTCTGCACCGGAGAGGCCAGGGAAAAGCTGGACCATATGATCTCCGAATATACGGCGTCTCTGGAAAAGCTCCTGGAAGAACATAAACAGAACGCAGCCCGTCAGGCCGATCTGGAAATCCGCGCGCAGGAAGAAAAGCTCCGCCGCGACATCAACCGCCGCCTTTCGGTGGAACAGATCGCCCTCCGGCGAGGCTACAGCAGAAAGCAGGAGGAACTGCGCGGAAAAATCTTTTCCGAGCTGCGCGACCGTCTGGCCAGATTCATGGAATCTCCGGAATACACGGAAATGCTGGAAAAACAGATCCGAAAAGCAAAACAGCTGGCCGGAAACGATGAAATCCATATTTACATTGATCCGTCGGACAAATCCAGACAGAACATGCTGGCTCTTCATACCGGATGTGAGATCCGGGTCAGCGGCTATTCTTTCGGAGGTGGCACCAGAGCAGTCATCGAGGCCAGAAACATTCTTATTGACAGTTCCTTTGATTCCCTGCTCCGGGAAGCCGAGGAAAATTTCCAGTTTGCTTTAGGAGGGAAATAACATGGCAGCATCAGGAACGATTTTCGGAATCAACGGGCCGATTATTTCCCTGGAAGGGGACTCCGGCTTTCAGATGAATGAAATGGTCTATGTGGGCAGCAGCCGCCTGGTGGGCGAAGTCATCGGGCTGACATCCCGCCGGACCACCATCGAGGTCTATGAAGAAACCACCGGGCTGCGCCCGGGCGAACCGGTAGTCGGGACAGGATCCCCTGTCTCCGTCACGCTGGCGCCCGGTATCATCACCAGCATCTTTGACGGCATTGAACGTCCTCTGAATGCCATCCGGGAGACCGGAGGCTTTTACATTGACCGGGGAGTACACGTGGATTCCCTGGATACTCAGAAAAAATGGTCTGCCCATATGACCGTAAAAAAAGGAGATTACGTTTATCCCGGCACAGTCATTGCATCTGTCCCGGAAACCAGAGCCATCGTCCATAAGGTCATGGTGCCTCCGGATCTGGAAGGCTATGTCCTTTCTGTGGTTCCTGACGGAGAATACACCATTTCCGAGCCGCTGGTCCTGCTCCAGAAAAAAGACGGGTCCGAGGTTCCTCTTTCCATGACACAGAAATGGCCCATCCGTGTGCCCAGACCCGTAAACCGCAGATATCCGGCCACCCGTCCTCTCATCACCGGGCAGAGAATCATCGACACACTGTTTCCGCTTGCCAAGGGCGGCACTGCTGCCATTCCCGGCGGATTCGGCACCGGCAAAACCATGATGCAGCATCAGATTGCCAAATGGTCCGATGCCGACATCATCATCTATATCGGCTGCGGCGAACGGGGCAACGAAATGACCCAGGTGCTGGAGGAATTCAGCCAGCTGGAAGACCCGAAAACCGGAAATCCTCTGATGGAGAGAACCACTCTGATCGCCAACACTTCCAATATGCCTGTGGCCGCCCGGGAGGCCAGCCTGTATTCCGGTCTTACCCTGGCGGAGTATTACAGGGATATGGGCTATCATGTGGCCATCATGGCGGACTCCACATCCCGGTGGGCCGAAGCTCTGAGGGAGCTCTCGGGCCGTCTGGAAGAGATGCCTGCGGAGGAGGGATTTCCGGCCTATCTGGCCTCCAGACTGTCCCAGTTTTATGAGCGGGCCGGCATGGTCCAGAATCTCAACGGAAGCGAAGGCTCCGTTTCCATCATCGGCGCTGTTTCTCCCCAGGGAGGCGATTTTTCCGAACCTGTGACCCAGAATACCAAGCGTTTTGTCCGCTGTTTCTGGGGACTCGATAAAAATCTGGCGTATGCAAGGCATTTTCCTGCCATCCAGTGGCTTTCCAGTTATTCGGAATATCTTACGGATCTGGGCGGATGGTATGCGGAAAACGTGGACAAAAATTTCGTCAGCTACAGAAACCAGCTGGTTATGATCCTGAATCAGGAAAGCAGTCTGATGGAAATTGTCAAGCTCATCGGTTCCGATGTTCTGCCGGACGACCAGAAACTGGTGCTGGAAATCGCCAGAGTGATCCGTCTGGGCTTTCTTCAGCAGAATGCCTTTCATCCGGAAGACACCTGTGTACCGCTGAAAAAGCAGTTCAAGATGATGGAGGTCATCCTCTATCTCTACAAAAAATCCCGGGCTCTTATTGCCATGGGCATGCCGGTCTCTGTCCTCAGGGAAGAAAAAATCTTTGAGCGCATCATCTCCATCAAATATGATGTCCCCAATGACAGACCGGAACTTTTCGACCAGTACAGAAAACAGATCGATGATTTTTACCAGTCCGTCATTGATCGGAACGCATAAGGAGGCGACCTGTTATGGCAGTTGAATATCTGGGCCTGAGTTCCATAAACGGCCCCCTCGCCGTACTGGAGGGCGTTTCCGGCGCCGCCTACGACGAGATCGTGGAAATGAGCGTAAATGAGAAAGAAAAGAAACTGGGACGCATCATCGAAGTCTATAAAGACAAAGCCGTGATCCAGGTTTTTGAAAGCACGGAAAACATGGCTCTCCGCAATACCCATACCCGTCTCACCGGGCATCCCATGGAAATCGGCGTTTCCGAAGACATGCTGGGACGTACCTTCGACGGCATCGGAAATCCCATCGACGGTCTGGGACCGGTGGCTGCAGAAAAACGGCTGGATGTCAACGGAAAACCCCTGAACCCGGTGGCCAGAGAATATCCGCGAAATTATATCCGCACCGGAATTTCCGCCATTGACGGCCTGATGACTCTGATCCGCGGCCAGAAACTTCCCATTTTTTCCGGCAACGGACTTCCCCATGACCAGCTGGCCGCCCAGATCGTCATGCAGTCCTCTCTGGGCGACAATACGGATGAAAAATTTGCCGTGGTATTTGCCGCCATGGGCGTGAAATATGATGTGGCGGAATATTTTGAACGGACCTTCCGGGAAAGCGGCGTTCTGGACCATGTGGCCATGTTCATCAATCTGGCCAATGACCCGGTGGTGGAACGTCTGATCACCCCGAAAGTGGCACTGACCGTTGCCGAATATCTGGCATTTGAAAAAGGCATGCATATCCTGGTAATTCTTACGGATATGACATCCTATGCCGAAGCCATGCGTGAGGTTTCTTCCTCCAAGGGGGAAATTCCCTCCAGAAAAGGCTATCCCGGCTACCTCTACAGTGAGCTGGCTTCTCTTTACGAGCGGGCCGGTATTGTGGCCGGTGTCAGCGGTTCCGTCACCCAGATCCCCATTCTCACCATGCCCAACGATGATATCACCCATCCGATCCCGGATCTGACCGGATATATTACAGAGGGACAGATCGTGCTGGACCGTACCCTCCATGGTCAGTCCATCTACCCGCCCATCAGTGTGCTGCCGTCCCTGTCCCGTCTTATGAAAGACGGCATCGGCGAGGGATATACCCGAGAAGATCATCAGGATGTGGCCAACCAGCTGTTTTCCTGCTACGCCAAGGTGGGCGATGCAAGAGCTCTCGCCTCGGTCATCGGCGAGGACGAACTCTCCCCCCTGGATAAAAAATACCTGGCATTCGGCCGGGAATTCGAGCGCAGGTTCGTGGGACAGGACATCGGAGACAACCGGACCATCCTGGATACCCTGAACATCGGCTGGGAACTTCTGGGACTTCTTCCAAGAGAAGAGCTGGACAGGGTTGACACAAAGATTCTCGACAAGTATTATAAACCTGCGGAGCTTTCTTCCGGAGAGGCATAAGGAGGGGATTTTATGGACCTGAATTCATTTCCCACCAAAGGGAATCTGATTCTGGCAAAAAATTCTCTGGCTCTGGCCACCCAGGGCTACGGACTCATGGATAAAAAGCGCAACATCCTGCTGCGCGAACTGATGGGGCTCATTGAAAAAGCCAAAAGCATTCAGTCGGAAATCGATACCACCTTCCAGACGGCCTATAAGGCTCTCCAGAAGGCAAACATCGAACTGGGCATCCGGTTTGTGGAAGAAATTGCCGATTCCATCCCGGTGGAAACATCCGTAAAAATCAAGGTCAGGAGCATTATGGGAACGGAGATTCCTCTGGTGGAATACGATACAGCCGCCCCGGAGAAACCTCTGTACTCTTTTTACAGCACCAGCGATTCTCTTGATGAGGCCTGCAGAGCCTTTCAGAAAGTCAAGGAACTGACTCTGGAGCTTTCCATGGTGGAAACTTCGGCCTATCGTCTGGCTGACAGTATAAAAAAGACCCAGAAACGGGCCAATGCCCTGAAAAATATCACGATTCCCGCCTATCAGACCCTGGTGAAAAATATCTCAGATGCTCTGGAGGAAAAAGACCGGGAAGAATTCACACGACTGAAAGTTCTGAAACGGAGCAGCTTATAATGAAATTTCTGGACCATGCGCTGGGCATCCTCTGCGCCGTCTGCCTCATGATTGTGTTTCTCATCACATCCGTGGAGGCAGTGGCATACTGGACACCCGGATATTATCAAAAAGAATATGAAAAATACCAGGTTCTGGATGACCTTCCGGAAATGACCATGGAAGATCTTCTGGATGTGACGGAACAGATGATGGACTATCTGCGGGGTGACCGGGATCATCTTCATGTCTTTACCACCATGGGCGGTGAAGAGCGGGAGTTTTTCAATGAACGGGAAATCGCTCATATGGAAGATGTACGCGGACTGTTTCTGGGCGGCCTGGCTCTCCGGGCCATCTGTCTGGCTGCCGCTGCCGCCTGTTTTCTGATGCTGTTCTTCCTGCACCGGAAAGAGCTTATAAAAATACTGCCGAAGATGCTCTGCATCGGCACCGGCATCTTCTTTGCCGCCGCCCTTCTGATTGCAGGCATCATATCCACAGATTTCTCAAAATATTTCGTGGTTTTCCACAAAATATTCTTTTCCAATGACCTATGGATCCTGGATCCGTCCACAGACATGCTGATCAACATTGTGCCGGAACCGTTTTTCATGGATACGGCTCTGAGAATCGGAATCACGTTCGGCATCATCACCGTTATCTTTTTCGGCATCAATCTGTTTCTCTGGCGCATGTCGTCCCGGAACGGCAGAAAAAACGGATAACCCGGCGGAAACCGATCTGACGGCTCCCCCGTATGGGCTGATTTACATCGGCGTTCCCGCAAGAACGCCGGAACTCATCGGAACAGACATGGCGGATATATGAAATGATTTCCGGCGGCCGGTCCTGCAGAAAAGTCAGGCCGGCCGCTTTCTGCTGCAAGAAAAACTTAAGAATCTGCCGAAGATTAACTCCTTTACTTGTTTACAAAAGTATCATATAATGTAACGTGGACCTGTTTTAAATTTTTTCCTCAGTAAGGATGTTTATATATGAAAAAATTCTTAAGTTTCTTAATTGTCGTCTCTCTGTTTCTGGGCCTCTGTCCGCCCATGACATCCCAGGCCGTGGAAGACTGGCCGTCCGGGATTTCCATCTCCGCAGATGGAGGAATTGTCATGGATGCGGATTCCGGAGCCATTCTTTACGGGAAAAATATCAACGAAACCTACTATCCCGCCAGTATCACGAAAATTCTCACCGCTCTGGTTATTCTCGAAAACTGTGATCTGGATGAAACAGTGACTTTCTCCAATAATGCCGTCAATAATCTGGAGCCGGGAGCCACCATTGTCGGTGCCCGTACCGGAGATCAGATGAGCGTCCGTGACTGTCTTTATGCCCTTCTTCTTCAGTCTGCCAATGAAGTGGCCAATGCCCTTGCAGAGCACTGTTCCGGCAGCATCGAAGAATTCTGTGTCCTGATGAACCAGAAGGCAAAATCTCTGGGCTGCCTCAATTCCAATTTTGCCAATCCCAGCGGACTGAATAATGAAAATCATTACACCACAGCCTATGATATGGCCCTGATTTCCAAAGCGGCTTTTGCCGATCCTGTTTTTGTGGAGATTGATTCCACACTTTATTATGATGTCCAGCCCGGACAGCTTCAGCAGTATCCCGACGGCTGGAGATATTATGCCCACCATAAAATGATGAAGCAGAATGAATCCGTCTATTATGACGGTATCATCGGCGGTAAGACAGGCTATACATCCCTGGCCGGAAATACTCTGGTCACCTGTGCAGAGCGAAACGGTCTCAAGCTGATTGCCGTTGTTCTGAACGGACATCAGACTCACTATGAAGACACCAAGGCCATGCTGGATTTCGGTTTTGAAAATTTTAAGTCCGTTTCCGTGGCCGATCAGGACAGTGCCTATCAGGAAGTGGAAAATGACCTGTCCATCGGAGGCATCAGCCCGGCTTCTTCCATACGCCTCTCTGTTCAGAAAGGCAGCACCGTAACCCTGCCCATAAACGGTAATTTTTCCGATGTGACTTCGGAACTTACCTATGATCTGGACGGCAGTGCTCCGGAAACCGCTGTGGCAAGAATCGATTATACTTACGGAGAGCAGAAAGTAGGACAGGCTTATCTGGAAGCGGTAACTGAAACCGCTTATGTTCCGGGAAGTTCCGGAGCCGGCACGGATACGGATTCGGAATCCGGCACAGCGGAAGAAAATTCCTCCGCGGCTTCTCTTCCGGACGAAACCGAAGATTCCGTACCTGCTTCTTCAGAATCTGAGGAAACCGCATCGTCACCGGATGCGGAAAAAGAACCATCCCCTGTCTGGGGTATTCTTAAAACTGTTCTGCTGGTGATTGCCGGAATTGCAGTGATTGGCGGTGCGGTTTTCGGAATTGTGACCTTTATCAGGAACCGGGAAGAGCAGGAACGTCTCCTCCGGAGGCAGCGCCGGGAAAAACGTCTGAAAGAGTGGGGATATTCCTCTTCCGAATTCGACCTGATCATGCAGCAGCATCTCAGAGCCAAAAACCAGTTTAAAAAGAGAAGTTTCTGGGACCGCTTCCGGAGACATTAAAAAAGAGGGTATCCCCTCAGGTCTCTGACATGTACTCTCCTTACCGGACAGCCGGTAAGGAAGGTGCATGCAGACCCGAAGGATACTCTCTTTTTCTTTTCCGTTTTCTTTCATTATCAGGACTTTTTGTTTCTGTGCTTCTCCACCCGCCGGAGTCTGGCCTCTTCTTTTTTCTGTTCCACAATGCCTGCACCGTCCTGATCCACTATTTTTTCCGTTCTGACAGCAAACACCGAACCGTCTTCTGTCTTTTTGATTCTGATTTTTCCCTTCACAAGGCCGTGTTCCGGGCAGACCGCCAGGCAAAGATAAAATCTCTGCCCGCAGGAAAACCATCGGATTTTTTTCCGGAGCATCCTCCGGCACTTATAGCAGATCATATCCGTGACCTGTTTATCAGCCATCGCCTCTTCTCTGGTATCAAACCTGCGGGAAACAAATTTGGAATAATCCGGAAATACCAGGGTAAATTCTTCCTGAGAATCTTCCGGTACCCGGTAATAATCCACAGAGACATAGTCTCCGACTTTTTCCATATCCAGATGTTTCATGACTTCAGCCGTATACCCGGCATCATCCAGAGCCCTGTGAAACGGCGTATCTGCCGAAAGTTCCAGAAATTTTACGGCCATATCCAGGGAATCCCTGGTTTTTCCGTCGGAATACTGAAGACTGTACAGCTTCTGGATATCATAAAACAGCAGAGGTTTTTCAAAGGGAATCTCCATACCGTAATAGGCCATGTTGCGCTGCAGTTCCGTCAGGTCCATGCTGCCCCAGGTGCAGAATCTGCAGTCTTCCCCGCACCAGTCAATAAAATCACGGATCACAGCTTCAAACGGTTCCCCTGACCGGTTCAGTTCTTCCATGGAGACATGGGTAACCTCGGAGATAATCCGGTGAATCTCATGGTAGACCCGCGGACGGATCAGCCGGTGAAATTCCGACAGCCGCTCAAGCCGTTCATTCAGCTTCACGGCACCGATTTCAAAAATTTCAAATGTCAGTTGCTCTGCGGAAGTTTCCCTGGTTCCGCAGCCCTGGTTCCATTCCAGATCAAATACAATATAATTCTTCATAATGTTTCAAGTATAACACAGTTTGCAGTTCCCGTCGATTGGTAATTTCATTTCCAATTTCCGGTTGAGTTTCGCTTCAGCCAATATTATACTGTAAACAGAACCATCGGAATCTCTGAAAAAGGAGTGAGACAATGAATTCTGTACGCATCGCCCATATCAGCGATATCCACTATAACCCCGGTGATTTCAGCCAGATATCCACAATGCTGAGAGAAAAAGGCCTGGATGTGGAAGAACATCTGGAACGCTGTCTGAAATCCCTGTCCGGAAAACACCCCGACATTCTTCTTGTCACCGGCGATCTGACCCACGAAGGAGATGCCGGCGCTTACCGGTATCTGAAAGAACAGTTTGATTCTCTGCTGCCCGGTGTTCCTGTGCTCTGCACCATGGGAAATCACGATATCCGTTCCGCTTTCCGGGAAGGCTTTCTGGAAGAGTCCGTTTCCGGAGAAAATGCCGGCGCTCCTTACCAGACCGTTCTGTCCGTCAAGGGATTCCGTTTCATTTCCCTGGACAGTGCATATGAACGCGGTCTGGAAGGTTTTCTCAGTGATGATTCCCTGGATTATCTGGAGGATCAGCTTTTAAGGACCCCGGCCCGCGGGGCTTTTCTTCTGGTTCATCATCCTGTCATGGCCGCAGCCGGTCCCATGAGCCTGATGATGACCGAACGGCTTTCCCGGCTGCTTGGCAGCGGGAAAATTACGGGGATTTTCACAGGACATGTGCATGGAAGCTACACTGCCTCTGTCTGCGGAGTTCCCCAGTTTACTGCTGATTCCCTGAAAACAGGCTGTGATCTTCTGAACGGTGCTCTGGCCTATAATGACCGGGCAGGATATGAATTCGTCTCTTTTGAACGGAAAGGCGACTGGCTTGCCGAGCGCTTCCTGGTACGGCCCAGAACCGACGTTTTCTTCACCAAGCCCTTCTGATCCTGTTCTTCCCTGAATTCTGGTTCCATGAAAGGAGAGTTTATGAAACATTTTACCGGTCTTGCCCATATCGCACTTTACACCTCGGATCTGGAGCGATCCGTCCGTTTCTATCAGACACTGGGAGGCCGCCTTACAGGCCGCGCTGACTCTGTAAAGCCCTCCGGCATCAATTATCTGGCCCTTGTTCAGCTCCCCGGATTCTGTCTTGAGATCATCGAATCCCATGACGGCACGGAAATCTCCGGAAGCGGAATGTTTCCCCATATTGCCATTCAGGTGGATGATATTGACGCCGCAGTCTCTGATCTGAAAGCAGCAGGTATCTGCAGTTTCCGCACGGAATCTCCCATGACCATGCCTATTTTCGGCGGTATCCGCAATATTTTCTTTACCGGCCCTGACGGAGAGCTTCTGGAGCTTCTTCAGCCGGCTGCAGAATCATAATTTTTCCCCTGCCCGGAAACGGACAGGGGATTTTCTCTGTGTTTCTGAAGAATTCTTAATCTGATGGCTTTTTTCGCCTCCATGGATTATGATGGGATAAAACTTACTCAGGAGGTATTCTGTTTGTGTCTTCCAAGATTTATCCCCGAAGGAATGGGATTTCCCCTCATTTCTGCGCTTCTTTGGAATCAGCTGGTTTACTGCGGTTCCCGCTTTTTAATGAAGGATGCTTTTCATTATGACTTTACCACCTGGCTGGATCTGAAAATCCCGGTGATTCCCTGGACTCTGTCCGTTTACCTGGGATGTTATCTGTTCTGGACGATCCAGTACATCCTCTGCGCAGGACTGGAAAAGGAACAGGCATACCGCTTTTTCAGTGCAGATTTCCTTGCAAAAGCCATATGCCTGTTCTTTTTTATCCTGGTTCCCACCACCAACCTGCGTCCTGTCATACAGGCGCATGATTTCTGGTCTCAGGGCCTCATTCGCCTGTATCAGATTGATGCGGCGGACAATCTGTTTCCGTCCATCCACTGTCTGGTCAGCTGGCTCTGCTTCATCGGTGTCCGGAATCAGAGCCGTTTCCCCAAGGCTTACAGAGTCTTTTCCTTTTTCATGGCGGCAGCCGTATGTATCTCCACCCTGACCACAAGACAGCATGTGCTCGTGGATGTGGCCGGTGGAATCCTTGCCGCGGAGTTTGGCTGGCATGCAGTGCACAAAACCGGTTTTGACCGCCTGTACGGACGGTTATTTTCTTCTCTGTTCCGGCCGGCCGGGTCCTCCGGATCATAATATCTGCTGTTTCCCATCGCCTCTGTGCTTCCGGCATTTCCGGTGAAAGCCCCTTCGGATACGTTCCCTTAAACGAACCTTCTCTGTTCAAACCGGTACCCCCGGCCCCATATGGTATTGATGTACTCCGGGATCTGGGGGTTCTTTTCTATCTTGACTCTCAGTCTCCGTATATGGACCATCACCGTGCTGCTACAGGTATAGGAATAGGATTCTCCCCAGATGCTTTCATACAGATTCCTAGCGGAAAAAATCTTTCCCGGATTCTGCATCAGAAGTCTGAGAATCTGGTATTCCAGATCCGTGAGGCTGATTTCCTTTCCCCTTACAAATACCCTGTTGGCATTTCTGAATATCCGGATACCGGACAGTTCCAGATATTCCTTTTCTTCAGGCATGATCCGGTCATCTTTTCCCTGATAGATCTGGTAACGCCGGATAAGGGCTTTTACCCGCCCCAGAATCTCCGTGCAGGAAAAGGGCCGGACCAGGTAATCGTCTCCCCCCGCAGCCAGTGCGCTCAGGCTTTTGTCTTCCAGCTTCCCTGCCGTCAGAAGCAGGATCGGAACCGTTGACCGTTTCCGGATCTCCTCGCAGATCCGGATTCCGCACATATCCGGCATTTCAATTTCCAGGATTACCAGATCTGTCTGCTGTGTCAGAAGTTCCAGTCCGTATTTTCCGGTTCCGGCTTCCAGAATCCTGTAGTTTTCTGCCTGAAGAAGGAGCCTGATGGTTTCCCGTATTTCCGTATTGTTCTCAATTACCAGTATGGTTCCTTTTTCCATGATGGGTTCCTCCATTCGTTGGGGACTTTTGGGTCCGTATTCTGTGTATTTCCCGTCTTTCAGAATTTTTAAGATTTTTCTTTTGTATTTCCGCATTCTCTCCATGTATAATAGAATTCAAAGGAGGACGACATATGAACAACGGAACAATTCTTCTGGTGGAAGATGATGCTGATATCAGGGAGGGCGTAAGAGTCCTGCTGGAAAGTGAAGGCTATACTGTAAGAGAAGCCGGTTCCGGGATGCAGGGACTGAAGCTTCTTCAGGAAGATACGGATCTGGTGATCCTGGACATCATGATGCCCGGAATCTCAGGTATACGTACCTGTGAAGAGATCCGGAAAATCTCCAATGTACCTGTCCTGTTTCTGACAGCCAGATTCCAGGAATCTGACAAGCTTTTGGGCCTGATGGCAGGCGGAGACGATTACCTGCCCAAACCATTTTCCTACGCGGAACTTCTCGGGCGGGTAAAGGCGCTTCTCAGACGTTACCAGGTATACCAGGGCAAACATTCCTTCCGGCCTGATTCCGGTGAGGAATGGCTGGAACAGAGCGGCATCCGCATTCTCACTTCTTCCAATGTGGTGGAAGTAGACGGCCGGAAAGCAGACCTTTCGGAGATCGAATATCAGATTCTGCTTCTGCTCATGAAGTATCCCTCAAAAATCTTTACCACTCAGAATATTTATGAAAGTGTATGGAAAGAGCCGTTTTTTTACACCTCAAACAATACTGTCATGGTACATATCCGCAAACTCCGCCTGAAAATCGAAGAGGATCCTCAGCATCCGAAACGGATCTGCACCATATGGGGAAAGGGGTATCGTATTGGCTGATTTATTCTGTTCTGTCAGAAATTGCATCCGGAAGCGTACCCGGAGTCTGGCGGGAGAACTGCTGCTTCTCCTTGCCGCCTCGATCCTCAGCGGACTGCTTTTTTTCTTTCTGCTGGAGATCTGTTCTGAAGCGGCCCTTTCCCGTTTTCTCCTGAACTCATCCTATCTGAAAAACATGGAAGCCGCAGCTGTGGAACAGCTTCAGGAACTGGTGCGGGAAGAACAGCTGACCCCTTACGATGAAGAAGCGCTCTCTTCCTGGATTGTAGAAGAAGGTCTGATCTACCTGGAAATCTACAGGGATCACCGCCTCCTGTATTCCCCCATCGGACTGATTGAAGATGAATACGGCGGCAGTATGTATTACGGAGAGGGAAATTATACAATCTACTTTGCCGACGGGCCTGCCGATGTACTTATCATAGGAATGTTTGAATACCGTTTTTATACATACACACTGATTGCTGAAATCTTCCTGTCATTTGCGGTATTTCTTGTGATTTTTCTCTGGGGAATCAACCGCAGGATCCGCTATATTCTCCAGCTCAGAACAGAAATCGGCATCATGGAAGGCGGCTGCCTGGACCATGCAGGGGAAATACAGGGACATGATGAACTGGCTGATCTGGCCGACGGGCTGGAACAGCTCCGCCGTTCCTTCCGGTCCAATATACAGGCAGAAAATGACCTGGCACAGGCCAACCATGCTCTGATCACCGGCATTGCTCATGATCTGAGAACTCCTCTCACGGCTCTCACCATGTACGCCCAGATTCTTCAGTCCGACGTGTGTACCGACGAAGAAAAGAAACAGTATTATCTGGAAAAGATTATGTCCAAAGCCGCGCTGATGAAAGACCTCTCAGACCGTCTCTTCGAATGCAGCCAGATCAGCAGCTCCTCTTCCGGAGAGTCCCTGACTGAACGCCGTACCATTCAGGGTGCCTTTATGGATGATCTTTCGGAAATGGCCATCTATCTGGAAAATCAGAATTTCACGGTTCAGGCGGATCTGGAATGGCGGTCCGTTCTGGTGGATGTCCGGATGGACTATCTGTCCAGAATCATGAATAACATCAGTTCCAATCTGGTCAAATATGCCGATCCGGATTTTCCTGTAATTCTCCGCATTATCTATGAGCCTTCCATGGCAGGCATGGAAATCACCAACAAAATCATGAAACAAAAAAGCGGTGTGGAAAGCACCAAGGTCGGCATGGAAAATATACGCCGGATGATGAGTCAGATGGATGGCAGCTGTCAGGTCAATATGGATCAGGAAACCTACTCCATACGTCTGCTGTTTCCGGTCATCTGACCTCCTGTCCGGCCATTTTTCCCTGAATTCCTATCTTCTCTCCCATTCGCACCATTACTTCCGTTCCACGTCTGCTCCGGTCAATCAGGTCCGGCCTCAGCTCCGCCATCCCTTTCCGTAAGAGAATGATGATGGTGGAGCCGCCGAACTCAAAATGTCCTTTCTCCATGCCGCGGGCCACACAGAGCCGGTCCGTGCGGTTGCAGATTTTCCCCACCAGCAGGGCCCCCACCTCCATCTGAATAATAGTTCCGAAATGTTCCGTGTCAATTACCGTATATTCTCTTGTATTTCTTGTATAAACAGGGACTGTTTCCGTCGCAATGGGCTTCACGCAGTGAAGAATTCCCGGAATGCACCGTCTTCCCACAATGATTCCGTCATCAATATGGCAGTAATGATGGTAGTCTTCCGGACAAAGCCGGTATACCAGACACAGTCCTCCATGATATTCCGCTGCCAGCTTTCCGTCTCCCAGCAGATCCGCCATCCGGTAAACCGAATTTTTCACCTTTATGGCGCAGGATCCGCTGATTCTGTAAGCCAGAAGGCGTCCGTCGCACGGGCTGATGAGACTTTCCTCCTCCTCCGCAATTTTCCTGCTTCCCGGAGCCAGTCTGCGCATGAAAAAGTCATTGAAGGAGCGGTACTTCTTTTTTTCAAACTGCGTCATATCCACATGATGCTTTCTGATAAAAACAGGAATATACAGTCCTGAAAGCCTGGTATTCAGAATTCTTCCCATCTGTTCCGAAATCCATGGAATCGTGAGCACCTTCAGACACATTCTTCCCGGACAGGTGCCGTATAAAAACCTGGCTCCTCTCTTTCCGCTTTCCATCAGACCGCACCTCCCGCCAGCAGGAGGAATCCGAAGCATCCCAGAACCGCCAGGGCGATCTTTCCCATAATCCGCGGTTTCTTCACTTTAAAAGGTGCCAGAAATGCCGCTGCCATAATCAGTACCGCAATCAGGTTGAGGCCTGGCAGTCCGGTACGGTTTCCCAGTATTCTTGCCAGCGGAAGAATGACTGCAGCCATGGTCACGGGGAGTCCCTGATAACAGGTACGTTCTCCGGATTCTTCATTCTGCCTCTTTTCTTCCGTTACATTGAAATAAGCCAGACGGATAAGCGCGCAGAGAACATAGACCGATGAAAGAAAGAATCCAGCTCCGCTTCCTGCCTCTGAAACATACAGGATAATTCCCGGAAGAACCCCGAAACTGATGAGGTCGCTGAGGGAATCAATCTGGATTCCGAACCGCTTTTCCTCCTCCGTTCTTTCTGCAAGTCTCGCCACAGGACCGTCTACCATATCAAATATTCCTGCCGCCATCAGACACAACAGCGCACCGGAAACATTTCCTCCCAGAGCCGCAAGAATTCCGGTAAATGCAGTCAGCATTCCCATATAAGTCAGAATCACCGTGTAATTATAATATCCCAGCATTTTTATCCCCTCCCGTTTGTCAGTACTTCTGTTCCGAAACTGTAAATCAGAAGACACCATGGTTTGGCGATCAGGATGATCAGCACAAATTTCCTGACCGACATTTTTATAAGTCCTGAAAAGTAACACAGAAAGTCATCCGGCGCCAGCGGAAGCAGGATCGCCAGGAAAAGAACCAGATCATAGCTTCTGGTATGCCGCAGCTTTTCCGACCATGCCCCATATTTTGTTCCGGGAAACATTTTGTCCACGAATGGTGAACCATACTTCCGTGCCAGAAGAAAGGCAAGAACCGAGCCGGCGCTGATACCGATGTAATTGCACCAGAATCCTCCCATACAGCCGAAAAGCAATGCTCCTGCAATGCATCCCAGAAATCCCGGCAGAACAGGAACTACAACCTGAAATGCCTGGATCAGAATCAGAATCACCGGAGCCATAAGGCCAAATCCCCGTATGTACTCCTGAAGACTTTCCACCGACTGAAATTTTCCGCTGAGAGCCGCATGGACCATAAACAGGCAGAACAGGATACATGCGGCGGTTCCCGTTCTTGTTATCCATTTATACACCGTTGTCTGTTCCAGAAGCGTTCCCCTCCTTTTCTTTTTTCCAGATTTTAGAGAACAAATCTTAACTGTTTCTGAAACAAATCTTAAAAGTCCTTATACCTCCCGGGCTGACGGGGATCTTGCTGTTTTCTTGACTTTGACAGTAAACTGATATACTATATCCTTATCTGACACAGGCTTCCATACGGATGTCCTCTGATTAAAATTGCTGCCATGCCCTGCATCATCCGCCTTTTACCGTGATGCAGGGATTTTCGTATCATATCCTCACATCCCGAAACCCGAGAAAAGGAGAAAAACATATGGAATGGACTGACGGAAAAAAACGCTGCCCCTGGGCCAATCCGAAAAATGAACGATATATTCATTATCACGACCATGAATGGGGAGTCCCCGTCCATGATGACCGGAAGCTTTTTGAAATGCTGATTCTGGAATCCTTTCAGGCCGGACTGTCCTGGGAATGTATTCTCAATAAACGGGATGCATTCCGGACGGCCTTCGACGATTTTGATCCGGAAAAAGTATGTGCCTATGATGAAATCAAAATGGAAAAATTAAAAAACGATCCCGGCATCATCCGGAACCGCCTGAAAATACAGGCCGCCGTCGGAAATGCCCGGATCTTTCTGCAGATCCGCCGGGAGGCCGGCAGTTTTTCTGACTATCTCTGGCACTGGACAGGAGGTCAGGTGATCCATGAGACCGGAAAGACCTCCTCTCCTCTTTCCGATGCCGTATCCCGCGACCTGAAAAAAAGAGGAATGAAATTCGTGGGCACCACCATTATCTACTCCTATCTCCAGGCTGTGGGAGTGATCTGTTCTCACGAACCGGAGTGTTTTCTGAGTACCCGGAAAGGATGAAAAATTGACTATAGGAAATCCAAAGTGATACTGCAGGAAAAGTCGCCGGCAAACCGCTGACAGACCTGACCGCAGAAAAGAAAGGATACGTGACCATATATGAGAATTCTGATCGTAAATGATGATTCCATCCATGCTCCAGGTCTGGCACTGCTGGCAGAGGCCGCCATGGAACTGGGAGAGGTATGGGTCGTGGCCCCTGCAAGCCAGTGCAGTGCCATGTCCCAGAAACTTTCCATTCAGGGATCGCTGAAAGCAGAAAAAGCCGCCGGATTTCCCGTGCCGGTCAAAGAAGCCTGGCAGATCCATGGAAGTCCCGCGGACTGTGTGAAAACCGCTTTGCAGTATATCATGGCGGAAAAACCGGACTATGTGTTCTCCGGTATCAATGACGGCTGCAACGCAGGTTTTGAAATTGCCTATTCCGGAACTCTTGGCGCCGCTTTTGAAGCGGTGATGAACGGAATTCCCGCCATGGCTTTTTCCAATGCCTATGGTGCCGGTCTGGACACTGCCAGACAGTATCTTGGAACTCTCATTCATCAGCTTCTGGCTGCAGGCCAGAGCCCCGGAGAAGTATGGAATATAAATTTTCCCGACAGGACTCCGGAACAGCTGAAAGGAATTCTGTGGAACCGCTCCATCGCCCCCACAGGAATGGTCAATACCCGTTATGTGGGAACCCCGCTTCCGGACGGAACCGTTTCCCTTGACATTCAGGTGGATCTGGTTTCCGTCCACGATCAGATTCCGGAAGGTACCGACGTAAGCGCGGTTCTGAACGGATATATTTCCATCGGGAAAGTCCGATGCCCCGTGCTGTGACAGGATGCTGCCGCATCAGATATCCTTTCTGCACTCTTTTAGAACCTGTACACGGCAAATTATCTGAAAAATCCCCCCGCAGCTTTCATAAAATGCCTTTTCATGATATACTTTCTTCATGGGAGCTTTCCAACAGGGAGCCTGAAATCACAGGATCCTGTGCCGGCAGACAGGGATTCTAAAGAAAGGGCTTCATATGACATCTCCGCTCTCATAATAATCAACGCAAATCTATAAGGAGGAGGGTATGAAAGAGAAAAACAATCTGCTTCAGGCTGCATCCATCATGATGATCGTATGTGCAGTCCTCGCCATCATTATCACTGCAGTCAACATCAGCTCATCTCTGAGTTCCATGATGAATCTGACGCCGGATGAAAGCGCCGCCGTGGAAGCACAGCTGAATGAAGGCGGAATCACCATGGATCAGGCTGTCATGGCTGTATCAGGCATTGCATATGCGGCCCTGGGTGTATCTGTAATCTTCAATGTGATAAAAATCATTGTGGGCATTCTGGGAATCAAGAAATCCCGGACAGCATCCACCTTCTTTCTCGTTTGGGGAATCATTCTCCTGATTTTCGGTATCTTCGGCCTGTCCACAGGCATCATCAGCCTTCTGGGAATCTGCAACCTTCTGGGAGGAATCGCAGCCCCCATTCTGTTTATCATCGGTTCGAAACAGAATAAAAAGGCTCTGTCCGGCCAGGCATAGTTTTTTACCGAATTTACTGAATCATATTCTCGGACTTTCTGTCCGACGGATACAATATGCGCCCTCCAGGGACCGGCAGATAATATCCCGTGTCCCGGAAGGGCGCATTTAAATTTTCCTTTCTTTCCTTTTTCGTCTGTTTTCCGGATTCCCGGCTTGTCTCCGTGGTCTGCAGCAGAATTCTCATGCTTCAGCTTTTCCGGTCTGCAGCCTGTGGGAGAAATCTTTTTTCATACATCGTATCCTTTCCCTATACAGGATTATAATTCCACAGCTCGTAGCCCTGGCGTCTGGCAGAATCATATACCGGACGCATATTTTTTTCAAGGACACTGAAAAATTCCTGCTTGCTGTTTCCGGGCCTGTATAATTCCTGTCCGGCCCAAAGAGAATGAAGGTTATCACGATAACAGGCTTCATATAGCTTTCTGATTTCCGGTGCTTTCTGTATCAGCTCATACATCTGAAACTGATTTCCGGCAAACCGCTCAAAAAAGGGATTCCACTTTGGCAGACGGCTGCCTTTGGAAGCATTCAGGGAAGAATCCATGGGCATCAGATTCCAGAGTTCATCATTCATCACAAAAGACCAGGGAATGAAATGGTCCACATCATACTGCTTTCTTTCCAGTCTCTTTCCTGTAAACACATCAGAAACCGGATATGTTTCCATCACACCTTCCCAGAGTTTTCTCACATTGCCCAGTTTGCGCATTTTTTCATCCGGAGGAGCCAGCTTGTATATCAGGCCTGGAAGTTCCGGATTGTTCATCTGCAGCCATTTGATCTTCTCATATTGAATCCATCCCAGAATGGATACCGTATGATCCTGAATCATTTCAGCCCAGGCCTGACTGAAATAAACCTCTTTTTTTAATTTTCTGCCTGTTCCCAGAGTATAAGGGAGAAGTATCGTCTGATTGATATGCCGGATATATTCCGTCAGGCGAACTGTACTGCCCCAGCTGACCGGTTCATTGCTGCGCCGGAAAAATCCGGCAAGCGCACGATACGGAACCATATTGGTAAGCTGTTCCTTGAATGGCTTAAGTTCAGATTCATACTGTACAATGGCATTTCTGATTTCTGTCCTGGATGCACATGCAGGAAGGCTGCTTAATTCTGCCAGCTTTACCACAGCACGTTCCAGACCATCCCGGACCTCTCCGTTCTGGATACCGCTCAGGTGAACATGAAATTCCCGTACCGAATACCAGGCACTTACAATCATTTCGTCTATGATCTCATTGAACGTGGTTTCCGTGATACCTTCCGAAATCAGTTTCACCATTGCCTCAAGCCAGTAAAACTTATAGCAGTAAGACGGATCCTTCATCATAAGAAAGAAGCATTCGATATCCAGTGAACTGCTGTATTTTCCGTCAATGGTTACGGCATAACCGTCTTTTTCAGGATAACATTCAGCCATCTTTCCTCACCTCTTCCTGGACGTACATCCCCTGATATCCATTTCTCCATGATCCGCAGTTCAGGAAACTGTACCGAAAAAACGGTAAATGACTCCAGTGTAAAATCAGAAAAAAATCTGTCTTTTCTGTTTTCCTCAGAATCTCCATATTTAAAGGAGACATATATAATTCCATTCTCCTTCAATGCCTTTATCATTCTCTCAAAAATACCGGGAAGGTCTTTCTTCGCAACATGAAGAACAGATGCACACGCCCAGATCCCGTCATATTTCTGATATTCTTCCAGTTCCTGAAAAAGCATGCATTTTACGGGTATTCCGGTATAGCAGGACGCATACCGGCAAAGTTTCTCAGAACCATCAACCGCTTCCACCAGAAAGCCTCTTTCAAGAAAATACCTGGTATCTCTGCCGGAACCGCAGCCATAATCAAGAATCGCTGCTCCGTCGTGAAGATATGCCAGAAAGCGGTCCGCAACATCACTGAAATTCACCTTTACCGTTTCATCTATAAAGGTTTCTGCATTATTTTCATAGTATAAAAGTGTCTTATCCATGCCTCTCCTGTATAACAGCATTCATCGGTAAATGCATTTACTTTCTCAGCAAAACCGGTATTTTCATATGCAGAAGTCCGGGGCTATCTGCCCCGGTGCTTCTCTTTTCGTTTCTGTTGCTTCATTTCAAACTGCCTTTGCCTCTCAGCCTCCCGCATTTCCCTGGAGACTGCTTTTCGCTCCAGCCTGTTTTCCTCATGCTGCAGCTGTAATGCCTGCTGAGATTTTGTACCGATTCCTCTGGCTCTGGTCAGCCTGCGGACGCTTCTCTGCAGCCGTTTGGGATTGTCCGGCTCTTTCTTTACAGCTGCTTCAACAGATGGACTGAATTTCAGCTGACAATAATGATGCAGGATAAACTCCCAGATCTCATGATCCCCCGGCTCTGCGCCGAATGTGACCTTACAGACCGACAGCCTGCCGTTCTCTGTCCGCTCAAACAGACCGGCCCAGAACGGGTCCTCAAAAAATACCGTCAGCATTCCTTTTACCTTGTCCATAACGAAACCCTCCTGAAAAACAATATGAGCAGAGAAGGGACGACCCAGGAGGGAAGGTTACTTACCCTGAAGCATTCAGGACGGCCGGGCTACCTACCGGCTCTGGCACACCTTGCGGTGTACGTTGCGTTTTTATCTCTGCTGTTTACAGAATCCATTATACTAAATAAAACCTTCTGTTTCCACTTCCTCATTGAAAATAATCCTATGATTTATCAGTTTTATGATACAAAAAAAGCGGAAGATTCTGTAAAATCTTCCGCAATTATTGACTGGCGTCCCTGAGCGGATTCGAACCGCTGGCCTTTCGCTTAGGAGGCGAACGCTCTATCCTGCTGAGCTACAGAGACAACATTCCGGCGATCCGCAGATATACCATCTGACAACGCCCCGCAGGAAAACCTGCATATTATATCTTAACAAACCCTGTCCCGAAAGTCAAGTAAAAGACATTTTTTCTATTTCTTTAAAGTTCAGGATTCCCTGCATCCAGATCTGACCTTTGAAACGGCGTCCCGGTTCCGGTTCACCCAGAAGATCTTTGCTGTTAATACATACAAAAAACGGAAGGTCATTGCATTCCAGATGCATTTTATATATTTCTTCTTTTGTATATATATTTTTCACTTTTTGTATTTCTTTAATTTCTCCAATAATTGAATACTGATCGCATTCAATTCCGCATGGCATAAAACAGGAATCTATAATGGAATAAAGATCTTCCTTCATGGCCCTCCTGGATATCCTGGAATAAAGATCAATATCCTCAATGGTCAATGTTTCCATGGCGTCTTCGTCGCCGTTTCTGGCTGCTTCTATGAGGCTGTTCCTGTCCCTGGCTGCCACTTTGGATTTCTGTATCTGTTTCTGGGACTTCTTAATGGGAAGAAGAATTTTTCCGGAAACAGAAAGTCCTGCCATACTGACAGAGGAAATCCGGAACGCAGAATTTTTCTTTTCCCTTTTTTCTCTGTAATCCAGAAAATTCTGTACATAAAAAATAAGAGAAATACCAATGGCGTTTTCATCCACCATTCCGGCGTATGTCTCCCGTTCCGCATGTCTCTGAACGGAACATTCTGCATGGGAACTTTCCAGATTGCTGGTTACATACGGGAAATAAAATTCCCGTTCAAATTCCCCGTTTTCTCCGATCTCTCCCACAATGGAAATACCGATTCCCGGAGCAGTTTCGGAACGAAGCTCACAGATTCTGGTATCCTGATCGATCTGGATGATTTTTCTGACAGATGCCTGCTTTTCCAGCATATCCAGAAGATTTTCAATATCTTTCTTTTTCTGGTACATGCTGAAACCGGCAGTTCTCAAGAACTTATG
Source organism: uncultured Clostridiaceae bacterium (assembly GCA_902477765.1). GTDB lineage: Bacteria > Bacillota > Clostridia > Lachnospirales > Lachnospiraceae > CABSIM01. The sequence goes on along the minus strand of CABSIM010000004.1, from coordinate 2,857 downwards.
CATTAATACTCTCCTCTGACCTCATTCTGGTCCTCATCATCTGAAACCAGCGGAATTTCCTCCATCCTTTCGGTTTCAGAACTTCTCTCTTCGGAAGACAGTTCCGCCTTTCTCTGTCTCCTTCTGAGTTCTTTCATGCGTTCACTTTTTCTGCGTTCGCTGTTGGGAATCTCAATGGACTGCTCTCCGGATCCGCCTTTTTCACTTTCTTCAGCTGTCTGCTTTCCTGACTTTTCGGAAAGTGAAGGACGCTTTACATATCCCAGGGCCTGTTCCAGAGCCTCCTGCTCCTCGCCTCCCAGCAGCACCTCAGTTGCACCCTCTTCAACTTCCTTCAGATACAGATAACAGCCCTCACGGCTGTGAACCGCATCGAGAATGAATCCGGAATTATTGTGATCCAGCATGGCAATTACAAAACTCAGATTTCCTCCCATGCCTTTAAATGCATTATATTTTACAAAGCCAAATTTCTGGAAAGAAGATTTTACCTGTTTGGAAAGCTGCTTCATTGCATCTTTGTTACCTCTGTCCTTGGCATTGATTTCGTTCAGCTGTTCCAGAATCGATATGATGGTGTCTTCCAGCGTTTCCGCATCTTTTCCTCTCATAAACAGATCATACCGTCTGTACAGTTTATTCATTTTAATAATACAAATTATCACAACAACCAGAAGAACCACTGACAGAACCGAAAAACCGGCAATCAGAATCAGCGGATCTATTGGAAGATTATAAAGCATACTGTTTTCCATTAAATTTTTGACTCTTCCTTTCCTTACTGCTCAGAAGATCTTTCATCAACATAACCGGAACTCAGGAATGAATCGATTCCATTAATTCAATCAGACGTTCCAGTTCGTCCTGGGAATAATAATCGATTTCTATTCTTCCTTTATTCTTATCTTTTCTGTTAATTACAACCTTCGTACCCATAATTGATTTCAGTTTGTCCTCAAGCCCCCTGTAAATCAGCTCCACATCCGGACCATTCTTTTTGTCCTCTTTTACCTTCTCAGGTCTGTTCCATACTTTTACAAGTTTTTCTGTGTCACGGACGCTTAAACCTTCTTTTATGATCTTTTCTGCGGCCTGGTACTGTTTTTCCTTATCCTCCAGCCCCAGCAGTGCTCTGGCATGGCCGCTGGATAACGTTCCTTCTGCAAGCATGTTCTGAACACGCTCATCCAGCTTTAACAGACGCATGCTGTTGGTAATGGTGGCTCTATTTTTTGACACCCGCCCTGCAATTTCTTCCTGGGTCAGATGAAATTCCTGAATCAGCTGCTGATATGCCTGAGCTTCCTCTATGGGATTCAGATCTGCACGCTGCACATTCTCAATCAGGGCAATTTCCATGCTCTGCTGTCTGTCATATTCACGGATCACCACCGGTACTTCAGAAATTCCCGCAAGTTTTGCTGCTCTCCAGCGGCGTTCACCTGCAATAATTTCATAATGATCCGCTTTTTTCTGTACCAGAAGCGGCTGGAGAACTCCGAATTTCTTAATGGAATCGGCCAGCTCGTTCAGCGATTCCTGATCGAAATTCTTTCTTGGCTGACTCACATTGGGTTCAATCATGGAAAGTTTCATTTTCTGCTCCACCGGTTTTTCCACGATTTTTTCCACTACTCTTTCAACCACTTTTGTCTGCGAAGCCGTCACCTGCTTGGCATCTGCCTTTTTGCTCCTGTCTTTTATGGACGGACTTTCCTTTCCCGCTGTTTCCGGCTTCTGTTCTGCCTTCTTTTCTTCAGTCTCTTTCAGACTGATTTCTTCTCCAAAAAAGGCACCAAGGCCTTTTCCCAATCCTCTTTTTGCCATTATACTTCTTCTCCTCTGCTGATTACCTCTGCAGCCAGAAGCCGGTAGCTTTCTGCTCCGGATGACCGGCTGTCATACTGATTGATGGGCATACCATAACTGGGAGCTTCCGCCAGTCTTACATTTCTCGGAATAATTGTTTTGTATATATTCTGATTCAGATGTTCCTTTACGTTCTCAACCACTTCCAGAGACAGATTTGTTCTGGAATCGTACATGGTGAATACGACTCCTTCAATTTCCAGCTGCGGATTCATTTTTTTCTGAACCAGATGGACAGTTTTCAGTACCTGACTCAGCCCTTCCAGCGCATAATATTCACACTGTATGGGCACCAGAACCGTGTCCGCCGCTGTCAGTGCATTGATGGTCAGGAGATTAATGGAAGGAGGACAGTCTATAATAATAAAATCATACTTTCCTCCCAGTTTTTCCAGCTGTCTTTTCAGAATATATTCTTTTTCACTGATATCCAGAAGTTCTATTTCTGCACCGGACAGATCCACGTTGGACGGCATAACGTCCAGTCCCTCCTGAACACTCTGGAAAATACAATCTTCCAGGCTGCATTCACCCATGAGAAGTTCATAGACCGTATTTTCAACAGACTCTTTTTCAAGTCCCAGGCCGCTGGTAGTATTGCCCTGTGGATCAAAATCGACAGCCAGAACCTTCTGACCTGCCTCAGCCAGACATGCAGATAAATTAATGGCAGTTGTAGTTTTCCCTACTCCGCCTTTTTGATTCGTAATTGCGATAACGCGTCCCATAAATCTTCAAATCCTTTCCACAGACAAAACCACAGCTTCTTTCATTGTGAAATCAGCCAGAAAATGCTGTATCAGGGAATAGTATAACATAATTTTTTTTATTTTCCTATGCCTTATGCAGAGAAAAATAAAAATGTTTCACGTGAAACATTACGCAAAACATACAATACTCTTTTTATACTTTTAAATGTTCTATTCCGTAAAATTTTTATAATCTTCTCATATCCAAAATCCTGTATTTTTATTGTTGGGAATTTTAT
>CABSIM010000003.1 GCA_902477765.1 uncultured Clostridiaceae bacterium | reverse complement strand
GGAAACAGGGGTCTGCCCCCATTTCCCGCATGGCTTCTGCCGCCAGATGGTTGAAGGTATACATCCCATGATCAAACGTAAGCTTCAGACCCGGAAAATACCGGGCGGCGAATTCCGGTTCTTCCATGGAACCTGCTCCCAGGCGGTCAAATCCGGCATCCAGCAGAACTTCTCTGTTTTTCAGGAAAAACCTCTCTGCTTCCCGGCGGAAGATTCTGGGAAGCATCAGGCCGCAGCCGGCGGAAACCTCATGACATGCGAGGACCATGGATTTCCATTCCGACGGTTCAAAGGTATCGGATGCCAGCCAGATAAACGACCGCACCGGTGCTTCTGACTGTTCTCCGTTCCAGACGGAAAGCAGGGATCTGACGGCTTCAAACTGCTCTCCGGTATTTACCAGTGCTGCCAGTTCCGGGCGCCCTCCGGCTGCCCGCGGCTCTTCCGGCGCTTCTTTCCTGACAGGGCCGGTTTCTGCCGGTGCTGTCCTGTGATGCTGTGCCGGAATCTCGTTTTCCAGTTTCTCCAGAGCTTCCCTCCTGAGGCGGTTCAGTTCCTGCATGGGTACGAAAATATTCCCGGAAACGTGAACCGAAAGATCCCGGAATATAAACGGGGATCCCCCTGTTCTGGAAAGCTGACGGCGGATCCGTTCTTCATCCATGGGAGCATTTTTTGCCTCCTCCACCGGTTCTCCGGAAACGGTCACTGAGACCTCCGGCACAGGCTGCTTTTCTGAAGAAGGGATGTGCGCCGGCCATACTGTAAGCTTTGCCGCTTTACCCGCTTCAAACCACGCCTCTCCGGAAATTTCCTCCTGCTTCTCTCTGTTCACGTATTCCCTGTCCAGCCGATCAAACAGTTCCTGATTTCCCTCCCGGAAAGCAGGTTTTTCTTTCAGGACCACCATATCACGTCCGTTATGTTTCCTGTAATATCCTTCCGTCTGTCCGCCCCGGTCAAAAAGATCCAGAAGCATGGCCCGGTCCCGTTCTTCCACGGTCCATCCCTCTTTTCCGTACTTCAGGTACCGGTCCACATACTTTCTGTATATGCTTACAACTCCGGCAGTATAGCGGGGACTTTTCATTCTTCCCTCAATTTTCAGGGAACAGACCCCTGTTTCCAGAATTTCAGGCAGAATATCCAGCGTGCAGAGATCTTTCAGGCTCAGCACATAACGGTCGTTCTTCTTATTTAACGGATTTCGCCCCCTCATGACTTCAAACGGCAGGCGGCAGGTCTGGGCACACCGTCCCCGGTTGCCGCTGCGGCCGCCGATGAGGCTGGAAAACAGGCACTGGCCTGAATAGCAGTAACACAGTGCCCCATGTACAAATACCTCGATCTCCATTCCGGTTTCATCATACATTTCCTTCAGTTCCGGAATACTGAGTTCCCTGGCAGGCACCACTCTTGATGCCCCCATTCTTTTCAGCATGGAAGCACTGTATTTTCCGGTGACGGTCATCTGGGTACTGACATGGAGGGGCAGGCCCGGAAAATGATCTCTGATATGAAGGAATGCCCCCAGATCCTGAACAATGACGGCGTCCAGACCGGCTTCATAATATGGAGTCAGAAAACTGTCCAGCTCGGCCAGTTCCTTTTCCTTCATCAGCGTATTGACCGTCATGTAAAGCCGGCGTCCATGAAGATGGACATAGTCAATGGCCTTTATCATGGTCTCCTCGTCCGGGTTGTCCGCATAGGCCCTGGCACCGAACCTGCTTCCGCCGATGTACACCGCATCCGCGCCTGCATTTACCGCTGCGGTCATGCTCTCATAGGATCCGGCCGGAGCCAGGATCTCCACTTGCTTTCTTTCCATATTTTCTCCTTATCTTATATCCTGACGGACTCATGGTTCCTTTCCGCGAATCAGCCGCAAGCGGCTTGTTCCGGGCCCGGGGCCCTGCTCCTTTCTCTTCCGGAAACAGCCTCCGGCTTCACCTGCATCCGTCTTTCCCTCCATATTTCCGTGAAAACGCGGGATAGGGAAAGGGCTGCTGCATAGTCTCCATGCGGCAGCCCCCGTTTCATCATTTGCCTTTCTGTTGTTCTTTTGCGGAAAGTGCATCCAGTTTCATCTGCACACTGATCAGTTCATGCTTCAGGCTGTAAGTCTCCTTCTCCATCTCTTCCTTCTGAGCCTTATATGCCTTTGCCTCCTGAAGAGCCTTGAAATAATCATCTGCCAGATTCAGCTGGATCATAACTTCCTGGTAATCCGGGCTTTGTCTTGTAAATCCGGGCTGACTTTTCAGCATTGTGATTTTATTATTGATGTAAGCGGCCACCTTCTGAAGATATTCCTGCTCTTCCGCGCCGCCCAGCGTATAGATTCTGCCGTCTATCAGTACTTCTGCATAATTCTTTGTTTCCATGCCTGAACTCCCCTGCTTTTTCTTTCCATCATTGTAGCATAAATATCAGAAAACAGCCATAAAAATTATTCTTAATTCTTTTTTATCCCAGCCCAAGGTGATGGTAGGCGGCCTCCGTGGCCATCCGTCCCCTGGGTGTCCTGTTGATAAGTCCGTTCATCAGAAGATAAGGTTCATAGACATCTTCCAGCGTTCCGGCATCTTCTCCGATGGCCGCCGCCAGCGTCTCCAGACCCACGGGACCCCCGGAAAATTTTTCAATGAGGGTCCGGAGGATGGTTCTGTCATTGTTGTCCAGCCCCAGTCTGTCCACATCCAGAATATCCAGGGCAAAGTCTGCCACATTCTTTGTAATGACCCCGTCATATTTCACCTGGGCAAAATCCCGCACCCTCTTCAGAAGCCGGTTGGCAAGCCGGGGGGTTCCTCTGGATCTCCTAGCAATCTCCCAGGCGCCTTCTTCGTCTATTTCCACTCCCAGGACTCCGGCCGAACGCTTTACAATGACTTTCAGTTCTTCCGGCGAGTAAAATTCCAGTCTCTGCACAACTCCGAACCGGTCTCTCAGCGGTGCCGTCAGAAGTCCTGCCCTGGTGGTTGCGCCCACCAGGGTAAATCTTGGAAGCTCCAGACGGATGGACCTGGCCGCGGATTCCTTTCCCAGCATGATATCAATGGCAAAATCCTCCATGGCAGGGTACAGTACCTCTTCCACCTGCCGGTTCAGCCTGTGAATCTCATCCACAAACAGCACGTCTCCCTCCTGGAGATTGTTGAGAATTGCCGCCATCTCCCCCGGTTTTTCAATGGCCGGACCTGACGTAACCTTCATGCTGACCCCCATCTCATTGGCTATGATCCCGCAGAGTGTGGTCTTTCCCAGACCCGGGGGGCCGTAAAACAGTACATGGTCCAGAGCCTCTCCGCGGCTTTTGGCGGCATCAATAAAAATCTTTAGGGTGGATTTGATCTTCTCCTGCCCGATGTAATCCTTCAGAAGCCTGGGACGCAGTGTTCCTTCTATTCTCTTGTCTTCTTCTGTCTCTTCCGTAGTGATGATTTTTCGACTCATGATCTCCTGCCTGCCATCTGCTTATTTTCAGCGTATTACAGAAACGCCAGATATTTCAGTGCTTTTTTCAGTATGTCTTCCGCGGTCATGTTCTCATCCGCCGCAGCTTTTCCCACGGCAGCGGATGCCTCTGAAGCGGAATATCCGAGAGCCGTCAGTGCTTCCACAGCTTCCTTTCCGGCTTCTCCCATACCGGAAACCGCAGCCCGGGAACCGTTCTGGTCTTCTCCGGCCGGAAGCAGGCTTTCTGCATCCACCTTGTCCTTCAGATCCAGAAGAATCCTCTGGGCTGTTTTCAATCCGATCCCCGGCGCTTTGGTAATCCGTTTCGCATCCCCGGCCACCACTGCCAGCCGGAATTCATCCGGTCCCAGCGCCGACAGAATCCCCAGTGCGCTTTTGGGCCCCACGCCGTTGACACTCAGCAGCTTTCTGAAGATATCCAGATCCTGACGGTTCAGAAATCCGTACAGCACCATGGCATCTTCCCTTACCTGAAAATATGTATAGATTCTGACCTCTTCTCCCACTGCCGGAAGGGAGGAAAGAACGGAAACAGGTACAAAAATCTGGTACCCCACATTTCCGGCTTCCACCACCACCGAATCTTCCAGTTTTTCCATGAGAGGCCCGCGAATATATGAAATCACAGATTTCCCTCCGTTTTCTCTTGGTCGTCTGGTCTATCATAACATAGACAAAATACCATTGCAAGCCAGTCGAACAAATTTTCTGTTCATTGACTTTCCGTGCCGGTTTGTTTATACTTGGGTATCATATTATGACCGGAAATCCGGCCTGCATCGGAGGAGTTTCCATATGATCACCATTGAAAAGACATACCGGACCCGGTCCGGTTATCCCCTGGAACGCCTGGGGAACCCTGACAGAATCCTTTTTTTCGATATTGAAACCACAGGATTTTCTGCGGATCATTCTGTCCTTTACCTGATCGGCTGCACCTGGTTCCGGGATGGGTGCTGGCATCTGATCCAGTGGTTTTCTGATGCCCTTTCCCAGGAATCTTCCGTACTTTCCGCCTTTTTTTCCTTTCTGGAAGGCTTTGATACCCTGGTTCATTTCAACGGAGACACCTTTGACCTTCCCTACCTGAAAAAGCGGGCAGGCCATCTGGGACTTTCCTGGCCTGAAACCGGAATCCGCAGCGTCGATATCTACAAACGGATCAAACCATGGAAAAAATATCTGGGCCTGAACAGTCTGAAGCAGAAATCCATTGAGACTTTTCTGGGCATACAGAGAGAGGATCTCTATGACGGCGGCCAGCTGATCGATGTTTACAGGCAGTACCTGAAAACCGGCAGTGAAAATCTTCTGAACCTTCTGCTTCTTCATAATGAAGATGACCTGAAAGGCATGCCGGATCTGCTTCCGGTTCTGTCCTATCCCGACTATTTCAGCCAGAAATTCCTGCTGTCAGGAATGGAAAAAAAAGCCGGAGATCTTCCCTGCATCCGTCTGCACTTTGACGGTACCGGAGACTGCTCCATCCCGGTTCCCCTGAATGCGTCCGTTCCTTCCTACCGGCTGGAAGCATCCGGATCCTCCATGGATCTTTTCATCCGCCTCTATGAAGGGAAACTCAAATATTTTTATCCCAATTACAGAGACTACTATTATCTGATCTACGAAGACACGGCCATACATAAAAGTGTCGGGGAATATGTGGACAAGGGAGCCCGTGTGCGGGCCACAAAGGAAACCTGCTACACCAAAAAATCCGGCATTTTCCTTCCCCAGCCTGCTGCGGTCTGGACACCGGATTTCCGGAACTCCTGCCGGGACAGGTCCTGCTTTTTTGAATTCTGTCCTGAATGTTTTTCAGACGCGGAAAAAACCGAACAGTACCGGTCCCTGATTGTGGAAGCCGTGTTCGGCTGAAACAGCGCCGTGTGCTTTTCAGTAATCTCCCTGTTTCAGCAGCTGACGCAGGAAAGCAAATGTCTCCTCTTCCCCCCTGTCTTTCAGCATGGCCAGCACGGTTTCCAGCATGGCCTTTGTCTCCGGATGCATGATCATATAATCCCTGCTTCGGATAAAGTAGGCATAGGGAGAACCGTCTGTATAACGGTCTCCCATGTAGATTCTGGATGCCGCAATCCGGTCCATGACCATTTCCACAAAATACCGGACCGGCATCTTGATTCCCATGGGTTTCCAGTTGTCTTCCCTGGTGGACACATCCGTCCAGTATTCAAAATGATGCTTGTTTCTTCCTTTATGGTGAAGCCATGCAGGCGAATATCCTTTTTCCTCTTTCTCTGCCGCATTGGGACTTCTGGTTCCCTGATAATACAGAACTCCCGTACGGAATTCCGCCGGGGAATATTTGGAAAGGTCATGCAGAATTCCCTGGCGGTACAGTCCCACACGAAAGCAGTTTTTCATCACTTCCCGTTTGTGGCGGGTGATGGTTCGGAAATGATTCCATCCGTTTTTTAATTTTGACATATTTTTCACGCTTCTCTTTTTTTTAGAATTTTTTCCCTTTTTGGTATATTGAGGCATATTTCCTGTATCTTTCCGTGATAAGCCCGAAATTTTTTATACGTTTCCATTTGACATCCCTGTAAAAATGTACTATGATGATGACAGCCGCAGATGACTGCGGCATGTTTTAAAACTTCGGAGGTATCGTATGAAAGGTACAGTTAAATGGTTCAACAACCAGAAAGGCTACGGTTTCATCTGTGACGAGGACGGCAAGGATGTATTCGTACATTATACCGGTCTCAATATGGAAGGTTTCAAATCCCTGGACGAGGGTGCACAGGTGGAATTTGACGTGGTGGAAGGTTCCAAAGGACCTCAGGCCGTCAACGTAACCAGATTATAATCACCGCTTTTTCCTGTGTCTGTTCCGGAACCTTTCCCTTCTCCGCCCGTGCGGAAGAGAAAACCGTTCAGCACAGTGCAAGTACGGCAATGGGCCGCTGCATGAATGCAGCAGCCCATTTTTGTTTTCTCTATTCTCCTGCAGCTTTTTTCAGCAGTTCCTGCAGTTCCTCCACGGAAAATCCGTAATGCCTGCCGCAGAACTGGCAGTTCACTTCGATCTCTTTTCCCTCTTCGATCATGTCCCGGATCTCTTTCTTTCCGATACTGATCAGGGCCTTTTCCACACGCTGCCTTGTACAGTCACAGCAGAATCCCATGGGCATGCGGTCCAGAATTTCCAGATCCATATCTCCCAGAAGTTCCTTCAGAATATCCTCTGCGGACATTCCGGAATCCAGCAGGGAAGTGATCGGCTTCATGGCCCCCAGCCTTTCCTCCAGCCGGTCGATCATATCGTCATCCGCACCCGGAAGAAGCTGAATGATAAAGCCCCCGGCCTGACGCACGGTGTTGTCCCGGTTCATCAGAACCCCGAGAGCCACGGAGGAAGGCACCTGTTCTGAAGTTGCATAATAGTAGGTCAGATCCTCTGCAATTTCTCCGGACACCAGAATGGTCTGTCCCACATAGGGCTCTTTCAGTCCGATGTCCCGGATAACGCTCAGCACGCCTACCCCCAGAGCGCCTCCCACATCCAGTTTGCCTGCGCTGTTGGGCGGCAGCATCACATCCGGATGAAAGGCATACCCTTTTACATTTCCGCGGGAATCCGCAGTCACCAGAAGTCCGCCGATGGGACCGTCTCCTTCCATTCTCAGGGTCAGAAGGTCTTTTTCCCCCTTCATCATCACGCCCATCATGGCTCCGGCTGTCAGAAGCCGTCCCAGAGCCGCTGTTGCCACAGGGCTGGTATTGTGGGCAGCTCTGGCTGCCTCCACCGTATCTTTTGATTCCGCGGCAAATGCCCGGATCTGTCCGCCGGCCGCTGTTGCCCGGACAATATAATCTGCCATGTTATTCTTCCTTTCTTTTTCCTTTTTCCCTTGCCACAAAACAGATTCTCTCACAGTCTTCCCCCGGAGCATGTTCGGTAAACGCATCATAGGAAGCCACAAACTCCATTCCGGCTTCCTCCAGAGCTGCCTTTACTTCTTCCGGAGAATAGGCTCTCTGATAATGCGTCTCATGGTACTTCCTGTAAACATCTCCGGATACGTCCTCCTGTTCCCGGACGAACAGAGACAGGTCATAAATGTTGATCTTTTCTTCCGGATCATACTGATTTTCCCAGATAAAGCTGCACTCTTCCCGGTCTTCGGCAATGGTGGAATCCCCCAGCAGTTCCCGGTACTTATATTCCGTATTCATGTCAAACAGAAAAATTCCGCCGGGATCCAGATAATTGTTGACCAGGCGGAATACCTGAACCAGATCCTCCCTGTCCAGAATGTAATTCATGCAGTCACAGACAGAGACTGCCGCTGCCACAGTGCCGTAAAGTTCAAATTCCCGCATGTCCTGGCAGAGATACAGGATATCCTGTCCGGAACCGGATCGCTTCTCCAGTGCCAGCTGCAGCATTTCTTCAGAGCTGTCAATGCCGATCATGTCATATCCCCGGTCTGCCAGAAGTCCCGTCATGTTTCCTGTCCCGCATCCCAGATCCAGCAGGATTCCCGAAGAAACCCCGTATTTTTTCAGCAGGCCCGCATAATAACCGCACCACTCCTCATAGGGAATGTTGTCCATAAATGTGTCATACACGGCCGCAAATCCCGAATATACCTCCATGATTCTTCCTCCCATGACGTCCGGCAGACTTTTCCGTAAACACTCTGCCGTCTTCTGTCCGCACGTGTCATTGAAAAAAAGCCACTACCTGCTTTTCAGGTAATGGCTTGTCCTGTCACACAGGATTACTGATTGCGTCCGCAGCACTTTTTGTATTTCTTTCCGCTTCCGCAGGGACACGGATCATTGGGGTAAATCTTATGCCCTTCACGGCGTACGGTTCCGGACGCTTTCTGCGCCTTGTAAAGCTCTTTTCTCTTTTCCTCGGTGAGGATTGCATCCCACTGGGGAAGTCCGTACAGCCAGCTGGCCTTTGCTTCCACCATGTTGTAGTACAGCTTCTCCGGATCGATCTCGATCCTGACCACGGTATTTTCATCCATAGTTTCAATGGGATTCTCATATCCTTTCAGGCTCTCGTTGATGCCGTCCAGGAAACCGGTCATGATCAGAATTTCCGTCTCATACTTTTCTGCCAGTTCCTTTACGGTTCCCTCAATGACCTCTGTCGGGTTGGAAAGGATTTTCTCATAGATTCCTTTCTCAACAGCAAAATATCCGCTCCAGAGTTCCTCTCTTTTTTTATCGTTGAGGCCGTCGCCATATGCGAGGTTTCTCCAGTTCTCCAGTAATGTTGCCATAACAGATCCATCCTTTTCTTATTCTCATATTGTAAAGATCCAGTTTAACACTCGAATCATTATAGCATAACAGAAAAAATCTGTAAACACCCAAATATCCGGACAGGATGCCGCCGGTTTTCCGCTTTTTCTTTCCGCTGCAGACTTCCTGTCATGGTCTGCAGCGTTTGCAGGCCTCGTACCCCCTGTCCTCCAGTTCCTCTCTGGTTCCCACGAATTCTTCCCGGTTTTCCCGGCTGATCTCCGACACGCTGGAACAGTCCGGCCGATGGAACTTTCCGGTATTGGTATTAATCACATATTCTGCCGTTTCCCCGTCCTGTTCCGCTTCCTGTGTCCCTTCTGTTCCGGATTCCGCAGGTGATCCGGATCCCGAAGATACGGTCCCTTCCATTTCCCGGCTGTCTCCGTTCCTGTAATCGATCTGAATTCCGGGCTGAACATTATGGACAAATACACAGAATTCCACGGATTCTCCTCTGTCTTCCACAGATTCCGCTTCCATCAGCACTCCTCTGGCCACCAGCTCCCGGTCTTCAAATACAGGCGTCACCCGGTAAAGAACATGGTCCCCGGTTTCCCGGATATAATCCGCCACCATATTTTCAAAAGGCAGCATTCCTTCCACATTCATATATCTGGTTCCTGTGATCAGGTTCCGTTCATTGGCATTTTCCGCCGTCAGCTGGTATCCGATCAGATGGCATCGGTTATAAAGATATTTTCCATCCACCTGATCATATTTCACCGTCTGCCAGCCGGAAGGTTTTACCTGTCCGATGCTTCCGCGTTCCTCCGTGGGCATCAGATCCGTGCCGATGCAGGCAAACGCGGTGCCGCATCTTCCCAGACTGTCCAGAGGACTGTACTCCTCAAAGCTGCCCCGTTCAAAGTCCTCTTCTGAAAAATCCGGCACATTATCATGGATAACCGAATACGGTTCCCCGTCATATTCCGGGATCTCCCATCCGGAGTTCTCGGAGGCTTCCCCGTACTCTGTTTCCGGCGGTGCGGCCGTAACCTGCTGCACGGAACATCCCCACAATTCCCATACCGCGGTCAGAAGAAACAGTGCCAGAACCGCACACCTGGCTTTTCTCCCCGGGCGGCTCATCGTTCGTATACCTCCATGGTCAGTTTTTCATGGGAGCTTCCCGGAAATTCTTCCCGTCTTTTCAGCCGGAATCCCTCCAGCAGGCTGCGGTCAAAATACCGGTCAGCCGGATATTTCCGGTTCCAGTAAAACAGGATAATCCCTTCCAGCCTGTCCCGGACATCTGCCATGTCCTGTCCTTCCACAAAGCAGAAATCCCCGTCCTCCGCCTTGTTCAGAAAATCCGCATCCTCCAGCACCCCGGCTGCCGCCGCCATTCCCGTTTCCCGGAACAGCCGGCCGGCTCCCGCATCTGTCCAGAGTTTTTTTCCCGACGCCAGCTCCAGAATCTTTCGGTAAACCACGGAGTCCATGCTGAGCCTTCTGTTGTTGAACATCGTTCCGTCCCTGTCTTCCACGCACGTAATCATCACCATGTCTGCATGCCGCCTCTCTTCTGTTTTTTCTTCGTTTTTTCTGCCTGTGTATTTCCCCGGCACTTTCCATGCTCATTTCCAGTATACCATTTCCTGCTGCCGTATGCAAAGTCTCCTTTTTTGATTTTTCCTGTATGAAAAAATACCCCGCCCACCGCAGATCTGCAGTGAACAGGGTATCAAAAAGGGGAGGATAAGTATTAATCTTTGTCTTTTGTTGATACTCCTAGTATTGCCTCTTTTTTCCCGCTTATACACCTCAGGAAAAATTTATTGATTTTCAGAAAAGTTTTTTTTATAATGGTCTCAAAAAACCGTAACGATTGGAGCAGAAAACATGAAAAATCTCATCATCGGACAGTCCGGCGGCCCTACCGCAGTCATCAACGCCAGCCTTTACGGCGCCATCCGGGAATGGCAGGCCTCCGGCGAAAGCGGCTGTGTCTACGGCATGATCAACGGAATTGAAGGTCTCCTTGCAGGAACCTGCATGAATCTTTCCCGCCGGCTTTCGGAGGAAGATCTGGAACTTCTGAAACTGACACCTGCCGCCTATCTCGGCTCCTGCCGTTTCAAACTTCCGGCAGACCAGGCTTCTCCTGTCTATGACCATATTTTCCGGCAGCTGGAAGATCTGGATGCCGGATATTTTCTCTACGTGGGCGGAAATGACTCCATGGATACCGTGGACAAGCTGGCCCGCCATGCGGATTCCATAGGAAGCGGCATCCGTTTCATCGGGATTCCCAAAACCATTGACAACGATCTGATGTTCACAGATCATACCCCCGGCTATGGAAGTGCCGCCAGATACGTGGCCTCCACAGTCCGGGAAATTGTCCTGGATGCTTCTGTATACCGTCAGAAATCTGTCACCATTGTGGAAATCATGGGACGGCATGCAGGCTGGCTCACCGCAGCCTCCGTCCTGGCAAGGAAAGAATCCGGAGACAATCCTCTCCTTATCTGTCTCCCGGAAATTCCCTTTGACACGGATGCCTTCTGCAGCCGCCTTGAAAAAGCCATGGAGCAGACTCCCAATGTGGTGGTCTGTGTCTCCGAAGGAATTGCAGATGCGTCAGGAACCTTTATCTGTGAATACGGGGATTCCGCAAAGCTGGACGGCTTCGGTCATAAAATGCTTACCGGCTGCGGAAAAATCCTGGAAAATATCGTAAGGGACCGGCTGGGTGTCAAGGTCCGTTCCATTGAACTGAATGTGAACCAGCGCTGCAGCGGCATGCTGGCATCAGAAACGGATCTGGAGGAAGCCGCCATGGCCGGGGCCTTCGGCGTACAGGCAGTTCTCCGGGGAGAGACCGGTAAAATGGCTGCCTTCCGGCGTGAAAAAGGAACCGGATATCATCTGTCCTGCGTTCTGGAAGATGTGTCAAAAATCTGCAATCAGGAGAAAAAATTTCCCGGGAACTGGATCCATTCCTCGGGCTGTGATATTCTTCCGGAGTTTCTCGACTATGTGATGCCCCTGATTCAGGGCCAGCCGGAACATCAGATGGAGCACGGACTCCCCCGGTATCTGTACAGAAAATAGCGCTTTCCCTATCCGGATCAGGACGCTTCATACGCACCGGAAAACGGGCGGCTCTTCCTTATGGAAGAACCGCCCGTTTTTTGCACTGACGTCTGTTTGCTTTTGGCTGTCCTGTCAGGATACGTCTCCGATATCCATGATTTCACATCCATAATAGAACATCCGCAGGATTTCGGCACATTTTTTTCCTTCCAGAGCCATGCCCTGGGCACCGTTCTGGCTCATTCCCACACCATGTCCGTAACCGCCCCCGTAAATCTTGAAGGTGGTCACCTGATTCTCATCCGTACCTTCATTTTCAATATATATAAAAGCACTCGGCAGAGAATCCCATCCGGTCAGGGTATCTCCGGAATTCCTGTCATACACCAGCTGGGTATTTCCCAGAATGGACCGGATCTTGCTCTGGCTGGTAAACGTCTTGGACCCCTCCGTGCCCACCACCTTCAGTGTCTTGGCGATGCCGCCTGCTCCCCGCTCTGTCACGGTCAGGCCGGTAATCCGTCCGATACCGCCTATCTTTTCCGACAGGATCGTACTGTTGGTCTCTGCAGACCACCGGAACATGGCCGCATCTGCCTCATACGCCTCCGGATCCGGATTCTTGATGAAGGCCTCAAATTCCTCATTGGATGTCAGATTCAGAGTTTTTGCCTTTTCATCAATGGATATGGCTCTGAGATAGGGAGTTGCCGATGGATCTGCTCCCCAGATGCTGCCGTCTGTTCCATGACCGCAGGACGTGGAATAATAGAATGCCTCAATGGGAGTACCTTCGTATGTCAGCACCTGGCCGAACGTTTCATTGACCGCCGCATCCGTGGTTTCAAAGGTATTGGTGTTGTTGTACACCTGATACTGGGTGCTGTCATCCACATGGGCACCGTATTTACTGTACGCATTGCCCTGAATCTGTCTCCATGCATATGTCCTGGCACAGATGGCCTGGGCCTTCAGCGCCTCCAGTCCGTAGGTGGACGGCATTTCGCTGGGTACCACCCGTTTCAGATACTCCTCCAGATCCACTTCATTCACCAGAAGCAGTCCGTCAGATTCTCTGGTGATCTCCATATGTCCGGGATACACTGGAGTGCCCTGGCTCCGCTCAATGCTGGATACGGAGATCATGCCTCCTTCATTGGCGGAACGGAACACCAGACGTCCTTCCGACAGACGGGAATCATCCATGGAAATGGTGACTGTCTCTCCGGCCGCCACGGACTGGCTTTGCCGGTTCTTTTCATCACCGTACTCCAGTACGGCCATGGTATCACAGGACAGGGTGATTTCCGTATGGAACAGGGACTTGAATCCCGTATTCATCAGAAGCACGCGGATATTGTCGATTTCCGGTTTTTCTGTGGTCAGTGCCGCACAGATCTCCCCTCCGGCCACGACAAATTCCTGAAGGTGGTATCCTACCAGAATGTCTTTTTTCTGCTGTTCCATGAGGACACCGTATGTACGGTAGATTCTGAAGTTGTCTGCCAGCGGCACATTGCCGTATCCCTCGATTTCAATTTCGTCTTCCTTTACCGACAGAACCGTGCCTGTGATCCGTTCTTTCTTCAGCACCAGCCTGCTGGGCTTTCCTTTTTTCAGATACAGGTCTCCCACCTGTCCGGAAAGCTCGCTTTCATCCTTCAGCACACCGCTCACCGGGAATTTTCTCTGAACGCTGCCCACAAAAACAGTCACTTCATTGTTTTCATAGCCGGAAATCCAGACATTTTCATAAACGATTTCGTCGGAAACCACTTCCACGACTTTCAGGATATCGGAATCTCTTACCAGAAGCTTTACCTTTCTGTCAATATAGTTGTCCAGGTAAAGACCTTCAAACCGGAATTTTCCGTCTTTCGTATATGCGGTCCACGGTGCCGCCGTCTCCACATTATCAGGCGTACCGTAAATGTCTGTCTCCAGTTCCTTCACATTTCCGTCCGCATCCGCTGCCTGGCGGAAGCTTTCATAAAACTCCCAGAACTCGTTCTGTTCCACGGTTTTGGCAGCTTTTTTCCCTTCACCGTCTGCAAGATATCCGGAAAGCGAGGCATTCTGGTCCGCACCTGCAGCCCGGATGAAACCTGCCAGTTCCCCGTAGGTGACTCCCGACAGGGCTGTATCCTCCGTCGGCGCAGTCACGGAAGAATCCAGATAACCGTTTCCGTAAAGGTAATCCATATACTTTGCATACCACTGTCCTGCCGCGTCTCCCTCAAACGCAGACGTTTCCGGCTGCCCTGCCTCAATTTCCTCCTGAGACGCAATGGTAAGGGCAATGGTTCTGGATGCCACGGCGCGTGAAACACCGCTGCTTCCCGGTTCAAACACAACAATCACGATCATCAGCAGAACGATCAGTGTTGAGATTCCGGCCACCCAGTTGATAAATTTCTTTTCTTCGTTCATAGCTCCTCTTTCAAATTATTCGTCTCGTCTGACATACCTTCCGCTGTCTTCGTCGATTCTCTGAAGCCCCATATAATCTTCCACGTCTGATGACAGGCATTTCTTTCTCAGAAAATGTCCCTGGAGTTTGGAGAACAGATCAAAAATAACGGCTGTGGCGGGAACCGCGATAATCATTCCGATGAACCCGTAAAGCCCTCCGAAAAACAGAATGGAAGCCAGCACCCAGAAACTTGAGATTCCGGTTGTATCTCCCAGGATCTTGGGGCCCAGAATGTTGCCGTCAAACTGCTGCAGCAGCAGAATGAACAGTACAAAATACAGGCACTGCTTGGGACTGATCAGAAACACCAGAACGGCGCTGGGAATTGCTCCGATAAAGGGTCCGAAAAACGGAATGATGTTGGTGACCCCGACGATTACGCTGATTAACAGGGTAAACGGCATCTTCATCAGATTCAGACAGATGAAACATAAAATTCCTATGATAAGGGAATCGATCAGCTTTCCGATCAGGAACCCGGAAAATATTTTATGAATGAACCGGAATTCCTCCACGGTGGCATTGGCGATTCTGAGCGGAAACAGGGCATAGATAATCTTTTTGGCCTGGGCAAACAGAACATCCTTGATATTCAGCAGATAGATCATGACAATGATGCCGATCAGGAAATTCTTCACCACATTGACCACATTGAGAACACCGCTGGAAACGCCGCCGATAATTTTTTCCAGTCCCTGCAGATTCTCCAGGTTCTGAAGGTTTGGAATCAGTTCATTTCCTGTCCATGTCTGAAGGTTTGCCACTGCCTGCTGATAAATCAAAAGTATGGATGCTTCCAGGTCCGGATTGTCTGCAAACAGGCCGGTCAGCCAGTCATAAATATTCTGAACATATGTGGGCATTGCATAAACGATCCCCATAATACTGGAATAAAGCTGGGGAATGATCATGCTGGAAAGGCTGATCATGACAGCTGCCAGAAACACAAGGCTGGCTGCAGTGCCCGCGGTTTTGGACATGCCGCTGACCACTTTCCTGCTGCTGATTCTGTTTCTGATTCCGGCATGTACCCGGCTTTGGAAATAATTGTACACCGGCGCCATAAGGAACGCCAGCACCGCTCCGTATATAATCGGCGCAAGAATGGAAAAGATCCGGTTCACAGCTGCTCCCACGGCTCTCCGTTCCAGAAACAGAAACACAACGAGAGTGGCGGCAACAATGACGGAAATTGCTGTGATCCCCATGTAGATGTAACGGTCAAACTGATGATTTTTCATTCTCACCTTCTCCTTAGCAGTAATTTCCAGCATTCCGCTGTTCAGGTATACCATATCATATTTTTTCCAAATAAAAAAGGGGCACACCCAAAAAAGTAAAGCAGCGATTTCTCGCTGCTTTTATCTTTCGCAATCCCAAAATGCCGTTTCCTGCATAATTGACTCCTAGCCATGCTAGGTGGGCAACCTCACTTAAGCTTCTGCCTTCCACTCAGAGGAGGCCTGACATCCGCTTAAAAATATTGGAATCCCTGATGTCATAATGTAGGTTCAAAATAAACAGGAGTGTCGAACATTTCAGGAATTGCGAACCGATCTGAACTATGGGTCTATTATAACGCAGATGTTTTTATTTTTCAAGTTCCATTTCCTGGTCTGTTTTCCGGTTCGGGAATAAATTTTCCATCCGGACCCACGAATCCGTAGATAAGGCGTCCGGGTTCCGGCGGATTCACGCCAAACTCATATGCCTGCCTGAGCCGTTCAGCCGCTGCAGGAAATCTGTCCGCATCGGACGTATAGAGTTGGGCCAGCACATCCCCTTTTTTTACCGGATCACCGTATTTCTTCTTCAGAAGAATTCCGGCAGAATAGTCAATGGAATCTTCTTTTCTGGCACGTCCGGCCCCAAGAAGCATGGACGCCACTCCGCAGCCCTCCGCATCCATTCCGGTGACAAATCCGTCAGATTCTGCCTTCAGCAGAAATGAGAACCGCGGTTTTTCCGCCTGTGCCGGATCCAGAAGGCAGGTCACGTCGCCGCCCTGTCCTTTTACCATATTCAGGAACGTGTTCCAGGCGCTTCCGTCTGCAATGGCCGCCCGGGCCATGTCCATACATGTCTCCAGATTTCCCTTTCCTGCCGTTTCCAGCATGTGGGCTGCCAGGCGGAGGCAGACGGTTTTCAGATCTTCAGGGCCTCCGCCCTGCAGTGTCCTGGCCGCTTCCTGTACTTCAAGCATGTTTCCGATGGCTTCTCCCAGCGGCACATCCATGTCGGTGATCAGCGCGGAACATTTCTTCCCGGCCCGTTTTCCAATGTCCACCATGGTTTCCGCCAGCGCCGCGGAATCTTCCAGGGTCTTCATAAAGGCCCCGCTTCCTGTTTTCACATCCAGAACAATGCCGTCGCTTCCTGCCGCCAGCTTCTTGCTCATGATGGAGGATGCAATCAGAGGAATGCTGTCCACAGTGGCCGTCACGTCCCGGAGCGCATACAGTTTTTTATCTGCCGGCACCAGATTCCCGGTCTGACCTGCAACGGCTATGCCGTTCTCATTGACAAGACGGAAAAATTCTTCCGGCCGAAGCGACGTGGTGAATCCCGGAATCGCCTCCAGTTTATCTATGGTTCCTCCCGTATGTCCCAGGCCCCGGCCGGACATTTTGGCCACTTTCACCCCGCAGGCTGCCACCACCGGTCCCACCACCAGAGTGGTCTTATCTCCCACCCCGCCGGTGGAATGTTTGTCTACCTTGACTCCGCGGATGCCGGACAGGTCAGCAGTTTCTCCGGAATGTTCCATCTCCATTGTAAGATATGCAGTCTCTTCCCGGTCCATTCCCTGAAAACAGATGGCCATCAGCATGGCCGCCATCTGGTAATCCGGAATTTCTTCCTTCACGAATCCCCGGATCATCCAGGCGATCTCCTCTCCTGAAAGAGTCCCGCCCCGTTTCTTTTTTTCAATCAGGTCATACATTCGCACCGTATCCACATCCTTTCTTATGAAGACAAGTACAGACGGTTTCTATTTCCCATCGGCTTTTCCTACAGCATCTCCGGGCCGAAACTTTCCGGAAGCAGCTCACACAGGCGGTATTCCCGGAAATCCGTCTCTGATCGTGCAAGAATGATCCGGAACGTTTCCGGGTCTGCAAACTCCCGCATGACCTGGCGGCAGATGCCGCAGGGAGGACAGTATCCCGACAGGATTCCGTCTTTTCCTCCCACAATGGCAATGGCTTCAAAAACACGCTCTCCGGCGGCCACCGCCGTGCCGAAGGCATTTCTTTCCGCACAGATTCCGGCCGGATAGGACGCGTTTTCAATATTGACGCCCGTGTAGATCCGCCCGTCTTCCGTGAGAAGCGCCGCTCCCACATGAAAATGGGAATAGGGCGCATAGGCCCGGTCAACCACCCCGGCAGCCGCTCTGATCAGTTCTCCTGCATCCATCATGCATTTCCTTCCTTCAGAATCTTCACAATCCGGCTGGTACCCAGTCTCGAAGCACCGAGACGGATAAATTCTTCCGCATCTTTCAGCGATGAAATGCCTCCGGCTGCCTTGATCTTCACACCTGGTCCCACATGGGCAGCAAATAAGGCCACGTCTTCCAATGTTGCTCCGCCGGAAGAAAAGCCTGTGGAAGTTTTGATGTAATCCGCTCCCGCGCGGGTCACAATTCTGCACATGGATATTTTCTCTTCTTCATCCAGCAGACAGGTTTCAATAATTACCTTCAGGATTTTTCCCCCGCATATCTCCTTGATCTGCCGGATCTCGTCTTCTATTTTTCCGTACTTCTTTTCCTTCAGATCTCCGATATTGATGACCATATCGATTTCATCCGCACCGTTTTTCAGGGCATCTTCTGCTTCAAACGCCTTGACGGCTGCTGTGGAATACCCATTGGGAAAGCCGATGACCGTACATACCGCAGGTTTTCCGTTCTGACCGTCCAGACTGTCCAGATACCTGCGGGCATCTGCCACAAAAGACGGCGGAATGCAGACCGAAGCCGTCCGGAAACTTACCGCGTCGTCGCACAGTTCCCGGATCTGTTCCCAGACCGCGTCCTGCTTCAGAAGCGTGTGATCCACACAGGACAGAATTTTTTCTTTTTCCATCTCTTCCTCCTGCTCTTCAAAGCCGGACCGGCAGGCTTTCTGCCCGCCGGTGATTTTTCTGTTTCTATTTGAGAATTTCCTTCAGGAAACTGGTGCCCTCCACCTTTCCTTCCACTCCCAGATATTCCAGCACCGTGGCGGCAATATCTCCGAAACCGATTCTGGTTCCCAGATTCACACCGGCTTTCAGCGGTCTGCCTGCCATGACCAGCGGAACATATTCCCGGGAATGGTCTGTGGACGGGGTCGCCGGATCGCATCCGTGATCCGCCGTAATCATCAGAATATCTTCCTCCTCCAGACCTGCCAGCAATTCCGGAAGGCGTCCGTCAAAGTATGTCAGTGCCCGGGCATAGCCGTCCACATCGTTTCTGTGTCCGTACAGCATGTCATAGTCCACAAGATTGGTGAAGCAGAGGCCTTCAAATTTCCTTTTCTGCCATTCCAGGGTCCTGTCGATCCCGTCTTCGTTTCCGGTGGTGCGCACCATGTCGGTAATGCCGCATCCGGCAAAAATATCATTGATCTTTCCCACTGCCAGCACATCTTTTCCTGAATCCTTCAGAATATCCAGCATGGTTTTTCTGGGCGGTTCCAGAGAATAGTCATGACGTCTTACGGTCCTGGTAAACGGAAAACTTCCTGTAAACGGACGGGCAATGACCCGGCCGACTCCCCATTTTCCCGTACATATCTTTCTTGCCGCCTCGCAGTAACGGTACAGTTCTTCCACCGGCACCTTGTCCTCATGGGCCGCGATCTGAAGCACGCTGTCTGCGGAAGTATATACAATCAGTGCACCTGTACGAAGGTGTTCTTCACCATAATCCCGGATAACCTCGGTTCCGGAATATGGTTTGTTGCAGAGGATTTTTCTTCCGGTGGCTTTTTCCAGTTCATCCAGAAGTTCCTGCGGAAATCCGTCGGGGAAAACCGGCATGGGCTCTTCCGAAACGACGCCGGCGATCTCCCAGTGTCCTGTGGTTGTATCTTTTCCTCTGGACCTTTCCGCCAGTCTTGCCACGGCTCCTGCCGGTTCCTTCTGCGGCTCTGCGCAGTCCACTCCGTCAATATTGAACAGGCCCAGCTTTCTCATATTGGGCATGGAAAAATAAGGGCTTGCGGAAGCCGCCTTCAGGGTATTGCTCCCTTCATCGCCATAGGCAGCCGCATCCGGCATTTCGCCGATCCCCACACTGTCAAGTACAATCAAAAAAACTCTTTTCATAGGCTCAATCATCCTTTCCGGTTTTATCTTATCACAGTTCTCTTTAAAAATCCATTTCAATCGCCGCTTCTTCCCAAAAACAGCATCCGGGAAAGTTTCCTGCAGATTCCGCACAGAATGCCGGATACCGGAAACTCATGGAGAATCGTCCACGAAATTTTCCAAAAAGTGAAGACATCCCTCCGGTTCTGTCGTTATAATAGATGTATACAGAGGGGGAACATTTCCATGGACAGCGGAGCACAGCTGGAACAGCTGATCAGCCAATATCAAAATCTCATATTTTCCATCTGCTTCCGTCTGACCGGAGATTATTTTGAAGCGGAAGATCTGGCACAGGATACTTTCCTGTCTGCCTACAAAAGCCTGGCGGACTTTGACGGCGCCAATGAAAGGGCCTGGCTGTGCCGCATTGCCACCAACAAGTGCATTGATTACCTGAAACGTGCGGGAAGGCGCTCCATTCCCACAGACAGCGAATTTTTTTCCTCCATTACGGATTCCCGTTCTTCCCCGGAGGAAATGGTTCTGGAGGACGCGGCCCGCAGTCAGCTGTTTGACCGGTGCAGTTCCCTGCGCCAGCCCTATCGGGATGTGGCGCTGGATTATTTCTATTATGAACTGAGCGTAGGAGAAATTGCCGGAAAAACCGGAAAAAATCTCAAAACAGTCCAGACCCAGATTTACAGGGCCAGGGCCATGCTGAAAAGTCTTTATCGGAAGGAGGGGCCCAATGAAAAAAACATTCCATGACATCAGAAGTCCGGAAATTTCCGGCTGTCACACATCTTTAAAGCAGGATATCCCGGCAGGCCCTGACGCTGCCCCCGGATCCGGGCTGTCCCGCCCCATGAGTCTGGAACAGCTCCAGGCCTTTGCGGAGCGCGATTATAATATGGAATGCCTTGCCGACGCCGTGGAGGCCCGTTTTCTGATTGCCGCTCCCAGAGATCTGAAGGAGTCTGTTCTGAAAGCAGCCGCCAGACCTGAAGTGCGTCTGGAACACGGCACCCGGAAGCTTTCCAAGAAAGCGCAGCTTTTCTTCTATTCCCTGAAAGTAGGGACTGCCGTAGCCGGAGCTCTGCTTCTTCTTGCAGCTGCCCCGGACATTGCCGGCAGGGTACAGGCGCCGGTCCCGTCCCACCGTGAATCCCTGATGCAGGAATCCCTGTGGAACATAAAAAAAGCCAATGACAGACTGTCCGGCCGCATCCGGCAGTTTTCCAATGATATTTTCCAAAATGGAGGTAACTGATCATGATCAGAAAACGAAATTCATTCCTGTTGTTTCTGGCATCTCTGATTCCCGGTGCAGGGGAAATGTACATGGGTTTTTTCCGTCACGGAATCAGCATCATGGCGCTCTGCGCCGTGCTGTTCTCTCTGGGAAATCTGGTGATGTCTTCCTTTTTCCTGCTGGTGCCCGTGATCTGGTTTTACAGCTTTTTTCACTCCAACAACCTGAATTCTCTGCCTGATGATGAATTTTACTCCATTGAGGATGATTACTTCCTCCATATCAACTGCCTGTTCCGCAACAGAGGAGCCATCATCCGCCGTTATTACAGACTTACCGCCGTAATCCTGATTTCCTTCGGCGCGTCCATTCTCTGGAATTCTTTCCGGGATGTGATCCATTACATTGCTTTCGAACTGCTGCACCTGCCGGAAGGCATCACCGAACTCATCTACCGCCTGACCATGGACGTGCCCAGTTCGGTGGTGGCTGTCATAATTATCCTTGCAGGAATCCAGATGATCCGCAGAAAAAAAGACTCCCTGGATCAGAATTAAACAGAACGCATCTTCCCGTCTCACAAAAAATCCCCGGAATGACCTGGTACGCACGTCTGTGCGCCGCCTCCCATTCCGGGGTTTTCTTTCCTCTGTGATTCTACATTTCTTTCAGCATATTTCCCAGTTCTTCCGGGGTTTCTGCGATTCTGTCCGCGCCTGCCTTTTCCAGTTCCTCCCTGGATCCGTAGCCGTACAGAACTCCCACAGCTTCCATTCCTGTTCTGTGAGCCCCGGCAATGTCATGCCGCCGGTCTCCCACCATTACCACCAGTTCCGGGTCCGTGATTCCGTTCTTTTCCATCACATGACGGATCACGTCATCCTTGTTGACCCTGCTGCTGTCCTCATTGGCTCCTCCGATGTATTCAAAATACGAATCCAGTCCGAAATGTTCCAGCACACGTCTGGCCATGGCTTCCGGCTTGGAGGTGGCCACGTAAAGTTTTTTTTCTTTTCCCGCTTCCTCCAGCATCTCCCGGACACCGCTGTATACGGAATTTTCCGCCCAGCCTCTGGCATTGTAATATTCCCGGAATACATAGACTGCTTCATCGGCATCTTTCTGGCTGAACCGATAAAATTCCCGGAAGCTTTCCGGCAGCGGCGGACCCACAAAAGGACTCAGCGCATCCAGGTCTTCTTCCTCAATTCCGTAATGCCGCAGGGCGTACTGCACCGCTCTGGTGATTCCCGGTTTGGAATCGGTCAACGTTCCGTCCAGGTCGAAAAAAACATATTTTTTCTGCATAATCTCCCCATCAGCCTCTGCATGTACTGCAGAGAATCTTTTCTGTTCAGACAAAATCAGGACGCAGTCCCGAGAACTGCGTCCTGATATGAGATACATCTTATTTCAGTTCGTCAACCACTTTTTCAAGTGCAGCCAGCGCATCATCCGGAAGTTTGTCATATCCTTCCTTGGCTGTTGCAAACTCCTTGATTTCATTGACACGGTCATTCATACGTGCCCGCAGCTGGTTCACATAGTCTGCATCGTTCATATCCGGAACGAAGCCTTCCCAGTCCATGATCTCAATATCGGAGAACGGGCCCCATTTATGGAAGTCAGCCTTGCCTTCCACAATGGCTTCCAGAATTCCCAGAGTATCAGCCGGTTTTACTTTCTTGCCCATGAAATCGCCTGTATTCACAATGTAGCAGTCCACGTTCTTCTCTTCCACCAGCTTTTTGAACTTCTCATAGTCGTTGGAAAGCGGATAGGTACGGAACGGGTTTGCATACGGAACAACCACCAGTTTATTGGGATCCACACCCGGTGCAAGACGCTCTGCGGAAGATCTCTTGGTTGCCAGAGTTGCACCCATAACAGACGCAAGAGATGCACCTTTCAGTTTCACCACCGGCGGGATGGTCGGATCTTTCATGATCCAGAAAATTGCATTGACCGGTGCGTCGATTCTGTCCACACGGTTGGGAGACCAGAGTTTGGACTTGATGGCACGGCCGTTGCCGTTTCTGATATCTTCTGTTACCAGCTGAATCTTTCCGTTTTCATCCAGAGTTGCGGAGCAGTTCTGAACAGTCAGAAGATACTTGTTGTCATCACATCCGGTCGGATAGTCTGCAGTCTTGTCGAAATATGTGGGCTCCAGTGCGATGGATGCACAGGTATCGGTATTGATGATGAATGCATCATCATGAAGTACCTTGATCTCATATTTGCCGCCGTGTTTTGCATGGGTCAGAGTAGACTTTCCGGATCCGGACAGACCATATACGGAAGCAACATATTTTCTTCCGTCAGCCAGAGTATATTCTTTCTGACCGCCGTGGCAGGATGCGTAACCGTTGCGGTTTGCAATGGCCCATGCCATGGTCAGGGTTCCCTTTTTATGTTCGCCGAAATATCTCATTCCCAGAATGCATGCACAGTTGGTATCGGTATTGAAGTAGCACAGAGTCTTCTTCTGCGGGTCAGACAGGCAGTCCAGAGATACACTGGGTCTGTCGGAGCCTGTCCACTGCGGATCGGAGAAGATGTAAATATCCGGCTCTTTTCCGTCGCCTACAGGCTTGGAATTTTTATACATCTTTGTATACTCTGTGGACATATACTGGAAGTTCAGCATCCAGTTGTACATGATGTTCTCTTCTCCCTCAGGAATCAGAAGATGAGCCTTTACCATGAATTCCGGATCCAGGCCTACATAAACCTCTGCGTGATACAGGGTCTTCCAGCGGGCTTCGTATACTGCATCCATAACGACCTTGTCCAGTTCCTCGCAGTTCACGCCGGGTTCACCTGCAATACGGCGTGCGGTGGCATAACGGCCTGTGATGGCTCCGTCATTAAATAACAGGACCTTGGCGTCTCTGTCCAGACCAAATTCCTCGCCTCTGTAAACCGGCATATCGGTTACGATGGTTCCTGGAGAATTTTTGGCCAGTTCATAAGCCTCTCTCAGGGTGTTCACCTTTACGACGTTGTTGCCGTAAAATGCGGCTTCGATAATGGAACGAGTTTTGGAAAATCCAACCTTGCCTTTTCCAATTTCAGAAATCGGGTAGTACGCTTTTGTTGACATTTGAACTCCTCCTTCTCTGGGTCAATCTTATAGATATTATCCCATTCTGTCCGGGTAATGTCAATCAATTTTGGAATTTATTTTGGAAGATTTTCTTAAGAAAAATAACTGTGATCCGTAATAAAAACCGAAAAGGAAACCGCGAAGTCCCCGGGCACAGCATCTGCCGCGCCCGGGGACCTCTGCAGTTTCCTTTATCCTTTTCCTTGGTTTTATGCTTTATTTAAAAAACTCATGGCTTCCGTGCTGAAACAGCCATTCCAGGTGATTGTCGAACCAGCGTACATTCTTCGCAGCTGCTGTTCTCCGGTTCATGAAATAAAGAGCTCCCTGGGAATAATCCTCGCCGGCCAGTGCCCGGTCCACAGCTTCCACAGTTTCCTCGGTCACCCGGCAGGAATTGATGGAACCGTCAATGACCGGAGAAAACTGAGAGCGTTCATAAACCACGCCGGTAATGGTGTCCGGAAATTCATCGCTTTCCACACGGTTCAGCACCACATTGGCCACCAGAATCCGGCCCTTGATGTCACATCCCCCGGCTTCCGCCTGGACAATTCTCAGCAGTACATTATAGTCATCTGCCGAACATGAAACCACACGTTCCTGCTCTTCAGCATCCGGGGGAACCTCCACCTGCTCAAGCCCCGCAGCACTTTCCCCGGTGTTTTCGCCTCCGGGCGTCCCCGGGCCGGCCTCTGTCTCATCCGCAGAGGTTTCTGCTCCGTCTTCCGTTTCCGTATGTTCAGGTTCTGCAGACACGTTCTCTTCTGTTTCCGCAGCCGTATCGTCTTCTGTTTCGGTTGTTTCTGATGTTTCTGATTCAGGTTCTGCCGTTTCCTGCAGAAGTGTTTCCGCGGAAATCTGTTCCGTTTCCGGCTCTGTGGCAGCCTGTATCTCCTCCGGATCTGTCTCTCCCATATCTGTTTCTCCGGGCGTCTCGGCAAAGGCCACCAGCGCGTTCTTTCCTCCGCCCTGGAAATTTCCTGCGGTAAAGGCAACTACCGTCACCACAGCCACACCCGTTGTAAGTACTGCCGCATTCCGGTGCATCCGTTTGGACACATTGGTAAACAGCGACTTCACAAACTGAAAGACAGTCTGAAGAAATGAGTTCCACGCCTCCATGAAAAGCCCTCTCTTCTTCACATTCTTATTGATTTCCGGCCTGACTTCCGGCCGGTGTCTGTGATTATAGGAGACCGCATGCAAAAATGTCAAGAAGCGTTTCGTAATTTTGTTACATTTTTTCTTTGAAATTTTAAAGTTTCGTAACATTTTTAAACATTCTGCAAGATTTTATTCCGGAATTTTCCGGCTTTTTTATTCAGAATGCGAACAGGGCTTTTTTTCATTTATTACAGATTTGTTAATTTTTGTTTCCCACTCAGCCTCCACTTTCGCGGCTGTTTTATTTTATGTAAACTATTTTTCCCGTAAATCTGTGAACTTTGCCCCCACATAGGCTGCCAGTTTTTCCGGCGAAAGGATTACCTGAACCCCTCTGGTTCCCGCACTTACGGCAATTTTTTCATATTCCAGAGCCGATTCGTCAATATATGTGGGAAATTTCTTTTTCATGCCTATGGGAGAACAGCCTCCCCGCACATATCCTGTGACAGGAAGCAGATCTTTCATATGAAGCATCTCCACTTTCTTGTCCCCTGCTGCTTTTGCCGCCTTCTTAAGATTCACTTCTCCGTCCACCGGGATGCAGCAGACCAGATACCCTGTTTTTTCTCCTTTCATTACCAGAGTTTTGAACATGCTTCCGTGGTCCACCCCCATCAGATCAGCCGCATGGCTGCCTGACAGATCATTTTCATCCACCGGATATTCTTTTGCCTCATAAGGAATTCTGGCTGCATCCAGAAGTCTCATTACATTTGTTTTTGTCATTCTGTATCCTTCTTTCCTGTCCGTTTTCACCCGGTACCGTATTTTCCGGCATTCCGCCTGCCGCTGCCATCCGGCTTTCCCGCCCTTTTCTTCTATAAACAGACAGAAAAAGCGGCCGGAAAACAGGGCTGGCTCTGCACACGCCCCTCCGGCAGGCAGGTTCACCCGACATTATACCCCTGGATTTTCTGAAAATCAACCTTGCCTCCTCCCGTTTTTCTCAGAAACAAGGGTATTTCCGGATATGTGCCTGTCTTCTTGGGATTCTGCAGAAAGCGGCAGACGACAGAAATATTTCTTTTCCGCCGGCTGCCGCCATATTTCATCCCCGGATTTTTCTCTCCCGCAGATATGGTTCTTTTTATGCCAGAACCATCCGGTCATTGGCTTCTCCGCTTACTTCCTCGAACTTCAGAAGCAGATCTCTGACCGTCAGATTCTTTTTTTCCTCTCCTGCCACATCGAACACGACCTTTCCTGCATTCATCATGATCAGACGGTTTCCATGGGCAATGGCATCTTTCATATTATGAGTGATCATCAGTGTGGTCAGATGATCCCGTTCCACAATTTTATCAGTGATCTCCAGAACTTTTGCCGCTGTTTTGGGATCCAGGGCCGCCGTATGCTCGTCCAGCAGCAGAAGCCTTGGCCTTTTAAACGTGGCCATCAGAAGCGTCAGCGCCTGCCGCTGTCCGCCTGAAAGGAGCCCCACCTTGGATGTCAGGCGGTTTTCCAGGCCCAGTCCCAGAATTTTTAACTGTTCCCGGTATTCTTCCCTCTCTTTTGCGGTGATGCCTTTTCTCAGGGAGCGGAAAGTTCCCCGTCTGGCGGCCAGAGCCATGTTTTCCTCGATCTGCATGGTGGCAGCCGTTCCGGTCATGGGGTCCTGGAACACACGTCCCAGATAGCAGGCACGCTTATATTCCGGAAACTTCGTCACATTGATTCCGTCAATCTCTATGGCTCCTTCATCCACAAACCAGGTACCGGCCACTGCATTCAGCATCGTGGACTTTCCTGCTCCGTTTCCGCCGATGACCGTCACGAAATCTCCTTCATTCAGATGAAGGGAAAGACCGTCCAGAGCCGTTTTTTCATTGACGGTTCCCGGATTGAACGTCTTGCTGATCTCTCTGATATCAAGCATGAGGAGTACCTCCTTTTCTGACCGGTTTTGCAAAATATCTTCCCTTCATGTAGGGAACTGCCAGGAAGACTGCCACCACCGCAGCGGACAGCAGTTTCAGGTCATTGGAATTCAGTCCCAGCCACAGCACCACCTGCAGAACCATGTAATAGATAATGGCGCCCAGGGCCACAGACAGAAGCTTGAAAGCAAAATTGACACTGATCTTTCCGAAAATCACTTCACCGATGATCACGGCTGCCAGACCGATGACGATGGCGCCGCGGCCGGCGTTGATTTCAGAAAATCCCTGATACTGGGCGTACAGTCCGCTGGCAAAGGCCACGATTCCGTTGGACACCATAAGTCCCAGAATCTTCATCCGGTCCGTATTGATTCCCTGGGCCCGGGACATGCCCGGATTGGAGCCGGTGGCACGGATCGCACAGCCCAGCTCCGTTCCGAAAAACCAGTACAGAATGGCGATCAGCAGCGCCACCAGTACGGCAGCCACCAGAATCGTGTTTTTTGTGACAGGCACTCCCTTGATGTATCTGAGAGACACCAGCAGGTCATATTTATCCACATTCAGCGCCTGATTGGCCTTTCCGCCCATGATTCTAAGGTTTACCGAATACAGCCCCAGCTGCGTCAGAATTCCTGCAAGAATCGCCGGAATTCCCATGGCGGTATGGAGAAGTCCCGTCACAAGGCCGGCAGCAACTCCTGCCAGAAACGCGCAGATCAGTGACAGCCAGACCGGATGGCCGTTCAGGATCATCACCACGCAGACTGCACCGCCGGTGCACATGGTCCCGTCCACAGTCAGATCTGCCAGATCCAGAATTTTATAGGTGATATAGACACCGATGGCCATGATGCCCCAGATCAGTCCCTGGGCACAGGCTCCCGGCATGGCATTGAAAAGATTCATCACATCGAGGTTCAACTCTGTTTCCTCCTTCTGTCAAGTGAAATGCACCGTTCCGGCCTATTCCTCAATGGCAACGTAGTCCTCCGGCACCTGAATGCCAAGGGTCTCACAGTTGGCCGCATTGTATTTTTTCGTAACAGCAGGAGCATATTCGATGGGCATGGCGCTGACATCGGCGTCCTCTTCCAGAATCTGGCATGCCATCTCACCGGCCTTGTATCCGATATCATAATAATCAATGGACAGAGTGGCAACGCCGCAGCCGCTGCAGATGCCCTCTTCACCGGCAATGACCGGAATACCTGCCGGCAGACAGATATTGTTGATGATGCCTGTGCTGGACGCTGCCGTATTGTCTGTGGGAATGTAGATCACATCGCAGGCGGAAACCGCGTTGGTCACAACGGAGGCCAGATCATTGGAATCCGCAAATGTATAATCCGTGCAGGTATAGCCCATTTCCTCCAGGTATCCGCGGATGGTATTCACCTGATATGCGGAGTTGGCTTCAGCCGAACAGTAGAGAAGTCCCACTTTCTCTGCATCCGGAAACAGCTCCTTCAGCATTTCCGCCTGTTTGTCCAGGGGCGCCAGATCGGAGGTGCCCGAAATATTGGTTCCTGTGGAACCGGTCCAGTCATCGATATCCAGAGCCGTGGCATAATCGGTGATGGATGTGCCGAGAATCGGGATCTCATTGGTTCCGGCGGCTGCCGCCTGAAGCGCCGCCGTTCCGTTGGCCAGAATCAGGTCTGAAGACGAGGAGACAAACTGATTGATAATGGATGCGCAGGTGGCGGAGTCCCCTGCCGCGTTCTGCAGCTCGAAGGACACCCTGTCTCCCAAGGATTCTTTCAGTGCTGCCTGAAATCCTTCCGTGGCCGCATCCAGAGCCGGATGCTGGATCAGCTGGCAGATGCCCACCTGATACGTTTCCCCGTCTGCGGAATCTCCGCTCTCCTTCTCCCCGGCAGCTGAGGCCTCTCCGGACGTATCGGCCTTGGTCTGTACGGATGACGCGGAAGATTCCGCTGTCTGACTGCTGCATCCTGCTATGGATACTGCCAGCAGAACTGCTGCTGCAAGTAAAGCTGTTTTTTTCATATTGATTTCCTCCCTATTCTTTTTCGCATCAAAGTGTTGCACTTTAACGCGTATAAGTGAAACTATCTTAAACTATACTGCTGCCAGGCACTTTCGTCAAGTGTTTTATTCCGATTGCCTGTACAAAGAACACCGGACAGCGGCAGGACGGCAGATTCTGTATACGGTTTCCGGCATGTGCAGGACGGAACCGGTCTGCCTGTGCTTCCCTGCAGCAGAAAAAAGCCCGCGTCAGATACTGCCGGAGCAATACCTTCCGCGGACTCAGATACATGCAGAACTGTCCCTGTCAGAGGACACCCGGCGCTGCCGGGCTGAATTTTATCTGGCTTCTTCGTTGATGTAGTTTACAAGTCCGCCTGCAGCGATGATTTTCTGCATGAACGGAGGGAACGCCTGTCCCTTGTAGGATTCCTTTCTTGTTTTATTGTGGATCATGCCGCTGTCGAAATCAATCTCCACCTCATCACCGTCCTGAATGGCCTTTGCCGCTTCCGGACATTCAATGATGGGAAGACCGATATTGATGGCGTTCCGGTAAAAGATCCTTGCAAACGTCTCGGCAATGACGCAGCTGATTCCTGCACATTTGATGGCCAGCGGCGCGTGTTCCCTGGAAGAACCGCAGCCGAAGTTTTTCTCCGCCACGATGATATCGCCCGGTTTTACTTTATGAATAAATTCTTTATCGATGTCTTCCATGCAATGCTTTGCCAGTTCTTCTCCCTGGGTGGCATTGAGGTAGCGGGCCGGAATGATCACGTCCGTGTCCACATTGTCTCCGTATTTAAACACTCTTCCGTCTGCCTGCATAAACAATCCCTCCTATAATCCCAGTTCACAGGGACATGAAATCTTTCCTGTCACTGCACTGGCGGCTGCCACTGCGGGGCTTGCCAGATATACTTCGGAATCCACATGTCCCATGCGGCCCACAAAGTTCCTGTTGGTGGTGGAAATGCACCGTTCTCCGGCTGCCAGAATTCCCATATAGCCGCCCAGACACGGGCCGCAGGTGGGCGTGCTGACCACAGCTCCTGCCTCGATGAAAATCTCAAGGAGTCCTTCTCTCATGGCCTGGAGATAGATGGCCTGTGTGGCAGGAATCACGATACAGCGGACATTTTTGGCCACTTTCCGTCCTTTCATGATTTCCGCGGCCTGACGGATATCCTGAATCCTTCCGTTGGTACAGGAACCGATCACTGCCTGGTCAATGGCAATGTCTCCGAAGGTGCCCACTTCTTTTGTATTTTCAGGAAGATGCGGAAAAGCCACCGTGGGCTTCAGCTCTGACAGGTCTATGGTATATACCGCATCATACTGTGCATCTTCATCCGGCTCATAGATGGTGCCGGTTTTGCCGCCGTGTTCTTTTATGTATTCCAGAGTCTTTTCATCCACCGGGAAAATTCCGTTCTTTCCGCCTGCTTCAATTGCCATGTTGCAGATGGTGAAACGGTCATCCATGGTGAGATTTCTGATGCCGTCTCCGGTAAACTCCATGGACTTATAAAGAGCCCCGTCCACGCCGATCATGCCGATGATATGCAGAATCACGTCCTTTCCGCTGACCCATCTGGAAGGTTTCCCCGTCAGTTCAAACCGGATGGCAGACGGCACCTTGAACCATGCTTTTCCTGTCACCATGCCGGCAGCCATATCCGTACTGCCCACGCCTGTGGAAAATGCGCCCAGCGCCCCGTAGGTACAGGTATGGGAATCGGCTCCGATCACGGCGTCTCCGGCTGTTACCAGGCCTTTTTCCGGAAGCAGGGCATGTTCAATTCCCATGGCTCCCACATCAAAATAATTGACAATCTCATGGGCATTGGCAAAATCCCTGCAGCATTTGCAGTTTTCAGCAGATTTGATATCTTTATTGGGTATGAAATGGTCCATAACCAGAGCGATCTTTTCTTTGTCGAATACGGTCTGGTTTTTCATTTTCTTCATCTCGTTGATGGCCACCGGAGATGTGATATCATTTCCCAGTACCATATCAAGACTGGCTTCGATCAGCTGGCCTGCCTCCACATGTTCCAGTCCCGCATGGGCAGCCAGAATCTTCTGTGTCATCGTCATTCCCATATGGAAATCTCTCCCTTCCGCACTTTGAATCTGTTGACATTCTAGCACAGGTTTCACTATAATAGAAATACATAATACGAATATTAACCATGAAGAGGAGTTATAAATATGGAACAGCATCTGTCCCAGTACCGGATTTTTTATGAAGTGGCCCGCTGCGGCAATATTTCCAGAGCCGCCAAAGAACTCTACATCAGCCAGCCGGCCATCAGCAAAGCCATCAGCAAACTGGAGGAAAACCTGAGTACCCGGCTGTTTTTAAGAAATTCCCGCGGGGTACAGCTGACGCGGGAGGGCCTTGTGCTCTATCAGCATGTAAGCGCCGCTTTCGAATCCCTGGACCGCGGAGAAAAAGAACTCAAGCGGATTCATGACTTCCATATCGGGCATCTCTGTATCGGTGTCAGCAGCACCCTCTGCAAATATGTGCTGCTTCCTTATCTGAAGGGTTTCATAGAAAAGTATCCTCATGTGAATATCTCCATTGAGACCCAGTCCACGGTCCACACCCTGGACATGATCGAGGACAGGCGCATCGACGTGGGCCTGGTGGCAGAACCCAGAAACCGGAAAAATATTTATTTTTCCCCGGTCATGGAAATCCACGACGGGTTTGTCTGTACCCGGTCCTATCTGGACAATCTGCTTCTGAGAGAGGGAAAGGACACGGATATTTTCCAGACGGGAAACATCATGCTTCTGGACAGAAACAACATGACCAGGAATCATATCGACCGTTACTTTGCAGATCAGCATCTGGAAACCAACCATCTTCTGGAAGTGACCAGCATGGATCTTCTGATCGAATTTTCACGGATCGGTCTCGGCATCGGCTGTGTCATCAAGGAATTTGTCCGGGATGATCTGGATGCCGGCTCTCTCATCGAGGTCCCCCTTTCCGCTCCTGTGCCGGAACGGGTCATCGGCTTCGCCTGCACGACTCAGGATACCTCCGATACTCTCAGGGAATTTCTGAACTTCTGCAGATCCATGGGACGGCAGGTGTCCTGAGAAAATCCCGTCCGGATGACGGCAGCAGACGGGAAATAAAAAGGACGGTCTGACGCTTCCGTTGGCGGCGTCTTTCCGTCCTTTCCTTTTTTCATATATACTTTATCCGTTTTTTTTCTGCGGAAATCCGTCATCAATCCAGTCTTTGCGTATCTGCCACAGTCCTGCCTGTACGCTTCCCACACCTGTCAGATCCCCTGCCTTTATGCGCTCATGATGCCGGAACAGACGGTCCCAGCTTTTCATGATCTTTTCTTTCAGGTCCGGATAGAATCCGGTCAGCATGACTCTGGTTCCGTCGATTCCCCGGAGTGCCAGTTCCCTTCCGAATTCTTTTTCCTCTTCCTCAGACTCTCCCATATACTGAAGCCGCATGATCCTGTTCCAGTCATACATGTCAAAGAAAACCGCTTCCGACACAGGCACCTGAAGGGTCAGGGGCGGCACCTCCGGCGATGCTTCCAGACTGTACAGATCCCGGAATGCCCAGTAGGGGAATTCCGCGGCTTCCGGCTTCGGAACATAATCCGGCATACGGCTCACAAACCATCTGTATGCCGTGAGGAATACCGGCGCACTCTCTCCGTATTTTTTCCGGACATAGATTTCTTTTGAAAAACAGGCCCCGTCTTTTTCGATGGCCGCCAGTACCGGCGGCATCTGCAGGGAATAAAGAATCATTCTGTCACTGTTTCGATCCATTCTTCTCTCAGCTCCCACACGATTCCGTATTTCAGGTCATTTCCCAGAAGGATGTTCTCGTCAAACAGCCGGTCCCAGCTGTTTATGATCTCACGCTTGATCTGAGGATAGAACTGAGACATATATGCCTTGGTGTCACTGACTCCATAGGCTTCCAGCATGGCCATATGTGCGGAGGCGTCCGCATCATTTTCCGGAATATAGGAATAGTTCAGTATCTTTCCCCATTTGATGATATTTAACGGTGTAATCAGATCTTCATCCACGGAAAGTTTCAGAATCACGCTGTCTTTCCCCGGCAGCATGGTTGCTTCCCCTGTA
Organism: uncultured Clostridiaceae bacterium; assembly: GCA_902477765.1. Classification (GTDB taxonomy): domain Bacteria; phylum Bacillota; class Clostridia; order Lachnospirales; family Lachnospiraceae; genus CABSIM01. The sequence goes on along the minus strand of CABSIM010000003.1, from coordinate 90,052 downwards.
TAGGACAGCCAGACCGGATATTCCGCGTCCTGCGGCCGTGTTTCCGCTCCGGGCACATGCTTCACAAGCCAGTCGTAGGTTTCCAGCACCAGAGGTGCCTGTTCCTGAAGATCCATCTGAATATATTCTTTTTTGGCCGTATATCTTCCGTCCCGGCGCAGAAGCGCCAGAACATTCTTGTGCTGTTTGGTCCACATGGTGCGTTTTGCCATAGGATCCCTCCGTTTTTCTCAGGCCTTCATGCCTGCTGCTTCATAAAACCGTTCCAGACTTCCGTATTTGAAGATCATTTTCAGCTCGCTTCCGATGCTGACCATCATGGTCTCGTCCGGTACCTGATCTCTGGTGAACCAGCCTGCCTCGGAAAGCTCGTCTTCCTGAAGCTTTATGGTATCATCTCCGTCCAGCTCCGCAAAAAATCCGATCATCTCCGTGTCGGAAAATGCCCATGGCTGGCTTTTGTAATACCGGATATTTTTCACCTTCAGCCCCACTTCCTCCATGACTTCCCGGCGCACGGTATCTTCAAATGTCTCTCCGATCTCCACGAATCCGGCGATGAGGGCATATCCGCGGTACGGATTGTTGCTGACCCGGTATCTGGACATCAGGATCCTGTCTCCGTCGGTGATGGCCACAATAACAGCCGGAGAAATTTTGGGATATTCCACCTGTCCGCAGAAGGGGCATACCAGTGCCCGCTCGATTTTGCTGTCTTCCGTTTCGTGTCCGCAGCGCCCGCAGAATTTCCGGCTTTCTTTCCACCGGTGCAGCTGCGTAGCCGTAATTCCGGCAAATGCCTGATGAATGGGCGTCATCTTCCGGAACACGGATGTGGGACAGAGTTCATATTCACCGCCTTCTTTTCCTTCCAGAAGCCCCGTCACGTAAAAGTATCCGGTTCCGTCAATGGAAAACAGGTAATAGGCCTGTTCCTTCAGTTTTTCCTTTTCCCCGGGGAAATCGGAAAACCTGGGAATTTCATGATTTTCCCCTTCTGCTTTCCGCAGAAGTGTCTTGCTGCTTTTTATGTAGAGTACATAATCTTCATCCCGCGGCACCGGACGGCCGTAGGAAAGGTCATATCGGTGCGGTGCGATATCCTGTATCATGTCCGTTTCTCCTTACTTTTTCTGTTGGTTCTGTTTTTCCGCCGTTATGTCCATGATACGCCAGGGGACGGGATTTGTCAAACCCATGACGGCATAAAAGCTGCCGCATCCGGCACAGCCGGAGCGGCAGCTTCTTCAGGTCCTTGATTCAGCTAGTCTACAATGGTCTTTTCTGTGTTATAGTCGAAAATATGGAGTTTCTGGGTATCCATGGCAAGGCGCACCCTGTCACCGGTTCTGGCCTTGGTGGCTGCATCCACGGAAGCCACCCATCCGCTTTCTCCCAGATTGAAATAAATCAGAGCGCTGGCGCCCAGCATCTCAAACACCCGTACCTCTGCCTCAAACGCTGTTCCCGGGAATTTCTTCAGGGATTCTTCATCGCTGTGTACATCTTCCGGGCGGATTCCGAGAATCACCTTCTGTCCCACATATCCGCCGTCCTTTAATGCCTTTGCTCTTTCCGGACTGAGTACAATGCTCTGGCCTGCAAACTTCAGCACCACATTTCCGTTTTCTTCCACGGCATCTGCAGTAATCATGTTCATCTGCGGAGATCCGATGAAGCCGGCCACAAATTTATTGCAGGGATGGTCGTACAGGTTCTGGGGTGTGTCGATCTGCTGCACCACGCCGTCTTTCATGACAACGATCCGGGTACCCAGGGTCATGGCCTCTGTCTGGTCATGGGTTACATAGATAATGGTGGCTCCCAGTCTCTGGTGGAGTTTGGAAATTTCCACACGCATCTGGCCTCTCAGTTTTGCATCCAGATTGGACAGCGGCTCATCCATCAGGAATACCTTGGGATTTCTGACAATGGCACGTCCCATGGCCACCCTCTGTCGCTGTCCGCCGGAAAGGGCTCTGGGCTTTCTTTCCAGAAGGGGCTCCAGATCCAGGATTCTGGCTGCCTCACGGACGGCCCGGTCGATTTCGTCCTTGGGTCTTTTCTTGAGTTTCAGGGAGAATGCCATGTTGTCATAGACAGTCATGTGGGGATACAGGGCATAGCTCTGGAAAACCATGGCAATGTCACGGTCCTTGGGCTCCACGTCATTGACCACTTTTCCGTCAATGATCAGTTCTCCGGAAGAAATGTCCTCCAGGCCGGCAATCATCCGGAGCGTTGTGGATTTACCGCAGCCGGAGGGTCCGACAAAAATAATAAATTCCTTGTCTTCAATATCCAGATTAAAATCTTTTACTGCTTCATATCCGTTGGGATATTTTTTGCATACGTTTTTCAGCTGAACACTGGCCATATCTTTTCCTAATCCTTTCTTAATCGACTTTAAACATCCACCGGACTCCGTAAGGGGGCATCAGAACCCCTTTCGCTTCCAGCGTCTCCTCCGAAATCAAATCACGATACATGCCCGGTTCGTTGATCCAGGCGGTTTTCCCCCATGGGGAGAAATTAAACAGTCCGATAAATTTTTCCCCGTTCAGTTCTCTTACCAGACAGAGCACAGACGGGTCATAGGTATCCAGCGTCCGGACCGCGGCGGCATTCAGAAAAACCTCATGTGTTTTCCGGATCTTTTCCATTTTCACAATTCCGGAAAACAGACGGTTCTGAACGGTTCCCTTCTTTTTCCTGAGCGCTGCCTCTTTCCACTGAAAGGCCCCTCTGTGTATGTATCTGGAATCTGCTGCCTTTCTGGGATCCTCTTTATATGTGTAATCATTGAGCCGGCCCACCTCGTCTCCGCTGTAAAGCATGGGAATTCCGGACTGTGCCAGCATATAGCCATGAAGCATCAGATCACAGTCCACGGACCGCTCCAGGGCCTCTTCATCATTTCTTTCCAGGGCTGCCTCCACTCCGCAGAGAGATGCCGTGGTTCCGCAGAGTCTGGCATCTCCCAGGCGGGGATCGTCATTGTACAGCTCACCGCGGGAATCTGATCCCGGATACCTGCCGGTAAAGTAATCGTTGAGGTATTTCTTATGAGCCACCTCTTCCATGCCTCTTTCCCTGAGCCAGCCGTATTCCAGACCCCATCCGATGTCATCATGGCACCGCAGGTAATTCAGGAACACATATTCCCTGGGAAGACTGCTGACAATATCCATCTGCCGTTTCAGCAGGGACACGTCCCGGACCGCAACCGTATGCCAGGTGGTGGCCATGGTGGTCACATTGTACAGCATATGGCATTCCGGCTTTTTCACCGTTCCGAAATAGGGAACCACCTTTTCCGGTTCCATGACCACCTCACCCAGAAGCAGAACTCCGGGACACACAATCTCACAGATCATCCGCATCATTCTTACGATGCTGTGAACCTGGGGAAGGTTCCGGCAGCTGGTGCCCAGTTCCTTCCAGATATAGGGAACCGCATCGATCCGGATGATATCGATTCCTTTATTGGTCAGATTCAGAAGGAAATCCGTCATATCCTCAAAAACTGCCGGGTTTCTGTAATTCAGATCCCACTGGTAGGGATAGAATGTGGTCATCACGAATTTCCGGATATCTTCCAGCCATGTAAAGTTTCCCGGAGCTGTGGTGGGAAATACCTGAGGACATGTTTTTTCAAACTGTCCGGGGATATCATAGCTGTCATAGAAGAAATACCGGTCCTGATATTCCTTTTCTCCGTTTCTGGCCCGGAGAGCCCACTCGTGTTCGTCCGACGTGTGGTTCATGACGAAATCCAGGCAGACGCTGATGCCGCGCCTGTGGCATTCCCCGGTCAGGGACGAAAGGTCCTCCATGGTCCCCAGTCCGTCCTTTACTCTGGTGAAATCCGATACGGCATAGCCTCCGTCGTTTCTCACCTTGGGAGAGTCCAGAAGAGGCATCAGATGAATATAGCTGACTCCGCACTCCTCCAGATAATCCAGCTTCTTCTTCACTCCGTTCAGATTTCCTGCAAAAGCGTCCGTATAGAGCATCATTCCGACCATATCATTGCGCCGGTACCAGTCCGGATCCGAAATCCGCTTTTGGTCCAGCTCTTTCAGCTCTGCAGCCCTCTCGGAAAACCTGTATTCCAGCTTCCCGCAAAGCTGATGGAACAGATCCTCTTGTCCCGGATACAGCTCGCAGTAAAGCCATTTCAGTTCGTCATAATGTTTTTCCAGACGTGTCTGGAATACTTTCCTGTCATCCATTGCTACCACCTGCCTGTATGGGATAATATCTGCTCATTTCCTCGACAAATTCCGGAATTGCCTCCATGCAGATCCAGGTTCCCTTTGCCTTCAGGGAATACACCCTGGCATCCGGTCTTCCGGATGTGAAATCCATGGACCGCAAAACCTGTTCCTGCCTTCCCTCCCGGAAGGTTTCAATGTCCACACGCTCCACGTGATACACATCTTTCCGTCTGGATTTCCGGATGATCCTGGAAACTGTAAAGTCACCGTTTACATACACAAATTCATACTCAAATTTTCCCCTGCGTGTCAGGATCCAGGCTCCCACGGCCGCCGCCGCTGCCGGAAACAGCATGAATGCGGCAAAGAATACGGCATCCACCAGAAACACGACGGCTGCTGAAACCAGAACAGCCCTGACAAGCAATTCTCTTTTATCCGGGATATGGGTCACGTACCACTCCAGCACAATATCTCTCATTCCGCTTCCTGCACCATCCTCAACACAAACTGAACCGACTCATATTCACCGAGTTCCGGCGGTACCGGAATCCCCGCACTCATAAGAACCGAGCCTGAAAATGCACCTCTGTGGCCTTCCACACGGTAATATGCATTTTCATCCAGCCCCTTCAGTTTCAGATACATCTGGGGGGCATTGCCCTCCTTTTCCGTCATCACCAGACTGACCAGAGCCTTTTTCCTGTCCTTTGCCACATGTTCCCATGCCGTATAGGCACGGTCTGTGTAGGGATTCGTCAGACGGTAATAGTCTCCCTCGGAAATCAGCCGGTAATTCTTTTTATAGAACTGTACCTGCTTTCTGCAGAAGTTCTTTTCTTCTTCCGAAAGTTTCGTGGCATCCAATTCATATCCCAGGATTCCGTCCATGGCCACAATCCCTCTTGTCTTCAGGGATACGGAGCGGCCGGTCTGATGATTGGGACATACGGAAACATGGGCTTCCAGAGTATTTGCCGGATAACAGAAGGAAGTGCCGTACTGGATTTTCAGCCGGCTTACGGCATCGGTATTGTCGCTGCACCAAATCTGGGGCTGATAGTAAAGCATGGCCGGATCATAACGTCCGCCGCCGCCGCTGCAGCCGCAGAAAATAATCTCCGGATGTTTCAGGATCACCTCATCCATGATGTGATAAAGTCCCAGCACATAGCGGTGAAGGGCTTCTCCCTGTCTTTCCTTTTCCAGAACTCCCGACCACACATCGGAAATGCTCCGGTTCATATCCCATTTCACATATTCCACTTTTGCATTTTCGATGATTTCATTGATGGTTCCAATCAGATAATCACAGACATCTTTTCTGGAAAGATCCAGCACCAGCTGATTCCTTCCTCTGGTCATGGGCCGTCCGGGGGCTTTCAGACACCAGTCCGGATGGGCTCTGTAGAGTGCACTGTTTTCGGAAACCATTTCCGGTTCAATCCAGATTCCGAACTGAAGCCCCATCTGATGAATCTTCTCGGAAAGGCCGTCCAGGCCGTCTTTCAGTTTCTTTCGGTTGACGGTCCAGTCTCCCAGACTGGAATTGTCGTCGTCTCTTTTTCCGAACCAGCCGTCATCCAGAACAAAAAGGTCCACTCCCATGTCCACGGATTCTCTGGCGATATTGAGGATTTTTTCTTCATCGAAATCGAAATAAGCAGCTTCCCAGCTGTTGATCAGCACCGGTCTGGCTTTTTTTGTATAGGGAGACCGGCACAGGTTTTCCCTGTATACATCATGATACAGATGGGTCAGTCCCGTCAGCCCGTCTGCCGAATAGGCAAGGACCGCTTCCGGAGCCTGGAACTCCTCACCAGGATCCACCTGCCAGGAAAAGTCCTTGGGGTTGATTCCCATGTTGACCCGAAGCTGTGCAAACTGATCTTTCTCTGCTTCCATAAGGAAGTTTCCGCTGTAGACCAGAGAATATCCATAGCAGTCTCCCCAGTCCTCCGATGTGTTCTTCCGGCAGATAATCCCAAAGGGATTGAACTGGTGGGAAGAGGTCCCCCTGCTGCTCCCGATGGAGTGTATTCCGCTCTGAACCGGGATCCGGTTGAATTCCCGTTCCATCACATGCCTTCCGGAAAAGTAGATCAGATCGAAATCCGAATCCCTGTAATCCAGTGTCACGGACATAAGCTTTTTCAGTCTGAGACTCTGTTTTCCTCCGTTTACGAAACGGACCGTTCTGGTAATCACATTCTTTTCTTCAAAGACGCTGTAACCGAGAATCACAGCAGCTCCGCTCTCTCTGTCTTCCAGCCGGACTTCCAGTGTGTCCACGGTATCTCCGGAAGCCGCTCTGAGAGACGGCATTCCTTTGATGCAGTATTTTCCGCGGTAGATCTTATAGCCTGCCATTTTTCCGGAAAAGATGGAGCTTCCGTCCCCGTTGATTACTTCGATGCTGGGGGAACGGTAATCGCCTTTCCCGTCGGTGGAAAATTCCTGCTGCAGGAAATCCAGAGAAAATGTTCTGTCATTTCCCGCTTCATTGGGATTCGGGGAAAATCCCCGGTCCTGGAATTTCAGAAGAAAATCCAGATTTTCATCGGGAATTTTCTTTCCGTAGTAGAGATGGAGCAGATTGCCGTATCTGGTGACTTTCATCAGATACGAACTGTTTTTTGTCTCCAGTATAAAAGTCTTACTGTCTGCATTGTATTTGATCGCCATATTCTATCATCCTGTCTGTTTACTTTTACGTCTTTTTATTTTCCGCCTGTCATGGCAACGCCTTCAATGAACTGTTTCTGGAAGAACAGGTACAGTACAACCATGGGAATCATGGCCAGCAGGGATCCTGCCATCATCACCGGGAAATTGGTGCTGAACTGTCCTCTCAGGGTGGCGAGACCGGAGGAAAGGGTCATCATGTTAATATCCGTATTGACAATCAGCGGCCACATCAGGTCTCCGTATGCAAACACCGCCGTGAATACGGCCAGAGCTGCCATGGAAGACTTGGTAAGAGGCGCCATTACTTTAACAAATGTCTGCCACTGGTTGCATCCGTCCAGATATGCGGCTTCCGCAATCTCATCGGGAATTCCCAGGTATGCCTGTCTCAGGAAAAAGGTTCCGAAGGCACTGACAAGGCCGGGGAACACCAGTGCAAAAATGGTGTTGGTGAGGCCGAATCTGGCCAGCATCTGATACTGCGGAGTTATGAAAATCTGGGACGGCAGCATCATCTGAATCAGCACCAGGGAAAACAGAATGTTCTTTCCCTTGAAATTCAGCTTTGCAAATGCATAGCCTGCCATGGAAGAAAACAGTACCGCACAGACCACGCGCCAGAAAATCATCAGGGCCGTGTTTTTATACAGGGCAAGGAACGGCAGAGACGCGGTGGCATCGCTGTAGTTCTTTCCCTGCCACGCTTCCGGAAGAATGGTGGGAGGAATGATCATGCTCTCTTCCACTGTCTTGAAACTTGTGAGGAACATCCATACGAACGGGAAGACCATGATGACGGAACCGATGATAAAAAAGGCATATACACCGGCCGTACGGATCTTTCTGGATCTTTCTAATGATGAATTCATAGCCTCTCCTTTCTTTACACTTCGTAATTAACCCATTTTTTCTGTCCCCAGAACTGAACTGCCGTCACAAGACCGATCAGGGCCACAGTCCAGATCACCACAGAGGAGCCAAGGCCTCTGTTTCCGGATACGAAGGACTCCCGGTAGAACAGATACATCAGAGACTGGGCACTGGTGATGGCCGGATTGGATTCCTCGATCAGCATGTAGATCAGATCATACACCTTGATGGAGGACATGAGTCTCATGATCAGCACCACAAACAGCGTCGGAGATACCATGGGCAGCGTAATATGGAAAAACTGCTGTACCTTTGTGGCTCCGTCCAGGCTGGCAGCCTCATAATAGGACTTGGAAATATTCTGAAGTCCGGAAAGGAGCAGGACCGCATCGTATCCGATGGCGGACCAGATGGCCACAATGGCACAGGTCACCATGACGATGTTGGGATCCGTGATCCAGTTGACCTTGTTTCCGATCAGAGTGTTGATGATTCCGTATTCTGTATTGAACATCCACTTCCATACCATGGCAACTGCTGCAGGAGCCACAACCATCGGAAGGAAGAAGATGGCACGGAACACGACCCGTCCCTTGATCTTGGTGTTCAGCATGACTGCCACAATCAGGGAAAGGAAAATCCCCAGCGGCACCGTCAGAATGCAGAAGTAGATGGTATTCAGGTTTGCTCTCCAGAATTCGGCGCTGGAGAACATTTCCACGTAGTTTTCAATGCCTCTCAGTTCATAAAGTCCGAATGGCCTTGTTTTTGAGAAGCTCAGCTTGATGGTGTCAAAAAACGGATAGATATTCAGCACCAGCAGGCCGATGATCGTGGGGGCAACCATCAGATATCCCCACATGCTCTCGGACCTGGCACGTTTACCGGCATTTGCCTTTTTTCCAGCCATGTTTCACTCCCCTTTCTAGTCATCCTCGGCTGCACGTATGATGCAGTCCTGGATTGCTGCCATTCCGTCTTCAAAAGAAAGCTGACCGGAATAGATCTTCAGAAGATTTTCCGTCACCTCCGGTTTCCATACGGAACGATATTTGTTGTTTACAGACTGAACGCTGTAATCGAACATGTCCACAAAACACTCCACGTTGAGGCGGTAATCAAACTGATCAAACACATCGATCCATGTCTGCTCCAGGCCCTGATAAGCCGGAATGGCAGCTCCGGATTCGCCCTGGATTCTCTGGCCCTCTTCTGATCCGAAGAACCGGAGCACATCCTTTACCACCTCAAAATTCTTTCCTGTGGGAGAAGTTGCGTAGCAAAGGCCGTTGGAAATGGTGGCACGTCCGTCTCCGCTTGCGGGGTCCGGGCATTTGGGCAGTACTGCCACATCCCATTTGCCCTGCATATCCGGATAGTTCTGCATCTCTGACAGGATATTCCAGTTTCCTTCAAAGAACATGGCACCCTGTCCGGAGAAAAAGGCGGTTCCCGGAGAAGTCTCTGCAAAATAATTCTGATCGGGACACCAGTCATTTTTCTGAAGGTCTATGTAGAACCTCATGGCATCCAGGGTCGCCGGATTGTCAAATCCGCCTGTGATATTGTCTTCTGCCAGGATATAGCCGCCGTTCTGGTATACAAAGTTCCAGTATCCCAGCTGATCGTCCCCGTAAGCCATATATCCGTATTTGCCTGTGGCATCATAGATCTTCTGGGAAGCCTCGCACAGATCATCCCAGGTCCAGGTTTCATCCGGATAGGAAACACCGGCAGCGTCAAACATTTCCTTGTTGTAAACCAGACCTACCGTATCCTTGTCTTTGGGAACTCCGTAATACCTGCCGTCGCTGCCCTGGATATTTTTCAGAGACACTTCAGAGTAGTGTTTCTGGAAAAATTCAGGATCCTCTTCGTCGTACAGGTCTGTCAGATCCGCGATCTTTCCGTAGTCGGCATATTTCAGGATCTCATTGGTATGCATCCAGAAAATATCCGGCATCTGGTTGGAAATGGCTGCCGCTTCCAGCTTGGTCCAGTACTCGCTCCAGCTGGTCACCTGCACTTCGATCACCACATCCGGATTTTTTTCCGTATAGGCGTCGCAGATTGCCTGCATTCCATCTCTCTGGGCCACATCCCAGATCTGAAACGTCAGATGGGTCTTTCCGTCGGAAGACCCCCTGCTGCATCCGGCTGACAGAGCGCACATGGCGCCCAGAGCCGCCAGCATCAGAAACTTTTTCAGCTTCTTCACATCCCTACCTCCTCTTTTTATGGTATAGCTACAAGTTTTTGTAACAAAATTATATCAATTTCAGCAAAATGAATATATAAAAAAGAAATGCGCGAATATACCAATATGAAATATATATACTTTTTTTAAATAGTGTGGTATCATTTTGGTATATGAGGAGGGGTCCCATGCAAAAAAATTATAAGTTTGATGTATTTCAGAACGATAAAAATATTGACATTACACTTTTTCAGTACGGCTGGGAAAAGTGCCAGCCTCTTCACTCCTTCGGCCCTGCCAAGCGGAACCATTATCTGTTCCACTACATCTTTTCCGGAAAAGGATATCTGAGTTCCAATAACTCATCGGGGGATACCCAGATTTACTCTCTGGAATCCGGACAGGGCTTTCTTATCTGTCCCGGACAGGTAAATACCTATCACGCCGACAGCGTCAACCCCTGGGAGTATGCATGGGTGGAATTTGACGGCATGAAGGCTCTGGAATTCATGGAAATGGCAGGTCTGGATTATGACCATCCCGTATTCCGCATCAAAAAAAGGGAGTATCATGATTTCATAAAAGATGAAATCATGTGCATTGTGGACAATCCCTGGAATTCTCCCATCAACCAGATCGGACATCTGTACCTGTTTTTTGACGGGCTGATCCGGGGTTCTGCCGTCAGACGGCCGCTTTCCAAGGGAAAGATGAAAGATTCCTACATTAAAGAAGCGATTTCCTTCATCGAGCAGAATTACGCCAGCGATATCTCCGTGGAAGATATTGCCGATTTCTGCAATCTGAACCGTAATTATCTGAGCCGGATCTTCCGGGAAAACATGAATCAGACCCTGCAGCATTTTCTTATGTATTACCGGATGAACAAGGCTTCTGAGCTTCTGAAATTTTCTGATATGACCATCAATGAAATCGGGAAAATGTGCGGTTATCAGAATCAGCTGCATTTTTCCAGAGCGTTTAAAAATATTTTTGGCATGGCTCCCAATCACTGGAGGGAACTGAATCGTGCCGGCACCGCAGTGCCTGCGGGGAAAGGAGATGCCCCATGATGACTCAGGAATATGCAAAGGCCAGAAAACTTGCCCAGAAAGCATACCGTCAGGACCTGGCCGCCGGACGTTATCCCTATCTGAAAGTTCTGGATGAACTTCTGGCCTTCACTCCTACAGAGGGAGAAATGGATCTGGGCCTCATTGAAATTCCCCTGAAGCTGGTGGCCGGAACAAAGACCTCGGGAAGAACCAAGGCTTTCGCCAGCAATTTCATGCCGCTTCTGGAGGAATCCTCAGAATTCGCCGACAAATGGACCTCTCTGTACCAGTCCCATATCACCGAAGGCATACGGGAGCCGGTCATTGCCTGTGAATTCATGAATTCCTACTATATTATTGAAGGAAACAAGCGTGTCAGCGTTCTCAAGTTTTCCGGAGCCGTCAGCGTATCCGGTTATGTGACCCGCATCATTCCCGTCCAGGATGGTTCCGACGAAGTAACCGTTTACTATGAATTCATGGAATTCAACCGTTTCTCCGGCATCAATACCATTTATTTTTCTCAGCCGGGAAGTTTCCGGAGACTCTGCAGTCTGGTGGGCAAGACATACGGCGATCCGTGGAAAGAAGAAGAACGCCGGCTGTTCTCTTCCTGTCTCCTGCATTTTGAAACGGAATTTCTGGAAATGGAAGGAAACCGCCTTCCCATCACTGCCGGTGACGCGTTTCTTCTGTATCTGGATGTTTACGGATATGACGGCATGGTCCAAAAATCCCCGTCTGTTCTGAAAAAAGAACTGACCAACCTGTGGGACGAACTGGAGACTCTTCATCTCAAAGGCAGCATCCGCCTTGTGATGCAGCCGGAAAAAGAACCGGAAAAAAATTTCATCCAGAAGCTGATCGCCCCCGCTGTACCCAAGCTGACCGTGGGCTTTCTGTATTATAAAACCGCAGCGTCTTCCGACTGGACCTATGGTCATGATCTGGGGCGTCTGTATCTGGAAGACCGGATGTCCGACAGACTGAATATCCGTGTCTACGATCAGATCACCACAGATGAGGAAAGCTTCGAAAAAATAGAAGAAGCAATCCGGGACGGCTGCTCGGTCATCTTCACCACCTCTCCCCGGTTTCTGGGAGCCAGTGTGAAGGCAGGAATCAAATATCCCCACATCAAGATCCTCAACTGTTCCCTGAACTCCTACAGCGGGCATCTGCGAACGTATTACGGACGGCTGTATGAGGCAAAATTCCTTGTGGGCATGATGGCCGGCATTCTCACCAGAACAGATCATATCGGATATATTGCGGATTTTCCCATTTTCGGTGCCACTGCCAGCATCAATGCTTTTGCCCTGGGCGTCAAAATGGTCAATCCCACAGCCACGGTCCATCTGGTATGGTCCACGGAAAAAGACTGTGACATCAACAGAATTCTCACCGATGCCCGTGTGAGCCATATTTCCGGACGCGACATGATTGCGCCTCTCCACTCTCCCAGAAAATACGGTCTGTATGATCTGGACGAAGAAAAGGGAGGCAGCATCGCCACGGCCATCTGGCACTGGGGAAAATTTTATCAGCGGATTCTTCAGTCCATCCTCAACGGAAACTGGTCCAGAACCTCTCAGCCGGCTGCCGCAGGTTCCATCAATTACTGGTGGGGAATTTCCTCCGGAATGATCGACATGATCTGTTCCAAGGATGTTCCGCCCCGGACCAGAGAACTGGTGGATCTGGTGCGGAAACAGATCGTCAACGGAGAATTTCAGATCTTCTCCGGTGAGATCCTGGATCAGGATCACAACCTGAAAACCGCCGGCAATGAGCCGCTGACTCCGGAGCAGATCGTCAGAATGGACTGGCTCACGGACAATATTACAGGGCATATTCCTCACGTGGAAGAGCTTTGTGATGAAGCGGTTCCCATGGTACAGATCCAGGGAATTTATATGTGATAAAAGAGGCACAGCATGAAAATACTTGCAATTTCAGACAAGGAATCTCCGGCACTCTGGGATTATTTCGATGCAGGCCGGCTGGAAGACATTGATGTGATTCTTTCCTGCGGAGACCTGGATCCCAGATACCTGTCTTTCCTTACCACGTTTTTCTCCGGTCCGGTGCTCTACGTCCACGGAAATCATGACGAAGGCTATGACACCTGTCCTCCGGAAGGCTGCATCTGCATTGAGGACCGGATCTACGAATACAAAGGGGTCCGTTTTCTGGGCCTGGGCGGATCCATGCGCTATAAGCCGGGCCCCCATCAGTATACCCAGCAGGAAATGGACCGGCGCATCCGGAAACTCTGGTTTCCTCTGATGCGCCACGGCGGCTTCGATGTTCTGGTGACTCATGCACCTGCGCGGGGACTGGGAGACGGTTCCAGCCTGACTCATACAGGATTCAACGGGTTCATCCGGCTTCTGGACCGGTATTCTCCGCGTTTTTTTGTCCACGGACATATTCATCTCAACTATGGCGGTCATTCGGAACGTGTACGGCAATATAAAAATACCACCGTAATCAATGCCTATGAGCGGTATGTTTTTGACACAAAACCTGTCACCAACCCATTGACGGACAGCACATTTTCCATTATAATCGCTCTGGCAGCCATTTTCCGGTCTGTTTTTTTCCGCTAAAAAACCACTTTTTGGCATATATGTTTTATGAAAATTGTGCGCTTCGGCGCACTCTTTTTCATTTTCAGCAGGAAAGGCGGCCTGCACACCGGTCTGTTTTCCGGATCATTTCAACCCAATATGAAAGGAGCTTTTTCTGATGACAACAGAAAACAAAATGGGCGTCATGCCCGTCAACAGACTCCTGGTCAGTATGTCGGTGCCCATGATGCTCTCCATGCTGGTCCAGGCCCTTTATAATGTGGTGGACAGCATGTTCGTTGCACGTATCAGTGAAAATGCGCTGACTGCCGTCTCTCTGGCATTCCCCGCACAGAATCTGATGATTGCCGTGGCCACCGGAACCGGTGTGGGAATCAATGCCCTGCTTTCCCGGAGTCTGGGAGAAAAAAATTTCGACCATGTCAACAAAACCGCTGACAATGCCATTTTTCTCTCCCTCTGCAGTTTCGCCGTGTTTGCCCTGCTGGGAATCCTGTTTTCACGGACCTTCTTTCTTCTCCAGACAGACATCCCCGACATTGTGGAATACGGCACTTCTTACCTGACCATCTGTACAGTCTTTTCTTTCGGCCTGTTCGGCCAGGTGACATGTGAAAAACTGCTGCAGTCCACGGGAAAAACATTTTATACCATGATCACCCAGGGACTTGGTGCCATCCTGAATATTATTTTCGATCCGATTCTGATTTTCGGACTGTTCGGCTTTCCCGAAATGGGCGTGGCAGGAGCTGCCGCCGCCACGGTGTTCGGTCAGATCACTGCATTTTTCCTGGCGATTTTTCTCAACAGAACCAGAAATAAAGAGATCACCATCTCCTTTCGCGGATTTCGTCCCAGCGGCTTTATCATCAGAAATATCTACGCGGTGGGCGTTCCTTCCATCATCATGGCCTCCATCGGAAGCGTCATGACCTTCGGAATGAACAAGCTGCTGATCACCTTCAGTTCCACGGCCACAGCCGTCTTCGGCGTCTATTTCAAGCTTCAGAGCTTTGTGTTCATGCCCGTATTCGGTCTCAACAACGGAATGGTCCCCATTGTAGCCTATAACTTCGGAGCCGTGAAACCTGACCGCATTATAAAAACCGTAAAGCTCAGTATCTGCTATGCAGTGGGCATCATGCTGATGGGCTTTGCCGTTTTCCAGCTGATTCCCGACAGGCTCCTGCTGATTTTCAATGCCTCTGAAAACATGCTGTCCATCGGAATCCCTGCCCTGAGAACCATCAGTTTCAGCTTCCTGTTTGCCGGCTACTGCGTGATCTGCTCTTCCGTATTCCAGGCTCTGGCCCACGGAATGCTGAGCCTCTGGATCTCGGTGCTCCGTCAGCTGGTGGTTCTGCTTCCGACGGCATTCCTTCTTTCACGGATCGGAGGGCTCTCAGCCGTATGGTTTGCCTTTCCCGTGGCCGAAATCTGCTCCGTGACTTTTTCATCCCTGTTCCTCTGCTACATATACAAAAAGGAAATCTGTCCCCTGATGGAAAAAGCCCGGCATGCGGCTGAAACAGCCGTCCCGGACAAAAGTACTCTGTAAAATCCGTAAAAATCCCCCGGAAGCTGCCTTTCAGGCCGCTCTCCGGGGGATTTTTTATATCCGGTTGAATTTTATTCACGGCAGACTGTCTGCCCTTTTGTCTTTCACAGGACGCTCAGGCTTCCGATGCCGGTGCGTTCTCCCGTTTCCCGGTCAAACAGAATGATTCTGTTTCCTGAAAAATTCAGGCAGATTTTCTGGTCAACCGGATAATCCACGCTGCCGAATTCCACTGCCGAAAGAAGTTCCTCTCCCAGCTTCACCCGGACCGTGGTTTCCATTCCTGTGGGAAGGGTGGCATATACTGTGGCCTCCAGTTTTCCTTCTCTTCCGATGGCCACATACTCGGGACGGATTCCCACCACCGCATTGTCGCCTGTGGGACCCAGCGGTTCTTCCGCTTCAAATCTCATGGAAGTGCCGGCGACATTGAGAATCAGGCTGTTTCCTTCCCTTCCTGCAACGGATGCAGGAAGGAAGTTCATGGTGGGATTTCCCATAAAGTCCGCCACAAACAGGTTCTGCGGCTTCTGATAGATTTCCAGCGGCGGGGCAAACTGCTGGAGTTTGCCGCTTTCAATCAGGCAGACCTTGGTGGACAAAGTCATGGCTTCCAGCTGATCATGGGTCACATAGATAAACGTGGAATTGGTGTCCACATGAAGTCTTTTCAGTTCCGTCCGCATCTCGCCTCTCAGCTTGGCATCCAGGTTGGACAGCGGCTCATCCATAAACAGAACCTTCGGCTCCGGAGCCAGCGTTCTGGCAATGGCCACACGCTGCTGCTGTCCTCCGGAAAGTTCGCTGGGGTACCGGTCCGCAAACTGGCGGATCTTCAGCATGTCCAGAAGTTCCCCGACTCTTGCCTCAATTTTCGCCTTGGGCCATTTCAGGTTCTCCAGACCGAAGGCAATGTTCTTATACACTGTCATATGGGGCCATAAGGCATAGTTCTGAAACAGGAAGCCCACATCCCGCTTGTCCGGAGGAAGGTTAATTCCTTTTTCCGCGTCAAAGACGGTGACACCGTCAATGAGAATCTGGCCTTCCGTAGGGGTTTCCAGTCCGGCGATCATTCTCAGGGTTGTGGTTTTCCCGCATCCTGACGGTCCCAGCAGAGTGATGAACGACCGGTCTTCAATGACCATGTTCAGACAGTCCACGGCAACAAATTTATTTCCGAATACTTTTCTTACATTTTTCAGTACGATCTCCGGCATATCAGTTTCCTCCTACACCTTTATCAATGGATGCACCGGTCAGTTTATTGACGGTAAAATTAATAGCCAGAACCAGCACGATGATCAGCAGGTTGATGGCATTTCCATACTGACTGGCACCTTTTTCGTTATATGTCATCAGCATGGTGGTGAGAGTCTGGGTTTTGGAACTCACCAGCATGACAAACAGGGACAGTTCCCGCATACAGGACACAAACGGCAGCAGAAATCCGGAAATAATGCTGGCTTTCTGAATGGGAATGATGATTTTCGTCATTCGTTTCCACCAGGAGACTCCGAATATGGCTGCCGCTTCTTCTATCTCCGGAGAAAGCTGCAGCATGGCGTTGGTGCCTGATTTCGTGGCAAACGGCAGGTATTTCACAGATCCCACCAGGACCAGTACCAGGAAGGAATTGGCCAGGAAGGAAAAGTTGGAGGCAATGGCCAGGTAAATGGCGCCGAATGCCATGGCCGGAATCAGATACGGGAAGAAGGACAGCCCGCTGACCCATTTGGACAGCCTGGTACCTCTTCTTCTTACCACCGCATACCCGATGATGACACCGCAGGAACCGGCAATCAGGGCACAGCAGGCAGAAAGTTTCAGGGAGTTGGTCAGCGCGGACCAGATGGCCGGGTCTTTGAGAATTCCTGAGTCTCCCACCGTAGTGGATACGGAACCGGATTCACCGATCCAGTAATTCAGCGTCATATTGGCGGCGCTGTAATCTCCTGCCTTGATGATCACAGATTCAAGGGCAAAGGAAATCAGAGGCATGATACAGACAAACAGAAGAATGACACAGAGAATGCCTGATACCACGTACCGTCCCGCATGAAGTTTTACCAGGGAAATCTGGGATGATTTTCCTGTGATGGTGGTATAGGATTTTCTGGAGCCGGTCAGAAGGCTGTTGGCCATCATGATGAAAGCTCCCAGAATCACCATAAACAGGGCAATGATATAAGCCTGGCCGATGGCCGTTGTCTGCAAGGTTTTCATTTTGGTCGTCAGTACATAAAAGTTCACCGGCGATCCCAGATAAATGGGAACCGCATAAGACCCCATAACACTGGCAAAGGCCAGAAGGAAGGTGGAAAGAATGGCTGGCTTCACAATGGGAAGCGTAATCTTCACAAGAATTCTCCACCTGGGTGTTTTCAGAATCGTGGCTGCCTCTTCCAGGTTGGCGTCCATATTTCTCAGGATGCCTCCGATAAAGATATAGGCAAACGGGGCATAGTGAAGTCCGGATACGATGACCATGGGAAGCAGTCCGTAAACAAACCACTCCGGAGCGCAGAATCCGGTGAGGGAGTAGACAAATCCCGGCGAACCGGTTCCCACCGTGGGATTTTTAAACATATTGAGCCAGAACAGGGCCAGAGTCCAGGACGGCATGATATAGGGAAAAATGAATACGGTTGAGATGAATTTTTTGGCTTTCATGTCTGATCTGGTAACCAGCCATGCAACCGTGCCGCCGAAGACCAGCGCAAACAATGCCGAAAGAGTCGCCAGCACGACGGAATTCAGCATCGGCCGGAAAAAGTTGATCTGGCTGTACTGATGGGTCTCCGTAAAAAGAAGCTTTTTCCAGCTTCCCAGGGTCAGGTCGCCTTTTTTCAGTCCCGGAAGCACTGTGGCATCTGTGGCATGTACGATGAAGGTATGATGGACCAGCTCACAGAGCGGATACAGCGTCAGAAGCACCAGAAGGACTGAAAAAAAGACCAGTATGACATTGGCAGGCTTGGAAAAAAAAGCCTTTGCGTGATTTCTGATTTTATTCATGGTTCACTCCAGTCCGCATATCATATGCGATTCATTGTTCTGCAGGAAAAGGGAGCCGCAGCCCCTTCCGGGTCAGAATCCTGCGGCTCCCTTTTTACATCATGGTCTTTTCTACTGGATACAGTAGGTGATGAAATCCAGAACACCGCCTGCGTATGCCTCCGGCAGATATTCCGGGTCTTCCACAACCAGACAGTCTTTCCAGAAGGAAAGTTCCCTGTCTCCCTCCAGCGGGGCAATGGTCATATTGGTGGAATATGTTCCGATATCTGCTGCCTTTGTCTGGAATGCGGACATGAAACCGTCTTCCGTCATCAGGAAATAGATAAACAGTTTTGCCGTGTACGGACGATCCGTACTGGTCACCATCTGCAGATACATGGGATACATGAACCCTGAAAATCCTTCGGGCTGCGGATCGTCGTAGGCAGCCACGGAAAGTTTGCTCTGGTCCACGCTGTCATCGCGGAGCTTGGAATATACAAACAGTCCCATGTTTCCTCCGAGGCCGTTGGAAAGCTCTGTGGCAATATCGCCGTCTCCTGATCCGAATGTCACATTGGCCAGGAAATCCTTGATGAACTGGTATCCAGCATTTTCGCAGTCCTCATCCAGCTCGATGTCTTTTCCATAATAATCCTTATAGGCTTCCGCCAGTTTTCCGGACCACTCTTCATTGGTAAGCATGGCCAGGAAGTTCTTATTGACGGATTCCTTGCTGATGTCCTTCATGAAGGTCTTACCCTTGGCAGCGTCTTCTGTCAGTTCCCAGACATTGGAGATGCCCTCTCCGCCGTCTGTATTGTTATAGATGAAAAGTTTGTTGTAATAGTAGCATACAAGCGGAGACTGATCTTCTTCGATGATGTCTTCCTGGAGATACGGCGGCACATAGTTGGTCACATAGTCATAGTTTACCAGCTGTGTCTGGAACAGATAGGAATCCTGCATCAGAACCACATCGGCCGTATCCTTGGATCCGGCTTCCAGTTCCGTGGTCAGTTTTGTATACAGGTCCTGACCGCTCTCATTGTAGTACTCTCCTTCGATTCCATATGTCTCTTTAAAGGCATCCAGCGCTTTCTCAATACGGCTTGTGGGCGCGTAAACCATGAAGCTTCCGGCACCTTCTGCAGCTGCCTCATCCTGAGCAGCCTTTACCAGTTCCTCCAGAGTCATGTCCTCTTCTGCTGCCTCTGCGGCAGCTTCTGTCTCAGTTTCCGTTCCGGCTGCCGTGGTCTCTGCTGCAGCCGCTGTGGTTTCTGCGGTATCTTTGGACCCGCATGCACATAATGACAAAACCATTGCAGCAGCTGTCAGACAGGCCCATGCACGTCTTCTTCTTCTCATAGTACCCCTCCTCAAAAATTGATACTTTTATTTTAATCAACTTTTTTCCGGCTGCGAATGGACAATTTTGACATTTCTCTTGAAAAAATTGACATTAATATGTTTTTTTCAGTTCCTGATAGTCACTGGGGGACATATCCATGATTTTTTTGAACGTCATGGAAAAATAATTGCTGTCGGAATAGCCCACCTGCTCTGCCGCTTCTGACACCTTCATGGGAAAGTTGGCCAGAAGTCCGGCGGCCACATGAATCCTGTAGTTGGTCAGATACTGGCCAAAGGTGTATCCTGTTTCCTTTTTGAACAGCCTGCAGAAATAGGCTTCGCTGAGATTCAGTCCCTCTGCCACCTCGTTCACCAGAATCTCCTCCGCATAATGTTCCCTCACATAGGATATGGCCTTTTTTATGTACATGTTTCCGGCAGAAAGTTCCTCCTCCGTCAGAAGCATGGTCTTTGCGGTCTCTTCATCCACTTTCCGCAGTTTGATCCTTACTTTTCTGATACACGCCTCCAGTTCCTCATAACGGAACGGTTTCAGAAGATAATCCATGGCTTCCAGCTTCAGTGCACTGTGTACGTATGTGAATTTCTGATGAGCCGTCAGGAAAATAAACTCCGCCCGGCACTGCTTGCTTTTCAGGATCTTTACCATTTCCAGCCCGTCAGTCACCGGCATTTCGATGTCCGCAATCACCAGATCCGGCCGCGTTCTCTCAATGACCTCCACGCCTTCGCGGCCGTTGGATGCCTCTCCGACGATCTCACATCCAAGTTCTTTCCAGTCAAAGGTCTGAATAATCCCTTTCCTTACGTAATATTCATCTTCCACAATCACCACTTTAAGTATTTCCATCTGTGTTCTCCTGAAACTCTTTTTCCGGCTGTTCCCACGGTTCCGCAGGAAGACACACCTCCACCCGGACTCCGTTTCTGTTTTCCAGTCTGATCCCGTATCGGCCTCCGTAAATCAGCCTGAGCCTTCTGTGGACATTGTACAGCCCCAGATGGGCACTCTGATTTTCACTCTGTTCCAGATTCAGCGTGATTTTTTTCAGAAGTTCCTCGTCCATTCCCACACCGTCATCCCGGCATACGAACCAGAGGACTCCGTCTTTCTGCCTGCCTTCCAGCACTGTCTCCAGATGCTCCCTGTCTCCGAATCCATATTTGATGGAGTTTTCTATAAGAGGCTGAAGAAGGAGTTTCGGCATCAGCAGATTTTCCACCCCCGGCTCCAGATCAATCCGGTAATCAAACCGTTCCCGGAATCTCACCTTGACAATTTCCAGATAAAGCCGGATATGTTCCAGATCTTCCGATACTGTGACTTTTTCACTGGTGTTGCTGGTGTTATACCGCAGAAGCTCCGACAGGGACACGGTCATAAACTCTGCCAGGTCTGCATCCAGTCTGCACATGTACCGGATATTGTCCAGCGTATTGAAAAGGAAATGAGAGTTGAACTGGGATTCCAGCCTCTTTACCCTGGAATAGGCCACTGCCTCTGCAAGCTTCCGGTTGGCTTCGATCTGATGTTTCAGGCTGTCCAGCATCCCGTTATAGCATCTTCCTATATTTTCAAATTCCGTACTGCTTTTCAGATCCAGGCGTGCGTCCAGATTTCCGTCCATCACCTGCTTGAGAGCGGCATTCAGATCCCTGATATCCGATGTGCTCTTTTCAGCCATGCGCTCTGCCGATTTCCATGTGACAAAAAAGACCACCAGCAGTACGATAAAACAGGTGGCCAGCACGGTGGCCAGCACAACGGCCCCGTCGGTAAAATCGGTGATGGTGATGACAGACAGGGCATCGCCCAGTACCGGTGTTCTGGTCATATAGTAGCATCCTTCACTGCCGAAGCGGAACCCGCCGGGGCCGTCTGCCCTTTTGTCCAGACGGCCCACCGCATCCACAAAGGTATAGCTGTCTGACTCAAAGACCCAGCCGTCCTGATCTGCCAGAAGATTTCTCTGTATGTGTGAAGAAAGAACCTGGGAAAATTCCCGGCTGGAAAAGGAAAGAACCAGGTATCCCGTCCGTACTCCGGAATCCCGGACAGCCCGGCCCATATGTATCCGGCGGTCGCTTCCCATGGAATTGACCACCACTTCCGTTTCTCCGTTTCCATTTTCCAGACGGCTGAGAATCTGCCATTTTTTTCCGGTTTCGCTTCTCAGATTTCCCTGCACGTCCTCCTCTGTACTGACACAGACATTCAGATCCGTATCCAGAATATACAGGTCCGCTTCATATCCGGTTTCCACCGATGACTGATAGAGCAGTCTGATTATTTTCTGACGTTTGGTGGAAGAGGTCATGGGGTCCACCACTTCCGGAAATTCCGAAAGCTCTGTAAGAAGGTTTTCATAATTTTCAAAGGCCCGGCTGAGACTTTCCGAAATTTCCCGGCTTGTCTGCCGGTTTTTCCGTATGATTGAGGACGTCCCTGCAGCCAGGGCAATGATAAGGGCGACCAGCATCAGTTCCAGAACCGGATTCAGCGCGTACCTCAGAAACATCCGTTTCAGGTTCCACTGGAATGAACGGACAGATTGGTTTTTCATATATACCGCCTGGCTCCTTTTTCCTGTGTTCGTATACTACTTCTTTGCTTTTTCCTGTATTTCCTGTTTTCCGCACGTTCCGGGAACACCGGCACATCCCGTGACACCTGTGCCCCCTGCCAGACCGGCTTTAACGGTTCCCGTCTGCCTCCCCGGCCTTTCCGCCGGCCTTCCTGTCTTTCAGAAATTCCATGAACTCTTCATCTTCTGCTTCCCTCTGCTTTTCTGTCGGCGTTACAAGTGCCCCCAGAATTCCCGCCGTCAGAAAAAACAGCAGGAGTCCGGCTGCCGCCATTCCGATTGCTGACATGAATTTCACCCCGGCTCTCTTCCCGATCTGATCCTTTCTTCCGGATTATTCCCGGAACCTCCCGGTTTTAACCCATGGCACAGCTATATTTTTTCCAGACGTTCCTTCAGGCAGAGAAGAGCCTGTACGAGAATTGCCCCGTGATCCACCGCTATCTTCCTGCTTTCTTTCACATTCCAGTTCATTGCGGGCAGCAGCCGGCTGCCGGAACGGGTGACCTCCACCGTGGCACCGGTGCGGATTCCATGCGCTTCATTGAAAAGCTCCAGTTCCCAGATCTCAGAACAGTCTCCTGCCTTCTTTTTTTCCAGTTTCACATCCATCCAGAGGGCATCTGCCGCATCATCTCCTGCGCGTACCGGCAGATCGCCTTCAGCCAGTGCCAGAAATGAGGTGGTGATAACACGCCACCGGGGATCTCTGTCACAGGCTCCCCAGGTATGCATCTGCTCAAGCGGAAGTCCGGCGATTCCGGTCTCTTCTTCCAGTTCCCTGGCAGCACCCTTTTCCAGGTCCTCCCGGATTTCCACAAATCCGCCGGGAAGTGCCCAGAAACCGATGCTGGGATGATTGCTTCGTTTTACCATCAGCACCTGAACCGGCTGTCCCCATCGCTCCAGTTTCTCCCGGCATCTCACCACCACAATGTCCGTGGTATTGCAGGGGGAATCATATTTCTTCGGGTCATAGGCATCCAGAAATTCTTCCAGGCTCTGCCCTGCCCTGTTTTTTTCTCCGGTTCCGTAAAACCGCTTCAGATCATTTAAATATGCCATACCATACTCCTTTTGCCATAGATCCGTTCCCTTCCGTTTACCGGCCTCCGGAATATTTTCCTGAATCTGTTATTATCTGTTTTTTATTTCTTTTTTCTCAGTTTGGCCACAAAGAATCCCTCATACAGCGCATCGGGGCATATGCAGAGCACACCTTCCATGGTCACCGGAAGCATCGGAACTCCCGGCAGGGATTCAGCGCTCAGAGGAACCATTTCAGCCATTCCCGAGGCCACGGCGGCCTTCACGGCTTCCTCGTTTTCCTCTTTCAGGACAGAGCAGGTGGAATAAATCATTTCACATCCCGGTTTCAGCAGTTCCAGAGCTTTTTTCAGCAGCTGTCTCTGACTCTTTACACATTTTTTCAGAAAATCCCCCGTAAAACGGACAGGGGGCCTGTTTTCAGAAAGCAGAATGGTGCCGCTGCCGCTGCAGGGCGCATCCAGAAGGATTTTATCAAAAGAAAAAAAGCTGTCCAGTTTTCTGGCATCCTCCACCATGACATACGCCCCTGCGGCTCCCTGCTTTTCCAGATTATATCTGAGCCGTTCCGCCCGGATTCTGTCCCGCTCACAGGCGGTGATCTGCGCCCGCCCTCCGGACAGCGCTGCCATCTGTGTGGTTTTTCCGCCCGGCGCCGCCGCCATGTCCAGAATACACTCTCCCGCTCCGGGATTCATAAAAACCGGCGGAATCATGGAGGAAAGGCTCTGAAGATAGATTTCTCCGTTTCTGTACATTTCCGTTTCCTGTACCGCCTTCTCCCTGACTCCGCACAGAATCAGCGCATCCGGATACCAGGCTGTCTGCCTGCAGGGGATTCCCATCTGTTCCAGTTCCTTTTCCACCTTTTCCCGGGTGGTTTTCAGCGTGTTCGCCCGCAGCGTGACCGGCCTCTCTTCCATGTAGCCTGTCAGGATCCGTTCCATGTTCTGCCCGTCGTACTGCTTCTTCAGTGTATCATATAAAAATTCCGGTATCTTCGTTTCCATCTGACTCCTCCATACATCTGTATTCTCCGATTATATCAGCGTATGGGAGGAAAAGTCAATTCCATGCCGGTTCCTTTCCCGCACTGCTTATGCTGATTTATCCTATGACTGCATCCGGATTTTATGCCATATACGGCACGCAAAAAGTATCTCTCGCTCTATATTTTGAAACCTGCTGTACTGAAATGCACACGGAATTCCAAGGTACAGGAAAGATTCCCGTTTTGCAGAATTCTCCGCCGGCAGGCTGCTGCTGCAGAACTTCTCATCCTGTCACAGAGGGATCCGCGCAGCGCATTGGATGATGCAGGAAATAAACCTTCCCGTATCACATAAAAAAGCGGCCCCCGGCCGCCGGATCTGAAATCCGGTTTTGGGGGACCGCTCCTGTTTATATAGAATTCCGGCTGTTGTTTCCGTCATCAGCCTTCAATGGCAATATACTTTTTCTCAGGAACTGCAGGTTTTACTTCTTTCTTCGGAACAAACAGTCTCAGGATACCATGCTTGAATTCTCCCTTGATGTCTTCCTGGGTCAGATCTTCGCCCACATAAAAGCTGCGCTCGCAGGCTCCTGCATAACGTTCCCTGCGGATATATCTGCCGGTTTCTTTCTCCTGCTCATCCTGATCCAGGCCTTTGGCGGCGCTGACAGTAAGGCAGCCGTTTTCCAGGGAAACTTTGATCTGATCTTTTTTGAATCCCGGCAGTTCCATCTCCAGTTCATAACCGGAATCGGATTCCTTGATATCGGTCTTCATCAGATTGCGGCCGTGTCTGCCATAAAGTTTCTTTTCTGCTTTCCTTGTATCCCTGTCATCAAAGAACGGGAAATCATTCATAAAATCATCAAACAGGTTATCACTGAAAATGCTGGGCATCAACATAAAACTTCCTCCTTTTGTCCGGTCTATGCCGGATCCTGTCTGTTTTTCATATTTTTCAAGGTATCTCTGTGCTCTGATCGTACTCTCCTCCCGGAATTACCGGAAAGCGGCATCAGCCTTCAATTGAAATGTACTTTCTGCTGTCTTCCACAGCCTGCGGTTCTTTCTTGGGCACCGCAATGATCAGAGTTCCGTTGTCAAATTTCGCCTTGATATCTTCTTCCGTGATCTGGTCTCCAACATAGAAGCTTCTGCTGCAGGAACCGCTGTACCGCTCTCTGCGGATATACCGGCCTTCACTGTCTTTCTCATCCTTATCGGATCTGGACACTGCGCTGACTGTCAGATATCCGTCTTTCAGCTCTGCCTTTACGTTTTCCTTTTTCACTCCAGGAAGGTTCATGACGATTTCGTATCCGTCCTTGGTATCTTTGATATCGGTACGCATCAGATCAGTTCCTGCTGATGTGTATGACGGAAATGAACTTCCAAAGAAATCATCCAATAAATTTTCTCCAAAAATGCTGGGCATCAACATAACTCATCTCTCCTTTTCTATCTTATATATACTTATTTCTGAATTCCGGAACCGGAGCGGGAGATCCGGGAACTTCTGCTTCAGGACTTTTGCTTTTTGAGTTTCCTGCTGTTCCTTTTCTCTCTTCCTTTGTTCTATCCATGTTATAACACGTATTATTAGCACTGTCAAGAGGTGAGTGCTAATTATTTGTGAAAAATCTGTGAACTCTGTTTTTCTTTTCATCGCATATCATAAAAAATGCCGCCTCCCGGGAAACCTTCTCCCCGGTAAGCGGCATTCACACACCGGATTCACCTTCAGTAGATATCTCTGTTCTTTTTCTGTTCAGCTACTGAAAAATCAGATTCCTCAGAGGAATCATTTCTTCTATCCACTCCTGCTTTTCTCTGTCATAAAATTTTGTGTCTGAATTTACTGCAAAGGGAATCCCTGCATGTTCCAGACTGTCACACATGAATCCGGCAAAAACCATCTGTTCTTCCAGACTGTAATCGTTCCCGTCATTATAGTTTCCCGGCATCCATGCGCCGACCCATGTGGGAATTCCGGTCTGCATCTGCCAGTCCAAAGCAGATTTTATTTTATCTTCGATCCGTTTCTTTTCCTGCTCCGTACCAACTGTCCACAACTTCTTTTCATTGGTCCTGCTGGGGCCAGCCGCATAAAAATGCCATTCCGCCATCAGATATCCGTTCCCTGCCGAAGGAATCTTCAATTCACTCAGATAAGCCGGGTCTGAACGCAGGCGGGGAGACATCATGATGATACGGTCCGGGTTCGTCTCACGGATTGCGGCCACACACTGTTCGATCATGCGATTCAGCATTTCCGGCTGACGGTTAAGCGCATCTGAGCTCTCTATCAGCAGATCAAAGGACAGAAGATGGGATTTATTCTGATATCGCTCTGCAGCCGTACGCCACCAGGCTGTCACCCCGTCAATGGTTTCCTGGCAGGGATTATTCTTAAATTCATCTGCCTGATATGCCAGTACGGGAATCAGGCCATTGCTCAGGCAGTCATGGATCTGCCGGTCAAGTCCTTCCAGAAGTTCCTCGTCCAGATCATCCTTTACCCGGATTCTTACATGTTTGATCCCCGCCTGCCGGAAATCCGCGGCTGTCTTTGATGTATAATAATTCTTTCCGTCTTTTGTTTTGGACCAGTCCACATCCATGCCGCGGCCAAGCATCTGCTGATAATCCCACGGCTCAATTGCCTGATCCTGGTCCTGAAACATGCCCTGAATATAGGAGCCGTCCTTTCCCACCACATAGCCGTCCGGAGTAATTTCATTGACTGCCATGTATCCGTTTTCATCAAAGTAATACCATTTTCCGTCAGTATCCTTCATCCATCCGCTGCTGACATAGGTTCCGTCTTCCTGGAGATACTGCCAGAATTCACCGTTCCTTTGCCACTGCCCTCCATAAGCAGGAAACACTGTATACACCAGAATCAATGCCGAAGCAGCACAAATCCATATTTTTTTCATCCTGAATCGTCCTTTTTTATTTCTATCCTATCATAAAGACTTCTGCCCGGACAAGAATTTCTGCATGACGGTTTTCTTACAGTTTTTCCGGTTCTGTTATGAAATCTTTAAGAAAATACCTGTATATCTCTCCTATTCCGTCTGGCCTTCCATCTGAAATTCCAGAGATACAAGTCCATAGGACTGATACAGGCGGACTGCCTTGTTTTCCTCTTTCCATACCACCGCTGTTGTACCGGTTTCGCTGGCTCCTTCTTCCCGTTCATCCGGCTGGCCCAGAATTTCCGTCAGCATTCCCTCGTACTCCGACGCGTCTTCCTGTTCCAGCTGCATGGTTACCGTTGTGATACGCCTGCTGTCATCACAGAGGGTACCTGCCTGAACCTTTTCCCCAAACAGTTCCACTTCATAGATTCTGCCGATGAAAATACCGCTGTCCGTGACATTTTCCTGCCCGCCTTCCAGAATTTCTTCTGACTCTTCATCTGTCTTTCCCAGCATGGATAAAAATGTCTCAATGGCAGACTCCGTCTTTTCCAGCGTACTGGTTTCTGCGGTTTCTCCCTGGCCTTCTTCGTTTTCCGTTTCTGATGCCTCTGTCTCTTCCTTCAGTGTCTCTGTTTCCTCTGCGGAAACCGTGATTTCAGTTTCCGCGGCAGCTGAGGAATCCGTCTGAAGTCCGGAAGTTTCCTTTTCCATGCCGCACGCACTCAATGCCACCATAAGTCCCAGGCAGATGCCTGCATATATTTTTTTCTTCATAATTTTTATCCTCCTTTTTCTATTCCGGTCTCTCACTGCTGAGGCAGTGATCCACGGTAAAGCTGCCATCCAGAATTCCCTGTTCTGTCAGATCTGACAGTCTTTTTTCCGCCTCTTCCCTGCTTTCAAACGCTCCGATGGAAACAATATATTTATCATCCCTGGTTTCCGCAATGGTTCCGTTTACATGGGAAAGCTGTTCAGCCAGCAGAGCCAGTCCCTCGGTCATGTCCATTTTTTCACTCCGCAGGAACCACACCTCACGTTCCTGGTTTTCATTGTAAAACATCCGGATCTGCAGTCCTCCGGGTTCTTCATATTCCGTCACTTCGAATCCCGTGTCCGGCTGAAGTTCCAGAACCAGCCGCACGGCAGAATCATCCAGAATCATTTCCCGGTACGCCGTTTTCACATAGGACGAGGCTTCTGCCTCCCGGATCCAGGTTTCCGGGTCAAATTTTCTGACACCATA
Organism: uncultured Clostridiaceae bacterium; assembly: GCA_902477765.1. GTDB lineage: Bacteria > Bacillota > Clostridia > Lachnospirales > Lachnospiraceae > CABSIM01. Next base: position 61,697 of record CABSIM010000003.1, on the reverse strand, counting down.
TACGGTAATCACCAGCCGGTCCGGCGCTTCCAGTCTTTCTACTTTGTATGCCGGCGTTTTCTCCGTCTGATCTGCCGAATCTCTTTTCTGGAAATACAGATTCAGGCTTTCTTCATTTCCCATGGCTTTCAGTTCTGTTCCGTCTGTTGCCGTTCCGCCTGTTCCCACATGGAATACCTGTACCACGCTTCCCAGCACCGGTACTTCCAGAAGCGCTCCGTATACGGAAGGGATATTGGACGTCAGAAGAACTGCAGCAAATACCATGGCTGTTCCTGCCATTTTCCTCCGGGCCGCATTTCTCTTTCCGGCCCGCTTTCTTACCTGATCCATCATACCGGAAAGTTCATCCGGAATTTCTATTTCATCATACCCCTTTTTCATGTGCTTCCGCTGCCTCCTTTTCTCTTATTTTTTTCAGAAGCCGGTAGATTCTTGTTTTCACCGTGTTCTCCGGCATGGAAAGAATCCCGGCAATTTCCCGGAAACTGCGTTCCTCAAAATATTTGAGAATCAGCAGGGTCCGGTCATCCGCGGACAGTCCGTCCAGATACCGGTAGACATCCATCCCGTCTTCTGCATTCCGGAACAGTGCCTCATCCTCCGGCAGAGCATATTCTTCATAGGAAACCCACCGCTTCTGATATTTCAGGAAACGGTATGCTTCATATATGATAATCCGGCACATCCATGTGTCAAAATATTCCGGATTTCTCAGCTGATGTCTCCGGCAGTATCCCCGGTATGTGGCTTCTGAAAGGATTTCCAGTGCATCGTGCTCATTTTTCGTATAGCAGTATGCCAGACGGTAATATTTTTCCCTGGACGCCTCCCATTGCTCTGCAAACTGTTCTTTTGTCAAACCTGTAAAACCGAACACATTTTTTTCCTCCGCTCCAGCTGTCTTTCATTAATTAGAGTATCCAGCCGCTGCAATAGTTTCACTTTTTTCATTTATTTCCGAAACATTTTCCGATGACTTGAATTTTCCCGTTCCTTGCGTTAAAGTTATGGTACGCGGCACAGGATTCCGTGTGTCCAAATAAACAGGAAAGGCAGGAACTGCATACATGTTTTCATTCAGCGGCATGTCTGTACAGATGTCTGTTATTTTTGCAATCGCTGCCACCGGCTATCTGCTGGGGCGTATCCGTGTGAAGGGCGTCTCCCTTGGAACCTCCGGGGTCTTTCTCACCGGACTGATTTTCGGTCACTTCGGCGTCTCCGTTTCCAAGGACATTCAGACTCTGGGGCTGCTGTTTTTCATTACATCCGTAGCGCTCAGCGCAGGCCCTACTTTTTTCCATCAGCTGAAGAGCAATGGACGTTCCTACTGCATCCTCTGCATCGCCACTGCTCTGACAGGATCTCTTGTCTGCACTCTGATGATTTTTGCTGCCGGCATCGACCGGCCTCTGGCTGTGGGAATGATGGCAGGTGCTTTTACCACTTCGCCTGGTCTGGCGGCAGCTCAGGAAGCGGTTTCCGATCCTGCCTCTGTCTCCAGCGTTGCCAGCGGATACGGCATTATTTATCCTGTGGGCGTGATCTGCAAAGTGATCTTTATTCAGTTGATACCTAGGATTCTTCATGCCGATATGGCATATGAATGTTCAAAGATTGCGCCGCCGGAGGGCAATGCTTCTGTTTCCTCCTACCATGCGGCGCCCATAGAGAAATGGGGACTGTTTTCATTTGCCGTTACGGTTCTTCTGGGGGCCGTGCTGGGATCCATTACTCTTCCCCTGCCGGGCGGTGCCTCCTTCTGCCTGGGAATTTCAGGAGGCCCTCTCATTGTCGGCCTGCTGATCGGTCATATGGGCCATATCGGGCCCGTGGACCTGCGGCCGAATCCTGCGCTTTACGGTCCTGCCAAGGAAATTGGCCTGATGATGTTTTTTGCCGCTGCCGGGGCAGACGGAGGTCACAGCCTGGCCCGTATTCTCTCCGAATATGGTCCCGGCCTGCTTGTCTGCGGCGCCCTTCTGGCAGTCATTCCCATGATGACCGGTTTCTTTTTATTCCGGAAATTCCTGAACCTGCCCCTTCTCAGCGGGCTCGGTTCCCTGACTGCCAGCATGACCAGCACTCCTGCTCTCGCCATGCTGGTGGATCTGGCAGGCACCGACGATGTGGCGGCCTCCTATGCGGCAACCTACCCCATCGCCCTTATCACTCTGGTAATCACCATGCAGCTGCTGGTCAATCTGTGACCTGCTCCGCTTCTGCTGTGATCCTTTATAAGTATGCTTCAGCTCCGGTTTTCTGCCGGAGCTGTTTTCCTTTTCTCTGTCTTTTCTGTACTTCTGTACTTCTCTTTCATTTCTTCCGGAAAATCCGTTCTTTCAGGTAATCCGGAAGCCCTTTTTCATTTTCTCAGAAACCGCTGATTTCCAGAATATCATCCAGACAGATTCTCTGCCCGTCTTCCATTGTGAGCATTCTTCCTGTACGGTCCACTTTTTTCACCGTACCGGTGATGGTTTCGTAACTGCCTCCCTTTTTTCTTCCATCCGGTACAAAGTATGTCACGGTCACTGCCGTCTGTCCTGTCCGTTTCCTCTCCAGGTCTTCCCAGGTCCGGTCCAGCAGTTCCAGCATATTCTCATCCAGTTCTTCCTTTTCCTCTGTATATCTTCCCGTTTCCCTGACTGCGTCCCCATATCCGGTAAGAGCCGCGAAAGGCGAAAACTGTGCTGCCCGGTCCGAAACCGGCATTCTCGGATGGGTTTCCGACACATGATGGGGCAGATGAATCAGATCCTCATAAGGGTTCTTCATGCCTTATGCCCTCCAATCTGCTCATTGCGCTGTTTTCCGGTGGCTCCCTGCTGCAGATTGAGCCCCTTCAGAATTGCATTCTTCCCAAATTTCTTTTTAATGTCCAGCATGGCTTCCTGCATCTTCCTTTCCCGTTCCAGCGCTGTCCGTTCTTTTTCCTGCTGCTTCTCCCGTGCTGCATAATCCGTGAAAAGATCCAGCTGTTCGAAGTTCTCTTCTCCATGAGGTATGCTTTCCTCATCCATCACCTGCTGTGCGGCAATGGTGATCCTTCTTATCAGGAGACCGGGATCCGCGATCCTTCTGTACAGCTCGGCCGCTGCCTCCGTCAGCCGTCTGGCCGAAGACGTGGGACCGCCTTCCAGATGGATGGTTCCATGGGCATGTTTCGGCACATCGCGCCCATAGCGGTCCGTGGCAATATCCCCGGAATATTGTTTCCTCCGTTCCGGATCCCGGAGATTTTCCATATCATACCCTACCGTCAGCGTAATCTGCTCTGTCACCAGCCGTCTGGCCACCAGGTCCAGGGAAAGCTGATCCGCCATCTCCCGCACCACAAGATCCGCCTTTTCAAAAGGATATGGTTCATGGAGGACCTGTCCTGCTCCCACGCTGCTGCTTTCCGGTTTATACTCCCTGATATCCTTTATGGTGCAGGGTTCCCATCCCCAGGCATGATCGATCAGAAGTTCCGCATTGACGCCGAACATCCTGTACAGGAGTTCCTCATTGTAGTAATCACCGTTTTTCCCCAGGGAACATTTCGCAATATCTCCCATGGTAAAAATCCCGTGCTCCTCCAGACGCTTGGCATATCCCTTTCCGACTCTCCAGAAATCGGTCAGCGGCCGGTGCGTCCAGAGTGTCCGGCGATAGCTGATCTCGTCCAGCTCAGCAATGCGCACACCGTTTTCATCCGGCTGAATATGCTTTGCACCGATGTCCATGGCCACCTTGCAGAGATACAGATTGGTTCCGATCCCGGCGGCTGCCGTGATGCCCGTGGCATTCAGTACATCAAGGATCATGCGCATGGCCAGTTCTCTGGCGGAAATCCCATATATCTTCAGGTATCCCGTGGCATCAATAAACACCTCGTCAATGGAATAGACATGGATATCTTCCGGTGCAATATAGCGGAGGTATATCTGATAAATCTCCGTGCTGCGCTTCATGTAATGGGCCATCTGAGGCGGTGCCACAATATAGTCCAGTGCCAGTTCCGGCGAATTTTTCAGTTTTCTGTCATCCCAGGAGGAGCCGGAAAACCGGTGCCCCGGTGCCTGCTGCAGCCGTTTTCCGTTGATCTCCCTGACCTTTCTGATTACTTCAAACAGCCTGGGACGTCCCGGAATCCCCCATGCTTTCAGCGCCGGAGACACTGCCAGGCAGATGGTTCTGGCTGTACGGCTCTCATCTGCCACCACCAGATTGGCGGTCATCGGATCCAGCCCTCTCTCCACACATTCCACAGATGCGTAAAATGATTTCAGATCAATGGCAATATAAACTTTTTCTTCCATTTTCTCCATGATGACCGCCCTTCTTTTCTCGAACATGTGTTCTATACTGGTATATTACCGTTTTTCTTCTCCGGTGTCAAGCCCCGGCGTCCTTTTCCATCCTTTCCCTCTCTTCTTCTGTTTTCTTTCATCCGTTCTCCCTTATGGCAGAAATCCGGCCAGCATACCCGCAAGAACTGCCAGAGCCGCTGCCAGAATCAGAATCTGCCGGAACGCCTTCTGCCGGTTTTCTGCCGTACGCGAATACAGAAGGGCCGCCAGAATCAGAAGGGCCATCCCATAGAAAAAGGTATAGTGGGTGCCTCTGTCACCGTCTGACCATGCCTTTAATCCCAGAGTCTCCAGAATTTCATCTCCCATGCACCAGCCGTTCTTTTTCCAGGTACCCGCAGATATGACCGCAAATGCCGCCATGAAAACAGAAACCATCCGTAGGAAAATTCTGCTTCCGCTTTTTCCCGGTTCTTTTTCCGTTCCGCCTGCCATCCGGCTTTCTGAGCTGTTTTCTGTGCGGTTTTCAGTTTTCCTGTTTTTTTCTTCCTCCATCTCTTTTCCCGTCCCCCCTTCTGCTGACACTTCCCCGGTGCTTTCTCTGCCTTTTTCAAAAAAAGATTTTATTGGAACACCGGCACTGCCGCGCAAATCATTCCGATGTTCCTTCGGGTTCCGTTTTTTACGGTTCATTAACCACACCGGCAAACAGGGGATATCCATGCTGTGATGTGATCATAAACAGAAACGGCCTGTCTGCCGTAAAATCCACCTCATCATCCGGCGGCATGGCAGCTCCGGCAGCTGCCATAACCGTATAGGCAGCCGCTTCAACTCCCTGTTCGTCTATCTTCACACGGGCGGCATGCTGTGCCGCGGACAGGAAAATTCCGTCTGTTTCTCCGAAAAGCGGAGAAAAATCTGCGGTTTCCGGGTCAAAAATGTCACATACACCAAGGGCCCTCAGCCCGTCTCCCAGATTCAGATCCGAAGCAGCATCAAATTTGGGAACGGACAGATTTACTTTCAGATATTTCCGGTCCTTCCATTCCGTTCCCGGTGCGGTAAGCTCAAACATCTGCTTTCCGCTCAGAACATCATCTACAGACACATCCTCATCCGGCAGAATGATCCACATGGCACCGCTCTCATTCAGTTCCAGGGAAACAGCCGCAAACTGATCTGACCAGTAATAATTTCCGTAGCTGCTGCTGTTTAGAAATTCACAGGGAGTATCCCCGGCATTTCCATGAAAGACCGCTTCCTTTGTGTTGTTTTCGGAAAATTCCGCCTTCCATCTGGCCTGATACAGAATCGTGCTGGCAAGAGCAAACACCGTGTCATGGTCCAGTTTCATGCCGGAAGCCTGATCCTTCAGAAGGCCTCCCGTCTGCCGGTCAAGCCAGTCCTGCAGAAGTCTGTTATACTCCTCTGATCCCATGACTCCTCTGTAGGCAGAGGCATGATACGTTTCTTTCATATGTTCCAGCACCTGACTGTCATACTGCATTCCCTCCTGAAGCCACAGGGAATTGGCCAGAAGACTGGTCACAGCTCCGTCATTGCTGTAACACAGTTTCCAGAGATTCCCCGCCCGTTTCTCCAGTTCCTCGGTTCCGTCCGCGTCCAGAAGGCTCAGAATCTGCTGCCTGCTTTCCCCGCCTGTGGTTTCCGCCAGCATGGCCAGAGCCACATAGAGATTGACCGGCGAACAGATCCGGTTTTCATCTCCGCTTCCTGACAGAAACTGTCTCACGGACTGCTCCGTAAAAGTTCCCATGGCCGTTCCGTCAGCTTCCGGAAGCTCATTCAGAGCCGCTTTTCCGCTCCGCCATGCGCCGTAAACTTCCTGAAATCCTTCGTCGTCAAATTCTCCGGTCCGGGTGTTGATATACTCCCGTTCATTCGGATAGGGAGCCATCTCCGGATATACGGCTTCCGCCAGTACCTCCCCTCCGTCCGTTTCCCGGAGTTCCATTCCCTGCTCGCCCGTTTCCGTCAGACTGCAGCCACTGAACACCAGAGCTGCTGCGGCCATGATTCCCCATACAAATACTGTTTTTTTCATTGCCGTTTTCCCCCTTTCTTCCTTCACGTCCTGTCCGGATTTCATGTACCGGTCCGTACTCTGATTTTTCCCGGCCTCTCCGGTTCTTTTTCTCCCGCTCCTTTCCCTTTTTTTCATTATATCAGGATTTTTCCTGCCGTTCTTTACTTTCCGCTTAAGCTTTTCATAACTCTTCCCGGCTGTATAAAAAAGAATCCGGTTCTGCAGGATTCTCTGCCTGCGGCGGGCCGTTTCTTCAGCCCTTTCCTTTCCGCTGCGGTACGCCTGCAGAGTATTTTATTATACACGGAACAAAGTTTTCTGTATAATAAAAAAGGCACAGCCAGCCGTTTTCCGGCCGTCCGTGCCTCTTTCTTATGATTTTTCTGCGGTTTTTCTAGACTTCTTCAATGGACTTTCCGATGTCATGACGCATATATTTGTTCTCAAATTCCACCCACTCCGCAGCCCTGTAAGCATTTTCCCTGGCTTCTTTCAGAGTTGCACCGTTGGCAGTTACTCCCAGAACCCGGCCGCCGTTGGTGACAATGGTGCCGTCCTCTGCGAACTTTGTGCCGGAGTGAAATACATAATATCCGTCTTTTCCTTCAAACGTTTCCAGCCCCCGGATGGGAAATCCTTTTTTATATTCCACCGGGTATCCGTCAGATGCCAGAATGACACATACAGTGGCCCTGTTGTTGTCAAACTTCAGGTCAATCTGATCCAGCGTACCGTCGATGCACGCCTCAAACACATCCACAATGTCATTTTCCAGACGCGGAAGCACCACCTGCGCCTCCGGATCGCCGAATCTGGCGTTGTATTCCAGCACCTTGGGTCCGTCTTCCGTCAGCATAAGCCCGAAAAAGATCACCCCTTTGAACGGCCGTCCTTCGGCCTTCATGGCATCCACAGTGGGCTGATAGATATACTTCCTGCAGAACCGGTCCACCTCTTCCGTATAGAAGGGACTGGGCGAGAAATTGCCCATACCGCCGGTGTTGAGGCCCTGATCTCCGTCCTTGGCCCGCTTGTGATCCTGGGCGGAACTCATGATTTTTACCGTATTTCCGTCCACGAAAGACAGAACGGAAACTTCCCTTCCGGTCATGAACTCTTCGATCACAATCTCATCGCCTGCGGAACCGAATTTTTTATCGGTCATCAGCGTTTTTACGCCTTCTCTGGCTTCTTCCAGGGTATTGCAGATCAGAACGCCTTTTCCCAGGGCCAGTCCGTCAGCTTTGAGGACAATGGGCATCTTTGCATGTTCCAGGTATTCCAGAGCTTTTTCCGGATCCGTAAATGTTTCATAGTCCGCCGTCGGAATATGGTATTTCTTCATCAGGTTTTTGGCAAATGCCTTGGATCCTTCCAGAATCGCCGCATTCTTCCTGGGACCGAACACCCTGAGTCCCGCTTCCTCGAACCGGTCCACGATACCTCCCACCAGCGGATCATCCATACCTACCACCGTCAGATCAATTTCATTTTCCCTGGCAAATTCCACCAGGCGGTCAAATTCCATGGCACCGATGGGAACACATTCCGCCACCGACGCAATCCCGGCATTTCCGGGGGCACAGTAAATTTTATCCACGCGGCTGCTCTGGGCCACTTTCCAGGCAATGGCATGCTCTCTTCCGCCGCTTCCCACAATCAGAACTTTCATATTTTCCATCCTTCCGTAAAAGCACGGCCCGCGCCGAAAGGCCCGGGCCGGAAACTGTCAGATCATATGGTTTGCAATCATGTGAATGGCCCGGGGAAGAATCTTCCATTCCGCCTCTTCCATCACACGTCTCTGAAGGATCTCCGGTGTATCCCCGTCCTTTACCTCCACGGCCTTCTGGAGGATGATGGGACCGGAGTCCATGCCTTCGTCCACAAAATGTACGGTGGCACCTGTAATCTTTACCCCCCGCGCCAGAGCCGCCTCATGGACTTTGAGACCATAATATCCCACGCCGCAGAATGACGGAATCAGGGACGGGTGGACATTGATGATCCGGTTTCTGTAGGCGGCAATCATCTCCACCGGTATCTTCACAAGAAATCCTGCCAGAACAATCAGGTCCAGGTGATAGGAATCCACTTTTGCAAGCAGCGCGCGGTTGAATTCCTCACGGCTCTCAAAATCCTTCGGGGATACGCACTCTGCCGGAATTCTGTGATTTCTGGCCCGTTCCAGAGCATAGGCGCCCGGGTTGTTGCTGAGAACCAGTTCCACTGCCGCACCTGTGACGATGCCGTTATCAATGGCATCCAGAATCGCCTGCAGGTTGGTGCCGCCTCCGGATACCAGAACGCCGAGTCTCAGCATAAAGTCACTCCCTTTTCTCCTTCACAGACGGAACCGATCAAATAGGGAGTCTCTCCTGCCGCCTTCATGGCCTCCATGGCTTTCTCAGCATCGGCCTGATCCACGGCCACCACCATTCCGATTCCCATATTGAAGGTATTGTACATGATCTTCTCTTCGATCTCGCCCTTTTTCTGCATCAGTCCGAAAATGGGCGGAACCGGATAGCTGTTCTTCTCGATTTTTGCGCAGATGCCGTCTTTCAGCATTCTGGGAACATTCTCATAGAAACCGCCGCCTGTGATATGGCTGCAGGCATGAACCTTCACGCCTGCTTCCTTTACGGCTTTCAGGGCTTTCACATAAATCTTTGTGGGCGCCAGAAGAACCTCTCCCAGTGTGCCTCCCAGCTCCTCATAATATGTATTCAGGCCTTCTTTTGTCATCTGATCTTCGAATACCTTCCGCACCAGGGAGAATCCGTTGGAATGTACGCCGGAGGACGCCATTCCGATCAGCACGTCACCGGCCTTCAGATCTTTTCCGTCCACCATGTCTTTTTCATCCACAACACCCACGGCAAACCCTGCCAGGTCATATTCGTCTTCCGGATAGAAGCCGGGCATCTCGGCAGTCTCACCGCCGATCAGGGCAGCGCCTGCCTGACGGCATCCTTCCGCCACACCGGATACGATGGTGGCAATCCGCTCCGGCACCTGCTTTCCGCAGGCTATATAGTCCAGGAAAAACAGCGGCTCGCCGCCTGCGCATGCCACATCGTTGACGCACATGGCCACACAGTCGATGCCCACCGTGTCATGGCGGTCCATCAGGAACGCCAGTTTCAGCTTGGTTCCTACGCCGTCGGTTCCGGACAGCATCACCGGATGTTCCATGTTTTTAAAAGCGGCTGCAGAAAACGCACCGGAAAATCCTCCGATTCCGCCCATGACTTCCGGACGCATGGTGCCCTTCACATACTGTTTCATAAGCTCCACTGATTTATAACCAGCTTCGATATCCACTCCGGCCTTCTTGTAATCCATAGATTTCCTCCTGTACCGGCGGCTTTTCCGTCCCCCCGCTTCCGCTCTTTCCGGAAACGGGACTGCAGCGCCGCCCCTTTCTTTTTCCTTTCAGCTTCTTTCCGTTTTCCTGACGCTTGTGATTTCTTCTGTTTCTTCTTTTTTACTTTTTCATTCCTGCCAGATATTCCTTATAGCCGATCTGCTCCAGTTTCTCTGCCTTTCCTTCCACCTCATGTTTCAGTTTTTCAGAATAGGCTTTCAGTCTCTCCAGAAGCTCCGGATCGGAAGCCGCGAGAATTTTTGCTGCCAGAATGCCGGCATTTTTTCCTCCGTTGATGGCCACGGTAGCCACCGGGATGCCGGACGGCATCTGGACAATGGAATACAGGGAATCCACACCGCCAAGGTCTGACGTCTTCATGGGGATTCCGATAACCGGAAGGGGAAAGATCGCCGCACACATTCCCGGAAGATGTGCTGCTTTTCCGGCTCCGGCAATGATTACCTTGATTCCCTTGCTCTCTGCAGATTTTGCATATTCATAGAAAATATCCGGTTCCCTGTGGGCGGAAATGATGGTCATTTCAAAATCAACGCCAAGTTCCTCCAGCATGTCGGCAGCCTGAGCCATAACCGGCATATCCGAATCGCTTCCCATTACAATCCCAACTTTTGCCATTGTCTTCTCTCCTCTTTCTCATTATGGTTATTAATAAGTAAAATTAATAAAAGCTAGCATGATGAATATTCTTTCTTATCAATCATCATACTAGCTTTTTATTGCCGCGTCAAGAGCAATCTCATGAATTCAGAGAATCCAGCGGCAGATTTAACGGGGAAAGCCCCGGAAGAACAAACCGCCCGTCTCTGATAATCCCATATGCGGTGCCGTCACTGCTGACAGCTTCGATGGTTCCGATTTCTTTATAAGGAATCGTAATATCCGTATGAACGCCGAAATATGCCTTTTTCACATCTTCCTTCCGGAGAATGGAGATCTCGTTGTCCCTGGCAATCATTTCCTTTCCGTCAGGATTATACATGGGGCTGTCTTCCGACCAGCTGTAGCAGGTGTCGCCCACGGCAAAATGCGGTCCCATCTTTTCCACAATCAGAATGGGCAGGCGGTCCAGAATCCCGAACCGTTCCGCCATGGCATAGGCCGCCGTATTGGTGCCGATGGCAAATTCTCCCATGGGAAGGTCCTCATGTCCGTTCATGATCTGCTGGATCACAAGACGTTTTCCCTCTTCCCGGGCCTGTTCCTTTTCTTTTTCATCCGCGTCTTTTGGAAGACGCTCCAGGAAATTATCGCAGGAAATCTCCTTTACCCGTCCGTTTTCAAAAACAAGTTTCAGATTTCTGAACTGAATTTCTCCGATATAGACGGTTTCCACATTCAGAACTCCGCAGGTTCCTGAAAGTCTGGGAGACGTGAACACTTCCCCCAGAGGAATATTCACATCCGCCACACAGTTTTCAAATTTTGTCTGGGTTTTCCCGTCCGTAAGATCTGCCAGGGAAACCGTAAGGTCCGTGGTGTTCTTTCCCTTTCCCAGAATCCGGACATGATCTGCCTTGTCCAGGGTATCGATCAGAATCTGCTGATACCGGCTGTAGGTCTCATAATCCAGTGTGTTGATCCGGATGGTCTCGTCAAAAATCTCCGGAAACTGCTTCCCGATGGCAGGAACCGGAAAGGCCATGATGGTATAGCTGGTCTCATCGCCGGGAATGTATTCATTGACCGTCGGCATGGAAAGATTCCTGTATTCCAGATACAGTTTCTGCTGTTTCTCCGTAAAGCTCCAGGCCTCATCCCGGTTGACCGGCGCAAATCCTTCTTCTCCGAAGGTTTCCAGAACCGCCGGCCCCGCATACCAGGACGCCTCTTTCCTATATTTCTCATAGGCAGTTTTCAGCACCGCCAGTTTTCTGTCGCGGAATGCCTTGTCATAAAACACGGCGCTGTCATACCTGTGATCATAGTCATACTGGCGGTTGGGAGAACTGCTGCAGTATCCGTTCTGGCCGGCCGGATTTCTGTTTACGCTTCCGGCTGCAGTCCTGGGCAGGATCACCTGCAGTCCTGCCGCCCGGAAATTCTTCACCGCTTCCCGGATCATTCGTTCAAAGCCGATGGGGTAACGGATCGCCGCAGTTTTTTTTGCGGAAAGATCTCTCCCCATCACCTGAAACCCGCGGATATATCCTTCCGTAAACGTATCTGCCATCTTCTTTATGGCTGCCTCCGGCAGGCTGTTGAGAAATTCCGCCGTTTTCCGCTCGCTGTCAGAAATATATGCGCCATAAAGATAAAGATAGGAAAGATCCTTCAGATCACTTTCCATGATGATCCGCTCCGCGAAATCCACCGACGGATCCAGAGTTTCCCGGACTCTTTCTGTCAGTGTCACATCACAGTAATCGCTGACGCACCAGTAAAGCACGTCCCGGACGGACTTTTCCTCCGGGATTTCCTCTTCAAACAGGTTGTAGATCTCAATCAGGGCTTCCTGGTAGATAACCAGATCCAGAAGGCGCCCCTCAGAAACATAGACAATTCCCTCCCGGATCTCCGCGTACAGAAAACACAGAAGTTTCCCAAGAGGCATTCCCAGGCGTCCGGCAGCATAGGCGGGATTTCCATAGCTGGTTTCATAATGACCCGGAAGTATATCTTCATAGAGTCTGTGATTCCACTGTTCTTTTTCCGCCGGACTCAGCCTGAAAAAGGAACCGTCCTCTCTGGCTCTGCGAAGCTCGTCCAGCATCATCACAAAAGAAGCTGCCTGACGGAAAAAATCTCTGTAAGGCTCTGCCACGGTCTCTTCCTCCGGGATCTGACGTATTCTCCCGAGGGACAGCTCATACCGTTCTCTTAAAATTTCTTCTTCCATTTCTGCCTCCTTTTCCCGCTCATCCCAGCGCAATGATCACCAGCCAGATAAAGATCAGAATCCCGGATCCGGCCAGGCTGATTTTGGCCAGAATGTAGTTTTTCTCCTTTTCAAAAAAGGAAAGGACACCGTAAACCGCCCCCGACACTGCCGTCAGAATGCTGGACATTCCGAGAGCTGCCGCCGTCAGCGGCGCATTTCCCGGAAACCGGCAGGCTGTCACAATGGATGCGGCGGCGAACAGCAGGGAGGCAGCAGCCAGCCCTGCCGAAACAAAACTCCGTTTTGCAATGGGTTTCCGTATATAGGAAATCTTATTTCCGATCCGTTTCACTGTATCTGTGCCACACTCCTTTCAGAAAACGGTATATGGCATACCCGGCCAGTCCGCCGATGGTGTTCAAAACCAGGTCATCCACGTCAAAACTTCCCACTTTCATAACCAGCTGCAGTGTCTCCACACAGAGGCTGAAGGTAAAGCTCAGGACTGTGGTGGTATACCAGTGCTTCATTCTGTGCCAGATCACCGGAAGGAAGAATCCGAACGGCATAAAGGCGATCATATTACCTGCGATATTCATAAAAACCGCTCTGTATCCCAGAATATCCCGGTACATGATAAATCTCCGTATCTCCTTGAACAAAACCAGGTTATATCTGTAATCCGTTCTGGCCTCCGGACTCCGCCCCATTGTCTCGGCAAAAAACAGGAAGTATGTCAGCAGAACCAGATACAGGACAAACAGCACAAACCCCAGTTTCCGGTGTCTGTTTCTTCCTATCATCTCTCTAATCTCCATCCGCAGAAAACAGCGGCCGGGCGCTCTCCGGATTTCTCCGGAGTGTTCCCGGCCATGTCTTCAGTCATATTTTAAAATGTGATCTCTGATTTTCTTTTCAGCAGAATGGCTCCGCTTATAATGGTCATGATTCCGGCAGCCAGTCCGACGGTCAGGATCACGATTCCCACTGCAACATTTGCTGCTCCCGCATTCCTCATCGTCTTATAAATTCTTTCCATTCAGGCACCCCTTATTTCACGCCGTACTGCTCATAGTACGCATCAATGGCAGCTTTCAGGGTATCATCAATGATGACTTTTCCCTTATACTCCCTGTTGTAAAGATGCTCTACCACTTCCATCATGGTTACGATGGCTGTGGTGCGGAATCCGTATTTCTCCTGAATCTCCGTAAGCGCGGACTTTTCTCCCTGGCCTCTCTCACAGCGGTCCACGGACACCACCAGACCCAGCACATCCACGTTGCCCTGGGCACGGATAATCGGCAGAGTCTCCTCGATGGAAGTTCCCGCAGTGGTCACATCCTCAATGATCACAACCTTGTCTCCATCGGCAATGGGACTTCCCAGAAGAATACCCTTGTCGCCGTGGTCCTTCACTTCTTTTCTGTTGGAGCAGTACTTGACATCAGCGCCGAAATGCTCGCTGAGGGCCATGCTGGCAGCCACAGTCAGGGGAATTCCTTTATAGGCCGGCCCGAACAGTACGTCGAAATCCGTTCCGAAAGTTTCTTTAATGGCCTTTGCATAATATTCTCCCAGTTTTCTCAGCTGGGCACCGGTGCGGTAAAAGCCGGTGTTCACGAAGAACGGAGTCTTTCTTCCGCTCTTGGTAACGAAATCTCCGAATTTCAGGACGCCGCAGTCCACCATGAATTCAATAAATTCCTGCTTGTATCTTTCCATATTCCTTTTACCCCTCTCTGAATGTTGGCAGCTGCCGCTGCTGTTTTCCGGATTTTGCGTCGTTTCCTACCTGACGGCTCCAATGAGTTCCCGGATATCCTCCACATGGTTTCTTCTCATGTAATCTTCAATTCCTTCCGCAATCTCCACCGTAGCGGACGGATTGACAAAGTTTGCCGTGCCCACGGAAACTGCAGTGGCACCGGCCAGAATAAACTCAAGAGCATCCTCGGCAGTCATGATGCCGCCCATGCCGATAACCGGAATTTTCACGGCGCCGGCCACCTGGTATACCATCCGCACGGCCACCGGCTTCACTGCCGGGCCCGAAAGTCCTCCGGTCTTATTGGCCAGCGCAAAGGTCCTTCTGTTGATATCAATTTTCATTCCTGTCAGTGTGTTGATCAGGGAGACCACATCGGCTCCGCCTGCCTCCACTGCCCTTGCCATTTCCGTGATGTCGGTCACATTGGGGGAAAGCTTCATGATCACCGGCTGTCTGGCAACCTTTTTCACTGCCGCCGTGATCTCCTCCGCACATCTGGGATCCTGGCCGAACGCAATGCCGCCTTCCTTCACATTGGGACAGGAAATATTGATTTCCAGCATGTCCACATCCGTGTCTCCCAGACGCTCCACCACATCCACATAGTCCTCTTTTGTCTTTCCGCAGACATTGACTATGATCTTCGTATCATACTGTTTCAGGAATGGAATGTCCCTTTCTATAAACACGTCCACGCCAGGTCCCTGAAGGCCGATGGCATTCAGCATGCCGCCGTATACTTCCGTTACACGGGGGGTGGGATTTCCCGGCCACGGCACATTGGCGATTCCCTTTGTCACCACGGCCCCCAGACGGTTCAGATCCACCATTTCCCCGTATTCCATGCCGGAGCCGAAGGTACCTGATGCCGTCATGACAGGATTTTTCAGTTCAACGCCGGCCAGATTCACCTTTGTATTCATTCCTGGTCCTCCTTCACTCTGACCGTGCCGCACATGCAGCCGCTTCCGATCCGCTCCCTCTGCTCTTCCGTGGAAAGGAGTTCCACTTCCTCCGCGCGGAACACCGGTCCGTCTTTGCAGACTCTTTTGTTTCTCACATTGCTGTGCTCATCCACATCCCTGCTGTGGCAGACGCAGCCGAGGCAGGCGCCGATGCCGCAGGCCATTTTTTCTTCCAGGGAGATGTAGCATTCGATTCCCTTTTCAGCGGCATACGCCTTCAGTGCCTTTAACATAGGCGTAGGACCGCAAGCGTAGATGATATCCGCGGAAAGTCCGTTTTCCCGGATGGCATCAATCACAGTTCCCTTTGTTCCCGCACTGCCGTCTTCCGTGGCCACCGCCACTCCGGCATATGCTCCGATCTCATCTTTCAGGAACATCCGGCTGTCCCGGTATCCCAGAACAGCGGTTTTTTCACAGTCCAGTTTTTTTGCCAGCTCCAGCATCGGAGGGATTCCGATGCCTCCGCCGATCAGAAGCGCCTTCTTCTTTTCCAGAGGGAATCCGTTGCCCAGAGGGCCCATGATGTCCAGACTGTCTCCGGCTCCGTATCCGGAAAATTCGAGAGTGCCGCCTCCGGCAACCCTGTATACAATGCGCAGGCAGCCTTTTTCTTTATCTGTCTCACAGATGCTGATGGGTCTGGGAAGGAGTTTCGAGCGATCTGCCGGATATACCGCAATAAACTGTCCCGGTACAGCCTCAGCCGCCATCTCCGGTGCTTCCAGCCACATGCTGTAAATTCCGTCCGTCAGCTTTTCCTGGCTTGCGATCACTGCCTTTATCTTTTTCTGTGCCATGGCTACCTCCTGTATTTACAGAACTCTGCTGATATCAGCGATCATGTCCAGAACTGCCTGTCTGGAAGCCTCGGCAAAATGTTCCGGTCCGAATTTGGAATATTTTTCCTGTTTGTATGCGGCAATGATTCCGCGGGAGGAATTGACAATGGCTCCCAGTCCGTCCTCATTGAAGCAGTGTCTCAGGTCTTCTGCAGTTCCGCCCTGGGCTCCGTATCCGGGAACCAGGAAATAGGTGTGGGGCATCAGTTTCCGGAGCACCTTGCTCATTTCCGGATAGGTGGCTCCCACCACGGCTCCCACATTGCTGTAGGCGCCGTCCATGCAGGACTCTCCCCATTCCACCACTTTCTCTGCCACCAGTTCATAAAGAGGACGGCCGTCGATGAGCCTGTCCTGGAACTCGCCGCTGGAAGGGTTGGAAGTCTTCACCAGAACGAACAGACCCTTGTCTTCTTCCCGGCATACATCCACGAAAGGCTTTACGCCGTCAGTCCCCAGATAGGGATTTACCGTGATGAAATCCGTGCTGAAACCGGAACATACATTGCTGCCGACCTTGACCGTTCCCAGATGGCCTACTGCATAGGCAGAAGAAGTGGATCCGATATCTCCCCGCTTCACATCGCCGATTACCAGAAGTCCCTTCTGCTGGCAGTATTCCACGGTTCTCGCATATATTTTAAGTCCCTCAATGCCAAACTGCTCATACATGGCAATCTGTGGTTTCACTGAGGGAATCAAATCATACGTATGGTCTACAATTTCTTTATTAAACTGCCAGACAGCGTCGGCAGCCCCTTCGAGGGTTTCTCCGAACTCCTTAAAAGATTTCTGAACAATATGGGACGGAATGTATCCCAGCATTGGATCCAGACCGACACAGATGGGTGCTTTTGTTTCCTGAATCTTCTGTACGAGCTGACTGATCATAACTTCCTCCTTCAATGGATTTCCGGTTTTTATTTATCCTGTCAATTTTAGCATAAGTAAAGTTGTGTTTCAAGTCAAAAACCCACCGGAATAAAAATTCCACATTTTATTGTCAGAGAAGAAATAATCCGACTTCATCAGATATGGAAAACAATCGTACAAATGTACTCGCCGTTCTTATAAACTTTCTTTAAAAACTGTTCCTCCGTAACGGTCTCCATATTCATCCACAGTTCCTCGGCTGCCAGCATGATATGGGAAAGCATGATGCCGATGCCGAAATCCCGCATGGCCAGCAGTCTCCTGGTACGGGGAAGGGCGTCTTTCTTTGCGAAAATATAGATCCGGTCAGAATAGACCACAAACCTCCACGGCTGGCTGTTGAAGGCCGACGGTGCAAGTCTGGCTGCCTTCAGTATGGATTTGATGTTTTCTCCCGGTTCGTCCTTATATACGCAGAGGCTGCTGAGAGAAAGACGGTGCGCAGCCATGCTGTCTCTGTAAAGTTTCCCTTCACAGAAACCGAATGCAATGATCAGGAACCGGCGCAGCCCGTTCTTTGTATTTTCTCCTGTTCTGGCCGCTCCCAGATAACAGGTTCCGATTTCCTTTTCCGTCATATAAAGGACCACCTGCTCCGCCGCATATCCGGCATTCCTGACCGACTGCCTGCTGTCCTCACAGTATACAGCCAGATAGTAGGGCGCATCCGTCTTTCCCAGTCCCTTCACCTTCTGCTTTTCCTGCAGATTGTCAATGATCTCAAACTCCACCCTGCTCTGATTATCCAGGCAGGATACATTATCTATAAATTTCCGGATTCTGTCCAGAAGTTCTGACGCGATTGGCTCCATGCGGAACTTTCTGACCGATTTCCGGCTGAATATAGCTTCATACAGATTCATAATACTCACCTCACGCCTTTCCTGCTGCTGTTTTCCTCAGTTATCCGGCAAAGCTGCCGGTCTCTTTTTCAAATTCATCAAGAAGTGATTCAAATACATCCAGAGCCTCTTCCACCACCTGCGGTTTTTCCATATCAAGGCCGCAGAGCTTCAGAAGTCCGATGGGGGTCATGGAACATCCTCCCTTAAGAAATTCCAGGTACCCCGACAAGGCGTTTCTGTCTCCCGACAGGATCCTGCTGCTGACTGCCATGGCGGCTGCGAACCCCGTGGCATACTGATACACATAAAACGGACTGTAAAAATGGGGAATTCTCGCCCATTCATAGCTGATATCCGGATCCACCGTCACATCGTCTCCGTAATAGCAGACATTCAGGTCCTGATACAGCCGGCACAGAACCTCCCTGGTCAGAGGCTTTCTGTCCCACGCCATCCGGTGCGTCTCCAGTTCGAATTCCGCAAGCATGGTCTGACGGAACATGGTTCCCCGGAACCGTTCCAGAAACTGATTTGCCAGATATGCTTTTTCCTTCCTGCTTTCCGCCTTTTCCATCAGATATCTGAGAAGCAGGGCTTCGTTGCAGGTGGATGCCACCTCAGCCACAAAAATTCTGTAATCCGCATACGGGTAAGGCTGCGCTTCATTGGAATACCAGGAATGAAGGGAATGTCCCATTTCATGGGCCAGGGTAAGGACTGAATTGAGGGTATCGTCGTAACTCATCAGCACATACGGATGAAATCCGTAAACGCAGGAAGAATAGCCTCCGCTCCTTTTTCCCGGTCTCTCATAGACATCCACCCACCGGCCTTCCAGTCCCTGTTTCAGCAGCTTCCCGTAATTTTCTCCCAGAGGTCTCAGTGCTTCCAGAATCAGGCCTTCTGCTTCTTCATAGGTTACTTTTCTGTCCATGGACGGCACCAGAGGAACGAACATATCATACATGTGAAGTTCCCCCAGACCCAGAATTTTTTTCCTTATGGACACATACCGGTGCATCAGGTCAAGTCTTCCCCGGACCGTGCGGATCAGATTGTCGTATACGGCTTCCGGAATCTCATTCTCCGCCAGATAATAGGCTCTGGAAGACGGATACCGGCGGGCTCTGGCATAGAAACATGCCTGCTTCAGATTGCTTTCAAACAGTGCGGCCATTGTGTTGGCAGACTGCCTGTAACTTTTATAATAGGAGAGAAACGCATCCCTTCGGATCTCCCGGTCCTGGCTCTCCATAAGCAGTCCGTACCGTCCATGGGTCACCGGAACCTGTCTTCCGTCCCTGTCCTTCACGGGTTCAAATGTCAGATCCGCGTTGTTGAGCATCGTAAATGCAGCCGATGCCCCGTTTGCCGCATCCGCGGCCATGGCCAGAAGACGTTCTTCCCGGGAGGAAAGCATGTGCGCCTTTCTGGCAAGCAGCCGTTCCAGATATCTTCTGTACAGTGCCAGCGGCTCCGTTTCCATCCATTCCCGGATCCGTCCCTCGGGAATCTCCTGGATTTCCGGCTCCAGAAAGGCCTCAGCTTCCATATACCTGGCAATCAGGCCTTCCGCTTCCGATGCCAGCGTCTGTCCGGCACTGTCAGCAGTATTTTCATCCCTCTTCTGTCTGGCATAAGCAACCACCCGTGACAGGATTCCTTCAATTCTGTCACGGCACCGCAGACAGGAACCCAGTGTCTCTGCTGACATTCCCAGTGTGCCTTCATATGCAGACAGGACAGTAAAACCTTCCTCTGCCTGCCGGATCAGTGATTTCCATTCTTCTTCATCTGAAATCAGATCTCTCAGATTCCATCTGTATTTCTCTTCTGTTTCCATTGCCGTCCTTACGGTTTCAGCCATAATGCTCTCCCTTCAGGTTTTCTGTTATTTCCATCAGATAAGACCGGAAACCAGCGGAACAGCCACCACAGTCAGAAGTCCTGCAACGGCAATGGACAGGCTGCTCATGGCTCCTTCCACTTCACCCAGTTCCAGGGCTTTGGCCGTTCCGATGGCGTGGGCCGCGGTTCCGAGAGCCAGGCCTTTGGCGATGGGGTGTTCCACCCGGATCAGCTTAAACCACAGCTCTGCTATCATATTGCCCAGAATTCCCGTAATAATGATACTGACAATGGTAATTGTGACAATTCCGCCCGCTTCTTCCGAAACGCCCATGCCGATGGCTGTGGTAATGGACTTGGGGAGAAGGGACACATAGTGAACATGTTCCAGCCGGAAAAGCAGTGCCATGGCAAAAACGCTTGCTGCACTGGCAATCACGCCGGAAACGATTCCCACAATGACTGCGGCCAGGTTTTTCCTTAACAGATCCAGCTGTTTATAAAGGGGAATGGCCAGGCAGACCGTGGCCGGCGTCAGGAAATAGCTGATATATCCTGCTCCTTTGTTGTATTCCTCATAAGGAATCTTTCCCATCAGGAGTACGGCAATAACCAGAACAATGGCGATCAGCAGAGGATTCAGGATCTGCCAGCCCAGTTTTTTCTTCAGGCGAAGCCCGATCAGATACGCAGTTACACTCACGAACATTCCAAAATACAGCGGCATTTATTTGTCCTCCCTGTTCTCATGATGCAGCACCAGTTCTGCCGTTTTCCCCGTAACCGTCATCACCACCAGAGTGGATACTGCGGAAATCACAAGAAACGGCACCAGAATGGCCTTCAGCTCTTCCAGGCTTTCCAGGATTCCCACCGCAGCCGGAATGAACATCATGGGCATCAGATCCAGCAGCAGTTCTCCCGTACAGGCCACATCCGACAGCTTCACAAGGCCGCTGCAGAGCAGTCCCAGCAGAATAAAAAGTCCGTATACTCCGGCCGGCACCGGAAGGGGCAGAAAAAGGTTCAGACATTCCCCTGCCATGGTAATTCCGAATATAATGGCAACTTCCTTCAGATACTTCATATACGCTCTCCTCACCTTTCAATGTGTCCATTTTATCACCGGAATTTTCCACCCGCAATACAGGAAAATGGCACAAATTTTGCCTTGAAAAGGCCTGGTTTTCTGTACTATAATAATTTCCGGTTTATTCAGTCATTTAACGGGAGGTATCGGTCATGCCGCTGGAAAAATTTTCCGTACTGAATCCGGACCGGAAAGCCCTGGTCCGCTCCCTGGCTGCACACTGCTGTGCCGCCGACGGAACTTCTCTGTCTTTCCCTGAAGAGGACGCAGAGCTTTATCTTCTCTATTATGCAGAAAACGGCTGTCTTCTTTCTGCTGCCGCCTTTTCCCCGGAGGAAGGGGGCGGATATGACTGTTCAGCTTTCACCCGGCCGGAATTCCGGAACCGCGGTCTTTTTTCCCTGCTTCTGGATACTGCGGAGGAGCTTCTGCCGGAAGAATCAGATTTCTTCTTTTATGTGGATGAACATTCTTCCGATACCGTGAAGGCCCTGCATGCGCTGGGTGCTGATCTGCTCTCCCGGGAGCATATGATGGAGCGGCCTGCAGGAAACACAGAGTCCCTGCCGGCCCCGCTTGCGGCTGTCCGCAGTCTCTGCGGATCCACAGAAAGCGGCCGGCCTGTATTTCTTTACAGCTGTCCCTATGGTTCACTTACCATTGCCGAATACGGAGACTCCTATTATCTTTACGGTTTTGAGATTCAGCCCCGGCACCGGGGCCGCGGATACGGAAAGTCATTTCTTTCCGGTGTGCTTTCTGATCTGTCCCGCCTCAGCTCCCGTCCGGTGCGTCTTCAGGTTTCCGGGGACAATCTTCCGGCCCTGACACTGTATGAAAAAACAGGGTTCCTTATCACCGAAACCCTGTCCCGTTATCTCTACTGATTTTTCCGGTTCAGTCCTTGTCAAATTCCAGAAGCTTCTGTTTTTCAGGACTCTCCCGTTCTTCAATTTTCTGCCGGATGGCCAGCATCTTGAGGTCCGTCTGGGCAATGACTTCCGCACAGGCCTTCAGTTCTTCGCTGATTTCCCCTCCGTCATCCAGGTCCTTCTTATACTTCATCTGGTGGTCCAGACTGGCCCAGAAATCCATGGCAATGGTCCGGATCTGCACCTCCACTTTCATCTTCTGCTTTCTGTCCGAAAAATATACCGGTATCTCCACGATCATATGGTAGCTTCTGTATCCGTTGACCTTGGGACACCGGATGTAATCCTTTACGGTCAGGACCTTCACATCATCCTGCCGTGCCAGCATTTCAGCCACTTCATAGATATCGTCCACAAAAGAGCAGATCACCCGGATTCCCGCCACATCATAAAGGTTATCGTAAATGGAGCCGACTGTCAGGGGAAACCCTCTCCTCTGCATCTTTTCCAGAATGCTTGCGGGTTTTTTGATTCTGGACTTTATCATCTGTATGGGATTTCTCTGGTTTTTCACAGCCAGATCGTCATTGAGCACTTCCAGTTTTGTCTTGACTTCCCGGATGGCACAGGAATACATCATCATCAGTTCCTGAAATTTTTTGGCCTCACTGAGGAACCGTTCCGGGATCTCAAAGACATTGGGCGCATTGACGGCAGACTGAACCAGTTCTCCGTTGGGATTCATTCCGATGTTCATTGGTACACCTCATTCCGTTTTCACTGTTATCATTATACAGGATTCCCATGGTTCTCACAATGGATGAAACCTTAATTTTCTCTGAAATTTTCCCGTCTGCCCCCGGCTGTTACGGCTTTACAAGGCTGTCAAAGAGTGTTATGATTAAGTTGGCCGCAGAAGGTCTGCGGCTGTGCCTATATGATACCTGGGAGGGAGTAAAATCATGAAAACATTAGGTTACTACAACGGCAGTTTCGGTCCGCTGGAAGAAATGACCGTACCGATGAACGACCGTGTCTGCTATTTCGGCGACGGTGTCTATGAAGCAACTCTGGCAAGAAACGGAAAGATTTTTGCCCTGAAAGAGCATCTGGACCGCTTCTTTAACAGCGCCGGCCTGCTGCGTATCAAAATGCCCTACACCAAGGAAGAAATCTCCGGTATTCTCTATGACATGCTGTCTAAAATGGATGACAGCGAGATTTTCATCTACTGGCAGATGACCCGCGGAACCGGTATGCGCCAGCATCAGTTCCCCGGAGAAAATGTAAAGCCCAACCTGTGGATCACCATGAAACCGGGCAAACACGGAGACATGACCAAACCGTTTAAACTGACCACCACGGAAGATACCCGCTTCCTTCACTGCAATATCAAGACTCTTAACCTGCTTCCCAATGTCATGGCTGCTGAAAAAGCCGAGGAACTGGGCTGCGGCGAGTGTGTATTCCACCGGGGCGACATTGTGACCGAATGTGCCCACAGCAATATCTCCATCCTGAAGGACGGAGTCTTCAAGACCCACCCCACGGATCATTTTATTCTTCCGGGCATCACAAGAATGCATCTGATCCAGATCTGCAAGGACAACGGAATTCCTGTGGATGAAACTCCTTTCACCATGAAGGAACTTCTGGATGCTGATGAAGTCATTGTTTCCAGTTCCACCAAATTCTGTACCACAGCTTATGACGTGGACGGAACTCCCGTGGGCGGAAAGGCACCGGAAATCGTAAAACTGCTTCAGGAAAAATACCTGGAGAAATTCGAAAACGAAACAAAATAATCCGGAATTCTGTTTCCGGAAACGTATCGCCCGGCAGGGGAGTCCTGCCGGGCGTTCTCATATCTTTTATATTTCTTTTCCCTTCCGGCTTCTGCCGGTTCTTATCTGCTCCGGCCCGGCTTTATTTCCGGTCCTTTTTCTCTCCGCCGGCTGAAATCCCGTTACAGGCGGTCCAGACGGGAGGCCACCGCTTCGCCTGTCATGGATGTGGACGCGGTGCCGCCAAGATCCGGCGTCAGCATCTTTCCTTCCTCCAGAGTCCCTTCAATGGCATCGAGTATCCGTTTTCCCCAGTCCTCTCTGCCAAAGAAATCCATCATCTGGGATGCCGCCCAGATGGAAGCCATGGGATTTGCAATCCCTTTTCCCGCAATATCCGGAGCGGAACCGTGGATCGGTTCAAACATGGACGGATATTTCTTTTCCGGATTCAGGTTGGCTCCTGCCGCCAGTCCCATGCCTCCGGAAATGGCAGCTCCCAGGTCTGTCAGAATATCCCCGAACAGGTTGCTGGTGACCACCACCTCAAACCGCTTCGGCTCCCTGACCATGAACATGCTGGCGGCATCCACCAGATAGGAATGTGTTTCCACGTCAGGATAATCCGCAGCCACCTCCCTGAAAATCTGATCCCAGAACACCATGGAATAATTCAGAGCATTGGCCTTGCTGATGCTGGTAAGACTGCGTTTTTCCTTTCTGGCAGTCTCAAATGCATATCGGATGATGCGCTCACACCCCACTCTGGAAAACACACCGTCCTGGATCACCACTTCATTGGGTTTTCCCCTGAAAAGCCAGCTTCCGCTTCCCGCGTACTCTCCTTCGCTGTTTTCCCGGATGAAGGTCATATTGATGTCTTCCCTGGCCACATCCTTTAACGGGCAGGGCGCACCCTTCAGGAGACGCACCGGCCTCAGATTCACGTACTGGTCAAACCCTTTCCGGATGGTCAGCAGCAGATCCCAGAGGGAAATATGGTCCGGAACTCCCGGATATCCCACGGCTCCCAGATAGATGGCGTCAAAATCCTTGAGAATTTCCATGCCGTCTTCCGCCATCATGCGTCCCGTTTTCAGATAATATTCACACCCCCACGGAAACCAGACGTCCTCGATGGAGAAGCCGCCGTCCAGATCCGCTGCCCGTTTCAGCACGCGTATGCCTTCTCTCAGCACTTCCGGTCCCACGCCATCCCCGGGGACCACAGCAATCCTGTACTTTTCCATTTGCTTTTCCTCCCTTTCTCAGGCTTTCACAGCCCATCTCATTTTTGTGGATCTGGCCCTGCTGTTTCTGGCACACTCTTCTGCAGACGGCCGTATCACTTCTCTGGAAATCTCCTGATAAATTCCCTGATCGTAAAAGTTTCTGAATGATTTTTTTACCAGCCGGTCCTCTCCGGAATGAAACGTGAGAATGGCCACGCGGCCGCCCGGTTTTAAGACTCCCGGCAGCTTGTCCAGAAATGCGTACAGCGCTTCGAATTCGCTGTTCACATCAATCCTCAGCGCCTGGAACGTTCTCTGGCACGCCTTTTTCACTGCTTCCTGCCTGTCTTTTGCCGGCAGAAAAGAAAGCGCCTCTCCGATGGTGTCCCTCAGTTCAAAGGTGGTTTCCACCGGAATTCCTTTCCGGATCCTGCGGATCACCTGGCCTGCGATTTCCTCCGCATACGGTTCATCGGAATTTTCCGTCAGCATGCCGGCCAGCTCGTCCTGACTGATTTCCTTCAGGCGGTCTGCGGCACTGGTTCCCTTATAAGGATTCATTCTGAGATCCAGAGGACCGTCGGCCTTGAATGTGAACCCTCTCTCCGGATTGTCGATCTGCATGGAAGAAACGCCCAGATCCGCCAGCACAAAGTCAAATTTTCCCGCCGTTTCCGCCACCTGATCAATTTCCGAGAAATTCCTCAGCATCACGGTCAGGATCTCCGGACCGAAACCGGCTTTTTCCAGGCGTGCTCTTGTCTTTTCAGATTCAATGGGATCCACGTCCAGCGCATGGATATGGCCGCTGCCATTGAGACATTTGAGCATCTCCCTCGTATGGCCTCCGTATCCCAGTGTGGCATCAAGGCCGTTCTGTCCCGGCTGAATATTGAGAAAATCCAGAATCTCCCGGACACAGATGGAAATGTGCATGCCGGCCGGCGTCCCGCCTTTGCTGATTACCCGGGATACTGTTTCCGCATATTTCTCCGGCTGCAGCTCCTTATACTTTTCACTGTACTTTCTCGGATGGGTCCCGGAATACCGGACCCGCCGCTTATGCTGCTTCTCTTCCATTAATTCCCGTTCCTTTCCGCTGCTCTGCCGTATCCGGTCCGCAGCCTTCTTATTTTCGTTCCCTTTTCTTTTTCTGTTTCTGAAATGATCTTACCATCCTTTGTTTCTTCCATCAACCGCTTTCAGCCGCTTCAGCCGTTTTCTTCCTGTTTTTCCGGCACTGCCAGGGTCTCTCTCAGAAGGGAAATGAACTCCCCGAAAAAGGGCGGGCATCTCTCCGGAAGATACACGGCTCCAAACGAAAGAGGATTAATTCCCCTGATGGGCAGGTACCTGACGTTCCAGAGTCTGGATCTGTGAAAATCCGCCACAACGGCAAACGCATACCCGGCCTCCACCAGCGGCATCATGGTCTCCTGATTGTCACAGAAAAAAATCCGGCTGGTTTCCCTGTTGCCCACCGCCTGGGTCTGAATGGAAAAAATTTCCGTGGGACAGGCCGGCGGCCGGCAGATGGCAATCCGCTCTTCCGTCTGAAGCAGTTCCAGAGATACGCTTTCCTCCATGGCCAGCGGATGGGAAGGGCTGCAGATACAGACTGCCGGGCACAGAGCCAGTTCCTGATACCGGGCCCTGGACGGCGCAGACTCCCGGAAAGAAAACAGCAGATGGATATCCCCTTCCATCAGGAGATTCTCCACGGAATCAAAGGGGATCAGCTTGATTACCGGAAACACCTCCGGGTGCCGCGGCCTGAACTCCGAAAGCGCAGGCCGCAGCATGCGCAGTTCTGCCGTATTCCGGCATCCGATAATCAGCCGCATGGGGGCCCGCTTCCCGGACTCTTTCATCCGCGCCCGTGAAAGATTCTCCAGCTTCAGGATTTCCCCGGCATACTGGCTGAAGGAAAATCCTTCCTGGGTCAGACGCACGCTTTTGCTGGTTCTGTGAAACAGTTTTACACCCAGCTCATTTTCCAGGGCATTGATCTGATGGCTCACCGCCGGCTGGGTCATGGAAAGCCGTTCGGCTGCCCGGGAAAAATTCAGGCAGTTGGCCACTTCCACGAAACATTCCAGCTGTGTTGTGTTCATTTTCCGTCACCTCCCGTATAATCATGGCCGTTTATATCAATAAAAGTTTTTTATAGAATATAGCATATTTGAATTTCACTTGCAAGAAACATTGTGATATAAACAGTACGTAAGCAAACTAACTGAAAAGAAAGGTGTGAGATCATGACTAGAAAAGACCCTGGCCGTATTCTGTGTGACAGCCGCTGGATCTGCATTCAGATGGAACAGCACATGAACCGCTGTCTGTCATCCGGCGGAATCACGGCAGTCCAGGCCCAGATTCTTCTGTATCTTCTGGAGCATTCCGATCAGGGCACATCCCTCACCACCCTGCACAGAGAATTCCGGTATTCCATGGCCACCCTCTCCGGCATGCTGAAACGGCTGAAGGAAAAGGGCTATATCCGGATGGAACGCTGCGACGGGGATGACCGGTACAAACTCCTGTACGTTACGGAAAAGGGCCGGAAAATCCAGGATTTTCTGAAACAGACCACGGTTTCTGTCCAGAACCAGCTCTACGGCTGTCTGAGCCCGGAAGAACTGGACACTCTCTACGGACTGCAGAAAAAAATCCTGCACCATATTACCATACTTACAGACCAAAGACAGAAGGAGGCAACCACATCATGAAAACTGTCTTACAGCAAATGGGACGGTATAAAAAAGATACCTTTCTCTGCATCGGATTCACTTCACTGGAAGTCATCATGGAAATCCTGCTGCCCTTTATCACCGCCCGCATCATCGACGAAGGACTGGAAAAGGCCAACCTTTCCGCGGTATACCGGTACGGCGCTGTCATGGTGATCCTGGCTTTCCTGAGCCTGATCTTCGGCGCATCCGCCGGAAAAGCGGCAGCCCGCGCTTCATCCGGTTTTGCCGCCAATCTACGGGAATCCATATATAACAGAATTCAGACTTTTTCCTTTTCCAACATTGATAAATTCAGTGTACCGGGACTGGTCACCAGAATGACCACTGACATCACCAACGTCCAGAACGCCTTTATGATGCTGATCCGCATCGCCGTGCGTTCTCCTCTTACCCTGGTATTCAGCTATGCCATGTGTCTGATCATCAGTCCGAAGCTGAGCCTTACATTTCTGATTGCCGTGATATTTCTCGCGGTTGTCCTGGGTTCCATCATGGTTGTCACCATGAAAATTTTCACCGAAGTGTTCCGCCGCTATGACGACCTGAATGCCAGTGTTCAGGAAAACGTGTCCGCCATCCGTGTGGTAAAGGCGTTTGTCCGTGAAACATTCGAAAACGAAAAATTCGCTTCGGCATCAGGCTGTCTTTACCGTCTTTTTGTCCGCGCGGAAGGCCTTCTGGCTTTCAATAACCCGGCCATGATGCTTTCCGTCTATTTCTGCATCATCATGGTTTCCTGGCTGGGCGCCCGTTCCATTGTGGCAGGCTCCATGACATCCGGTGACCTGACCAGCCTGTTCAGTTACGTCATGTCCCTTCTCATGAGCCTTATGATGCTTTCCATGGTAGTCGTCATGCTCACCATGTCCATGGCCAGCATCCGGAGAATCAGCGAGGTGCTCCGTGAAGTTCCGGACCTGAAGGATCCCGAGCAGCCGGTTCTTCATGTGGACAGCGGAAGCATCGACTTTGACCATGTTTCCTTTTCCTACAAACACGGCAGCGGAAAAAATGCCCTCACCGACATCAGTCTTCATATCCGCTCCGGAGAGACCATCGGCGTCATCGGAGGCACCGGTTCCGGAAAAAGCAGCCTGGTAAACCTGATCTGCCGCCTTTACGATGTAAACAGCGGAAGTGTCCGGGTGGGCGGAATCGATGTCCGCAACTATGATATGAAAGTCCTCAGAAATCAGGTGGCCGTGGTACTCCAGAAAAACACCCTTTTTTCCGGTACGATTCTGGAAAATCTCCGGTGGGGAAATCCGGATGCCACCGAGGAAGAATGTATGGAAGCCTGCCGGTCAGCCTGTGCCGATGAATTCATCGAGCGCTTCCCTGACGGGTATCATACCCGCATTGAACGCGGCGGGTCCAATGTCTCCGGCGGCCAGAAACAGCGGCTCTGCATTGCCCGCGCCCTGCTGAAAAAACCGAAAGTCCTGATTCTGGACGATTCCACCAGCGCCGTGGATACGGCCACGGATGCCAGAATCCGGGAGGCATTTTCCAGAAAAATTCCGGGAACCACAAAAATCATCATCGCCCAGCGTATCTCCAGTGTGGAAGGTGCAGACCGTATTCTGGTTCTGGATAATGGACAGATCAACGGCTTTGACACCCATGAAAACCTTCTGACATCCAATGAGATCTACCGCGACATCTACGAATCCCAGATCAGCGGCGGCGGCGATTTCGACCAGCCGGCATGAAAGGAGAAGACATCATGAATGCAAAAAAACCTGAAGGCGCTCCCGTTTCGGTACTGAACCGGGTGGTGCGCTACATGCTCCGTTTTTACAGATTCCGCTTTCTGGCGGTAATCGTCTGTATTTTATGTTCCGCGGCAGCCACGGTAACGGCAGCCACATTTCCCCAGACCCTGGTGGATGACTATATCACCCCTCTTCTGGCAGCCGGGTCCACAGACTTTTCAGGACTGGAAAGTGCCCTTTTCCGCCTTGCCCTCCTGATGCTGACCGGAGTCATCGCGTCATTTGCCTATAACCGCATCATGGTAACCATCAGCCAGGGCACCATGCTCCGTCTGAGAAACGATCTGTTCCGGCGCATGGAAGCACTTCCTATCCGCTATTTCGACACCCACGCCCATGGGGATATCATGTCCGTTTACACCAACGACGTGGATACTCTCCGTCAGCTTTTAAGCCAGAGTATTCCCCAGGTCATCAACTCCGGAATCACCATGGTCGCCACCCTGATCACCATGCTGATCCTGAACCCGTTCCTGACCGTTATTTCCCTTGTGACTGCAGCCGTCATGCTGACGGTAACTTCTTCCTTTTCACGGCTTTCAGGCAGATTTTACATGGAGCAGCAGAAAAATCTGGGAATCGTGGACGGCTTCATTGAAGAAATGCTGGACGGCCAGAAAGTGGTCAAGGTCTTCTGTCACGAAGAAGCTGCCAAAGCGGATTTCCGCAAAGTCAACGACGCCCTCCGGGAAAGTGCCGACAAGGCCAACCGTTATGCCAACCTGCTGATGCCTGTCAACGCCAACATCGGATGGCTCAGTTACGCCCTGGTTGCCATTGTGGGAGCTGTCCTGGGAATCAACGATCTGGCCGGAGTCACTCTGGGCACTGTAATTTCCTTTGTGGGCCTCAACAAAAACTTCACTCAGCCCATCACCCAGATCAGCATGCAGGTCAATTTTGTGGTAACCGCTGCGGCCGGTGCCCAGCGTGTCTTTGATCTGATGGACCAGGAACCGGAACCCGACGAAGGCTATGTGGAGCTGGTCAATGCCGTGGAGGATGAAAACGGGGAGCTTAAGGAAGCCTATCACAGAACCGATCTCTGGGCATGGAAACATCCTCACAGAGCCGAAGGCACAGTCACCTATACAAAGCTGGAAGGCAGCGTGGTTTTCAGTGACGTGGATTTCGGATATGACGAGAAGAAAATCGTCCTTCACGATATCAGTCTCTGGGCAAAGCCAGGACAGAAAATTGCGTTCGTGGGAGCCACCGGCGCAGGAAAAACAACCATCACCAATCTGATCAACCGTTTTTATGACATTGCTGACGGAAAGATCCGGTATGACGGAATCAACATCAACAAAATAAGGAAACCGGATCTGCGCCGTTCCCTGGGAATCGTTCTTCAGGACACTCACCTTTTCACCGGTACGGTCATGGAAAACATCCGGTACGGAAAGCTGGATGCCACGGACGACGAATGCATTGCGGCAGCGAAGCTTGCCAATGCCGACAGTTTCATAAGCCGTCTGCCCGACGGATATCAGACCATGCTCACCGGAGACGGAGCCA
Source organism: uncultured Clostridiaceae bacterium (assembly GCA_902477765.1). Classification (GTDB taxonomy): domain Bacteria; phylum Bacillota; class Clostridia; order Lachnospirales; family Lachnospiraceae; genus CABSIM01. The sequence continues at coordinate 30,909 of CABSIM010000003.1, read as the reverse complement.
ATCTTTCCCAGGGGCAGAGACAGCTGCTTGCCATTGCCCGGGCGGCTGTGGCGGATCCTCCGGTCCTGATTCTGGATGAAGCCACATCCTCCATTGACACCCGTACGGAAAAACTGGTACAGGACGGCATGGATGCCCTGATGGCCGGCCGCACCACCTTTGTCATTGCCCACCGTCTGTCCACGGTCCGCAATGCCGACTGTATCATGGTCATGGAACAGGGCAGGATCATCGAACGCGGAACTCATGATGAGCTCATTGAAAAGAAAGGCAGATACTACCAGCTTTACACCGGAAATTTTGCGGAGAAATCCGCATAAATCCGGACTGTCTCCGGAACTTCTCTCCGGTATCGACACATCCGGATTCTGCAAAAGGCGGGAAACCTGCAGCTTATTCCTGCAGGCTCCCCGCCTTTCTTTATGTTTTCCGCCGTAATTTACGATCTGCGGTCCGCCGCCGGCACTTTCCCCCCTGTTTTTCCTTCCGGCTCTTTTCTTTTTCTCCGTTATCCCGGACTGTTTCCGTTCTTCATGCACATGTCTGCCGCTTCTGCCCCGGCTTTCAGAGCCTTCCTGTTTTCTTCCTCCCTGTTTTTTCCTGACTTTCCGAAAACATCCTGAAAAGCTGCCTCGATATATTCCGTATCCATGACCTTTTCCGCTTCATTGAGGGCTCCCAGCATAATAATATTGGCCAGACGTCCGTCCCCCAGTTCCTCTGCCATGCGGCTCACCGGAAGATAGAATGCCTTTACATCATCCCTGGTCACTTTTTCCCGGATCAGGGTGGAGTTCACAAAAATCTTTCCTCCGGGCTCCACCTGATCCATGAATTTGCGGAAAGCTGCAATATTCATGAAAACTGCTGCCGTGGCGTCTCCCCGGATCAGAGGAGCCCCCACCGGTTCACCGGATATGATTACCGAACAGTTGGCCTCTCCTCCCCGCATCTCCGGTCCGTAGGAAGGACACCAGGTCACTTCTTTTCCTGCTCTCAGACCGCCGTATGCCAGAAGCTGTCCCATGCTCATCACGCCCTGGCCGCCGAAACCGGCGCAGAAAATTCTATGTATCTTTCCCATAGGCACCCTCCTTTGTTTTATCTTTGTACACGCCGAGAGGGTAATACGGAATCATCTTTTCTCCCACAAACTTCATGGCTTCAGGCGGCGTCATGCCCCAGTTAGTGGGACAGGAACAGAGCACTTCCACCAGAGAAAAGCCCACATTCTCCCTCTGAATTTCCAGAGCCCTGGCAATGGCTTTTTTCGCCCGGACCACATGAGCCGGTGTATTCACTGCCACCCGCTCAATATAAGCCGCACCGTCCAGGGTGGCCAGCATCTCGCAGATGCGGATGGGATATCCCTGAATACTCACATCCCGCCCGAACGGAGCCGTCGTGGCTTTCATTCCCGGCAGTGTGGTGGGTGCCATCTGTCCTCCGGTCATGCCGTAAATTCCGTTGTTTATGAAAATCGTCGTGATCTTTTCGCCTCTGGCAGCCGCATGCACGATCTCTGCCGTACCGATGGACGCCAGGTCACCGTCCCCCTGGTAGGTGAATACCAGACTGTCCGGATGTACTCTCTTGATGCCTGTGGCCGTGGCCGGAGCACGTCCGTGGGCCGCCTGGATCCCGTCAAAATTAAAGTAGTCCAGGGCCAGAACGGCACATCCCACCGGAGACACTCCGATGGCATGTTCCAGTTCTCCCATCTCTTCCAGGCATTCCGCCAAGATCCTGTGAACAATACCGTGAGAACATCCCGGGCAGTAATGGGTCTTAAGATCTGTCAGCCCTTTTGTCTTTTCAAACAGAACGGTCATGCCTCTCCACCTCCCATCACAGTCTTGGCAAATTCTTCCAGTTCTCCCACATTCAGAAGTACGCCTCCGGTATGCCCGTAAAAGACCACTTTCTCTCTGTCATTGCAGGCCACACAGACATCGTCCGTCATCTGTCCCATGGACAGTTCCACATCCATGTATTTCCTTATCTGCGGCCGCAGAAACGCCTTTTCCGGAAACGGCCACAAAGTCAGGGGACGGATCAGTCCCACCGGAAATCCCTGTTCCCGCAGACGGTCCACCGCACTTCTCACCACCCTGGCGGCTGTTCCGTAGGCCACAAAAGCGTATTCGGCATTTTCCATCCGGTAGTCCTCATACCGCTCTTCCTTTTCACAGATCAGGCGGTACTTTTCAGACAGCTTCCGGTTGAACCGTTCCAGCCCGGCGGCGTCCAGATCCAGATTATAAACCCGGTGGGGTTCTCCGTCTCCTTTTCCGGTCAGGGCCCATGTTTTTTCCGGAATTTCCCGTTTTTCCGGTTCCCGTATCTCCACCGGTTCCATCATCTGTCCGATGAGTCCGTCTGCCAGAATCATGACCGGAGTGCGGTAGATTTCCGCCAGATCAAAGCTCTCCTGTACCATGTCTGCCAGCTCCTGAAGGTTTCCGGGCGCCAGGACAATATTGTGATAGTCACCGTTGCTGCCGCCTTTGACGCACATATGATAGTCTGCCTGGGAAGGCTGGATGCCGCCCAGACCGGGACCGCCCCGCATCATATTGACGAAAACAGCCGGCAGCTCGGCTCTGGTAATGTATCCGATGCCTTCCTGCATCAGGGCAATGCCGGGAGAAGAGGATGTGGTCATGGCCCTGGCGCCGGCTGCCGCGGCTCCGTACAGCATATTGACCGCCGCCAGCTCACTTTCTGCCTGAACAAAAACACCTCCTGCCTCCGGAAGTTCTCTGGAAAAATATTCGGGTATCTCATTCTGGGGTGTAATGGGGTAGCCGAAAAAGTATCTGCAGCCTGCACGGACTGCAGCCTTTACAACGGCTTCATTTCCTTTTAAAAGTACCTTTGCCATTCTATCCCTCCCTGTCTGTCTTTTCAATGCGGATGGCTGCCTCCGGACACATTCTTGCACAGCTGATGCATCCGATACATTCGCCGGCCCCGACAGCCGCCGGATAATAGCCTTTTCCGTTCACGCACTCCCGGTCGATGGCAAGAATCTGCCTGGGACAGACGGACACGCACAGTCCGCATCCTTTGCAGGTCTCCCGGTCAATGGTAACTACGATCTTTGCCATGGTCTTCCTCTCCTTCCTGCAGTCTAAAACCATTCCTCCCTCATGTGACAGATCATCGGAAAAAAGATGCCGTCCGTCTGAGCCGGCAGGCACTCCCATCCCTTTACTTCCCCGCACATGCAGGTGGTATAGCGGATCGGGACCCCGCATTCTCTGCTGACATGTCTGAGGATCCTGTCCCCCCTGAGAATGTCTTCCGCTGTCGTCTCATGGATCAGATTTGCGTTGTTGACAAATCCGGTAACCGGAAACGGCAGGATCTGTTCCAGTGCTTCTTTCTGTCTTATGATTCCTTCTTCATCACAGGTTTCCGGCCGGAATACATTGACCACCATGAAAAAATCTGTTTCCTCCTGCCGCATATCCGGCCGGAGACGCCCCAGTACCGAAGCCCCTGCCTCACTGCCTCCCAGGTCCACCACGCACTGGCAGCTCCCGTCCACAAAGGGCACCCGGATTCTTGCGGAGAGTGCCGGCATATCACTGCTGTCCTGGCGCAGAGACGAGGAAATCACCTCGATTCCCTCTTTTGAAAGAAGCTCCTCCTTTTCCCGGGAACGGAAATAGACATTGACGATATCCAGATCCGCCAGCATGACCCGCCGGGCCTCTCTCCGGATTTTCCTCACGTAATTCAGGGCAAATTCCGTCTTTCCGCTGCCGTAATGGCCGGTGATAATCCGGATTCTCCGGTCTCTCATTTCTTTCCCCCCTTCCGGTCCTTCAGGGTTTCCTCTGTTCTAATATTATCTTAAATCTTTCCGTATATTCCGTCAATTATTTTATAATTTTTTCACAATCTCCTGTAATTTTGTAATATTTTATAAATATTCAATTTAAATAATACTTTTTCTGATTTCCGCCGCAGTGCAGTCTTCCCGGGGAATTTTGTTATGCAGGAAACAGAGTTTCCTGCATAACAAAAATACGGGAACAGAATCCTTTCCCGGACTCTGTTCCCGTATGGGAGTTCCGTCTTCCGCGGCTCTTTTCCGGCCGCAGCAGACAGATTTTTCTGATATTATTTTTCAATCATGATCTGGATGATTTCCTCATTGGTCTTTTTCATTCCGTCTCTGGCAAGGCGTCCCACATTCTGAAGCGTATGCTCAATATCTGCCGCAACAATGCCGTCGCCTCCGCAGAAATTCTGTCCTCTTCTGTACATATAGTGACCCATGATGCCCGCATCCACAGCCTCTGCAATCTTGGCGGCACAGGATGCCTTGGCCCCGTCACAGATCATGCCGGAAGTAATGGCCACCGCATTGGATACGGTGCTTACCACGTCTTCATATCCGCCGCCGCAAAGATAGGCAATTCCTGCGCCTGCACCTGCTCCGGCACTGACTGCGCCGCAGTAGGCGGAAAGACGGCCGATGGGAGTCTTCTGATGGATGGTGGTCAGGTCAGAAAGCGCCAGGGCGCGATAAAGTTTGTCCTCACCCACATTCAGTTCCCGGGCATATACGATAACCGGAACAGAAGAAGTGATGCCCTGATTTCCGCTTCCGGAATTGATGATAACCGGCAGCTCGCAGCCGTTCATTCTGGCATCGGAACCGGCTGCCGCCATGGCTCTTGCCCGTGTTCTCACATCGTTTCCATTCATCTCCAGAAGAACTTTTCCGATGTTGGCACCGTATTCTCCTCTCATGCCTTCCTCGGCAATGGCCATATTGCACTGGATCTGACGGCCCAGAACCTCCCGGATATCCTCCACGTCCACGGTATTGATGAAATCCCAGATATCTTCCATGTTGAGAAGGCTGCGGTCTGTCAGGCCCTCTTCTCCTTCGCCGTCCACTTTCACTTCTTTCAGAATCTCACCGTTTTTCTCAATGAGTACGATATTGGTATGATAATTGACAATGCGGACTTTTGACCAGGAATCCCCCTTCCAGAGAGTCACCACGATTTCAAAAGTCAGACCGGTGTCCACATGTTCCACCTGAATTTCCGTATCCGCCAGGAATTTCTTCATTTCCGCAATCTGCTCCGGAGTCACGGAAGCAATAACTTCCAGTTCTCTGTCCGGATCGCCTGCCACGATTCCCGCAGCTGCAGCCGCCGGAATTCCCTTCAGATGATCGGTATTGGGCACAATTACGGATTTCACATTTTTAATGATGCTGCCGCTGGCTCCCACCAGTACGCGGTCCGGCAGCTCTCCGAGAACTTTTCTGGCAACCGCCGCCGCATAGGCCAGAGCAATCGGCTCCGTACATCCCATGGCCGGACGGAGCTCTTCTTTCAGAATACTGATATAGGCATTGTACTTTACATTGGTCTTTTCCATTGTTTTTTCCCCTTTTCTCTGAATAAATCCCACAGTTTTTCACGTATCCGCTTGATTTCTCCATAAGATTAGTGTACCATAAGAAGAATAAAATGTAAAATTTATGGTTTTTATAATATCGTTTAAAATTTTTAAATACAGGAAAGGAGATTTCCATGGAATTACGGGAAATCCGCACATTTCTGAAAGCCGCACAGCTCAACAGCTTTTCACGGGCCGCCGATGCCCTGGGATATTCCCAGGCTGCCGTCACCATCCAGATCAAGCGTCTGGAACAGGAACTGGGAACCCATCTTTTTGACCGGATCGGCAAACAGACGGTACTTACCCATCAGGGTACCATTTTTTATGAGTATGCCTCTGCCATCATGAAAGATCTCGCCTGTGCCAGAGACGCGGTCTGCGGCAACACAGCTCTGACCGGGCATCTCACCATCGGAACCATCGAGTCCATCTGCGCTTCCATTTTCCCGGATCTGCTTTCCCGCTATCACAGCCTGTATCCGGATGTCAGCATCAGCATCGTTCTGGACTCTCCGGATGTGCTTCTGGACAGAATGAACAAAAATGCCATTGATCTGGTCTATCTTCTGGACAAGCGCATGTATGACCAGAAATGGATCAAGGTTCTGGAAGAACCGGAAACCATTTCCTTTGTGGCTCCGTCTTCCCACGTATTTGCAGACAGAACAGACCTGAAGCTGGATGAAGTCATTGCACAGCCTTTTATTCTGACAGAAAAAGATGCCAGCTACCGGTTCATACTTGACCAGTATCTGGCATCCCGCCATCAGAAAATCCAGCCTTTCCTGGAAATCGGAAATACAGAATTCATCATCAGCCTCATCCGTTCCGGGTCCGGTCTCTCCTTTCTTCCGGAATTTTCCGTCCGCAGTCTGGTGGAAGCCGGAGAACTTTCCCTGCTCTCGGTCCGTGACTTCCATATGCAGATCTGGCGGCAGATTCTCTACCATAAAGACAAATGGGTCACAGGAGAAATGTCAGCGTTCATCCGTCTGGCAGCGTCGGGGGCCGGTTCCCCGGATGCCTGAATCCCTTACGGTTGCCGCACATCCCTTCCTAGTTCCGGCTCCGCCTGATCTCCATACCCGAGGACAGGGCCACCATGATGAATGCGGCCGCCATGAGTCCCAGACTCACCAGAATCGTCACCGTATACGTGCCTGTCATGTCATAGAATCTTCCGAACCATGTATTGAACGGAGACGCCAGAAGCATGCCCGCCATGGATATGTAGGAAAATGCGCTGCCGTATGTGTCTCCCTTCCAGTAATGACGGCAGAACAAAGGCAGCATCACCGAAGACACCGGAAGGGTAATTCCGTATACCAGTGCACCGGCCATCACCGCCTGAGTCATGCCGGTCAGAAGGAGAAGATGTCCTGCGCAGGAAACTGCCATGGACAGCAGAAACGTGGGAATGGTGCCCAGACTGTCGCTGGCCTTTCCAAGAAGGAGCTTGCTTCCCATGTTTCCCAGAAGTGACAGGGACGTCATCATGGCCGCCAGTGCCATGGGAAGCCCTGCCGCAAGACCGCAAGGCGTCAGGAATGTATTGAGATAGCCGCTGGCCGTGGACATGGCGTAGGCTGCCAGTGCCACATAAAAGACCGGCTGTTTCAGGAAATCCCTGAGGCCGGTCTCCTGTTTTCCGGCTGTTTCTTCTTTTGCTGCTGTTTCCGCATCCTCTTCTGCTCCGTAAGGCAGAAGTCCCATGTCTTCCGGCCTGTACCGGAGTACAAACAGGGAAAACGGAAGAATCAGAACAATGGCTGCAATTCCCACTGCCGTATAGCCTGCTCTCCAGCCCATGGCCGGAATCAGAGCCCCCAGACTGCTGCTTCCCATCATGCCTACCAGGCCTGAAAATGCTGCTGAAATCCCCACAGCAGTTCCGCACTGCTTCCGGAACCAGTTGGAGAGAATGATGGGAGCCGGCAGAAAGCAGAGAAACGACGAAGCGATTCCCTGAATGGTTCCTGTCACGTACCACTGCCAGAGTTCTCCCGATCTTCCCATGATCACACTGCAGAGTCCCATAACCACAGCCGCCAGGCTGATCACCGCCTGTACGGGAAATTTTCTCAGGCATCTGGCCACCAGAGGCAGTGTCAGGGCTGCGCTGACCGAATACAGCATTCTGTACAGTGAAAACTGTCCCATTTCAAATCCCAGGTCCTGGCAGACCGGTGAATAAAAAATACCTGCACAGTTATGCAGAAGTCCCAGGCTTCCTCCCTGAAGGGCACAGCATCCGGCCAGGATCAGCCAGGCGTAATGGATTTTATGTTTCTTATTCAAAGACATGATTCCGTTCTCTCTTTCTTTTTCATTCTCCGGACGGCGGCGACGAGATCAGGGATATGTTCCTGGGGTGCTTTTTTTCACCGCCCGGAAGGGAAAGATACTTTTCCACCACCTGGAAGATCTCCCGCAGAAACCCTTCAAATTCCTCATCCGTCAGGCTCAGCCTGTTGAAGGAGGCAAACAGCATATCTTCCTCCGGATCCGCCCCGTTATCTCCGTAATATCGTTCAAAGTCTCCCAGAAGCCGCAGAAGAAAAGCCGCCGTGTCCTGCCGCTGCCGGTTTCCGGCACTCCTGCCGTCTGCCACCGCGTATTCCCGTTCGAGAGTTCCTCTTTTCTGTTCCTCCCTGACCACATCCAGATATCCTTCTTCATAAAGGAGACGGATGTGGCGGTACAGTGTAGTCCGGGGAATGTCCGGCATTTTTTCTGAAAGTGCTGCCGCGGTGGCACTTCCCAGCCCTGCCAGAGTCCTGACGATGCGCATCCTGACCGGATGGAACAGGATGCTGCCTGTTTCGTTCATCTTACTCCTCCCTGCCGTACCTTTCTTCTGTGTTCTGCAGACACTCCTGCCTGCAGCAGGCGGTATCCGTCATCGGATCACAATCCTGGCATTTTCATCCACATTTCTGAGAACGAGTGCCATGGATTCCTCCGGAATGGAGATGCATCCTGAGGTATAGGTGTCTCCCTCTTTCATGCAGTGAAGGAAGATGGCAGATCCTTTTCCCGGTATCTGTTCTTCATTGTAATCAAGCGCAAGGGCATAATCATACCATGGTGCCATGGCTGCAAGATTTTCTGCCGAAGACCAGTCCTCTTCCACTTCCCGGCCGTTTGCCAGCCGGTTGTAATAAACACTTCCGGCATCATCCACCCAGACATCCCCGGTCTTTACCAGATGATATCCCATCCGGCTTCCCGGATCCTCCAGAATTCCGAATGCCATGGAAAATCCATAGATACCCGCAGGAGTTTTCTTATCTCCTTCCTTTTTTTCGGACGGGTCTGCAATCCCGGCCTTTCCCACCAGGCCGGGTACGGAAAATACGGTTTCCCAGTTTTCCTTTTTTTCATAATAAGTGACCGATGCCTGGCTGGATTCCGGATTCCGGACATCCACCACGATCACATCGTTTACATCTTCTGTCAGCCATTCCGGAATTCCGTCTGAAAACGGCAGCTGTCCGGAAATGTCATCCGTCCCTCCGGCTGTCTGTCCTCCGTCTGCTGTTTTCTTCCCCGTATCGGTTTCCGAAACAGTCTCCGTCTGCGGCCATCCCGGCCCCACCGGAATCTCTCCGGACGCCGCCAGAACCTGGCCTGCCGGTACAGACACAGATGCTGTCAGAAGCGCAAGCCCGGCCAGAAGCCGGATTCTTTTTCCCGCTGTCTTTTGTTTCATCTGATTTCCCTTCATTCTTTCAGCTTATGATCTGTTGTTTTGCTGTCCGCATTTTCCTTTTTCCTCTGCGGCTTTTCTGCGTCCTCTGTTAATCTGGCTGGAAAGGAGCTTATCCAGATATATGGACTTGAACTGCCTGCTTGCCAGAGCCTGCTTCACAGGGGGAAGATCCAGAATCACAGCAAACAGAGCCGCCATGGCCCGGTGGCTGGCAAACGCCTCGTTGTCAAATACCAGATTCTGCAGCGTTCCCTTTTCAATGGCCTGAAGGATGAACCGGTGGGTGCTGTTGACCGGCGTGATGATCTGAATGGGTCTCCGCTCCAGAACAATGGTCTTTTCCGGACAGTTTCTGGCACAGACACCACACCCCAGACAGATTTCCTTATTGAGAACGGGATGTTTTTTATGGGTGATTTCGTCCTCTTCCATGGTAATGGCCAGCACCGGACAGACCCGGGCACACTTTCCGCACCCGATGCAGCTGTTTTTTCCGATGTTCGGAATATAGTTGGTGGTGGCCACCGGCTGCATGGGAGCAAATCTCCTGGCTGCCTGAAGTGCCTCGCAGCAGCAGCCGCAGCAGTTGCAGATAAATGCCGGATTTTCCCTGACATTTTCTCCGATCTGAACCAGATTGGCCTCGTAGGATCTTTCCAGTGCATCCATGGCTTCTTCCTTGGAGATCAGCTTTGCGTGACCTCCATGCTCTGCCAGGGATCTGGCCACGTTTCCGAAGGTCAGGCACACATCCCAGGGGGCATTGATCTCGCAGGGATGCCCTGCATGATAGGCCTTGTGGCGGCAGTAGCAGAGTCCCAGTCCGATATACTCCGCCTCTTCCACAATATGGCTGGCTCTTTCATAATCCAGAATATGATTCATGTGTTCGTTGGTCAGCACCGGCTCCTGGACATAGACTCTTCCCAGTTTTGTCTCCGTGGCATAAAACAGGTCCTTGACAAAGTCCTCCTCCACGTTCATGTACTGATAGTACAGCTCTCCCAGATACTTCTGATCAATGTCTCCCCGGGTCCGCATCAGGGCGAATTCAATGAATCCTGCCATGGGCGGCGGAATCACGAATTTCCTGACCCCGTTGTGTTCCGAATCCACAAGAAGAGCTTTTTCGCAGAGATGGTCCAGCACTTTTTCCGCTTTGGCCTCAGAAGTGTTCCAGATCCTGGCTGCCCGTTTTATGGTAAACGGCCGCACCGGCAGAAGCGACATGACTCTGGCCTCCTGCTCCGTGAAAAGCACCTGCAGAATTTTGTAAAAAGTCTCTGAGGCGGGAGCTCCCTGGGTGAACCAGTTGATCCTTTCCTCCAGGCTCTTATATGCATCCTTGGTGGTAATATGTCCCATATGATCCTTCCTTTTCTGTCTTTGCACATTCGTTTGGTTTTTTGTGTCTTTTATTCTGTCCGATTTCTGTATGCCTTTTTACTGCCGGCTCCGTGCTCTCTCCAGCAGAATCCGTCCGGCACACTTTGAGGGATCCACCCGCCACATACAGGTTCTGCATTCCAGACATTTTCCCGGATCCCGGCCGTTCTTTACATCGTCCGCCCACCGGTAGTTCACAAGAACACCGCGGCCGATGTCCGCCATGGCCGCTCCCGTATCCTCCAGAACCGCCTCTGCCATTTCCCCGGATTTGATTCCGTATACGGCAAAAACGGGAACGGATACCTGTTCCCGGATCCGTTTTGCTCCGTAAATGGCCTCGGCAAAAGGATATCCCTCCGGTTTTTCTCTCTCTGCCTCCGCATCAAATCCATACGATACATCAATGAAATCTATGCCGTGGTCTTCCAGCCATTTTGCATGGGCAATTCCGTCGGAAAGCTCCGGTTCAAACGCTCCGAGGCGGATTCCCGTCACAAAGCTTTCCGGTGTCACACGCCGGATTCCTTCCAGGATCCGCTCCACAATCCGCATGTCTTCCGCATTCCAGGCGTCCGTCCGCCGGTTCACTCTCCGGTTCATAAACTGACTGAGCAGATAGCTGTGGCATCCGTGAAGTTCCACTCCGTCATACCCTGCCCTGTATGCCCGCTCGGCACCCCGGATAAATTCCTCTATGATCGTTTCAATTTCTTCTCCGGTCAGCTCTCTTCCATGCTTTTCAATGCCTTTGTGCATACAGGTATAGTCACTGGGACAGACCCTGTTTTCCACAGCTCCGATGACTCCCGCATGATGGATCTGAAGAAAGATCGGCACTCCTGCTTCATGAACCGCCTCGGTGATCCTCCTGAGTCCCGGAATCTGGCTGTCATCCCAGATCCCCAGCTGATCCATGGAAAGTCTTCCGTCCGGATCCACGCAGGTTGCTTCCTGTATGATCAGTCCTGCACCGCCTTGGGCAATGGCGCGGTAATGATCCACATGACGGTCGGAAACCTGTCCCGTTTCATCACTCCAGGTAAAACACACCATTGCCGGAACACAGATCCGGTTTTTCAGTTCCAGTCCTTTCAGCTTCCAGGGAGCAAATAATCTCTCCATTTCCATCCTTCCTTTCTTTTGGGGAATGTCGTTCATAACCTAAGTTTATATTGTATCATTTTTTACGGTCAAAACCAAGATTTTTTCAGATTTTTTATCTGAAAAAACTTGCATGATGAAAGGGAAGTCTTTATAATGTACGTAACCGGCCGTCCGGTCTGCGGATCTGCCGGATACGATGTTTACACTGCCGCCGGTTTCCGGCGGAAGCAATACAGAGCCGGCATCACCGGCAGAATGGAGGAATCCCCTATGGGAAAACAGAATATTGACTGGGCAAACCTGGGCTTCGGCTACATAAAGACCGATTACCGGTATGTTTCGGATTACAAAAACGGCGCCTGGGATGAAGGCCGCCTTACTTCAGATGAAACCGTGGTTCTGAATGAATGCGCCGGTGTGCTGCAGTATGCGCAGACCTGTTTTGAAGGTCTGAAAGCCTACACCACAGAAGACGGACATATTGTGACTTTCCGTCCGGACCTGAATGCGGAACGTATGGAAAATTCCGCCAGAAGACTGGAAATGCCTGTATTCCCCAGGGACCGTTTTGTGGAAGCTGTTACAAAGACCGTGGAAGCCAATGCAGACTTCGTACCGCCTTACGGTTCCGGAGCAACTCTTTACATCCGTCCCTATATGTTCGGCTCCAACCCGGTCATCGGTGTAAAACCTGCTTCTGAGTATCAGTTCCGTGTGTTCACCACCCCGGTAGGACCATATTTCAAGGGCGGCGCAAAACCCATTACCATCCGCGTCTGCGATTACGACCGGGCAGCTCCCCACGGAACCGGCCATGTAAAAGCGGGACTTAACTATGCTATGAGTCTGTATGCCATTGTGGATGCCCATAATCAGGGTTATGATGAAAACATGTATCTGGATGCAGCCACCAGAACCTATGTGGAAGAAACCGGCGGCGCAAACTTTATTTTCGTAACCAAGGACAATACAGTGGTAACCCCCAAGTCCTCCAGCATTCTTCCGTCCATTACCCGCCGCTCCATTCTCTATGTGGCAGAACATTACCTTGGACTGAAGGCTGAAGAAAGAGAAATCCCGTTTGCAGAGGTCAAGGATTTTGCAGAGTGCGGCCTGTGCGGTACTGCTGCTGTTGTTTCCCCTGTAGGAAAAATCGTAGATCATGGAAACGAAATCTGCTTCCCCAGCGGCATGGAGAAAATGGGCCCTGTGACCCAGAAGCTTTATGATACCCTCACTGGAATCCAGATGGGCCGCATTGAGGCACCGGAAGGCTGGATCCATGTAATCCGCTGATCTTTTTCCGGAATCTTTCAAGACACAGATCCGAACAGGACCCACCGGAATCCGAAAGGATTTCCGGCGGGTCTTTTTGATATTTCCGGAATCTTTCCTTTCTTCTGCTGCAAAACCAGTTCAAGGGGGCTCCGGACAGACAAAACAGGCGGAGCCTGTCCCGGGAAATTTTTATTTCCAGGGCAGCCTTCCGCCTGTTTTTCCTGCTCCGCGAAATGCGCCGCGGCTGTCTTCCTTTTAAAGTCTGCTGTCTATCAGTCCGATCAGTTCCTCCATAGTCTCCACCTGGTTGATGTCGTTTCTCAGAGCCGCCGATCCCGGATAGCCGGCTGTATACCACGCCACATGCTTCCGCATCTCCCGCATTCCCGCCAGTTCGCCCTTCAGTTCCAGCATCAGCTGCCCATGGCGCAGAATCATGGATTTCAGTTCCTCCCGCGTCGGCTTCGGAGGAATGACTCCTGTATCCAGAAAAGAAACGATCTGCCGGAAAATCCATGGATTTCCCTTGGCCCCCCGGGCCACCATGACTCCGTCGCAGCCGGTTTCTTCGATCATCCGGCCTGCATCTTCCGGAGAAAAAATATCTCCGTTCCCGATTACCGGAATCCTCACGGCTTCCTTTACCTGTCTTATGATATCCCAGTCCGCCTTTCCGGAATAATACTGCTCTCTGGTCCGGCCATGGACCGCCACAGCTGCCACACCGCAGCTTTCCGCAATCTTTGCGATCTCCACGGCATTGACCGAGCTGTCATCAAATCCTTTCCGGATCTTGACAGTCACCGGCTTTTTTACGGCACGCACCATGGAAGACAGAATCTCTTCCACCAGACCCGGATCTTTCATCAGTGCGGAACCTTCTCCGTTTTTCACGATCTTTGGTACCGGGCATCCCATGTTCACATCAAAAATATCATAGGGACCTTCTTCCAGCTGGGCGGCAATCATGGCCATGATCTGAGGGTCTGATCCGAACAGCTGCAGGGAAACCGGACGTTCTCCCTCCCTCACTTCAAGGAGTTCCCTGGTATTCCTGTTTTTATAAAGGACTGCCTTGGCACTGACCATTTCCATGCATACAAGCCCGCATCCCTGTTCTCTGCAGAGAAGACGGAACGGCAGATCCGTGACACCTGCCATAGGTGCCAGAATCACGTTGTTGTCCAGTTCCACATTGCCTATTTTCAGTTTCATGGAACCAGAACTCCCTCCACATTCACATATCGTCCGTCAGGAGTATAGGTATTGGTCAGCATGGCTCCTGTGGTGTTGTCCAGATAATACCATTTTCCCTCGGTATTGATCCATCCGAACACCATGGTTCCGTCAGAATCCAGGAAATAATATTTTCCGTTTTTCAGGAGCCAGCCTGTCTGCATGGCCCCCACGCTGTTAAAGTAATACCATTCCCCGTTGACTCTCCGGAATCCGGTGAGCATGGTTCCGTCGTAATCAATCAGATATGTCTTTCCGTCCAGGACGGCCCACTGACTGGACACATAGGTGCCGTCCGCATGTTTCAGTTTCCATGAGCCGTTTTCCTGCTGTTCCCAGGTGCCGGACGTACATGGTTCTCCGAAAATATAATAGGTATCCGCTTCTGTCTCCAGCATCTGTTTCGCTTCTTCCGACCCGGGCCCCTTACTGTACTGTTCCTCTTCCCAGTCAGAGCTGTTGGCACCCGGATTGGTCCCGTCGTATCCGGGACCTCCCCCGCTCCATCCGGTATCATAAGCCGGATTGTTATAGTTTCCTCCCGGCCCGCTGTATGTTCTGGCTTCCGTCTTCATTGCCGGGATGCAAAGAGCTGCCGCCATAAAAACTGCTGCTGCCCGGATTTTTTTACTTTCTTTCATCTGAATCCGCCTCCGTTCCTTCTCCCAGGAAGGCCACCCGGTAATAAAGCTCCAGGGCCTCCAGAAGTTCTTTCTTTTCTCTCTGGTACTGTCTGATCTTCAGCCCGCTTCCGATTTCATCAAACAGGTAATCACTGTCATCCGCCTGGACCCGGAATTCCAGTGTCCCGTCCGGTTCAAATTCCAGCGTCAGAACTCCTCCCACATCCTCGGTAAAAAGGACGCAGAGAATCTGCAGTTCTTTTTTTATGGACTCAGGAAGCGCCCTGAATTTTTCGTTGAAGTAATATTTCTGTTCATAGGAGCTGGCTCCGCAGAGCACCACCTTTTCTTCTTCCTGCCGCTTTTCCTGTTTTTCCATGCTTTCCTCCCGAATTACAAATATGAAAGGATCTCTGAGATCCTCTCCACGTGATAGTCTGCAGGGCTCTGATCAAACCCGAACCGGTCATCCCTGAGCGCTGCCACAGTCATCCCTGCCTTTTTCGCCGCCTGAATTCCCACAGTGGAATCTTCCAGCACAAAGCAGGCCTCTTCCGGCACTCCCAGAGTCTTTGCCGTATAATGATAGATCTCCGGATTGGGTTTGCTCTGCCTGAACTGTTTTCCGCTGACGATCAGGTCAAACGCAGACCGCATGCCTGTTTCCTCCATGATTCTGGCAATCAGGCTGGGGCCCGTGGAAGAAGCAAGCGCCACCGCATATCCTCTGCGCCGCAGTTCTCTCACGGTTTCCCCTGCCTCGGGGCGGTAGATTTTTCTGTAGTCCACTCCGCGGTATATATCCAGTCTCGAAAATTCTTCCTTCAGTTCTTCCCATGTCTGTCCGTTTCCAATGGCTTTTTCCATAACACTCCAGCTGTCTTTTCTGCTGAGCCCCACCATGGGATTCAGGTCTTCCATGACCACTTCCGGATTTTTCTTCCTGGCAAATTCAAAAAGATACTGCATGTAGACAATCTCGCTGTCCACAATAACGCCGTCCATATCAAAAATCACTGCGCGGATCTGCTTCTGCTCCATGACTGCTTGTTCTCCTGTCCTTATTT
Organism: uncultured Clostridiaceae bacterium; assembly: GCA_902477765.1. Lineage (GTDB taxonomy): Bacteria > Bacillota > Clostridia > Lachnospirales > Lachnospiraceae > CABSIM01. Next base: position 15,067 of record CABSIM010000003.1, on the reverse strand, counting down.
TTCATATGTCTCTTTCTATGCCGCCGTCTTTCGGAAATTCTGCTGCCATCTGCATTTCCATGTTCGGCATCATTTTCTTCCGTTCCAAAAGGCTGCCCCGGCAGGTACCGGCGGCAGCCTTTATTTTACCGTATTTGTCTCTATTTTGCAAGAACGCCGGGGATTTTCCGTCAGGTACGGATTAAGACTGTATTATACCCTTTTCTTCTCAGTTCCTGCTCCATGCGGATTGCATTGTCCAGTTCACGGAACGCGCCCGCCCGCACATAAAACAGTCCGTTTTTTGCCACAAGAAAACCGGGATAGCCCTGGGATTTCAGACGCTCCAGCTGCCGGTCCGCCAGTTCTCTGGTCCGGAACACACCGGTCTGCACCATATAGAATCCCGGCTGTTCTCCTGCGTTCATCTGTTCCTGCTGCTCAAATGTCCTGAGAATCCCATCTGCGATGGCATCTGCCGTAGCCGCCATATTGGCATCAAAAAAAGCATTGTCCCTGTCACTGTCAATGAATCCGGCTTCAATCAGAACCGCCGGCATTTTTGTGCTGCGCAGCACCACAAGCCCCGGACGTTCCTTTACCCCCAGATCCGTCCATCCCGCCGATGCCAGTGCCTCTCCGATATTTTTCCCCAGAAGTCCGGGAATCCCGCTGTTTTTGAACACCAGATTCTCAATTCCGGACGCGGAATTGGGAGACGGCATGGCGTTTCTGTGTATGGAAACAAAATAGTCTGCCCCGGACTCATTGCCCATGGCTGCTTTCTCCTCAGGAGAATCATATACATCCGTTACCCTTGTGTACTCCACCTGAATTCCTCTCCGTTCCAGGGCATTGCCCAGGTCAAAGGCCAGCTGAAGCACATCGTCTTTTTCTTTTCTTCCATTATAGACTGCTCCCGGGTCGCTTCCCCCGTGCCCGGCATCAATGATGATTTTTCTGATATTTTCCAAAGGACTGCTCCTTTCAGATTCCTCTCATAGTTCCAGAATATGATACGCCTGCCTGTTTGCGCGTGTCCTTCTTCCATCTTTTCCTGAAACCTGTTTTTCTCATGGAAATTTTCTTTCAATCCATCCGGGAATCTGTTATACTGAAAGAAAACGACAGCGAATCTCTGTCTGTTTCAGGACGTTCTTTCCCGGACGTACGGGACAGGCGAAAACTGCATTTTTTGTGAAAGGAGATGTCTCAATGCTGAAACTGGGTGCCATTACCGTAGGACAGTCCCCGCGGACTGATCTGATCCCGGAAATGCTGCCGGTTCTGGAAGGTTCCGTGGAACTGATCCAGGCAGGCGGTCTGGACGGACTCACCAGGGAAGAAATCGAAGCCTTCCGTCCGTCAGGAAACGATCATATCCTGGTGTCCCGTCTCCGTGACGGAACTTCTGTGACCTTCGGGGAATCCCATATTCTTCCGCGGCTGCAGAACTGTATCCATGATCTGGAACAGCAGGGAGTTTCCCTGATTCTGTTTCTCTGCACCGGAGAATTCCCGGAAACATTCCAGTCCCATGTTCCCCTGATCTTTCCCAGCCGTATCCTTACATCCGTGGTGCCGGCCATTTTCCCCCGGTGCCGTCTGGCAGTCATCACCCCGTCTCCGGATCAGATTCCGCAGGTAACCGCCCGCTGGGCTCCTCTTTCCGCACGTGTTACCGTTGCCGCGGCATCCCCCTATGACGGTCCGGCTGCCGTCTCCGCCGCCCTGAAAACGATTCCGGATGATGCAGACCTGGTTCTTCTGGACTGTATCGGATATACCATGGAAATGAAGCGCATGGCATCCATGCAGACCCGGAAACCGGTCATCCTGCCCCGTACCCTGATTGCCCGGCTGCTGCGGGAGCTGGCATAATACGGAACGATCTGCCGGAAAGCCGGACACAGAGGCCTTTACCTGTTCCTCTTTGCCCGGCTTTCATCCAAAAGTCATATCAGCGCAGATGAGGCATCACTTCCGGCGGAATCAGACACTGATATCTGCGGTTCTTCATTCTCTTCCGGAACTCTTCCTTGGCCTTTTCCAGAAGCTCCGGCCGTTCTGTCAGGCTCACTGCCGCGTCTGCCAGAACTTCTGCGGCCTTCAGGCATCCCTTCAGGGCAATCGACGATTTCCCCTGGGCCGTCCACTGCCAGCTGTGGGCCCCGGCTCCGTAGCTGTAACAGCCCACACAGATCTGGGCTGTGGGCAGCACCCAGCTTACATCTCCCACATCCGTGGACCCGGGAGAGCACTCCTCTGAGTGAATCCGGTCCACAAAGATATCGCAGAGTTCCGCCCCGGCCATGTGGTCCTTCAGTGCCATAATGTCCGTGACTCCCACAGGCATGTCTCCGTACAGATCCTCTTCCGGGAAAGAGGCCTTGAACCGTCCGGCATATTCTCTTTCTTCATCGGTGTAAACGGGAACTCCGGCCTTCATCCATGCGTCTTTCAGCACATCTTCCAGCGCAAAATTGGGCATGGTATCATACAGCCCCTCGTCAAAAACAATATCCACTGTGGTCCCTGTGATCAGGGCCGCTCCTCTGGCCACATCACAGACTCTTTCATACAGTTTTTTCACCTTGGCTGCGCTGGTGGACCTCACCAGGTATTTGACTCTGGCCTCTGCCTGGACCACGTTGGGAGATTCCCCGCCGCTGTTTATGATGGCATAATGGATGCGCTCATCGGGTTCCATATGTTCCCTCAGATAATTGGCTCCCACGTCCATGACCTCCACCGCATCCAGGGCGCTCCGGCCCAGATGGGGTGCTGCAGCCGCATGACTGGATACGCCATGAAATTCAAAAAACGCCTGGATACATGCCTGGCTGGATCCGGTCTCCACCATATGGAAATTGGACGGATGCCAGGTAAGGGCCACATCGGCGTCATCAAAGAATCCGTCCCGTGCCAGATACGCCTTTCCGCTTCCGCTTTCTTCCGCAGGACAGCCCACGATCTTTACGGTTCCTGACGCATGAGTCCGCTCCAGATACTCTTTATAGAGAAGTGCCGCTCCTATGGCTCCTGTCCCCAGAAGATGGTGGCCGCAGCCATGCCCCGTCTCTCTGGTTTCCAGCGGTGTATATCTGCTTACGTCCGCCTGCTGGCTCATGCCATGAAGTGCATCATACTCCGCCAGGAAACAGATCACCGGCCTGCCGCTTCCCCATACGCCCACATAGGCTGTGTCCATGCCGGCCACCGGCGTCGTCACCTGAAATCCATGTTCCTTCAAGAACTGCACCATCCGGCTGCAGGATTTCGTTTCCTCAAACGCTGTTTCCGAATATTCCCAGATGTCACACATCATCCGGTAAAGCTCTGTTCTTTCTTTTTCTTCCATATTGACCTCCTATTTTCTGTTCCCGCCTTTTCGCAGGCAGGCCTCCGCCAGTTCCAGCTGATTTTTTTGAACAAAGATCCTGTATTCATATTCCAGCTGCATATTCTGTCCCATGGACCCGGTGCGGGCCCGGGAGCCTCCCAGTCCCCCCATTCTGCCGGATGCCTTTGTATAATAAGGAATCCCGTTGAAGGCCAGTATGTCTTCGATGCGGGATTTTTCCGCCAGAGAATAGGTCACTGCCAGTTCCTTCCTGTTGAAGATGGTAATCATGCTCATTCCTCCCCTTTCCCTTTTCCGCTGGGATCAGAACCGGTTTCCGTCTTTTCGCCGTCCCGGATATGACGCGATATGGACATCCGGTTCCTGATGATTGCATCCTACTAGGAAATCCTCTTCCATGCAATACTTTTCCGGAAAATATATTTTTCTTTTTTCTTACCGCATGCAGGACGGCGTTTTCTGGTACACGAAAAAAGGCAGATGCCGCATCTGCAGCATCTGCCTGATACTCCGCCGTCATTTCCTGAGGCATGCGCCCCCCGGATCCTATTCGCCGTCTTTCTTCTGTTCTCTTCTGTCGGGACGGCTTCCGCGGTCTCTTCTCTCTCCCCGGTCGCTTCTCTCGCGTCTTTCCGGTTTTGTGAGTTTCTCCAGATCAGCCGTCATATCTTCCGGACGCATGGTCAGGTTGATTCTTCCCATACGATCCACTTCGATGACTCTTACAGTCACCTCATCGCCGATTTTCACCACGTCTTCCACTTTTGCCACTCTCTTGTCAGACAGCTTGGAAATATGCACCATGCCGTCCTTGTTGGGAGCCAGTTCCACGAAGGCGCCGAAGTCCATCATGCGGACTACTTTTCCTGTGAAGATCATGCCCGGTTCCACTTCGGTGACAATGTTTCTGATGATGGAAATTGCCTTGTCGATCATCTCCTGATCCGTTCCGCAGACATTAACGGCGCCGTCATCGGTAATGTCGATCTTCACGCCGGTCTCTTCAATGATCTTGTTGATGACCTTGCCCTGTTTTCCGACCACATCGCCGATCTTCTGCGGATCAATGGTGATCTGGGTGATCTTCGGAGCATATTTGGACAGTTCCTTTCTCGGCTCGGAAATCACCGGAGCCATGACATTGTCCATGATATAGAGACGTGCCTCACGGCAGCGTCTGATGGCTTCCTCAATGATGGGACGGGTCAGACCATGGATCTTGATATCCATCTGAATCGCCGTAATTCCCTTATGGGTTCCGCCTACCTTAAAGTCCATATCGCCGAAGAAGTCCTCGAGTCCCTGAATATCTGTCAGAACCAGATAATCATCGTCGGTCTCACCTGTCACAAGTCCGCAGGAAATACCTGCCACCATGGTCCTGATGGGCACACCTGCTGCCATCAGAGACAGGGAAGAAGCACAGATGCTGGCCTGAGAAGTGGAACCGTTGGATTCCATTGTCTCGGATACGGTACGGATCGCATAGGGGAACTCTTCCTCAGAAGGCAGAACCGGCACCAGGGCACGCTCTGCCAGTGCGCCGTGACCGATTTCGCGGCGTCCCGGTCCTCTGGACGGCTTGGTCTCACCGACGGAGAAGGACGGGAAATTATAGTGATGCATATATCTCTTTGTGGTTTCGTTTTCATCCAGTCCGTCCAGCCTCTGTGCCTCGGAAAGGGGCGCCAGGGTGCAGGCATTGAGAATCTGTGTCTGACCGCGCGTGAACATGCCGGAACCGTGAACTCTCGGCAAAATGTCGATTTCTGCTGCCAGAGGACGGATTTCATCGATCTTACGTCCGTCAGGACGCTTGTGATCTTTCAGGATCATCTTACGGACTGTCTTCTTCTGATACTGGTAAACAGCATCTCCGATTAACGGCAGCCACTCCTCGTTTTCAGCAAATGCCTCTTCCAGGCGTGCGGTGATCTGACGGATATTCTCCTCACGGGTCTGCTTGTCATCTGTGAAAACAGCCTCTTCCATCTCAGCCGGCGGGACGATCTCCCGGATTGCCGCAAACAGTTCTTCCGGAACCGCGCAGCTTTCATAGGAGTGCTTGGGTTTTCCGCATTCTGCCACAATGGTGTCAATGAACCGGATGATGTCCTGGTTCACGCTGTGTGCCTTGAAGATTGCCTCAATCATCACATCCTCGGGAACCTCATTGGCTCCGGCCTCGATCATGATGACCTTTTCCCTTGTGGAGGCAACCGTAAGTGCCAGATCGGAAATCTTTTTCTGGGCTGCAGTGGGGTTAATGACAAATTCCCCGTCGATCAGGCCTACCTGTGTCGTAGCGCAGGGACCGTCAAAGGGAATATCGGAAATACTGGTGGCAATGGCGGAACCCAGCATTGCAGTCAGTTCCGGGCTGCAGTCAGGATCCACAGACATGACCACATTGTCCAGAGTCACGTCGTTTCTGTAGTCCTTGGGGAACAGCGGACGCATGGGACGGTCAATCACGCGGGCCGTAAGAACCGCATTTTCAGAAGCCTTTCCCTCTCTCTTGGTGAATCCGCCCGGGATCTTGCCCACGGCATACAGTTTCTCTTCAAATTCTACGCTTAACGGGAAGAAATCGATTCCATCCCTGGGTTTGTCGGATGCGGTGGCGGTAGAAAGAACAACCGTATCCCCATAGTGCATGAATGCTGCACCGTTTGCCTGCTTTGCAACGCGGCCCACCTCAACGGTCAGGGTCCTGCCTGCAAGTTCCATGGAAAAACTCTTGAACATGGCTTATCTCCTTTTCTCATATTTAAAGCAGAAGAAGCCGAAACTACTAAACCATGCAGGATAGGCTCCTGTACGCTTTAGCGGTCTCGGATTTATCTTCCGCCTTTTGTTTACAAAACGAGGGCGGGGCACTCGTCCTGCCCCCGCCCTCATATCTGCTGTTACTTTCTGATGCCTAACTTCTCAATAAGAGCACGGTATCCTTCCAGATCTGTTTTCTTCAGATAGTCAAGAAGACCACGTCTCTGACCTACCATCATAAGAAGACCGCGTCTGGAGTGATGATCCTTGGGGTTAGCCTTCAGATGCTCTGTCAGCTCGGAAATGCGTGCTGTGAGAATTGCGATCTGAACTTCGGGAGAACCTGTGTCGCCCGGCTTTCTTCCGTATTCTGCAATAAGAGCTGCTTTCTTTTCCTTAGAAATCATTGCGATTTCCTCCTTAATTTTATAAATTCTTACCGTTCACCAAGTTCCGGCCGGAGATACCAGGGAACTGAGCGCCGGCGCCATAGATACGTTGTGATTATAGCATACCATCCGGTAAATGTAAATCGGAATTTCATTTAATTTTGATGCATTTCACTCTTTTCCGCATCTATTTCATATTCTCTTCTGTTTAGAAGCCCGGTCCTCCGGGACCTGCTTCCGGCTCACCGGGATCCGGCTCAAAGCCGGGTCCGGCAGGCGCTGTGGTCTCAGGTTCCGTAGCTGCAGGCGCTGTGGTTTCAGGTTCCGTGGCTGCAGGCGCTGTGGTCTCAGGTTCCGTGGCTGCAGGCGCCGTGGTCTCAGGCTCTGTGGCTGCAGGTGCCGTGGTCTCAGGCTCCGTAGCCGCAGGTGCCGTAGTCTCAGGTTCCGTGGCTGCAGGCGCCGTGGTCTCAGGCTCCGCAGACTGTCCGTTCTCTCCTGGTTTGGTGGTGGTTCCTGACTCGGTTCCCTCCAGGTGGTAGCAGAGCACCGGCATGCCGGCGGAAATATTTTCATAGATCACCCTGGCCACCTCCGGCGGAAGGTTAATGCATCCGTGAGAACCGTTGGTCTTATATATGCTGCCTCCGAAACTGCTCCTCCAGGACGCGTCATGCATGCCGATTCCGCCGTTGAAGGGCATCCAGTAGGATACCGGTGTGGCATATCCCTCTCCTTTCAGAGTCGCATTCCGCTCTTTATAAGTCAGCGGATAGGCTCCGGAGGGCGTTGACCATCCCTTGGATTCATTTCCGGATACGAAATCGGATTCCACCAGGAGTTTCCCGTCTTTATAAAAGAACAGATGCTGTGCCGTCAGGTTGATTTCCACATAGGTAGTGCCGTAATCATTGGCACCGTGGCTGGCAGCCGTCTGGGAGTATTCAGGTTCCCTTGTTTTCTGTTCTCCTGCCTTCACAATTTCCAGAACCGCAGCAGCCTCTTTTTCCTGATTGATCCTCCATCCGTAATTCCCTTTGGTGATCGTTACGGTTTCCCCATAGGATGTCTTCAGTTTTTTGGGCTTATAGGCGGTATTATATTTGGATGCCAGTTCTTTTACATAGGCAGCAGCCCCCGACGAATCCAGGGTCACGCTGTCCCCGTCAAAAATCAGCCACTTATGTATTTCATCTCCGTTCAGGGTTTCCGTCACATCCCCGAACGTATGATTTACCACAGCCCCGGTGTATTTGTTGGCTGTATTGCAGATTTCCTTCAGCGTCTCGTCATCCGCTGTAATCTCCGGCTCTTCATAGCATCCGGCCTCATCCAGATCCAGCCGGGTCTTAAGGCCCATAACCGCGTTCTTTACGGCTTCCTCCGTTTTTTCCGCATTCAGTTTCGTTCCCGGAACCTCCTCCACAATCCGGTACCCCCTGATGGAACTGTCATAGTCTGACAGGCGGGCATTTTCCGGTTCCTGCATGGTTTCCGGATCCATGAAATCCATGGCCTCCAGACTATTCTTCAGAAGTTCTTCATCATAGACGATCATGGTTTCAATTTCATAGGAAGAGGAAGAATTTCCACGCAACGCCCATCCCATGGTGTCCTGATCCTCCAGATATGTTTCCAGGCTTCCGTCAAACTCCGATCGGAGATTGATGTCCTTTCCGTCAATCACGCCTTCTTTTCCGTCTCTGGTCCGGATTGTCAGCTGATATGTCTCAATGCCAGAAGAAATTTCTTCCTTGACCTCCTCCACGGTTTTGCCTGATACGTCGATTTCGTTGATAACCGTATTGGGGAAAAAAACAGTTTCATACTTTCTTGCCACATGGATATAGGCTCCGAAGCCGATCCCCCCGAGAAGAAGAACCGCCGCTCCGGCCGCAGCCAGAATTTTTATTCTGCGTTCTTTCTTCTCTGCCTGTTTTCTCTCTCCGGTCTGCCTGCGGCTTCTGCCGCGGCCCGGAGTTTTCTGTTCTCCTTCCATCCAGTCTAATCTCCTTCCTGAAGCTGTCCCTTTCCTTTTCCGTCAAGTCTGCGGGCCACGCCGTCTCCCACCATCTTATAAACGGAGGCAGCCAGAGGCACTCCCAGCAGCATTCCGCCTACCCCCATGACGCCTCCGCCCACGGTAACCGCGGCCAGAACCCAGATTCCGGGAAGCCCGATGGAGCCTCCCACAACCTTGGGATAGATCAGATTGCCTTCCACCTGCTGAAGGATCACCAGAAATACAAGGAACAGCAGCGCCTGAACCGGATTGACGGTGAATACCATGAAAGCTCCCACCACGGCTCCGATATAGGCCCCCACCACCGGAATCAGGGCAGTCACTCCCACCACGGCTCCGGTCATCACTGCGTAAGGAATCCGCAGAACCGACATCCCCAGGGCACAGAGTATCCCGATGATCACCGCTTCCATGCACTGGCCGGTGATAAAACTGGTAAATGTGGAATGAAGCGTCCCCAGCACATAAAACACGGTCTTTCTTGTTGCAGGTTTCATGGTGGCTTTCATCAGGCGCTCCATCTGCATCTTTATGGTTTCCTTGCTGCTGAGAAGATAAATGGCAAAGATCAGACCGATCAGGGTCTGTGCTGCTTTACCGAATACTCCCATAAGGAGCGCGAAAATGGAATTGAAAATTCCTCCGGCTCCGGTAAGAACAAAGTTTACGGTCTTTCTGGCCATATCCTGCCAGTCCACATTCATGGATTCCAGCGCATCCTGGAAAGACGGAATTTCACTGGAATGTGAAATGGCCCAGATTCGGATCTCCTCCAGAAGCGGCGGTATCTCATCGGTAATCAGCCGGATACTGGAAAGCAGTTCCGGAACCACCAGATTGACCACCAGCGACAGAATCGTAAAAAGGATGAACAGCGACAGAACGATGCAGACCGGCCGCCGGCTCTTTATGATTCCTTTATTCCGGGATCCCGGAAAATACAGACGTTCTATTTTTTTCAACAGGATGTCGAGCACATATGCGATGACACACCCTACCAAAAGCGGTGCGGCGGCACGCAGGACCATGGCTCCTGCGCCGAGGATCTGCTCAAAATACTTTACGAAAAGGCAGACCGCTGCCGCAGTTCCTCCGATTGCCAGATACTTTCTGTACTCCTTAATTCCCATTTATTTTCCTTTCTCAAAATATGTTCGGACCGTTTCAATGTCACGGCTCAGCTGTCCTTTCAGATCAGAAATCGAAGAAAACTTCTTTTCCGGCCTGATAAAGGTTTCAAACTCCACCCGTATGGGCTTTCCGTAGATATCTTCCGTAAAGTCAAAGAGGTATGTTTCCACTCCAACAGGATTCTTCCCCTCGATGGTGGGTTTTTCTCCCACATTGGTAATGCCGGCATAACTGATTCCATCCAGGATTACCCGGGCTGCATAGACTCCGTACCGCGGCAGATGTTTTTCCGTCTCCGGAATCACATTGGCTGTGGGGTACAGTCTGGAATGGCCGATGGAATTGCCGTGACACACCGTTCCGCTCACAAAATAGGGATACCCCAGCAGAGAATTGGCCTTTTCCACATTGCCCTCTGCCAGCATTTCCCTGATATATGTGCTGCTGATGATCCTGTCACCGTCCCGCTCCTTGTCCACCACAAAAAACCGGTAGCCATACCGGGGCGCCAGCCGCTCCAGCAGTTCTCTGTCACCGGCTGCCTGATAGCCGAAATGGCAGTCAGGTCCCGTGACAATCACCTCTGCATTCATTTTTCCTGTAAGGATTCCGGCCACGAACTGTTCCGGATCCATACGGCACACATCTTCGTCAAACGGGTATTCCACCAGATAATCAACACCTGCCTGCTCCAGCAGCTGCTGTCTTTCCCTGTTGGTCATGATCACCGTCTGCTTCTTTTTCTTCACAAGCGTTCCCGGCGGCGTGGAGAAGGTGAAAATCGCCACCTTGAATCCCTGCTCTTTCCAGTGGAGCATTTCCTTGAGAAGTTTCCTGTGCCCTCTGTGAAGTCCGTCAAATTTTCCGATGCTGACCACCGTAGGTTCGTCAATCTGAAATTCTCTGGTTCCTGCAATATACTGCATGTCAGTTTCCTCCCAGGAAAATTTTTCTCGGACAGTACATCTGCTTTTCCTTCCTGAATTCATAGATCCCGATGAACATATCCCGGGAATCATACACCCGGAAGGATTCCCGGTCTTCCGGCTCCGGACTTTCCTTCTTCCGGAACGGATTGCCGTTCTGAAGAAGTCGATCCAGGGTTCCGTTGTCCGACCGTATCTTCCTGAGACCGGAAAACATCTCGGTCACCGGAATCACAGCTTCAGAAAGTCTGCCTTCTGCTTTCAGTTTTTCCAGCATGTCCAGCGTAATACTGTTCTCTATGGAAAATATTCCGACTCTTGTTCTGACCAGTGCCTTCATGCAGCCTCCGCATCCCAGTTTCCTTCCTATATCGTGACACAGGGTTCTGATATAGGTTCCCTTGGAGCAGGATACTGTCATGACCACTTCCGGCAGGTTCATGGATTCAATCCGGATTTCCAGAATTTTCACAGGTCTTGCCGCCCGCTCCACTTCCATGCCCTGCCTGGCCAGTTCATACAGTTTTTTTCCATTCACTTTCAGCGCCGAATACATCGGCGGAATCTGCAGGTAATCCCCCGTAAAAGACTGAATGGCTTCCCGGACGGCTTCTTCTGTCAGAAATCCCGTGTCCCGCGTTTCCAGCACCGTTCCGCTGGTATCCTGCGTATCCGTAACCGTTCCCAGAAGCAGCACGGCCCGGTAGGTTTTGTCCCGGTCTGTCAGCATATCGCAGAGCCTGGTGCCTTTTCCTGCGCATACCGGAAGCACGCCTTCCGCCTGCGGGTCCAGAGTGCCCGTATGGCCTACTTTCTTCTGGCCCAGAATTCCCCGCATTCTGGCCACCACATCATGGGATGTGAAGCCTTTTTCCTTGTATACATTTATGATTCCGTCATACATGATCTCACCCGGCCTGTATCCTTCCGATCTGCTCCAGCTGTCTGCCGACTGCATCCGTCACATTCTTCAGAACTTCACGGAGTTCTCCCTGCATGGTGCAGCCTGCCGCCTTGACATGTCCGCCGCCGCCGAAGCCGGCAGCGATCCGGCTCACATCCAGGTCTGAATTGGAACGCATGCTGACCTTATATTCTCCCGGATTTCCGGTCTCGTAAAGGAGAACCGCACAGTCCACGCCTTCTGTTACCCGAAGCTGGTCAATGATTCCGTCCACGGCTTTCACCGTACAGCCAAACCGTTCCAGTTCCTCTCTGGTTACCAGAGACCAGATACAGGCTCCGTTTAACACCAGTTCGCTTTTCAGAAGTGTATTGCCCAGCAGACGGTTCTGTCCGTAGGTCTTCCGGTAAAAACTGTCATCAATGATCTGGGGGAAATTTACTCCCATCTTCATCAGACGCCCGGCAATTTCCATGGTTTTTTCGGAGGCACTGCTGTATTTGAACACTCCGGTGTCATGGATAATGCCTGTATACAGACATTCGGCCACCGCCAGGCTGATTTTCTCCTCATCCAGGAGTCCGAACAGCACTTCACAGGATGAACTGGCACTTCCTTCTATGACATTTACTGCCGCAAGACCGGTGTTTGTAATATGATGATCTATGCAGAAACTGTCTCCGGCGGTTTCCAGATATCCGGCAAATCCTCCCAGTCTCGGCACATCGCTGACATCCAGTGTGATGCAGAGCTCAAAGGTTTTCCCCGGTTCATACTCATGGTGTACATCCCCGTATCCCTTCAGATAGCCGAATTTCTTCGGCATGGCTTCCAGATAGACGGAAACTTCCATGTCTCTGTAATTTTCCAGAAGATAGTTGTAAAGTCCCAGACAGGACCCGATGCAGTCGCCGTCCGGATTCACATGACCCAGGATCACGACACTCTTTTTTCCTTTCAATGCTTCCTGCAGACTTGCCACAGACCTCCTCCTTTCCGGTTCTCTCCTACTCTTCCGCGGAACCGTCTTCCTGTGCGCCTTCCTCTTCTTCATTCAGATCCCTGGTCACCTCATCAATGAGTCTTGACATTCTGACTCCGTATTCGATGGACTGATCCAGAACAAACGTGATTTCCGGCGTATTTCTCAGATTTACCATTTTGGCCAGTTTGGTTCTTATGAACCCTTCGGCGCTTTTCAGACCTCTGACGGTCTCCCTGGCCGTTTCCTCATCTGCCAGAACGCTGATATAGGCGCGGCAGAATTTAAGGTCCGGCGTTACCTGTGCCAGTACCACACTGGTCATGGGATGGATCCGCGGATCCTTCAGCTCTGAGCGGATGATATCGCTCAGAGCTTTCTGTACTTCTCCGTTGATCCTTGTATTTTTAATGCTGTTTTTGCGCATGCTGCTCCTTCCTACCTGGGAACTTCCACCATGATATAGGACTCGATCATGTCGTCTTCCTTCAGGTCGCTGAATCCTTCAAACACAAGGCCGCATTCGTAGCCTGCGTTGACTTCTTTCACATCGTCCTTGAATCGCTTCAGGGAAGCCAGGGCACCTTCGAAGATCTTTTCTCCGTCCCTTGTGATGCGCGCTTTGCTGCCGCGGGTGATCTTGCCGTCCAGCACGTAGGAACCTGCAATCACGCCCACTCCGGATGCCTTGAAGGTCTGGCGGACAACAGCGTGGCCGGTAACCTGTTCTTCATAGATGGGATCCAGCATGCCCTTCATGGCTGCTTCCACATCTTCAATGGCCTGGTAAATGACACGGTACAGACGCACATCCACTTTTTCCCTGTCGGCAATGGACTTGGCAGTGGCATCCGGACGGACATTGAAGCCGATGATGATTGCATTGGATGCGGATGCCAGCGTCACGTCGGACTCGTTGATGGTTCCCACGCCGCCGTGGATCACCTTCACCACCACTTCTTCATTGGACAGCTTCACAAGGCTCTGCTTTACTGCTTCCACGGAACCCTGAACGTCTGCCTTTACAATGATGGGCAGTTCTTTTACGTTTCCGGCCTTGATCTGGGAGAACAGGTCATCCAGGGACAGTTTTGCCTTGGTATCTTCGATCAGTTTATTCTTTCCTTCTGCAATAAAGGTTTCTGCAAAGCTTCTCGCTTCTTTTTCGTTGAGTGTGGAAACAAACACTTCACCGGCATTGGGCACATCACCCAGTCCCAGGATCTCCACAGGCGTGGACGGACCGGCTTCCTTCACTCTGCGTCCCTTGTCATCCATCATGGCGCGGACCTTGCCGTAGCAGGAACCTGCAGCGATGGCATCGCCCACTCTCAGAGTTCCTTTCTGCACCAGAACTGTAGCCACCGGACCTTTTCCTTTGTCCAGCTGTGCCTCAATCACAAGACCCCTTGCCTTTCTGTTGGGGTTGGCCTTCAGTTCCTTGACTTCTGCCGTCAGAAGAATCATCTCCAGCAGTTCCGGAATTCCTTCCTTGGTATGGGCGGAAACCGGAACAAAAACAGTGCTGCCGCCCCAGTCCTCGGGAATCAGCTCATATTCGGAAAGTTCCTGTTTCACCCTTTCCACGTTGGCACTGGGTTTGTCGATCTTGTTGACTGCCACGATGATCTCCACGCCGGCTGCCTTGGCATGGTTGATGGCTTCCACGGTCTGCGGCATCACACCGTCATCGGCAGCCACCACCAGAATGGCGATATCCGTTGCCTGTGCGCCTCTCATACGCATGGCCGTAAATGCCTCGTGGCCCGGCGTATCCAGGAACGTGATCTTCTGGCCGTTGGCTTCCACCACATAAGCACCGATGTGCTGGGTGATTCCGCCTGCTTCTTTTGCCGTCACGTTGGTCTGGCGGATGGCATCCAGAAGAGAGGTCTTGCCATGGTCGACATGGCCCATAACACAGATGACCGGAGGTCTGGGAACCATATCTTTCTCATCTTCCTCTTCTTCTTTCAGAAGTTCCTCAATGACATTGACTTTCTTTTCCTTCTCACAGAGCACATCGTATTCCATGGCGATCTCCTCTGCCTTGTCAAAGTCGATCTCCTGGTTGATGGTAACGATGGTTCCCTGCAGGAACAGTTTTTTTACGATGGCTGACGGCTGAAGCTTCATCTTCTCCGCCAGTTCCTTTATGGTAATAACCTCGGGAATCACGATGGTCTTGATTTCCTCGACCTTTTCTTCCTTTTTGGGCTGCGGCGGCATAACGGGCGCCTTGATGTTCTTTCCGCCCTTTCCGCTCTTGGCCTTCATCTCCTCGTCGTGATCCTTCTTGGCATCATGCTCTTTCTTATAGGCGTTCTTGCTGGCCTTGGTATTCTGCTGTTTCTGGGAAATAGGTGCGTCAAAGGACGGCTTCGGAATGTTCAGTCCCCTGCCGCCGTCGCGGCCTCCCTGGAAGCCTCCCTGACGTCCGTCACGGTTCCCCTGGAAGCCTCCCTGACGTCCGTCGCGGTTCCCCTGGAAACCTCCCTGGCGTCCGTCACGGTTCCCCTGGAAGCCTCCCTGGCGTCCGTCACGGTTCCCCTGGAAGCCTCCCTGACGTCCGTCACGGTTCCCCTGGAAGCCTCCCTGACGTC
>CABSIM010000002.1 GCA_902477765.1 uncultured Clostridiaceae bacterium | reverse complement strand
ACGAGCGGAAGTGCCGCTCAATCATCTATTTTGATGATTTTGCGACACTCCCTTTCTGTTTTCCCGAAGAACTATTCTGCTGTTCCGGTTTTATTCTCCTGCTGTTCTTCCGTCCGGATCTCAGTCGTGAAGAACCACATTTCCGGTTTCCAGGGTTTTTTTCACATCAATGACCCGCTGGTTGGAGCTTCCTTTCCAGTGGAGGCTTCCATCTTTCAGTTCCTCCACAAATTTTCCGTCCACCACCACATCTGTCATGGCAATAAACGGAAGATCCCGGATTTCTTCCCATGTGAATCCGGTATAAAGCCAGATGGTTTTTTCCGGAAACCGCTCCCGGATCTCCTGGATCAGTTCTCCGATCTCCCGGCGGTTTTCCGGATGCAGCGGATCTCCGCCGCTGAATGTAACCCCTGACATGTGAGGACGGGAAACAGCCTCAAACAGTTCCTCCCTGGCCGCTTCATCAAAAGGAATTCCTCCCTGAATATCCCAGGTCACCGGGTTGTGGCATCCTTTGCATCCATGGGTGCATCCTGCCACCCATAAGACGGTACGGAGACCATCTCCGTTGAGCATATCATCCTTGGTAATATTATGGTAACGCAACACAGACTCCTTTCCAGCCCTTTACATGCTTTTCCGCTCGGCAATCTCCGCCATTTTTGCGTCATTGAGGCGGGTATCCCCTTTGACTCTGGAGTAGCTGAGATAGCCGTTCATTCTGTCGATCTTGGTAAGATTCCGGCTTCCGCATACCGGGCACACATCCATATCCAGTTCTTCATGGCCGCAGTCGTCACAGTATGCCAGCGACAGATTCACGCCTTCATAAAATCCCATTTTCATGGCCCTGCGCACCAGAGAACGGATCGCTTCTTTATTATAACTGATGGGATATTTCACATACTGGATCTTTCCGCCGTTGGACAGTTCCCAGAACCTGTATTCCAGATCCTGTTTCTCAATGGGGGTGATGTCCTCTGTCACGTGACAGTGAAATCCGTTGCTGACATATTCTCTGTCGGATACGTTCTCCACAATTCCATATTTTTCCCTGAACTGTTTTACCTGAAGGCCGCAGAGATTCTCCGCCGGGGTCGCATAGATGGCATACAGGTTTCCGTCTTCTTTCTTGAACTGGTTTACCTTCTCATTGATATGTTTCAGCACATCCAGGGCAAA
Organism: uncultured Clostridiaceae bacterium; assembly: GCA_902477765.1. GTDB lineage: Bacteria > Bacillota > Clostridia > Lachnospirales > Lachnospiraceae > CABSIM01. The sequence continues at coordinate 122,149 of CABSIM010000002.1, read as the reverse complement.
TGCACCGTCTTCCACCAGAGATTTTCCGTTATACAGCCGCTGCAGTTCATTGAAAGCCGTGATTCCGAAAGAAGCCGTGGCGGTCTTTAAAAGAGGCTTGATCTTGTCATGCAGCCCCAGATGACCGCCGTAGAAACCGCCTTCGCAGTAAGCCAGCGGATTGGTGGATGCCTTCATTTCCCCAAGGTATGCATATGTCCGGATGTGGATCTTCCGGATCAGTTCCAGATAATAGTCCAGAACTTCGTAGAAATCCCGGCTTTCCTGCCTTGCCTTTGCCAGGATCATGGGCAGGTGAAGGCTTACGACGCCGATATTGAACCGTCCCACAAAGACAGGCTCATCCTTTTCATCCGCCGGCTCCATTCCTCCCCGCACATACCAGGGAGACAGAAACGCCCTGCAGCCCATGGGACTTATGATTTTCCCGTATTTTTTATACATGCTGGCAATATAACCTTCTCCGGTCAGGGAAAGCCAGTCCGGATACATGGTTTTGGAAGAGCACTCGATGCCTGCCTCAAACACGTCTTCCAGCTCTCCGCCAGGCCCGTGAAGCTTTTCATCATACAGAAAGACAATTTTCGGAAACAGAACCGGCTTTTTATGTCCGTCCTTTCCCTGTCCCTTTCTTCTGACGTTCAGCATGGTAATGGTAGCCATTTTTGCAAACCGGCTGGTACCGGTGCCTGCGGTCATGGTAATAAACGGATAATCCCCGCGGCTGGATGACACGGAGTTGAACTTGTATTCCCAGCCCTGGAATCCCTGTTCCATCTCTCTCTCCACATCATGCCAGGCAATCTCCTCTGCCTTTTCTTTGCCGATGCCCAGATCCATGTATTTCCTGATGTTTTTTTCATAGGACTTTTCCGCATAGGGCGCCAGGATATTTTCCACACTGGGAACCGTAAAGCCGCCGTACTGCTGACTGGCAGCGCTGAGAACAATGTCGCCGATGACATCAAAAGCCACGTCCAGGGTCTTGGGCTCGTTATACCAGAGATTTCCCATCTCGAAGCCGCCGGTGAGAACCGCATTGACGTCAAACAGACAGCAGTTCATGGTGTCCCGTCTGGCGGACATGTCATGAATGTAGAGATATCCGTCCCGGCATGCCTGCAGTTCTTCTACGGTCATGAAAAATTTCTGGTACAGGGATTTATTCAGCTCATTGAAAATCAGACTCCGCTTGGTGGACACCAGGGCGCTGTCCGTATTGCTGTTTTCCTTGTCCCCGATGTACATGATGGACTGACTCTTTTTATACACATCATCCAGCATCCGCACAAAATCCTGTTTGTAATTCCGGTAATCCCGGTAGCTTTTTGCCACCAGCGGATTGACCCTTTCCAGGGCCCCTTCCACAATGTTGTGCATCTGGGCAATGGGAATTTCCGGCACATCCAGTTCCTCTGCCTTTTCCTCCACAAACTGGCAGATAAAATTGGTTTCTGCCCGTGAAAACGTAATCATGGCCCGGTTGGCGGATTTATTGACAGCCACCACCACTTTCTGTACATTGAAGTCTTCTCTGGTGCCGTCCTTCTTTATTACTTTGATATCCTCACATTTCATCGGTACGTTTCTTCCTCCTGTTTCCTTTCTGTATCCGTATCTCTATCTTCTGTACCTGTCTCTTTTTTATCCGTATCTTCCGTGCCTGTATCTTCTGTGTCTTCTTTTTCTGTGTCTTCCCCTGCAGAGCCGTCTGGTCCCGCATATGCGCCGACGGTATCCGCCTCTCCGGAAACTTCCGTATCCGCCTCTTCCTGCAGATTTCCCTCCGGGTCCAGTTTCAGATTCAGTTCTTCCTCCACTTCCGTGCGGATTTCCTCTTTTTTCTCCAGATCCATTTCCGGGAGATCCCCTGTGGAACCCACGCCGAACCGTCTCAGAAATTCCTCCGTGGTGGCAAACAGCGACGGACGGCCGGGTGCATCCAGTCTTCCTGCTTCATAGACCAGATCATATTCAATGAGCCGGTTCACCGCATGGTCTGATTTCACCCCGCGGATTTTTTCAATGTCGGCTTTGGTCACCGGCTGTTTATAGGCGATAATGGCCAGAGTCTCCAGCACCACATCGGTAAGCACCTGCTTTTTGGGCGTTGACGCCACACGGATCAGATTTCCGTAATACCGGGATCTGGTGCACATCTGATAACTGTCCTCCAGCCGTACCACCTGGATCCCGCTTTCTTCTGCCTCATACCGTTCTCTGAGACGTTCCGCCGCTGCTTCGGCTTCCTTCTCACCGGTCTCCAGCGCTGCGGCCAGCTGCCGGATCTCCACGGACCGGCCCATGGCAAAAAGCACGGCTTCCACCACAGCTTCCTGCTTTCTCAACTCCTCTGTCTGCATCAGATTTCCTCCACATCCACGGTGATTTCTTCCTCTTCCCCTTCCGGTTCCAGAGTTTCGATATACATATCATCAAAAAGATGTTCCTGGGTCAGATGAATCTTCCCGATTTTCATAAGCTCCAGAAGGGCCAGAAACGTTACCACCAGTTCCGTTCTGTCAGGCTGCTTTTCCAGCATGCCCCGGAAGCTGAATTTTCTGTGCTTTCTGGCATACCCCATGACCGAAGAAATTTTTTCTTCCAGGCTCACCGGTTCTTTTCTTATGGTTCCGAAAGAACTCCTTACCGGATCAATCTTGTCCTGCTGCCGTTTCATGACCGAATCAAAGATCTTTTTCAGCCGTACCAGAGTAACTCCCTCCAGAAGGCTGTCCAGATCCACCGGCTGCTCATATTTCAGGACTTCCCGCGGAATGGTCGGCTCCTTATAGAATACCGTATCTGCCTGAATTTCCAGATCTCTGAGTTCCATGGACATGTATTTATATGTCTTGTATTCCAGAAGGCGGGCCACCAGTTCTGCCCTGGGATCTTCCTCTTCTCCTTCTTCACTGACCTCTTTCGGAAGAAGCATTCTGGCTTTGATATCCAGAAGTGTCGCAGCCATCACCAGAAACTCGCTGACCACATCCAGAGATTCTTCTTTCATCCCGCTCACATATTCCAGGTACTGATCCGTGATTTCCGCAATGGGAATATCATAAATACTGACTTTATTCTTTTCAATCAGATGAAGGAGCAGGTCCAGAGGCCCCTCAAAAGTTTCCAGCTTGTACCGAAGTTCCATGTCCACACCTCAAAGCCATGTTGTCTGCCGTTCTGATTCCGGAACGCAAAAAGAGGCCGAAGCCCCTTTCCGCGCATCTTTCCAGAGTATATCAGATTTTATCTTTTCTGTAAAGACTTTTAACAAAATATAGTTTATTTCAGAATTTTAACCACTACAACTTGTGGTTTGTTCCAGAGACGTATGTTGATTGAATGGGTTCCCAGTCCCCGGCTCACGATCATGCGGCGGCCATTCTTTTCAAAGGCACCGGCGCACCGGGGATAAAAGAACTGATACTGGGGAGTCATGACGCCGCCCAGTACCGGCAGCCGGATCGTGCCTCCGTGGAAATGTCCTGCCAGGGTAAGATCAGCTCCCCATGCCTCATAATTTTCGAAAAACATCGGGGAATGAGCCAGCAGCACGGAAAATCTGTCCGGATCCGGTTTCCCCAGATGTCTGGCAACGTAGGCATGATCCATTTCCGGATATCCCGGCCGGTAAAGAGATTCCGCCAGCCTGAGCCCGTAAATCGTCAGATCCGTTCCCAGGTCCGCATGGCTGTCCGCCAGCCAGACTGCTCCTGTATGTTCCGCCGCTTCCCGGTATCTGGTGTAAAGATCACCGTATACTTCCGGCTTCCACTTCATCCGGCTTTCATGATTTCCTTCCCCGCAGTAGACAGGAGCGATGCCGGAAAGTTCTTTCAGGAGCCGCAGCGGAACGGACACATCGGCTCCGTTTCTGCTTATCATCATATCCCCGCCTGCCAGAATGGCATCGGGTGCAGCCTGTCTGACCGCTTCAATCAGACGCCTGTTGTTGTCTCCGAATTCCTTGCTGTGAAGATCCGAAAGAAATACCAGGGTTTTTCCTTCTCCTCTGATCTTGGGAGAACGGATTTCAAACATTTCCGTGGAAAGCTGGTTTTTCTCATACTCGGAACGAAGCAGGCAGAGACCGGCTGCTGCTGCCGTCCCTGCCGCAATTCCATGGAAAACATTCAATTTCTGTTCCTCCCGGTCACTCCCTGCTGAGTTCTGCAACGCCTCTCTGGACGATGGCGCCCATCACCTCGGAATAGTCTTTATATTCCGGATGTTTTTTCATGATCCGGTCCAGAAGTTTCTGGAAGTCTCCGCTGACCATGACGGTACAGCCCACTGCCTTTTCTCCTGTTTTCCTGTTTTCATATAAATTCTGCATCACCTGAAATGCTGCACTCATATTCTGTTCTCCCTTCCTGATGATTTCTGTCAGTTCTGTATCCAGGCCCCGTCTTCTCCCACAACGTACTGGCCGTCAATTACCGCATTCTTTACAATGGCCCCGTCGCTTCCCAGGTAAAACCATTTGTTCTGATCCTGTCTCCAGTCATTCTTCACCAGAATGCCGCTGCTTTCCATGAAATACCAGTTTCCGTTGATGCACTGCCACCCGGTCAGCATATTGCCGGAAGCATCAAAGATGAATTCCGCATCGTCGATGGTATAACGGCCGTTTTTCAGTCTGGTGCCGTCTGCCAGTTCAAAGTGCCATACGGTTCCGTCCTGCACCCAGTGATTCCTGCCGGTTCCGCCGACAGCTCCTGCGGCATTGAGGGCATATCCGTAATCGAGGATTGCCTTGGTATCTGTATAGTGGGTGCTCTGGGCTTTCATGACCACGGCAATCAGGCGGACACCGTCCCGTTCCGTACAGGTCACAAGGGTATTTCCCGCAAGAGAAGTATATCCTGTTTTTCCTCCCACAATTCCTTCATAATATCTGGAGTCGGTAGGATATAACATCTTGTGGCCCGGAGTCAGGGTCCTCACCTGATTCACTTTTTTTGTGGCCGGGAACTGATAACTCATGGTGGAGGAAATCTGGCAGATGGTTTCATTGGCAAAGGCAGCCGCGGAAACTTTTGCCATATCCCGGCAGGTGGTATAGTGATTCGGATCGTTCAGTCCGTTGGGATTTACAAAATTGGTGCCTGTGCATCCCAGCGCCCTGGCCTTTTCATTCATCATGGCGGCAAAGGCGGAAACACTTCCGGCCACATGCTCGGCCAGGCCGTTGGCCACTTCATTGGCCGATTTCAGCAGCAGTCCGTACATACAGTCCTTCACGGAAATCTGGTCGCCTTCCGTTACTCCCAGTGTGACCGCTCCGGATTCCAGATTGGTGACTGCGGACTTGGAAAATGTAACGGTCTCATCCATGGACGCATGCTCCAGAACCACCAGCGCCGTCATGAGTTTCGTGATACTGGCGGGATACAGTTTTTCATCCGCATTTTTCTCAAAAAGCACCTTGTCATGGGTCACATCGTACAGAATGGCTGCCTCTGCGGAAACAGCCGGAACCGCAATCTGGGCAGCCGCTTCCTGCGCTGCCTGTGAAGCGCTTCCCGTCTGGGTTCCCGCAGCATCCTGATTTTTGGTGCTGTAGGTACCTGATGACGGCAGGCTTCCGGTGGTCTGGGTTTCTGCGCTGCCCGGTTCCAGCGCAGTACCGGTTCCCTGGTTCACTCCGCTTCCGGGCGCTTCCTGTATTGCTCCGTTCTGACCGGCGGTCTGATTCTGGGCCGCACCCGGTTCACTCTGTGAGACGGAACTCTGGGTGTTCTGGCTCTGGGTTCCGTTTCCTGTCTCTCCGGGGCCTTCCTGGGAAAACTCCGCTGTCGTGCCGTAAACTCCGTAAACACCTGCCTGCTGTGCCGTTTCCAGCGGCTGTATATATGCGGCCTGTACGGTCTGCACCGCCTGTGCCGCCATCAGGCACACACAGAGGCCCAGTGCCAGGATTTTCTTGGATTTTTTCATTGGCTTCTCTCCGTTCTGTCATTTTTTGTCCGGATCTTCCGGTCCGTCTTATGCATGTTCTTACATTCTATCACAGTTTCCTGTGGAATTCATTAAGTTTTCCTGACGATTTCGCATCATTCTTCCAGTATGGACAGAAGATCCTCTTTCGTCAGAGACTTCAGGGAAACCATTCCTTCCGTCACCACTGTCTCCGCCAGATGACGTTTTCTCTCCTGAAGTTTCATGATATTTTCCTCTATCGTATGTTTTGTGATCAGACGGAACACCGTCACCTGCTTTTCCTGTCCGATCCTGTGGGCCCGGTCCGTGGCCTGATTCTGGGCCGCCACATTCCACCAGGGATCATAATGAATCACAAGATCCGCCGCGGTCAGATTCAGTCCCGTTCCCCCTGCCTTGAGAGAAATCAGGAAAATTTTCACATCGTCTTTTTCAAAGGAAGACACCAGCTGCATCCGTTCCTTTTTGGGCGTGGATCCTGTCAGCATATAATACGGAATCTTTTCCTTTTCCAGACGTTTCCCTATAATATCCAGCATGGACGTAAACTGGGAAAACAAAAGAATCTTGTGACCTGCCAGAATTCCGTTTTCCAGCAGTTCCATGCAGGTCTCCAGCTTGGCGGACCCGCCCCTGTATCCCCGGAAGCAGAGAGACGGTTCACAGCAGATCTGCCTGAGACGCATCAGTTCCGCAAGGATCTGCATCCTGTCCTCGGAAAGATCGCTTCCGCCTTCCTCCAGCCGGGTTTTCAGAGCAGAGGCCCCTGCCGCATACAGGCGTTTCTGTTCTCCCTCCATGGCAGAATACAGAACCGTCTCCAGCTTGTCCGGCAGTTCCTTCAGCACGTCTTTTTTCAGACGTCTCAGAATAAAGGGACCTGTCAGACGCCGCAGCTGCGCGAGTGCCTCTGTGTCTTCCCCTTTCATCACGGGTGTTTCGTAAACCCGGCGGAACTTCTGCCGCGTAAACAGAAAGCCCGGCATCAGAAAGTCAAAAATACTCCATAGCTCTCCCAGATGATTTTCTATGGGGGTTCCCGTAAGGGCAAACCTGGTTCGGGCCGCGACCGCCTTCACGGCTCTGGCCGTCTGGGTCGCAGAATTTTTGATATACTGGGCCTCGTCAATGACCTGAAAACGGAATTCACGGCCCTGGTAAAAGTCCAGATCCCGTTTCAGCAGATCATAGGACGTAATCAGCACATCCGTCTCTCCGTTTTCCACTTCTCTGAAAATCTGTTCCCGCTCCGCCTGATTTCCTGCGGCCGCTGCCGCCTTCAGTTCCGGCGCAAAGGCGGAAATTTCATTTTCCCAGTTATACACCAGAGATGCAGGACATACGATCAGGGACAGAGGTACGGGACCGGTTCCCGCCCGTTTCTTTTCATCCAGAAGAAGGGCAATGACCTGAATGGTTTTCCCCAGTCCCATTTCATCCGCCAGGATTCCTCCGAATCCGCAGGCATCCAGAGTGCGGAGCCACCGGAATCCGGCTTTCTGATATTCTCTCAGTGTTCCGGAAAGTCCCGCCGGCACCTCGAAATCACTGTCTTCCACATTTTTCATTCCGCGGACCACGGCCTTGAATCTCTGGTCCCGGCTGCATGCAATACTTTTATCTTCCTTGAACAGTCCGTCCAGAAAAACAGCCCGGTACATGGGAACCCGGATTGTCTCTTCCTTTTCCAGAGCCTTTTCCATATCCAGGCATCCGGCCATGCGGGCCACCGTGAGGAGTCCGCCGTCGCCCAGCGTCAGAAAATCTCCGTTCTTCATTCTGTAAAATTTCTTCTTTTTTTCATACGCTTTCAGGATTTCTCCCAGTTCCTGTCCTGAAAGCCCGCCTGCGTCCACATCCAGATCCAGCCAGTTTTCACCGGTTCTGACCTGCACTGACACATTTACCGGAGGAAGAATCCGCACTTTACGGAAAGATTCCGAAACGAACACCTCACCCAGTTCCATGAAATCTCCCATTCCTGCGGACAGAAGCCGGTATACGGCTTCATCATCGCCGCGGATCACCAGATTCCCGGTCCCATCCTCGGTACAGCGGAAGTACCGTGTAATTACCTGGCTTACCCGGAACTCCCCCGGTACATCCCGGCAGATCTCTCTGGGTACGTTTTCATCCTCCACGGGATGAAAGGAAAAATCTCCGTAGGACAGTTCCGGTCTCATGGTAATCTGTCCGGGTCCCGTACTGTCAAAATAAAATCTCGCCTTCAGCTCTTTTGGTCTGTAGGAATCCAGTTCCACACCTTCCGCCCGTATCAGCTTCAGCAGTTCCAGGCGTTTCAGAACCCGCTCATAAAACAGCGGCATATCGCGGTCATTGACAGAAACCTCATATTCCGGATCCGGCCCCATGATCATATGCTCCAGAAAAACCGCCAGTGCCTCCGTGTACTCTTCATCACAGCAGCAGATCTCCGTTTTATCCGCAAGAAACAGACGGTGTTCCCCCATGAAGGCCATCAGGTCCCTGTCCACGGAAATCCGGATCCCGTCCCTGCCCATGCGTTCCGCACGGATCTCCAGGGAAGGTTTCCGGCTTCTCACCGTCAGATTTCTGGGCTTTTTCCGGTAATCCTCGCATTCCAGGGTCTGGCCTTCCATAATGGAAAAAAAGCGCTCGATGCCAGCCCTTCCTAGGGTCAGTTCTTTTAACACCGGTTCCGTTTCCCAGGATCCGCGCCGGAGTTCTCTGAAATGTTCCCGGTAGGCCCCGGCAGTTTCCATAACAAAAAGCACCAGCGGACGGCACTCAGGACAGAATGCCTGAAGTGTGTGATAAAAAGAAAATCCCCTGCCGTATTCCACCTGGCGTTCAAACTCCATTGCCTGGGAAAAGATCACCAGATCCTTTACGGGGTACAGTTTTTCCTGCCCCACAAAAAAGCGGACCACCAGCCGCTCTCTGAAAAAAAAGAGCCGGGGAACAAGGCGCACTTTGCCCTCCTCCCCGGCTCCCGTAATACGGCCAACAGCCCGGTTTGTATACTCTCTTATCATAAAACGGACTTTCTGTGAGGTGGAAACCGGCTTCATTCCGGCCTTTTCCTTTTCCTCCAGGTACGCCTCCAGCACCGCACGGCCATGGGCGCACATATCCGCACCTGTTTTCTCCGGCGCGCAGGACAGCGGACAGAATCTGTCCGTATTTCCGTCCCCGTCTGTCCGGGAACAGGTACAGTCACAGATCTGTCCATCTCTGCAGAGGATCCGGACACGGTACGCGTCTTTCCCGTCCGCAGCGGTTCCCCTGATCTCAGTTTCCCCTTTCCAGAAAGTCTCTGAAGAAAGTCCGGTTACCTGCATGCATGCCTCCGTTTACATCCGTTCCGGCGCCTCAAATCCCAGAAGATCAATGCCGGTGCACAGAACATCTTTGGTAAGGGTCACAAGGGAGATGTATCCGTCCCTCTTCTCCTCATTTTCCTCGGCAAGGATCCTGGTCTCATGGTAAAAATGATTGAGTGCGTTGGAAAGTTCATAGATATAGGCACAGATCTTATGGGGCGCCAGTTCCTCGAAACTGGTATCCATAACCTCGCTGAATCTGGCCAGTACCAGCATCAGCGTCTTTTCCGGCTCTCCTTCCGGAGGAAGAATCTGTCCCTTTTCCCTCTGTCCGCATGTCTCTTCATACTTTTTCAGGATGGATTTGATGCGGGCAATGGTATACAGAATATATGGTCCGGTATTTCCCTCAAAGGAAGTAAACCGGTCAATATCAAATACATAATCCTTTGTGGCCTGATTGGAAAGATCCCCGTATTTCAGAGCGGCCAGTCCCACGGTACGGGCTGTGTCCCTGGCTTCATCCTCGGATACGGTACGGTTTTCCATGATTCTTTCATAGGCGGCATCACTGATCTGAGCAATCAGATCCTCCAGTCTCATGACTCCGCCCTCCCTGGTTTTGAAAGGCTTTCCGTCCTTTCCGTTCATGGTGCCGAAGCCCACGAAATCCATGCGGCAGTCCGGTTTTACGATGCCGGCCTTTTTGGCCACCCGGAATACCTGGGTGAAATGCAGGTCCTGACGCTTGTCCACCACATAGATATACTGATCCGGATGGAAATCCTGTTCTCTTTCCACAATGGTGGCAAGGTCCGATGTGGCATAAAGAGAAGCGCCGTCGGATTTGCGGATGATGCAGGGCGGAAGCTCCTTGGAATCCGTTTCTTCTGCAATGTCCACCACCAGAGCTCCCTGACTTTCATGGGCCAGCCCCTTGCGGATCAGGTCATCGATCATGCCGGGAATATACGGCTGAGCGTCGCTCTCCCCTTTCCACAGATCAAACTCCACATGAAGATTGGAGTAGTTTTTCTTCAGATCCTTCAGAGATACGTCCATAATATGACGCCAGATGGCACGGTAAGGCGCATATCCGCTCTGAAGACGGAAGGTGGCTTCCTGGGCACGGGCTCTGAACTCCTCGTTTTCCTTGGATTTTGCGCTGGCTGCCGGATAGATCTCCTCCAGCTGGGAAATGGTGAACGGCGGTTCTTCCGGGTATTCTCCCGTATAATTCTCATCAAAATAAACCAGATCCGGCTGACGGTCTCTCAGTTCTTCTATGATCAGACCCATCTGGAGTCCCCAGTCTCCCAGATGCACGTCTCCCGTCACATGATGGCCCACGAAACGGCCCATACGCTTGATGGCCTCTCCGATGACCGCGGCACGCAGATGTCCCACATGGAGAGGTTTCGCCACGTTGGCTCCGCCGTAATCCACGATAATGGTTCTGGGATTCGTTACTTCCTCAAACCCCAGCTTCCTGTCATCCTTCATGCCGTTCATGCAGGATGCCAGAAAGCCTGCGCTTATTTTCAGATTGATGAATCCCGGCATCACAGCCGTCACTTCTTCAAAAACAGAACTGGATTTCAGTTTCTCCGTCACTTCCGTGGCAATGTCGATGGGTTTCTTTTTATATGCCTTTGCCGCTGCCATGGCACCGTTGCACTGATATTCGCACAGGTCCGGCCGGTTGGACAGAGTCACCTTCGCATAGCCGGGATCATAGCCGCCTGCTTCAAAGGCAGACTGCATTTCTTTTGTAATTACATCTAAAAATTTTTCCATTGGCTGTTGTCTCCTTGGATCAATCGTGTTGAAAGCGCCGCTTCCGGGCGGCACAGACAGAAAATATACCGTACGTTTCATTATAGCGCAAGCCATGAAAAAAATCCAGCAGTTCTTGCGGCTGGAACACGTCGGCCTGTTCCCGTTATCGCTCTGTCTCCGGGGTTTTTGGAGATTCCATGACCTTCACTGCAAACTCCACGGACGCCATGGCATCCCGGCAGTAAGCGTCCGCACCGATGGATTCCGCGTATTCCCGGGTAAGCACGGCACCTCCCACCATGATTTTCACCCAGGGGGCCTGTTCTCTCAGCATCCGGATCGTGGCGGCCATGGCAGGCACCGTGGTGGTCATCAGGGCACTGAGTCCCCCCAGGGGCACATGATCCTTCCCCGCCCGCTCCGCAATCGTCTCCGGAGCCACGTCACGTCCCAGATCGATCACGTCGAAACTGTAGTTTTCCAGCAGCACCTTTACGATGTTCTTTCCTATATCATGAATGTCTCCCCGGACGGTGGCAAGAATCACGGTTCCCCGCTTTTCCTGGCTCTGTCCCGACGCTGCCAGCGTTTCCTTCACCACGGAAAAGGCAGCTCCGGCTGCTTCCGCACTCATGAGCAGCTGGGGAAGGAATATGGTCCCTGCCTCAAATCCTTTTCCCACCTCATCAAGGGCCGGGATCAGCTCCCGGTTGATGACAGTCAGGGGATCCGTATGCTGAAGTGCCGCAGCGGCTGCTTCTCCGGCTGCCCTGGACAATCCCCGGAGAATGCTTTTTTTCAGAGCGGAGGCTTCGTCTTTCTCCTGTGCCTTTTTCTCCGCTGCTTCCCCGGCCGCTGCCGCTTTCTTTTCTTTTGAAGCAGTTCCGGCTTTTTCCAGCTTTCTTTCCGCCTCTTCCCTGCTGTAGATCTCCACGTAGCGGCTGCAGTTTTCATCCCGGGCTGTCAGAACCAGAAAGCTGTCATACGCTGCCATCATGGCCCGGGAACCGGGGTTGATAATGGCGGCGGAAAGGCCTGCCTGAAGCGCCAGAAGGAAAAAAGCCGTATTGATATGTTCCCGGACCGGGAGGCCGAATGAAACGTTGGAAACACCGAGGATGGTCTTTCCGCCCAGTTCTTCCCGGATTCTCCTTACGGTTTCCAGAGTTGTCAGGGCTCCCCGGCTGTCGGAACTTACTGCCATGCAGAGGGCATCCACTAGGATGTCTTTTTTCCGGATGCCGTAGGCTGCAGCCCGCTCATATATTTTTTCTGCAATGGCGATCCGTCCGTCCGCCGTATCCGGGATGCCGTTTTCATCCAGACAGAGGGCCACCACAACGCCGCCGTATTTTTTCACCAGGGGAAATACGGCATCCATTACCTCCTGCTTTCCGTTGACGGAGTTGACCATGGGCTTTCCGTTATAACGGCGCATGGCATGTTCCATGGCTTCCGTATCGGAGGTGTCAATCTGAAGCGGCAGATCCAGCACACTCTGGAGCTCACAGACGGTTTCCGCCATGACCGCCGCCTCATCGATTCCCGGCACTCCCACATTCACGTCCAGAATATCTGCACGGTTTTCCTGCTGAGAGGCCCCCATTTCCAGAATATATCCCATGTCATGCTCTTTCAGGGCCTGGCGGAGTCTGGGTTTTCCCGTGGGGTTGATCCTCTCTCCGATGATCACCGGCCTGTCTCCCAGCACCACGGTACGGGAATAGGAAGAAACCACGGTCCTGTCTTTTTTCACCATCTGCGGCAGGGGAATGTCTCTGCACAGCCTTCTTGTCTTTCTTATGTGTTCCGGCGTGGTTCCGCAGCATCCGCCCAGAATCCAGGCCCCGGATTCCGCCATTCTCTTCATGGCTTCCGCAAACGTATCACTGTCGATGTCATATACGGTTGTCCCGTTTTCGCTTCTGGGAAGTCCCGCATTGGGGTTCACCAGAATGGGCGTTTCCGACACTGCCGCCATCTGCTTCAGAAACGGCAGCAGTTCAATGGGGCCCAGCCCGCAGTTTAAGCCGATGACGTCTGCTCCCAGCCCTTCCAGAAGCGCCGTCACGGATTCTGCGTCACCGCCGGTGAGCATTTTTCCCTTTTCATCCAGGGTCACCGTGGCAAACACAGGAAGATCACAGGCTTCCTTTGCAGCCAGCACCGCTGCCTTCAGCTCGTAGCTGTCCCCCATGGTTTCTATGATGACCAGGTCGGCTCCTGCTGCAGCACCGGTCTGAACAATTTCCTTATATACACTGCATGCTTCCTCAAAATCCAGATCTCCCAGAGGTTTCAGCAGTTTCCCGGTGGGACCCAGATCCAGCGCCACATAGCCGTGTCCGGTCTCTGAGACTGCTTCCCGGCCCAGCTCCACACCGCATCTCACAATTTTTTCCAGATCCCATCCGTCTTCCTTCCGGAATTTGAAGCGGTTGGCACCGAATGTATTGGACGTGACAATGTCTGCCCCTGCCTCCAGATACTCTCTGTGGATGGCCTTCACTTCTTCCGGTTTCAGAAGGTTCCAGGTCTCCGGCAGTTCTCCCGGCTTCAGTCCCCTGGCCTGAAGAAGGCTGCCCATGCCGCCGTCAAAAAACATTCTTTTCTGTCTGATCTCTTCCAGTATTCCCATGTTACCTCCTGAATGCACATTCTGTTCTGGAGCATGCCTCGCAGCCTTCCAAAACGCACCGGCACGGCTCCCTTCCTGCTCCGATCACTGCAGTCACCGATTTGGACGGCATCATAAGTCCGCCCTCTGTCAGAGTGATGCCGATCCGCTTTCCCGCCTCCAGGCCGTCCAGAATATGTTTCTGACACGAAAGGGAAAAATCCCCATAGCCCGGAGAAAAACGCGGCCGCAGAAACCACCCTTCTTTTTCATACTGTTCTTTCCAGATTCCATTGATCTCATTGCACCAGGCTTCTGTCATGGCGGCAGCGGCTGCCTGCATGACTGCCGCCCTGGCCACGCGGAGTTTTCCGTACCGGAACAGAAGCCGGTCTGCCTCAGCTCCCAGCGTGGCGGCCATAAGAAGAATTTTTTCACATCCTGACAGGTTCTTTTCCAGATTCCTGCTTTCCGTCACAAACGCCCCCGCATCGATACGGCCTCCGCCCGCAAGCCTCAGCGGAAATTCCTTTACAAGAAACCGGGGCCGGACGCAGTCTTCCAGTTCCAGGATGCACTCCTCCGCCAGATGCCTGGTGGCTTCATCCGCTTCATGTGCCCCGTAGCCCAGATAGCGGAACACTTCTCTTCTGTCCGTTTTCATCAGACCATGATCTCCGAAAGGCTTTCCTTGATCTGTCTGGCAACGTCCGGTTTATTCATGGAATAAATATGCACCGCATGGATTCCGTTGGCAATGAGATCTATGATCTGTTCCGCCGCATAGGCCACTCCGGCCTGACGCATGGCAGCCGGATTCTCTCCGAATTTGTCCACAATGGCCCTGAATCTGGCAGGCAGAGCCGTGCCTGACATGGCGCAGATCCTGGTGATCTGCTTTGCATTGGTCACCGGCATGATGCCGGCGATGACCGGTACCGTGATTCCCTTTTCCCGGATTCTGTAAAGGAAATTATACAGAATGTCATTGTCAAAAAACATCTGAGTAGTCAGGAAATCACATCCTGCGTCTGTTTTTTCCTTCAGATGCATGATATCTTCTTCCTTGTTTCTGGACTCCACATGTCCTTCCGGGTAGCAGGCGCCGCCGATGCAGAAGTCTCCCATGGACTTCAAGTCACGGACCAGTTCGCTGGCATAGTGATAATCGGTTTCCACGTTTCCGTCCGCCGGAATATCTCCCCGGAGCGCCAGAATGTTCTCGATTCCGTTTTCCTTCATACGTTCTGCCATAACCTTCACCTGTTCCTTTGTGGAGGTTACGCAGGAAAGGTGGGCCAGAGAGGTCACTCCGTATTCTCTGGCAATTCCTGCCGCAATATCCACCGTATAGCGGCTGGTGCCGCCGCCGGCTCCATATGTCACACTCATGAACGACGGAGACAGGCCGGCAATTCCTGCCACTGCCTTTTCCACCGCCTGATATGAATCCTCTGCTTTTGGGGGAAATACTTCAAATGAAAGCACGGGTTTTTCCTGTGCCAAAATATCTCTGATCTTCAATGTCTTATCCGTCCTTTCTGAAAAAATATACGAAGACTATGGTAGCATAAACCGGGAGGAAAATCCAGAAAAACCTGTGTTCCGCCCCCTGAGGCCAAAAGAATTCTTGGAAATCCCGTGAAACTGTGGTATGATGTAGGGACAGGCAGCATTGTCACTGCAAAACAGAAAAGGGAGGCGGCGCATATGAGCAAAGTGATTACAGTCAGCCGGGAATTCGGCAGCGGCGGACGTGAAATCGGATTCCGGCTGTCCAGAAAACTGGGAATCCCGTTTTACGACAAGGAACTTATTTCCATGGCGGCAGAGGACAGCAACATCTCGGAAGACGTGTTTCATGCAAATGATGAGATCATTGCAGACCGCAAACGGATTGATTATGACTACATAACCGTGGATCCGTTTTCCACCCGTTATGAAATTCCCGTTTCCGACCAGCTGTTTGTCATACAGTCAAAAATCATCCGGCAGCTGGCAAATGAAGGTCCCTGTGTGATCATCGGCAGATGCTCCGATGTCATCGTGGAGGACGGATTCCATGTCTTCATAAGTTCCGGCCTGAAAAAACGCGTGGAACGGCTTCTTTCTCTGGAAAAGGACCCTGATATCAGCGTCCGCCAGATGGAGGCACGTATCCGTGAAATTGACGGCCGGCGCAGAGACTACTATCAGTATTACAGCGGAAATGAATGGGGAAAATCGAAGAATTACCACCTCTGCCTGAACAGCGGTCTCCTGGGCGTGGAGGCGTGCGTGGAGATCATTGCCGCAAGCGTGGCGCTTGTCTGAAAAGTGTTGACATTTTTTCCGGGCTGCGCTATGATAAATGAAATTATTTTACATTGAGAGGTCAATGTCTATGTCAGAGAACAGGATTTTTGCAGTACGTTACGGCTTTTATTACTTTCCGGGCTATTATTACAGCGCGGACTGTTTTGCTTGCTGCAAATACACCTCTCCGAACCCGGACTGATCGGCCGGGAACAAGAAATCAGGAGCCGGTATCTGCGCAGGCGGATACCGGTTTTTTTATTGCACGGAAAAACCATATATCCAGGAGGTATTCGTATGATCATCATTCTGAAAAAACATGCAAATCCGGGAAAGGTGGAAGAACTGAAAAAGGTCCTTACCGGCCGCGGCTTCCGTCTTCATCTTTCGGAAGGCACTGACGCATCCCTCATCGGCCTGATCGGAGACACCTCTTCCGTTCAGGAAGACTGGCTCAGGGCCATGGAAGTGGTGGCGGATGTGCGCCGGATCAAGGAGCCCTACAAAAAAGCCGGCCGCTCCATGCATCCGGAAGACACAGTGGTGGATATCTGCGGCAGTAAAATCGGCGGCGGACATTTTCAGGTCATTGCAGGCCCCTGTTCCATTGAAACCAAGGCCCAGATCACCCAGGTGGCACAGGATGTGAAAAAATCCGGCGCCCGTCTCCTTCGCGGCGGCGCCTTCAAGCCCAGGACTTCCCCCTACTCTTTCCAGGGTCTCCACGAACAGGGACTGGATCTTCTCCTGGAGGCAAAAAAAGCCACAGGACTTCCTGTGGTCACTGAGATCATGAGTCCTGAACACCTTCCCCTGTTCGAGGATGTGGATGTGATTCAGGTAGGTGCCAGAAACATGCAGAACTTTGAGCTTTTAAAGGAACTGGGCAGAATCCGCAAACCCATCCTTCTGAAGCGCGGACTGGCCAATACCCTGGATGAACTTTTAATGAGCGCCGAATATATCCTGGCCGGCGGAAATGAAAACGTCATTCTCTGTGAGCGGGGAATCCGCACCTTTGAAACGTCCACCAGAAATACTCTGGATATTTCTGCCATTCCCATGCTGAAACAGAAGACTCATCTTCCCGTTATCGTTGATCCCAGCCACGCAGCAGGCATCCGCTCCATGGTGGAACCCCTTTCCCTGGCTGCCATTGCCGCCGGAGCCGACGGCCTGATGATCGAAGTCCACAACGATCCGGAAAAAGCCCTCTGCGACGGTGCCCAGTCCCTGACCCCCGATGCCTTCGATCTCCTGATGAAAAAAGTGGAGCAGTCTGTCCGGTTCCGCCGGGAACTGGCTGCCCTAGGCTGAACCGGAACCAGACCCTTTCCCGGGAATTTTTCCGTGGGCCGTTTCCTGCCCCCTTTCTGAAAACCTGCTTCCGAAAAGCCGGAAAGCCGCCTTACGGCGGCTTTTTCCTGTCTGTGTCACATGTTCAGAACGCAGTCCGCAGCCGGCGGGATCCGAGGCCGGCCTCCGGTTCCGGCTGCTGTCCGGCTGCCGTTCCGGATACTTCCTGGCCCCGACGGTCTGCCGGAATTTTTATGACCTGTTTTTCCGGAATACCGGCGGAACCACATCCTCCGGAATCGGACAGCGGTACGGCTTTCCTCCCCTTCTTTTCACATTCTCCTCCACCGCTTCCCGAAGAAGGTCCGGATTCTCCATCAGCTCCACGGCACCTGCCGCCAGTGTCTCTGCGGCGAACAGCATCCCCTTTACCGCATAGGAAGATTTTCCCTGAGCCGTCAGAACCCAGGAATGAGGCTGGGTTCCCAGACAGAAGCAGGCACACTGCAGCTGAATCAGCGGTGCAATCTGGCTCACATCTCCCATATCGGAAGAGGCGGTCTCCACCACATCCTGCGGTTCAAACGGCAGAATGAAATCCCCCATGGGATGAGTCCTGCAGAGTTCATATCGGGTCTCCATATCAAATTCCGGCAGAAGCCCCATATCATGGTCTGCCGCCTCATCTCCCACCACAGCCCGGAATTTCCGGATGTACTCCTTTTCCTCTTCCGTATATTCCGGCACTCCTGTTTCCAGCATTTTTTCATACATGAGCCTTCCCAGCACATCACTGGGCACCACGTTGCTGCAGGCCTTGTCAAACTCCGTTTCCACGGACGTTCCCGTCATCAGGGCGGCTCCTCTGGCAATGTTCACCACGCGCCGGTAGAGCTCCCGCACGCTGTCATTGTCTCTGCTGCGGATCAGGTACAGTACCTCTGCCTCCGCCTGGACCACATTGGGCGATACGCCGCCGGTATTGGTGATGGCATAATGGATCCGGTCTGTCATCTCCATATGTTCCCTCAGATAATTGACGCCGACATTCATCAGTTCCAGAGCATCCAGGGCGCTCCTTCCCTTCTGAGGTGCAGCCCCTGCATGGCTGCTTTTCCCCCGGAACCGGAATTTTGCCTGGCAGTTGGCGAGAAGACTTCCCGTCATGGACGCATTGATGGTGCTGGGATGCCAGGTGAGAGCGGCATCGATGCCGTCAAAAACTCCCGCTCTGGCCATATAGGTCTTTCCGCTTCCTCCTTCTTCTGCGGGACACCCGAAAACAATGACTGTGCCGGATCCCGGATTCCGGTCCGTATATTCTTTCAGAATCAGGGCGGCGCCCAGAATTCCCGTACCCAGAAGATGGTGCCCGCATCCGTGTCCGTGATTTGTCTCCGGTCTGGCTGCCGGCTCCGTCCTGTCTGCCTGCTGGCTGAGTCCGTCCAGCGCATCATATTCCGCCAGCAGTCCGATCACCGGATGTCCGCTTCCGCAGACTGCCCGGTAGGCCGTAGGCAGTCCCCCCAGGCCCCGCTCCACCTGAAATCCATGGCGCTCCAGAAGGTCTGTCATCCGTCCGGCCGACTCCTTCTCTTCAAACCGTATTTCCGCCAGATCCCAGAGCGCGGAATTGAGTTCTGTCAGTTCCTTTTCGTATGTCTTTAAGATGTCATGAATATTGATACTTCTGCGTTTTTCTGCTGCCATTGTGCTCATTGCGCGCTCCTTTCCTCTGTTTTCCGGTACTCTTCCGGTATGGGGCAGACATAAGGCTTTCCGCCCATTCTCCGCTTCTGTTCTTCCCGGGCCGCCTCCAGAACCTCCGGATGCTCCATCAGCTGTTTTGCCGTTTCTGACAGCACCTGTCCGGCAAACAGAGCACCTTTCATCGCATAAGAGGACGTGCCCTGGGCTGCCCAGAGCCAGGAATGTCCCGGGCTTCCCTGCGTAAAGCATGCGGTCTCAATCTGAACAAGAGGAACAATCTGACTTACATCTCCCATATCGGAGGACCCCGTCTGCACTGCGGAAACCAGACGGTAGGGCAGAATAAAGTCCCCCATGGGGTGATCCGCCATCAGCTGTCTCCTCTGATCCATTTCATAGTGAGGAACTGCCCCGTCGTCTTCCGCGACTGCCTTCTCGCCCGCCAGTTCCCTGTATTTCCTTACATATTCTCTCTCCGCGTCCGTATAGTCCGGCGGCCCCAGCCTGACCATCTGTTCATAGGCAAGCCTTCCCAGAACTTCGTTGGGAATCACGTTGCTGCAGGCCTTGTCAAACCGGATCTCCACAGACGTATCCGTCATCAGGGCAGCTCCCCTGGCCACGTCACAGACACGTTCAAACAGCTCTTTCACGCTGTCATTGGTCCGGCTGCGGACCAGGTAGAGGACCTCCGCCTCCGACTGGACCACATTGGGTGAAATTCCTCCGGTATTGGTCACGGCATAGTGGATCCGGTCCGTCATTTCCATGTGTTCCCTCAGGAAATTGACCCCCACATCCATCAGTTCCACTGCATCCAGAGCGCTCCTTCCTTTCTGGGGTGCATTGCCTGCATGACTGCTTATGCCGGAAAACCGGAAATACGCCTGGCAGTTTCCCACCATAGCACATCCCATGGATGCGTTGATGGTGCAGGGATGCCAGGTCAGTGCCGCATCAATCTCATCAAAGACACCTGCACCTGCCATAATGGTCTTCCCGCTTCCCCCTTCTTCTGCTGGACATCCGTATACAATGACCGTTCCCGATCCCGGATTCCGGTCCAGATATTCTCTCAGATCCAGAGCGGCAGCGACGGCCCCTGTGCCGAGAAGATTATGGCCGCAGCCATGACCATGGATTGTCTCAGGTCTGGGACATCTTTCAAACATCCCCTCCTGCTGGCTGAGTCCGTCCAGCGCGTCATATTCCGCCAGAATCCCGATGACCGGATGCCCGGAACCATAGACCGCCCGGAACGCCGTGGGAAGTCCCCCCGTTCCTGTTTCCACCCGGAATCCGTGTTTTTCCAGAAGTCCGGCTGCAGCCGCAGACGATATGAATTCCTGAAATTTCAGCTCTGCCGCCTCCCAGATCACCCGGTTCAGATCTGTCAGTTCTTTTTGGTATTTCTCCACCTGATATTTCATGACTTTCCCCTCCTTCACCTTTCTTTCCCTTTTCTGATGCGGCCATGGGCCGGTCTCTCATGGGCCGGCCTTTCCTATCCCATACTGCTCCAGAAAGCACTGAACAGGAACACCAGAACCAGTGCCGGCATGTAATCCGCCACCGGAGGATTCCGAAGCTTCGCAATGCGGAGTGCATTCAAAAGCTGGATCATGCCGCCGCAGGCTGAAAAATCCCCGATCATCTCCGGTGTCAGATGCGGCATCAGAATCCCTGCCAGCAGATAGAATCCCATGAGGATCGCCGCCAGCGGAATGCTGACCAGGGCCAGAACCCAGCCGCTTCCCACGGCAAAAAATACAGAAGCGGCAAAATCCATGATGGCCTTGGTGGTCAGTACCGATGCATCCCCTTCAAATCCCAGAGAAAGCGCTCCTATGATTCCCGTGGTGCTGAGACAATACAGACTGAACGCCACCAGAAGCGTCTGGGCCGCCCCTCCTTCTCCGGATGCCGGCAGACGGCCCGAAAGAGAAGAAAGGCCCCGGTCGATTTTCAGCACATGTCCCAGAATCCCGCCGGCCAGCAGTGCCAGAACCGCTGCCGGCATATGAACCGCTTTCCCCAGAAGCTGGATTCCCACCGCCGCACAGATCACCGCCAGCGCCAGATTCATGCTCTCATTGAGTTCCTTTCCTATGTGTTTTTTCAGCAGACACCCGACAGCCGTCCCGGCAGCCACTCCCGCCACATCCAGCATGATTACTCCATGCATGCCGTTTTCTCACTCCCTCTTTTTCTGCCCGTTCCCTTTTCGTTTTACAGGCAGAATATTATTTCTTTCTAACTGTTAGTTTGTCTAACTATTAATCAATATAGCATCTCCTCTCCCCGCTGTCAAGGTCTCCTGATTTCTTTCCCGCAGACATTTCCGGCCGCTCATCTTCTGCTGCGGAAAAAAGCCATTGTTCCCCAGACTGCCTGAGTCTGTGAACAATGGCTTTCTCATGCACCGGGTCCTGTGTCCCGGATCCTACTGTATTTTTTCCGTCAGCACCTGATGGATCTTCTCCAGTGTACTCATCATGTGTTCAAATTCGGAATCCTCCATTCCGTGAAAAACCTCCCGGTCCAGCTCCTGATAAAATTCTGCCAGCTGTCCCAGTTTCTGTCTTCCTGCTTCCGTCAGGAAAATCAGCGTTTCCCGTCTGGATTCCGGATTGGGCCGCCTTTCAATCATTCCGTCTTTTTCCATGACATCCAGAATCGCCGACACAGATGCGGCCCGCAGGCAGAACTGCTCCGCAATGTCTTTCTGTCTGCATCCGTCATGTGTTCCGAGGAAGCGGAGCATTTTGGGCTGTCCTCTTGTCAGTCCGATTTCCGCAAGTCTTGGGTAAAAATATCTGAATGATGCAGAATCAATCTGATACCACATATCCGCAAATCTTGCATATTTGCTTTCTTTTCCCTGTTTTCCCATGCTGTATTCCTGCTTTCCGGGCATGTGTTTCTCCGGCCCTTTATACGACCCGGCCTTTGGCCGTTCCGTCTTTAAAAAAGCTGATGATGTTTTCCGCCGCAATTCTGGAAACCTGAACGGCCGCCTCCCGTGTGGTGGGTGCATAATGAGGCGTTACAATGACATTTTCCATGGAAAACAGCGGACTCTCCGGATCCAGAGGTTCCTTTTCCGTCACATCCAGTCCTGCCCCTGCCAGCTGTCCTGCCTTCAGGGCGCGGATCAGGGCTTCCTCATCCACCACAGGACCTCTGGCCGCGTTGATCAGATACGCTGTGGGTTTCATCAGCGAAAGTTCTTTTTCTCCCACCGAATGGAAGGTCTCATCCGAAAGATAGCAGTGCAGGGTCAGAAAATCCGCTTCCCGGAATACCTTCTCCCGGTCTTCCGTAAGGACTGCTCCTTCCGGGGCTTTTTCTATATACGGATCATAGACCAGAACCTTCATGCCGAAGCCGTTGTGAGCCATGGATGCGACCCGGCTTCCGATTCTGCCGCAGCCGATGATTCCCAGGGTCTTTCCTGTGATTTCCGTACCTTCCCTGTAATTCTTGGCTCCGAACCCGATCTTTTTATAGGCTTCGGAAACAGGCACAAGATTTTTTGCCAGCGCCATCAAAAGCGCCATGGCATGCTCCGCCACGGAAAGTCCGTTGGCATCCGGTGCGGTGGTAACTGCAATCCCCAGATCCCTGGCCGCCTTCAGATCAATGTTGTCCACACCCACACCATGTTTGCTGATGATTTTCAGATTCGGTGCCTGTCTCATCATTTCCTCTGTCACAGGAAGAATTCTCACCAGAAGTGCCTCTGCATCCCGGATTTTTTCCGCCAGTTCCTCTTCCTTTATGGTCTCCATCTGTGTTACCTGATGACCTTCTGCTTTTAAAAGTTCAATCCCGCAGGGATTGATCTGTTCTGAAATCAGTACTTTTGCCATACCTGCTCCTTTCCCGTCCTGTTCTGGCTGCCGCTGACTTTTTCCCTTCCGGTCCGGCGGTCATGCCTGTTTCCTGTACCGGGCGAGCTCCGGATCCGATACGGCTTCTGCCAGGCGGCGGATTCCTTCTTCTATATTCTCATAACTGTTTGCAAAGGACATTCTCAGATACCCTTCTCCGGACGGTCCGAAAACATTTCCCGGCACCATGGCGATTCCCGCCTTTTCCAGAAGGTATGCTGCCAGTGCCTCACTGGAAATTTCCAGTTTTTTTGCATTGATGAAAATATAGAACGCACCTTTCGGGCACCTGCAGCTGAGCTCCGGAATCCGGTTGATGGCTTCCACCGCATAGTCACGGCGGCGCTGGTATTCTTTCACCATCTCCTCCACTTCTCCGTGCTCTTGCGTAAGGGCCGTAATGGCGGCCTTCTGTACAAAAGACGGCGCGCAGGTCACATTATGCTGGTGGATCTTGTTCATGGCAAGAATAAATTCCTCCGGAGCTGCCACATATCCCAGTCTCCATCCGGTCATGGAGTATGCCTTGGACATGCCGTTGAGCGTAAATGTCCGCTCTTTCATTCCGGGCAGGGATGCAATGCTCACATGCTCTGCCCCGTCATAGACCAGGCGCTCGTAGATCTCATCGGCAACCACCAGAATGTCTTCCCGCACCGCAAGTCCGGCGATTCCCTCAAGGATCTCCCGGTTCAGCACACTGCCTGTGGGGTTATTGGGCGTCACGATAACCATGGCTTTGGTCTTTTCCGTAATATGGCTGCGGATTTCATCCAGATCGATCTGATAATTATTCTCCTCTTTCAGATGATAGCTGACCGGAACCGCTCCCAGAAGCCGGGGCACATTCACGTAATTCATCCACACCGGATCCGGAACCAGGATCTCATCTCCCTCATCCAGAATCGTGCACAGCAGATCAAAGATTGCTTCAGAAAGTCCCACAGTCACCAGCACCTCTTCAGGGCTGCAGGGAATATGATTGCGTTTTTCCAGTTTTCCGGCAATGGCACGGCGCAGCTCCATGTCTCCGTAATTGGACGTGTAAAATACATCGCCATGTTTCAGACTCTCCATACAGGCATTCTTTATGTACTCCGGAGTGTCAAAATCCGGGCGCCCGATTTCAAAATGCAGGATCTGTCTGCCCTGCCGTTCCAGAGCAAGGGCCTTTTCATTGATTTTACGGATTCCTGACGGGAGCATCCGGTCCATTCTGGCTGCGATTTTATGTTTCATTGTTTCTTTCCCCTCTCTGCAAAAAAATCCGCGGCCGGAAGGCCGGCACCAAAAAGTACCGGCGTCTTCTGGCCGCATCCTCTGTCTCTCTATCTGCTGCGGTACCGTTCCATGATCTGAAGCAGACGGTCCATGGCGGCAACGGCATTTTCCTTGTCCTGGGAGAAATTAATGCGGAACTGATGAAGGAATTCCGGACCGAATTCCGTTCCGGGTGTCACGGAAACTCCGGCCATCTCACGGACAATGCGGATGAACTGACGCAGGGAAACATCCAGTTCCGGAATGGTCACGAACAGATAGCTTCCTCCATCTGTAGGTCTTGCGGAAACTCCCGGAACACCTTTCAGTCTGTCCATAATGGCATCACGGATCTCCTTGTGTTTCCGCACACGGTCTTCCATCCAGCCCTCCGGCTCATGGAACCACACACGGAACACAGCCTGGTTGTATCCGCTGCACCGCAGTGCCATGATGGCCTGAAGCTTTTCCATTCTGTCAATGATCTCCGGGGTTCCGAAAGCGGCTCCCAGACGGTATCCGCTGAGGGATTCTGTCTTTGACGGCCCCAGAATCGTAATCAGATTGTCCGGAATTTCCTTCTGGGCACAGAGATGGGTATAGCGGATTCCCGGATATACCTGACGGGAATACAGTTCGTCCACAATCAGAGTCACACCGTACTTCTTTGCCAGAGACGCGATGGTGCAGATCTCTTCATAAGAATACACACATCCCACCGGGTTGTTGGGGTTGGAGAACAGGAACAGCTTCACGCCGTCCCGGAATGCAGCTTCCAGGGCTTCCAGATCGATTCCGGCTCCTGTTTCCGTTTCCATATAATCCATCTTGATGGGAACCAGCTGTCCATGGAAAAATTCCACCATCTTTCTGTTGGCAAAATAATCCGGTTCCACAATGGCAACCTTATCTCCCGGCATGATATTGCTTCCCATGGCAAGGAACAGAGCGCCCTGGGTTCCCGGAGTCAGAATCAGATTTTTATCCGCCTCAACCTTCGCTCCGGTAAATGCCGAAAGGCTTGCCGCCAGGTCTTCCAGGATCTGTTTTCTTCCCCGGTACGGTGTGTATGCCTGGGCAGCACCTTCTTTCACACCTTCTGCAAACACCTCAAAGCTTCCCGGAATGGGCTCATGGGCATCCACATCTCCATGGGAGAAATCCACCGGAACTCCAGGAAGTTTTTCTCCTCTCAGTTCCAGAACCTGCGCCTTCTGAAGACTCTCCTGTCCGGGTGCATTATCGATTCCCAGTGTACTGAATTTTTCCTGAATCGTCATAGAATATTCCTCCGTTTTCTGTTGATTCTGATACAGATTCCTCTGGCTTTATCATACCACCTGTTTTCCGGCCCCTTCAATATCCATTTTTCCATATGGTTATGTTCCGGATGGAATATCCCCATCATTTTCCCTGGCCGGGAATGAAAAATTCCGGATGTACTCCATCAGAAGTTTCTTTTTTTCCGAAGCTCCGGCATTTTCTGCCAGAAATACCCTCACCTGACGGACCATGTCCGGATGGTCAAATTTATAGAACACCAGGTTCTCTGTGGGCCCGGCATAGCAGGGGACTTCCGCCCGCATGAACGTGATCCCTTCTCCGGCATCCGCCAGGTAATAAGCGGTCATCAGCTGATCCAGCTCCATAACCACATTGGGTTCAAATCCTGCATCCCTGCATATTCTCATTCCTCTCCTGTACATGTCGTTTCCCTGCTTCAGAAACAGGAAATTTTCCCCGGCGAAGGCCTCCATGGGAACAGGAAGGATCTCCGGACTCCGGAACCTGCCGTTCAGGACATCGTCGCAGCTCATGGCATAGCGCTCAAGTCCCCTGTTGGCTCCGGCCTGTCTGGGAACTGCCAGAAGAATTCTTTCCTCCTGAAGCACAAAGGAA
The DNA here is from genome assembly GCA_902477765.1 of uncultured Clostridiaceae bacterium. GTDB lineage: Bacteria > Bacillota > Clostridia > Lachnospirales > Lachnospiraceae > CABSIM01. The sequence continues at coordinate 96,149 of CABSIM010000002.1, read as the reverse complement.
TCAAATTCCGATGTCATGGACGCTTCCACGGAAATTCCCAGATCCACAATGCCGGATCTGAGAAACCGCCTCAGATCGCTGTCATTGGTTTCCATGAGCCGGAACCTGAAATCCGGATGATCCATGCGGAATGCTGACAGCATCGGAGGAAGCACATAAGTACAGAAAAAAGACGGTGCTCCGATCCTCACATCGCATGTCTTCTTTTTTCTCAGTTCGTCACTCTGCTGTTCCATTTCCCGGTACAGGCCCTGGATTCTCCGGAAATAGTCAATGAAAATTTCTCCTTCCGGCGTCACGGTCAGAGGAAGGGAACTCCTGTCAAACAGCACTGTCTCCAGATTTTTTTCCACCTTCTTCACGATCTTGCTCAGCGCCGGCTGGGAAATATAGCATCTTTCCGCCGCCCTGGAAAAACTGCCTTCCTCGCATACCGCAAGGACATACTGAATGTCCCGGATCTCTATGGTCTCCATTTTCCGCTCTCCCTTCCGGTTTTCCCGGTATCCTGTTTCCGGATCATGCCGGCCTGCCGCACCTTACCCGGTACGGTCAGTTTCTTTTATGTAAAAATCTCCTCTGCCGCGCAGAGGAGACCCTGTTCTTTCTGTCACTGTTCTTTCTGTCACTGTTCTTTGCCGTGCTTTTATTTTCCTGCACCTGCGATGATGGAGATCTCCACCGGCGCATTTCCCGGAAGAGAAGCCACTCCCACGGCTGCTCTGCTTCCGATTCCGGCATCCCCAAGTTTTTCGCAGAAATATTCCGATGCGATATCCGCAAGTTTTGACTGTTTGGTAAATCCCTCTTCCGCATTGACATAGACGGTGATGGAAAGAATCCGTACAATCTTCTCTCCCTCTTCCAGCACATTCTCTGCCGCCGTCAGCGCATTGGATGCTGCCTGGCGGACAGCTTCCGTATAGTCCTCCATGGAATCCTCCAGACGGACCTTGCCCTCTCTGATGAGGACTCCGTTGTTTCTCGGAGTCATGCCGGCGGTAAAAATCATGTTTTCAAATCTTGTGGCAGGAACATATTTTCCCTGCGGAATCGGATTGGCTGCTTTCATCATTCTGTAACTCCCCTCTGTTTTTCTTTCCCCGTCTTCCGTCTCCGCCCCTGCTCCCTCAGGCTGCCGGCGCGGGCAGAAGACATTTCTGTTCTCTACCAGCACATTATATCACAGAATCTTCCTTCGTGTCACCGTTTCTTTTGGTTCTCTTCTCATTCTCCTGGCCTGTTATGTCTCCGGACAGATGCCTCTGCCTCTGTTCCTCCTGTTCCGCCGCCAGAGCGAGAATTTCCCGGCATATGACATCTGCCGTCTTACGATCTGTGGACACGGAAAAATCCGCCGCTGCTTCATACCGGTTTCTTCGTTTTTCCATCAGCATCCGGATATACTCCGGATTCATATGGCCGTTGAGCACAGGACGGTCTGTACTGTCCTTGATTCTCTCATATATGGTTTCCGGATCCGCAGTCAGAAGAACGATTTTTCCCATTTTCTTCATCATGCGTACATTCTGTTCCCTCAGAACGGCTCCGCCGCCGCAGGATATCACCAGCGGCTCCGCCGTTTCAAGTTCCGCAATGAGCCCGGTCTCCAGATCCCTGAAAAATTCCTCGCCGAATCTTGAAAAAATATCCCGGATCTCCATGCCCTGTCTTTTTACAATTTCCTCATCCATCTCCAGCCGTCCGGCTCCGGTCAGTTCCGAAAGCCGCGCCGCATTGGTGCTCTTTCCGCACCCCATAAATCCTATCAGAAAAATATGCTGTTTCAGCTTCATGTCTCTTCTCTTCTTTTCGCCGTTTTTGTTTTTCCGCCGCTTTTCCGGCCTTTCCTTTCTTCCTGCAGCCGTTCCGTCTCCTGCTGCACACCGGCTCTCCGCACGGTTCCATGGTGCCGGAAAAATCATATGTGAAAGTATACCAGACTTTTCTCTCCGTTGCAATCTCCGGCGGCGGCTGATATAATAAACTTTATTTACCGTATATTTTTTTCAGGAGGCGATAAACCGCATGATTACCGGACATACCGGGCTGGTCTGCCTGCTGGGCAGTCCCTGTGCCCACAGCATATCACCCATGATGCACAATGCCGCATTCAAGGCCCTGGGCCTCGACTACCGCTATCTGGCCTTTGATGTGAACGAAGAAGCTCTTCCTGCGGCCGTGGACGGACTGAAGGTCCTTCATGCCCGCGGCTTCAATCTGACCATGCCGGATAAAAACCGCATGGTATCTCTCTGCGACCGGCTTTCCCCGGCGGCATCCCTGATCGGCGCCGTCAACACGGTGGTCAATGATGACGGAGTCCTCACGGGACACAACACGGACGGAGTCGGATATATGATGTCCGTAAAGCATGCCGGACATGATATTATCGGGAAAAAAATGACTCTGCTGGGAGCCGGAGGCGCAGCCACCGCCATTCTGGTTCAGGCCGCTCTGGACGGCGTGGCTGAAATCTCCGTGTTTTTAAGAAGCACCAGCCGTTTTTACCGGAGAGCGGAAGAAACCGCCCAGGCTCTTTCTTCCCGCACCGGCTGCAGAATCCGGCTCTGTGATTTTTCTGATACAGGACTTCTGAAAAGCGAACTGAAAAACAGTGCCATCCTGACCAATGCCACTTCCATCGGCATGGCGCCGGAAACCGCTGCCTGTCCTGTTCCGGATCCGGAGATACTGCCGGAAGGCATCATTGTTTCTGATATCATCTACAATCCCCGGAAAACGCGCCTTCTTCAGATGGCTGAAGACAGGGGATGCCCCGCCTTCAACGGTGCCCTCATGCTTCTTTACCAGGGTGCTGAAGCATTCCGTCTCTGGACAGGAAAGGACATGCCCGCGGAACAGATCCGGAATATGTTTTTTTCTGATGCAGAATAACGCAGGCGGGCCGGTCTCTTCTTCCGGTCCGCCTGTATTTCTTCCATATTCACGTATCTGTGCCGGTTCCGCATTTCCGGCGGAATTTATGTCTCCGGTCCGGTCTTCTCTTCCGCACCGATGAGGTTTTCCTTCAGAACCCGGTCCACATAAGCTCTGGCCTCTGCATCCAGAGGAGCAAAGGGACTTCTGGGATTTCCCGCATGGATGCCCTGGGTGGAAAGGACATATTTGATGGCAGGGATCAGGCCCACGCTGCAGAGGGCCTCCATGATATGATTGGCCTTGTGCTGCATGGCTTCCGCCTCCAAGATCCGTCCTTCCAGAAAGGCATGGAAGATTTTTTCATAATGAGGCAGCATGCAGTTGAACGTACTTCCAATGGATCCGCGGCATCCCAGAGCCATTCCGGCCACCATGGTCTCATCGAATCCGTTGAACAGCTTCAGATTCGGATTGAGTTCCATCAGCCGTTCCATCTGATACACCACCTGATTGGTATGCTTTACCCCTTCAATGGCAGAGCTGGTAAACAGTTTCCGGTAATCAGGATTCTTCAGATCAAATTCCACCTTTGTGTTTCCGGGGAAGTTATATACGATCACAGGCATATCCACGGCTGCCGACAGTTCATAATAATACCGGCAGATATCCCGGCTGGTATATCCGTAATAAAAGGGCGGCGTTGCCGCAATACTGTCAAAGCCCATTCTTTTTGCATGTTCCGCATAATCGATGGCTTCTTTTGTGGAAAGAGCGCCCACATGAGCAATCAGTCTGGTTTTGCCCCGGAAGCCGGACGCTGCCTCAAATGTGCGGATTCTTTCTTCATGAGACAGGAGAAAACACTCTGCACTGCTGCCTCCGATAAAAAATCCGGCGGCTCCTTCTTTCAGGTTCCTTTCCATCAGGCTCTCCAGTACAGATCCCGCCACATGGTCATCATCGGTGAACGGTGTGATGGAAGCCACATAAATTCCCAAAACTTCTTTTTCTTCTCTGGTCATATTCCGGAACTCCTTTTTCACTGTTTTCCCATATTATACGCCTGCTTTTGTATTCATTTCAAGAAGTTTGTATATAATACAGTCATTTTTATATGAAAAAGATCCCATATGTCCGTTTATCTGGAGCCGTGTACTTCTTCTGCCATCTCAAACATCTCTTCCGCCGTCAGATTCCCGTCAAATGTAAAAAGGCTGTACAGAATGTCGTTTTCCTGCCACATGACAGCGGAGGAAACCGATTCTTCCACTTCATCGCTGCCGTAGGCCAGATTCAGCTTCCCTTCCTCTGCCAGTTTTTCTTCCTCCGCCGTGGGAACATAATCCGGCGGGACAAATTTATTCTGCATTCTGGAATAGCGGACTTCTGTGCCGTCATCCAGAATCATGGTACGGTCCGGAACCGTTTCTTCCGGAATTTCCGTATAGTATCCTTCCAGAAAGATGTCCTGATTTCCTTCCCTTCTGTAGGTGAATACCATGGCCGTATTCTGCTCCACCGTATTTCCGTCTTTATCCTGTGCCTCTCCGTAACGCGGCACGGCACTGGCAAATGTATAGCCGTTGGAAAATTCCTTCACGGATTTGACCATGCCGTTATATCCGGACTGAAGTTCTGCAGCTTTCTCATATTCAGTCACCGTTTCCTTCAGATTGCTGTGTCCCACAAAACTTTCTGCCTTTCCAAGTCCCATGGCCGTGATGCTTCCCATGATGCAGATCACCGCTGCCGCTGCCAGTGTTTTCTTCCATGCTCTGAATTTCATTTTCTGTTCCTCCCTGATTCTCTGACGGACTTTTTCCCGCACTGCTGCCTGTTCCGGTCCGTCTTCCGCAATATTTTCCGCTTTTTTCCTCAGCGCTTCCCTGATCCTTTTTTCTAGGATAAAATCGTCCATGTTCTGCCTCCTTTCTCTTCCTCGGATTCCAGAATCTTTCTCAGCCTGGCTTTTCCGCTGAAAAGGCGTGATTTCACCGTGCCTTCCAGGCACCCGCATACTCCGGCAATTTCCCGTATGGTCATCTGATTAAAATAGTACAGGACAATCACCGTTCTCTGTTTTACCGGGAGGCTGCTGATGGCTCTGTAAAGTTCCTCCTCTTCTTCATCTTTAATGAGTTCCGCCAGCACCTGGGAAGGACCCGGTCTGTCGGGATCACGGACCTCTTCCACCGGCTGCTCCCGTTTTTTTCTGCCGAGAATCCTCCAGGCATGCCGGGAAAGGCATTTATAGAACCATCCCCGGAACGCCTCCGGGTTTCTGATCTGATTCCGGTTCAGGTAGCAGGAAACAAACGTTTCCTGGACAATGTCCTCACTGTCCGCATGGCTGCCAGAAATCAGATATGCCGCCCTCAGAGCCTCTGTCTGGTATTTTTCCATCAGCCGGTCGAACGCGTCCATATCGCCGGAGATCATCTGCTTTACCAGCTCTGCATCTTCCATGCATATCCTCCTTCTCTTTTTTTCGGTGCACCTGTCATATAGAGACATCCGCCGGGAAAAAGGTTCATGTTTCCTGCTGTGTTCCGTAAAATTTTTCCGGAACAGATGGTATCGTTCCCGTCCCTGGATCCGGAAAACAAAAAGAGCCCCATGATGTGGCACATCATGGAGCTCCGGTATCATCCCATTAAGCTCTGGACAGATATTCACCTGTACGTGTATCGATCTTTACCTTGTCACCCTGGTTTACGAACAGCGGCACGTTGATCTGTGCACCTGTCTCCACCGTTGCCGGCTTGGTAGCACCTGTTGCGGTATCTCCCTTGAAGCCCGGTTCCGTATCTGTGATTTCCAGTTCCACAAACAGCGGAGCCTCTACGGAAAATACGCTGCCGTTATAGGAGCAGACTTTTACGACTTCGTTTTCCTTCACGAACTTCAGGGCATCGCCCACAATGTCTTTATTTAAAGCAATCTGCTCGTAGGTATTCATATCCATGAAATTATATAAATCACCGTCTTCATACAGATACTGCATGTCCACACGGTCAATTCTCGCAGACGGGAATTTCTCTGTGGGACGGAAAGTTCTCTCTACCACACCGCCGTTGATGACATTTTTCAGCTTTGTTCTTACAAAAGCTGCACCTTTTCCCGGTTTTACATGCTGGAACTCAATGATCTGTACCACCTGTCCATCGATCTCAAGTGTGATGCCGTTCCTAAAATCACCCGCTGATACCATAAATGATATTCCTCCTTAACAATCTGTTTCTTCTTATGGCTGATTCTACCCTATTCTATACTATAATCCATCTGTTTTCAACTATTTTTTGCAAAATCCTCTTCCTGTATCCCTCTTCCGCTCTGCTTTCTGATAGAAATGAAGCACAACGGCTTCCAGATACCGTTTCAGGACAATCTGGATCTCTTCCCTGGGATTGATGGGCTTCACCAGAATACTGAAGATGCCTGTACGTCTGGCTCCCCACACATCCGTAAACAGCTGATCTCCCACCAGGAGAGTATGTTCCGTCTTCGTTCCCATGACCTCCATGGCTTTCTGGTAGCCACTTCTTGAAGGTTTATGTCCGTTGAAAATATAGGGGCTTCCCACCTGTTCTGCAAAAGGGGATACCCGCGGTTCCTTGTTGTTGGAAAGGATGCAGGTCTGAAACCCCAGTTCCCTGAGGCTCATAAACAGGCGGACAGCCCGCATGTCCGCAGGCGCACCGTGGGGAACCAGGGTGTTGTCCACATCAAAAATGATTCCTCTGTAACCCTGCCTGAACAGATTTTCATACGGGATCTCATAGGCGCTGTCCAGATACAGATCCGGATAAAATGTTTCAAGCATCCATCTGTCTCCTATTTGTTTTTCAGGAACTTGGCCAGTTCCTCCATAAAGGCATTGACATCCTTGAATTCCCTGTATACAGAGGCAAACCGGACATATGCCACTTCATCCACGTCCTTCAGTTTTTTCATGACCAGCTCCCCGATCAGCGTGGCCGGGATTTCCCGTTCCTCCATTCCGAAGATCTGGTTTTCGATCTCGTCCACCATGGCGCTGATTTGATGGGAGGCCACAGGGCGCTTATGACAGGACAGAAGAATCCCTTTTTCCAGTTTCGCCCGGTCATATGTTTCTCTGGAATCATCCTTTTTTATGATCATAAGCGGCATGGTCTCCAGCTTTTCATATGTGGTGAACCGCTTGCCGCACTGTTCGCACTGACGGCGGCGGCGAATGGAGCTGTTGTCATCCGCCGGTCTGGAATCAATCACCTTCGTATCCGAAGCGCTGCAGAACGGACATTTCATACTTTTCTCCTCCTTATCTGCCTTCCCGGCTGCCTCCCATCCCGGAAGGTCATGTATTTTTCGATTTGGGCGGTTTTTCCGGGACCCGCACCAGAACAATGTCATCCCCGATCTGGCATACATCCCCGAAAGGAATCACGATCTCTTTCTCCCGTCCCAGGAAACCGCAGACACATCCCGGTCCCGGAACAATCAGTGTCAGGATCTGCCCGGTACACGGATCAAAATCCGCATCGCCCACAAATCCCAGACGCCTGCAGTCGCAGATGTTTATGACTTCTTTGCGTTTCAGTTCACTCATCCGCATACACAGACCTCCGGTTTCCGCCTTTGATATCCATTTTATGACGGAAGACCGGCATTCTTGCCTGTCTCCCGCTGCGGAAATCTACAGTCTGTTCTTGAAATAACCATCTGCACCGTAAATGGCTCCCACCGGATTATGAGCCAGGACACGGTCCTTCACCACCAGGGTGGTGCACATGGCTTCCGAATACCGGCAGAACAGAGAGTCATGGCCCACACAGAGTCCCAGAACCACATTGATCTCCGTTTTCTGCTCATTGAGAAGTTTGGCCTGAAGAATAGGATTGCACATGGCTTCAAATTCGCACGGATGCAGTTTCTTTTCTTCCGGAATTCCCACCTCGGACTTGTCAATTCCTCCGGACTTGCAGATGGCGGAAACCACCTGAAATCCTTCTTTGCGCATAAGGTCTGCCACAATTCTGGCCTCCTTGCTGAGGCCCGTGCAGAATGCCAGACCGATTTTCTTATATCCCATACGTTTACAGAATACCATGGTCTCCTTCAGTCTCGGCCACTGACAGTAACCGTCGTGCTCAATTTCCGAAGAAGTCACAAAAAAGCGGTTGATCTCCGGCTTCCGGTATTCTTCCAGCGCTTCCTTTACCAGCTTCTCATTCCGGATGGGACAGTTGGCCGGCTGGTTTTCATGATGTGCATCCCGGCAGGCATGAATGGTGCAATTGGCGCAAGTATACATGGCTCTCGTCTCCTTTTTTCATTTTGTATTTTCATATACCGGATCCTGTTCCGGACTTCCGGTTTTTATGTTCAGGATTCTGGCAGCATTTTTTCCCAGCATCATTTCTTTTTCCTCCTGGGAAAAACAGCTTTTTCTGATATATTCGATGGCATTTTTCTGACTTCCGTAGGGAAAATCACTGCCGAACAGCACACGTTCAGGACGCATGTTCTGCGCCAGCCGCTCAAAGTCCTCCGTACTCTGGAATTCTGCGCTCATGGCCGTATCCACCAGTACATTTTCCGGCATTGCAAACAGAATCTTTTCCTCCTGCGGGTCACCGGAGCGGCCTCCCATATGGGCCAGAATCACCGGCACATCCGGCAGATACCGCAGAATCTTTCTGACATCCGACGGGAAAAAGTCATACGCTCCGGCTTTTCTGGCCTTTCCGCAGTGAATCAGCACCGGAAACCGGAGCCGGTTGATGCGTTCCCACATCTCTCTGTATTTTTCCTCTGCCAGATGTACTCTCTGAAAAGGCGGATGAAGTTTGACTCCGGCCATATTTCTGTCCTTCAGCCGCTCCAGTTCTTCCTCCACATTGGCACAGTCCGGATGCAGCCCTCCAAATGCCATCAGGCCTTTCCTCAGACTTTCCGACGCAAAGCGGTTCACATCCGTCTGGGTACTGGGTTTTGTCACCACATGCTGAACCACTGACAGTTTTATATGATTTTCCTGCATCCTGGCCAGAAGATTTTCCTTTAAAGGCAGCTTTTCGTAGGCGTCATGCTCCCGTCCTGCCACCTCCATGGCCCGGCGTGCCAGGGTGGCCGGGTAAATGTGAGTATGGATATCTATGATCTGTTCCATCACTGCATCCCTGCCTTTTCTGCCTGATATCCCCATTCTTCCAGCCGTCTCCGTTCCCTGAGATCCAGATAGAAGTGGGCCGATGTGCAGCTGATATACGGGAGTACCCAGAGGGAACCGATGCCCAGCGTCACCCAGATCAGAACATACCATCCGGCAAAGCTGATTCCCATGAGCAGTCTCCGGATCCGGTTTCCGCGCATCAGTTCACGGCTTTCCCGCATGCACTGAAAAACGCCTTTTTCCGTATCTTCCAGAAGAATATAATAGGCAAGGCCGTATGTCAGTCCGAACCACAGGAGGAAACACCACTGAAATACTGTCAGAATCTGTCCCAGCGCTCCGTACATGATCTGAAGTCTGAGAGAAAAACTCCAGAGCAGGGAGGGCAGAGACCCCAGAATGCCGGCTCCTGCCATGAGAAGAGTGATGCCTGTAAATTTCAGGAAATGGTTTCTGAAGGCAAAAAAGATCCGGCCGGGTTCCGCCCGCATTCCCAGGCACATATCCAGCATGATACGGGCGTATCCCGCTCCTATTATACTTGCCAGAAGAAGGTATGCCAGATAAAGGAAAATGGCAATTCCCGCCGTGCCGGCTGTAAAAAGCGCCGGCAGCGGCACACCGGATCCGATGACTGCTCCCGCGACCACGAAAAGAATCATGAAAAGATACAGCGCACCTATGAAAATACCCGCACACACCGTTATGGCCAGCTGAATAATGGTCAGAGTCCCGTAGTTTCCCCAGAGGGACCGCCTGGCCCTGAATTTCAGTTCTCCTGTCTTTATCTTCATTCTGTCACTCCCTCCGGTCTAAAATCCGCTTATGGAGATCATCACCCAGAGGATCAGAAAAAGCAGTGACAGAACCAGTCCGACGGATCCCGTAATGACACCGATCCGGGCATTCCGCTCCATGGTTCTTTCGGTTCTGGTCATAAGACCCAGAATCAGGGCAAGGCCTGAAAGCACCAGCCCGATGCAGCAGGCACAGGATGTGACGATACCGGCAATGCCAAGGACCATGGAAGCCGTTGCCATGCTGCTGTTTCCGCACCGTTCCGGTTCCGGCCGGAATGACGTCTCCTGCTGATTTACATTTCTGTCCATATATGGCCCTCCATATGTTCTCTTACGATTGTACCATCCTGATTTTTCTGTAAATGAAACTGCCGGAAAATCAGGCGCAGAGTTCTGCAATGACCTGCGCAAAGATTTTGGCACTGGTCATCAGATCTTCCACCACGGCAAATTCATCGGGTCCGTGCATCCGGTTTTCCGTTCCGGGCATGGACGCCCCGAAAGCAACCCCGTTCTGCAGATCATGTACATAAGTTCCCCCGCCGATGGCCACACAGTCTCCTTTGTTTCCTGTATACATTTCGTAGCACCGGTTCAGTGTCTTTACAAAATCCGACTCTCCGGACACATGATGGGGCGGCCGCATGGATTCATTGGACAATGTGATTCCGTGTTTTTTCATGGCTTTCTTTGCCACGTTCAGAACATTTTCCTCATTGGCGCAGATGGGACATCTGCTGTCAAATCCGCCCTCCAGGTGATCTTCCGTAATGGTCAGGAGACTGAACGCCAGCGTCAGAGGACCGGATATCTCATCTTCCATGGCAATTCCCAGAGCTTCTCCTGTCACGTCCTGATGAGGCATCAGCGCATTCAGGCTGCGGACCTTTTCCATCTGAGGGCAGTCTGCCATCGGAAGGCGGCAGAGAAACGCCAGAAGTCCGGTCAGGGCATTTTTCCCTTTCCAGGGCTTTGACGCATGACTGTTTTCTCCTTCTGCGCAGATGGTAACAGCCCCATCGGAAGCCGTCACGGAAAACCGGATATCCAGATCCTTTCCGGCTTCCTGTGCCAGACGCATCACTTCACCGGCAGCCATGCCCTGAATCACCGCTTCCGCTCTGGCCGGCACCACATTTCTTTTGGTTCCGCTCCGGAATGACACCAGACGGGGAAGAGCCGTGCTCTTTTCAAATTCTGCCGCAAAATCACCGGGCAGACTTCCTTTTTCAATGTTGGTGACCGGAAAATGGCTGTCCGGGGAAAACGTCATCGGCGCTTCCTTTTCCACCTTATAATAATGTGCGATATCGGAACTTCCGCATTCCTCATCGGTTCCCAGAATCAGTCTGGTATTTCCGGACACCGGAATGCCCAGATCCCGGACCGCACGCATGGCATAGAGAGCAGCCACTGCCGGTCCTTTGTCATCCGCGGTTCCGCGGCCGTAAAGCTTTCCGTCCCGGATCACAGGAACAAACGGTTCCGTCTCCGTCCATCCGTCTCCGGCCGGCACCACATCCAGATGTGCCAGAATATCCAGACGGGATTCTCCGCCGTTGAGGTCGATGGTTCCCACATAATTATCATAGTTGTTGATGGCAAAGCCATACTTTTCTCCCAGAGACAGTGCACATGCCAGCGCCTCCGCAGTTCCCCTGCCGAACGGCATCCCAGTCTGGTAAGGCATCTTTTCACTGTTGATCCGGCAGAGAGTGCAGATATCTTCCAGCATCTCCTGTCTGTGGTCTTCCATATACTTTTCTATTTCTTCTCTGTACATCGCTGTGTCGTCCTCCTGTTTCCCGATCCGCCGGTTTTCTGTTCCGATGCAGGATCTCCCTGGGCATACTCTGCTGTTTTCTGTTTCCGTCCGGATTGTTCTGACGGCAAAAGATTAACGGAACATACCGGAAAGAATTCTGTTGACCTCTCCTCCGTCAGCCTTGCCTTTTACAAGAGGCATCAGGACTTTCATGATCTTTCCCTTATCGGATGCCTTCGGAACATCAATTCCCAGTTCGTCCAGCACCTGCCGGATCTGGGCTTCGATCTGCTCCGGTGTCATGTCCGCCGGCGCAAACTCCTGGAATACCTCCATCCGCTTTCTTGCTTCTTCGATGATGTCGGTTCTGCTGGCCGGTGCGGTGTCCATGGTCTCCTTGGTCTGCCTGATCTCCTTTTTAACCACGGCGTTTTCTTCCTCTTCCGTAAGAGGAGATCTCTTGTCGATTTCTGCATTCTTCAAAGCGGAAAGCAGCATGGAAAGAGAATCCTTTCTCTCCTTATCCTTTGCCTTCATGGCTTCCACCATGGCAGCTCTTACAATTTCAATCTTAGACATTCTGATCATCCTTTCTGTTATCTGAATTTCATAATTCCGGCTGCCCCGGACGGCGCATTCGCCGGCCGTCAGCCGTTCCCATTACATTCTAATTACGTCCGAATTCGCTGAGACGCAGATCCGGATTTCTTTCCTCCACCATTCCCACACTCCAGCTGTTGATAAACAGCAACAGCGGGTTGCCTTTCAGGTCTCTTATCCGTTTCATGTCAGAAGTACCCTGAATCTTTGCCACATCAATCTCTTCCGGATTTTCCACCCAGCGGATATATTCAAAGGGAAGCTGTTCCAGCTTGACTTCCACATTGTATTCATTCTTCAGCCGGTATGTCAGCACCTCGAACTGGAGAACGCCCACAACGCCCACAATGATCTCTTCCATTCCCGTGTTGAACTCCTGGAAAATCTGAATGGCACCTTCCTGGGCGATCTGGTTGATTCCCTTGATGAATTGCTTTCTTTTCATTGTATCCACCTGACGGACGCCCGCAACATGTTCCGGCGCGAAGGTGGGGATTCCCTCAAAGGCAAATTTCTCGTTGGATGCACAGAGGGTATCTCCGATGGAGAAGATTCCCGGATCAAACACCCCGATGATGTCCCCGGCATATGCCTCTTCGATGATCTTGCGGCTTTCAGCCATCAGCTGCTGAGGCTGTGTCAGACGGATCTTTTTCCCGCCCTGGACATGGTTCACTTCCATTCCCGCCTCGAATTTTCCCGAACAGATACGCATGAATGCGATACGGTCCCTGTGGGCCTTGTTCATGTTGGCCTGTATCTTGAACACAAAGGCAGAAAAGTTCTCGTCAAAGGGATCCACCACTCCGTCTGCGGTCTTTCTGGGAAGAGGAGAAGATGTCATCTTCAGGAAATGTTCCAGAAACGTCTCCACACCGAAATTGGTCAGAGCGGATCCGAAAAATACCGGAGACAGGAGTCCCTGGCTCACCAGATCCAGATCAAACTCATCACTGGCCCCGTCCAGAAGCTCGATGTCATCTTTCAGCTGGCTGTGGAAATCACTGCCGATCACAGCATCCACATCGGTGCCTTCCACATCAAAGGTCTGGCTTGCCACCTCTTTCTGTCCGCCCATGGCTGCCGTAAACGTGGTGATTTTCCTGGTCTGACGGTCATAAACTCCCTTGAAGCTCTTTCCGCATCCGATGGGCCAGTTGATGGGACATGTATGAATTCCCAGCACCTCTTCAATCTCACTCATCAGTTCAAAGGGATCTCTGGCCTCCCGGTCCATTTTATTGATAAACGTAAAAATCGGAATATGCCGCATAACACAGACCTTGAACAGTTTGATGGTCTGAGCCTCCACGCCCTTGGAGCCGTCAATGACCATGACCGCGGAATCCGCTGCCATTAACGTACGGTATGTGTCTTCCGAGAAATCCTGATGTCCCGGCGTATCCAGAATGTTGATGCAGTATCCTTCATAATTAAACTGCAGAACCGAGGAAGTCACGGAAATTCCTCGTTCCTTTTCAATTTCCATCCAGTCGGAAACCGCGTGTTTCGTGGCTTTTCTTCCCTTTACGGTTCCCGCCAGATTGATGGCTCCTCCGTAAAGCAGAAATTTTTCCGTCAGCGTGGTCTTTCCGGCATCCGGATGGGAAATAATCGCAAAAGTCCTTCTTCTTTTTATTTCATCAGCGAATGCAGCCAAATTCATGTCCTCCGTTTTCTGTACATATCTTCCATTTTTCTACCTTACTATTTTGCCAGTAAAGTACCGATTCGTCAAGTGGCAGTCAGCTCCGGGCCATGCCGTGCCCTCTGTTCTCACCTGTTTTCTACAAGACAGGGCCGCCCGCACGGGGCAGCCCTATGGTCTGGCATTTCTTATTTCCCGGATGCAGCCGGTTCTTTTTCCTGATCTGTCCCGAAAATTTCCGACAGAATCCTGTCTGCCACTTCTTCTTTGGACATAAGATCCAGCTGTGTTTCCCTGTCTTTTCTGATGAGGGTCACCACATTGGTATCCGTTCCGAAGCCGGCGCCTGCCGTTTTCAGGTTGTTGGCCACGATCATGTCCAGATTTTTCTTTTCCAGCTTTGCTCTGGAATTCTCCAGCATATTCTGGGTTTCCATGGAAAATCCGCAGAGGAACTGCCCCTGTTTTTTATGGTCTCCCAGCCATTTCAGAATATCGTCAGTCCGCTCCAGTTCAATGGCCATGTCTCCGTCGGTTTTCTTGGTCTTTTCCGTATTGACGTGTTTCGGACGGTAATCCGCCACTGCGGCAGCCTTTATGATGGCGTCCTGGGCGTCACTCCGCCCTGTGACTTCCTCAAACATTTCCCTGGCGCTTTCCACCTTTACCAGGTCCACAAACATGGGCGGTTCCGCCTCTGCCGGTCCGGATACCAGCGTCACATCTGCACCGCGGAAAGCCGCTACTTTTGCAATGGCATACCCCATTTTTCCGGTGGAATGATTTGTAATGTAGCGGACAGGGTCGATGGCCTCTCTGGTCGGACCGGCAGTCACCAGGATCTTCTTTCCTTTCAGATCCTTGGGATACTGGATCTCTCTGAGGATATACTGAAGAAGCACCTCCGGCTCCGGCATTTTTCCGGCTCCCGTATCCCCGCAGGCCAGATATCCCACAGCAGGAGAAATCACTTCCATTCCGTATTTCCGGCAGATTTCCAGATTATCCTGGGTAATGGGATTTTCAAACATATTGGTATTCATGGCCGGACTTATGATCTTCCTGCAGCGGCAGGCAAGAACGGTTGTGGTCAGCATATCGTCTGCAATGCCGTGGGCCAGTTTTGCGATTACGTTGGCCGAAGCCGGGGCCACCATGACCACATCTGCCAGTTTGGCAATGGATACATGCTCCACGGAAAACTGAAAGTTCCTGTCAAAGGTATCCACAAGACACTTATTTCCCGTGAGGGACTCAAAAGTAATGGGATTTATGAAATTCACTGCATTGGCAGTCATCAGCACATGAACATCACACTGCAGTTTTTTCAGTGCGCTTGCAAGATAGGCTGTCTTGTAGGCCGCAATACTGCCGCTGACACATAAAAGTACGGTTTTTCCTTTCAACATTGTGGATTCCTCCGTTGTATTTCTCCGAAAATTATGGTAAGATAACACCTGATTTTTATTGAAGACCATTATATCACTTACCAAACAAATGGGGAAGGAGTTTTATATATGATTTTAGCCATTGACATGGGCAACAGCAACATTGTCGTGGGCGGCATCGACGATCAGAAAACCTATTTTGAAGAACGCATTACCACGGATGAACGGAAAACCAGCCTGGAATATGCCATTATGCTGAAAAACATTCTGGAAATTCACAAGATCCGCCGCACGGATATCGAAGGCTCCATCATTTCCTCCGTCGTTCCGCCATTAAACGCTCCTCTTTCTTCCGCAGTAAAGAAAATCACCGGCAGACGGCCGCTGATCGTGGGTTCAGGCATGAAAACCGGCCTCAATATCAAAATGGACAACCCCAAAACCGTCGGCAGCGACCTGATTGTGGCTGCAGTTGCCGCCATCGACAAATATGAGGGCCCCATCATTCTGGTGGATATGGGAACCGCCACCACCATTACCGTTGTGGACCGGTCCGGAGACTACATCGGAGGCGTGATTCTTCCCGGTGTGAAAATTGCCCTTAATTCCCTTGTAAGCAACACGGCCCAGCTTACCAGAATCAATCTGGACATGCCCAAACGGGTCATCGGAAAAAATACCATTGAATGTATGCGCAACGGCATCATGTACGGCAATGCCGCCACTCTGGACGGCATCATCGACCGTATGGAAGCAGAACTGGGAGAAAAGGCCACTCTGGTAGCCACCGGCGGCATGGCCAGATTCATCATCACGCTCTGCACCCATAAAATTACATATGATCCCGATCTTCTTCTGCGCGGTCTTCTGATCCTTTACCGGAAAAATGTAACAGAATCATAACCGCGTCCGCTTCAGGACCTTCAGGGCAGGATTCCGGCATATGCCGGAATCCTGCCTTTTTCATTCTTTCTTTTTCTTTTCGGATATTTCCTGTTTCGCTCTCACGGATGCCAGGACGGGTCCAGAATCCGGATCACCTGTTCCCAGTCGTAATCGGGGGCTCCGTTTCCTGCTGCCCGGCAGACGGCTTCCACCGCAAGCCGGTCCGCTTCCAGTTCCCCGGCAATCTGTTCCTCGTCCTCACCTTTCTTCAGCTTCCTGCAGATCTGACGCACCAGCAGTTCCATGTTTCCCACCCGTTTTCCGTGCTGAAAGCTGAGTTCTCTTACATTTCCTATATACATCCGTTCTTCCGCTTCTTCCATTTTTTCTCCTTTCTCCGGTTTCTTCTTTTATCTTCAGTATTGCCGCCTGCAGGCCGTCCCATACAGCCGCTGTCAAGGGATTCCTCTTCTTTTTTTCAGGAAATTTTTTCAAAACAGATCCCGTATAAATACACGTAAAAACGTACATCATTCATTTATACCATTGATTTTGCGGAGGTAAGGAATATGTCCGGATATAAGGTTGAAATATGCGGGGTCAATACGGCCAAGCTTCCATTACTTACCACAGAAGAAAAAGAAGAGCTTTTTAAAAAGATTCTGGCTGGCGACCGCCAGGCCAGGGAAGATTATATCAAGGGAAATCTTCGTCTTGTGCTGAGTGTGATCCAGAGATTTTCCGGCAGCAGCGAAAATGTGGACGATCTGTTTCAGATCGGATGCATCGGCCTTATCAAGGCCATTGACAATTTTGATATCACCCAGAATGTGAAATTTTCCACGTACGCTGTTCCGATGATTCTGGGAGAAGTCCGACGTTATCTCCGTGACAACAACTCCATACGGGTCAGCCGCTCTCTCAGGGATACGGCTTATAAGGCCATTTATGCCAGGGAAAATCTGATGAAGAAGAACATGAAAGAGCCCACCATCATGGAAATTGCCGATGAGGTGGGCATCAGCAAGGAAGAGATCACCTATGCTCTGGATGCCATCCAGAGCCCTGTAAGTCTGTATGAACCGGTTTATACCGATGGAGGCGATCCCCTTTATGTCATGGACCAGATCAGCGACAAAAAAAACCGGGAAGAAAACTGGGTGGAACAGCTCTCTCTCAGTGAAGCCATGAAACGACTTCCGGAACGGGAACGCCATATTATTGATATGCGTTTTTTTGAAGGAAAAACCCAGACGGAAGTGGCGGAAGAAGTGGGCATCAGTCAGGCTCAGGTCAGCAGACTGGAGAAAAATGCACTGAAAAGCATGAAAAGTTATCTGAACTGATAAAATCTGAAAAGCAGAAGAAAGTTCCGGACAGTGCAGTCCGGAACAGGGGGAGTCCGGCAGCGGCTCCGGTCTTCAGGGAAATTTCCCGTAAGGCCGGCCGCTGCCTGTTTTCATGTTACATATACAGCTGACGGATCTCGCCGGATGCATCAGTCTTCATAGACCACTGCATTCTCATACTGGTGAGCTCCGATCATGCTCAGTTCAAAACCTTCCAGATTCTTGGTGGCACCCAGGATTTTTACTTCATTATATAATGGAACCACCGGCGTCTCTTCGTTCTGGATTTCATACATGGTGGTCAGGAGCGCA
This sequence comes from uncultured Clostridiaceae bacterium, assembly GCA_902477765.1. Classification (GTDB taxonomy): domain Bacteria; phylum Bacillota; class Clostridia; order Lachnospirales; family Lachnospiraceae; genus CABSIM01. The sequence continues at coordinate 78,362 of CABSIM010000002.1, read as the reverse complement.
TCTCTCTCCTTCTCGTCCACAGTTACCAGCCATTTGTAGTATGCTTCATCATATTCCGCATTGCTGAATCTGGAATCGTTTCTGGTCATGCCCGTAGGCAGGATGTTGGACAGCGTATATTCTGCATGCCCGCTGTTGCAGGAATAGAAATGCAGAGACATTCCGAAATCATCACCGGCATCAATTCTGGCATCAATGGTATTGGCATCCTGAACCAGAATTTCGGAAGTGATGTTGATGGCTGCCAGCTGTTCCTGGATTACCTGGCAGATTTCCGTATTGGTCTGGGAAGAACTGGTCCAGATCTCCATGGAAAATCCGTCTTCACATCCAGCTTCCTTCATCAGGGCCTTTGCTTTTTCCAGGTCATATACATGAGGCGTTTTCACAGCCTTGTATTCCGTTACATTTTCCGGCACAATGGCATATGCAGCCGTTCCATATCCATAGCATACCGCCTGCACGATGGCTTCCTTGTCAATGGCATACTCAATGGCCTGTCTCACCCTCTTGTCGCTTAACGGCGTTGCAGACTGCGTATTCAGATAGAACATAACGATTTTCATGGACGGTGTGGATAAAAACTGCAGGTCTTCATTTTCAATGATCTTGGATGCATCCACATAGGGAATCTCATAAGCCACATCGATTTCTCCTGTTTCCAGCATGATGGTTCTCTGGCCTGCCTCCGGAACGATCTTCATGGTCAGGTATTTGGTCTTTGCAGGGCCTCCCCAGTAATCATCGTACCGTTCCAGGGTGTAATAGTCGCCGGTCACATATTCTTTCAGTTTATAGGGGCCGCTTCCGATGGGAGCTTTGGCGAATCCTTCCTCTCCCACTTCCTCAAAATACTTCTTGGGCATGATTCCCCATGCAGGGTCTGTCAGCTGATAGATAAAGGACGGATGCGGGCTCAGGAAATGCAGAACAACCGTATGATCATCCTTGGCTTCCATATTGTCCACGTCTATGTATTCCTTAAATGAGCTTCCTCTGTCCGCCCGCTGTTTGAATGTGAAAATCACGTCCTCCGCTGTCAGCGGATCCCCGTTATGGAATGTGACCCCTTCCTGGAGATTCAGCTGAAGGGTAAGATCATCCAGCCATTCATAGCTGGTGGCCAGGCTGTTTTCCAGGTTCATTTCACTGTCATAGACCAGCAGCGTATCATACATATGGTTGGTCAGGGAATACGCTCTTTCCTGCGTCCCGATGTTGGGGTTCATGGTGGTCAGGTCCGAACTCTGGGCAAAAACGATCTCATCCTTGATTTTACGCTCTCCGGAAGCTGCTTCGCTTCCCCCTGCCGTTTCCCCGGCGTTTCCGGAAGATTCTGCCGGTTTCTGGGAACATCCTGCCAGAGAAATCACCATGGCTGCCGCCAGCAGCAGTGCTGTCATTTTTTTCATACCTTTTCCTCCTTTAGCTTTTTATTTATCTGCAGAGATGACAGGCCACAAAATGCCCTGGTTCCACCTCACGCATTTCCACTTTCTTTTTCTCACAGTCCGGCGTCGCGTAGATGCACCGCTTCGCAAACCGGCACCCTTCAGGTACGTTGATGGGGGAAGTCAGCTCCCCTTTGAGCACCACACATTCCATCTTCTGATCCGGATCCGGCGTCGGAATGGCGGACAGAAGCGCCTTTGTATAGGGATGCATGGGATTGGCAAACAGTGTCCTGGGCGATGCCAGCTCCACCATCTGTCCCAGATACATGACCATGATCCGGTCAGACAGATGCTTGACCACGCTGAGATTATGGGTGATGAACAGGTAGGTAAGGCCCAGTTTTTCCTGAAGGTCCTGCATCAGATTCAGCACCTGTGCCTGTATGGACACATCCAGCGCGGATACCGGCTCGTCGCAGACAATGAACCTGGGATTCAGGGACAGAGCCCTGGCGATTCCGATTCTCTGACGTCTTCCGCCGTCCAGCTCATGAGGATAGGAGTTGGCAAACCGTTTTGCCAGTCCTACCAGTTCCATCATTTCATCCACTTTTTTCTGTATCCTGTCTTTTTCCTTGGGATGACAGATCCCCTGAATGATCAGAGGAGCCGCAATGGCCTGACTTACGGTCATTCTCGGATTCAGAGATGAATAAGGGTCCTGAAAGATGATCTGCATGTCCGACCGCGCCTCTTTCATCCTCTTTTTGCTGTATTCCAGAATATTTTCCCCGTCAAAGATGACTTTTCCCGCCGTTGGCTCATGGAGTCTCAGGATCGCCCGGCCCAGCGTGGATTTTCCGCATCCGGATTCCCCCACCACTCCAAGGGTCTCCCCTTTGTTCAGGGAAAATGAGATGTCATCCACAGCCAGCAGCATGCCGCGGGGAGTGGAAAAATATTTCTTCAGGTGTTCCACCCGGAGCAGTTCGTTTCCTTCCTTCATTCTCTGTCCCCTCCCCTCAGGTTTTTCCCGGCCAGGAAACATCTGGCCATATGTTCTCCTCCCAGAGAAACCATGGGCGGTTTTTCCGTTCTGCATTTTTCCATGGCAAACCGGCACCGGTCACAGAAGCTGCATCCGGGCGGAAGCGCCATGGGATCAGGCATCAGCCCCTCAATGGGGTGAAGACGGTGTTCGTCCACATGGATTTTTGGAATGGAATTCATCAGACCGATGGTATAGGGATGCCGCATGTCCTTGAAGATTTCATGGACCGTCCCGTATTCCACCACCTCTCCGGCATAAATGATGGCTGCCGTTTCACAGGTCTGCGCCACAACACCCAGATCATGGGTAATGAGGATCGTGGCCGTATTGAATTTCTTCTTCAGATTCTGCATCATTTCCAGTACCTGAGCCTGTATGGTCACATCCAGGGCTGTGGTCGGCTCATCGGCAATGAGAATTTTGGGATTGCATGCCAGCGCAATGGCAATGACCACCCTCTGCTTCATGCCTCCGGAAAACTGATGCGGATAGTCCCCGGCCCGGTCAGCCTTGATCCCCACCAGTTCCAGCATCTCACAGGCTCTTTTCTCTGCCTCCACAGACGATATTTTCTCGTGTGTCTTGACGGTTTCCGCAATCTGCTCCCCCACGGTCATCACCGGATTCAGGGAAGTCATGGGGTCCTGAAATATCATGGATATATGCTGTCCCCGGATTTTTCTTATTTCATTTTTATCCATTTTCAGAATATCACTGCCGCCGTACAGAATCTCTCCGGATACAATTTTCCCCGGCGGCTGCGGAATGATCCGCATGATGCTTTTGGCCAGAGTCGTCTTTCCGGCTCCCGTCTCCCCCACCAGTCCCAGGGTCATTCCCTCGTCCAGACTCAGGGTAATGCCGTTTAAGGCTTTTACAATGCCGTCTCCTGTCTCATACTGGACATTCAGGTCTCTGACTTCTAGAAGTTTTGCCATTTATCTTTCCTCCCCGTTATCGTTTCAGCTTCGGGTCCAGGGCATCCCTCAGTCCGTCTCCGAACAGATTGAAGGCAACGACGGTGATGACCAGAAACAGTCCGGGAAACACCGAAATATGCCATGCGTCCCTCATATATACCTTGGCCGCGGTCAGTATGGCTCCCCACTCCGGCAGCGGCGGCTGAACACCGAGCCCGATATAGGAAAGTCCCGCCACGTTGAGGATGGAGGAACCGATTCTCAGAGTCAGCTGCACCAGAATCGGCGCCATGGAATTGGGAAGAATGTATTTCATCAGAATGATGAAGTCATTGGCTCCCACTGCCCTGGCGGATTCCACAAATTCCTTGTCTTTCACCGACATTACCGCTGCCCTGGTGATTCTGGAAAAGGACGCCATGCCGGATACTCCCAGCGCAATCAGAAGATTGACGGTGCTGGCTCCCAGGGCCGCAACAATGGCCATGGCCAGAAGGATGAACGGACAGGCCATGAAAACATCCATGATGCGCATGATGATGTTGTCTGCCTTTCCTCCGTAAAACCCTGCCAGCATGCCCAGGGGACCTCCGATCAGCAGGGACAGTGTTACCGCGCAGAACCCCAGCAGAAGGGAATATTTGGTGCCCCAGAGAATCCGGAACAGCATGTCCCGTCCAAACTCGTCACACCCCAGAGGATGCTCCGGACTGGGCCCCTGCAGCTTCAGATACAGATTCTGCTTTATCACATAGTTGTTGTAGATTTCATTTCCGGTGGCCAGATCGATGACGATGGTCACAAAAACAATGGCAAGCAGGGCACCGATGATAAACAGGCCCAGCATGGCCCTTTTATTATATTTGAACTGGATCCATGCCTGCTGGAACAGTGTTCTGTCCCGGCTGGCCGCTCCCGCCGCCTCGATTTCGGCTTTTCTTGTCCTTATGGTCTGGAACATGCCGGTCACCTCCTTCTGGTCTGGTACTGAGATTTGATCCGGGGATCCACAAATGCGTACAGAAGATCCACGAACAGGTTGACAAAGGTAGAAAATACCGACAGCATCACAACTGAAGCCAGCACCGAGGGCGTATCCTTGAAGTTGATGGATTCCACCACAAAACGTCCGACTCCGGGCCAGGCGAAAATGGACTCGGTTACCACAGACCCTCCCAGAAGTCCTCCGAAACTGAGACCGATCATGGTCACAATGGGGATCAGTGCATTTTTAAGCATATGGCGGACCGTCACCGTGGATTCTTTCAGTCCCTTGGCCCGCGCCGTATCGATATAATCCTGACGCACCACTTCCAGCATGGAGGACCTGGTTGTTCTGGCTATGGTGGCCATGGTATTGCTGGAAAGGGTAAAGGCGGGAAGCACAAGACAGATGAGCAGATCCGGGAATCCGGTTTTCATTCCGGCAGCCGGAAAGATTCCCAGATTCAGTGCAAATACGATGACCAGCATCAGACCCAGCCAGAACACCGGCGATGCCGCCAGAAACAGGGTCACCATCATGACAATATTATCGAAAATGGTATACTGTTTGATGGCCGAAATGATGCCCACAGGGATTCCGATGACCACGGCAATGAAAACCGCCGTGCCTGCCAGCAGCATGGTGTTTTTCAGTCTCTGAATGATCTGATCAGATACTTCCAGCGTATTCCGGTAGGACACTCCCAGATCACCGTGCAGCATTCCTCCCACAAAGCGTATGTACCGGACGGCAAAGGGATCGTTCAGTCCCATTTCCTCGCGCAGTTCCATAACCTCTTCCTCTGTGGCTTCATCTCCCAGAATCAGCCTGGCCGGATCACCCGGCGTAAATTCCATAATGGTAAATACCAGCAGCGTGGCTCCCAGAAGGACCGGGATCACCAGCAGAAATCTTTTTATAATATATCTGAGCATGGAAAACTCCTTTCCTTCGCAGCGCTCCGGAATCCGCACCGCCCTCCTGACGGACGCGGGCTTCCGGATGCCAAGCCTACGGTTCCCCGTTTTTCCACCGGTACAGAAGATTCTCACACAGTTCCTGCAGGGACACCAGCTGCCCTTCCAGCCGGTTTCTCTGGCGGAGGAATCTGGTCTGAAGCGCCAGATAATACGCTTCATCCGTGTTTTCCCGTGTCACACCCGCAGCCCTGCTCAGAGCCGGGAACATGGCGCTGTCCACAGCCGGATCCTGGTGATAGGGGCTGGAAGATGTGTAGGCCAGCCGGACCATTTCTCCTGAAATCCGGATCACGGCGGTGTCTGTTTCTTCCATACACTGCTCTTTCTGTACCAGGATCTCCTCGGTCTCCTCAAGCAGTTTCCTCAGTTTCTCCAGCTGCGGATACACCGGTTTCAGACTGAAGCCTTCCGGCAGCCTCTCCTCTATCGTCTCAAGTCTGGCCCGCATCAGATCCGCAAATCCGGTCATGTCCGCCGGAAGCCTCGGAATATTCGCAAATACCGCCGTCAGTCTGGCGATTACATCCGCATCCCTGAGCACAATCCCGGGATCCACTTTATCCAGCGTGTCTTCTTTGGAGTGCCACCAGTAAAATGTGGTTTTTCCGCTGTTCTTTCTGCTGAATTTCGGCATGATGGCAAACGGCACGTCTGCTCCCCAGAAAGTCTGATCTGCAAACCTTGCCATGGGGACCGGCGGAATCGGCTCACTGTCGTTGTACCGTTTCAGAAATTCCCGGTCAAAATCCGCCCCCTCCAGCATGGAGGTATTGAATCCCACCAGATCGGACCCCTTGCATCCGCAGATATCCATGTTGATATGGGCCACACAGTCTTTTTTCAGTTCCATCCAGTGATTGTCATAATACCAGGCGGAACCGGAATATCTCCCGTCCGAATGGCCGGACCACCAGGCAAACACCACGGTCCGTTCCAGCTGGTCCTGATATTTGCTGAATACTCTGGCCATCTCCATCATGGCGGCATTTGCAACCCCGTTGTCTGTAACCCCTTCGTACCAGGAATCATAATGCCCGGATACCAGAACAAACTTTTCACTTTTTCCCTTTATGACAGCCACCGGCATCATGGAAGACACAATACGGTCATCCATCTCCACATGAAGGGAAACCTCCACCGGACCGCTGCTTCCGGCACACAGATTTCTCAGTTCCTCTCCGTCATCCCGGCAGATTTCCGCAAAGGGTATTCTGGGATATCGGTGCAGAAGATCGTCCGGTTCCGGCGTTCCCCAGACACCCCCCAGTGTTCCGTGGTGCGCCAGATTGGCATGCCAGATGGTAAGAATTCCAAGAGCCCCCGCGGCTTTGGCCAGGCATGCAAAGTCAAATCCCGCTTCATAGGTCAGCACGATTTTTCCCCTGAAAGCCGCCATCCGGTTCCCCATCTCCCTCTGTGTACAGCCGGTCACGCTCATTTCGTCAAAAACCAGCTCCGCGGTCAGATTGTCTGCCGTTCCGCTGTATACATATGGAGTCAGAGGATACTGTTTACCGCCCGCCGCTCCCGTCACATGGACCGAAGCATTCCCCGGCAGGCTGCGATAGACTCTGTAACGTTCCCTGGATACGGAAATTCCCAGGCTTTCCATGCGGCCGGCGATGATTTCCGCTGCTTTTTCGCCGTCTTCCGAACCTGTATACCGGTTCAGATGGCTGAAAGTCTCAATATCATCCATCATCCGTCCGCATTCCAGTGCCCGGGAAATTGTTTCAGAAAATTCCTGAAACTTTTTCATTTCCTTCATATTGTCATCCCCTTTTCATATTTTTTCCGAACTGCACTTTCATTATATCGGATTATTTACTGATAGTCAATAAAATAATGACTGTCAGTCATTTTTTGTCAGAACGTTCCATTTTTACAGTATGATTCCGTTCTGCGGAATCATTTATTACATATAGTAAATATAATTATTTCTATAAGAAAATATCTTACCAGCATGAAATGATATGATTAAACTGTACTGTTAACCACAAGAAGAGGACCGACATTTATGAATATGTATTCTGTCAATCTGGAAGCAATGGGAAAGCGGATCCGGGGACTCCGGGCCACTCAGAAAAAAACACAGGAAGTTTTTGCGGAAATGATCCACATCTCCACTTCATATCTTGCGCTTATTGAAGGCGGAAAACGGACTGCAAGTCTGGATATCGTGGCTCAGATCGCCAAAAGCTGCCATGTCTCCGTGGATTATCTTCTGTTTGGTGAAGGAATGGAAATTTCAGACATGAATCAGAAAAAATTCGAGGCGCTCTGCCGGCAGTATACACCGCAGGAAGTCTCGCATGCTCTGGATCTTTCGGAATACTATCTGAGCATTGAGAAAAACAGATAACCTGCGGAATCCTGCATCAGCAGCAGAAAACTCCTTAAGACGGGCATATGCAGGCCCGCAGAAAAGTGATGAAGAAAAAGACGGCTGTCCGGATTTTCCGGAAGCCGTCTTTCTGATATTCTGAAAACGGAACCAGATCCGCCCCGGAGACTTCCATGTCCGGTTCTCCGTCATCTTCTCAGAATCCTGTCCATGGGCCTGCCTTTGGCCAGTTCATCCACCAGTTTGTCCAGACAGCGGATTTCTTTCATCAGAGGCTCGTCTATTTCCTCAATGCGCGTTCCGCATATGGTACCCCGGATTTTTTCCCTGTCAGGGTTCAGGCAGGGGGCCTTCAGGAAAAAATCCCCGTACGGCATTCCCTTTTCCAGAATGTTCCTCACGTCTCCCGGCGTATATCCCGTAAGCCAGCAGATGATCTCCATGACTTCTTCCTCAGACCGGCCTTTCCTTGCCGCCTTTCCCACCAGCAGAGGATATATGTTTTTAAAGTCCATGGAATAGACTTTTTCATATTTCATCAGACATTCCTCCGTTTCTGCCGCTCCGGACGCGGCTTGTCTTTCCCGGTATTATATCATTTCCTGCACTCCGTATCCAGACTTCAATATTATTTTAACATTCTTCTTTTTAAAATTCCCGGCCGGATTCAGCATAATATAATAAAGTTTTTTCCATTTATACCATCTCTTTATAATTTTTTACTTACATTCCCGGGAACTATTGACTTTTCCACCCTTCAGTGCTATGATGTAATCGTTAAATAAATAACAAATACAGGTTTTACCTGAATTTACGTTTTTTAAGGAGAGGTGCGTTATGAGATTTACATTACCAAGAGATCTGTATCACGGAAAAGATGCTCTGGAAGCACTGAAGACACTTCCGGGCAAAAAGGCCATGGTTGTTGTAGGCGGCGGATCCATGAAACGTTTTGGATTCCTTGACAAAGTTGTCGCATATCTGAAAGAAGCCGGAATGGAAGTTGAACTTTTCGAAGGTGTTGAGCCGGATCCTTCCGTTGAAACCGTAATGAAAGGCGCAGCTGCCATGCAGAAATTCGGTCCCGACTGGATCGTAGCGGTCGGCGGCGGTTCTCCCATCGATGCAGCCAAGGCAATGTGGGCATTTTATGAATATCCGGATACCACATTCGAAAGCCTGATCACTCCCTTTAATTTCCCGACTCTGCGCACCAAGGCAAAATTCTGTGCCATTTCTTCCACATCCGGAACGGCCACGGAAGTAACTGCCTTCTCCGTTATCACTGATTATCAGAAAGGAATCAAATATCCGCTGGCTGACTTCAACATCACTCCCGATGTGGCCATCGTAGATCCGGCTCTGGCTGAAACCATGCCGAAGAAGCTTACGGCTCACACCGGTATGGATGCCATGACTCACGCCATTGAGGCATATGTATCCACACTTCACTGCGAGTATACGGATCCCCTGGCACTCCATGCCATCGAAATGATCGACAAATATCTGGTTCCCTCCTACAACGGCGATATGGAAGCCCGTGCAAAGATGCATGACGCCCAGTGCCTGGCCGGCATGGCATTCTCCAATGCGCTTCTGGGAATTGTTCATTCCATGGCTCACAAGACCGGTGCCGCATATTCCGGCGGCCATATTGTCCATGGATGTGCCAATGCCATGTACCTTCCGAAGGTAATCAAATACAACTCCAGAGAGCCGGAAGCTGCCAGAAGATATGCGGAAATCGCAAGATTCATTCATCTGGAAGGCTCTACGGACGAAGAACTGACGGAAGCTCTCATCAGCAGAATCAAGGCCATGAACAAGGACCTGGATATCCCGTCCTGCATCAGGGACTATGAAGGCGGCATCATTGATGAAAAGGAATTCCTTGAGAAACTTCCGTCTGTGGCTGAGCTGGCCGTAGGTGATGCATGTACCGGTTCCAACCCCAGATCCATTACTCCGGATGTAATGGCAAAACTTCTGAAATGCTGCTTCTACGACGAAGAAGTGGATTTCTAACATAATCCCCGCATATGCCGTCTGTACTTTTCCGGTGCAGGCGCTGCATAGATTCTTATCTTAATCCAATACTCCATAATCAGAGAATCCCCGTGAGCCTTACGGTTCCCCGGGGATTCTTTTTCTGTATTTTATTTTTTGCCTTCTTTTCTCTTCCGCGGAATCTGCCCAAAAGTCCATCTTCCGCCCCATACGTCTCCGGTGCAGATGTCTCAGTGTTCCAGCATGTTTTCAATGAAAATCCCGTATCCTCTGGTGCTGTCCTGAATAAATACGTGGGTTACGGCGCCGATCAGTCTGCCGTCCTGGATAATGGGACTTCCGCTCATGCCCTGGACAATGCCCCCGGTCAGCGCAATCAGTTCCGGGTCCGTCACCTGGATCACCATTCCCTTGTTTTTATGGGATGTGGAGTAATCCACCTTCTGGATCTCGATCTCATAATCTTTCAGTTCCCCGGACACATCGCTTCTTATATACGCTTTCCCTTTGTGGACATCCTGACGGAATCCCACCGGAATGGCTTCAGCACTGACGGATTTCATAAAAGCGTCATTTACCTGTCCGAAAATTCCCTCTTCCGTATTGGCATCCACCTGGCCCAGCTTCGTACCGCTGCCGTAATAGATCACCCCGGACATGACGCCCGGATCCCCGGCCGTTCCTTTTTCAATCCCCAGGATTTTTGTCTCATAAAGTTCTCCTTCACCGATGTCCACCAGCATGCCGGTATCACTGTCACTGATGCCGTGGCCCAGGGCTCCGAAAGATCCGTCCTGTTCCACATAGGTCACGGTTCCGATGCCCTGGGTATCGTCCCGCACCCAGATGCCCAGTTTATAGGTACCGTCGGCTGCGGGAACCGGATCCAGATTCACCAGCATGGTTTCTTCTTCCCGGCGGATTTCCAGTTCCACGGTATCTCCTCCGGAATCGTTGACCGCATCCATCAGGTCTTCCTTATTTTCCAGTGTCTTCCCATTGACTTTTGTAATATAATCCCCCGATTTCAATACCCCGTAAGCCGGCTCCACTGCGGTTCCCGTCTCATCCTCGATCTGTCCGGTACCGATCACCATGACCCCGTCAGACTTTAAGTAGATTCCCACCGGAAGTCCGCAGGGAACCGCATACATGCTGTCCACCACGTCCACCTGGATATCCTTCAGATGGATCAGGCCGAACAGTTTCATATCCACCTGATAGCTGCCCTGGCTGGTTCCGTACATGGATACGGATTCCGCTTCCTGTATCCGGACCTGTCCTTCCGGAATATTGGACGTATTTCCCAGCACCACTTCCTCGCTGCCGCTTTCAAATGTCACCCCCGGCGGCAGGGAAAAATCAAAAACTTCTTCTTCATTGGCCACCAGATTCAGACGGTCAGGCACCGCCTGTTTCAGATAAAACCAGGAAAAACCGGCTGTGAAAACCAGGGAAAACCAGAAAACGCAAATCAGGATTTTCCGCAGCTTTTCTTTCCGCGTCACGGCAAAACCTCCTTTTTCATTCCTGCTGATCCCGCCCCTTTGTCTCCGTCCGGAAAAAATTTTTCTTTTCCGTAAAAAACAGGAGAGGGCATTTTTCTGCTCCTCTCCTAGTATGTGGAATCTCCGGACTTTCACCCTGTCAGTTTTTTGCTGGCGTTTTTCCAGATTCCAATCCTATATTTTTTCCAGTTTTCTGTTTTTGATTCATTCCCGTTTTCCGTCAGCGGCCGATGTGTTTCTTGGTCTCATCTGCCAGACGTTTCATTTCTTCGGCACTTTCCCGGACCTTTTCGGTGATTTCCGCTCCGCCCAGAAGTCTTGCCAGTTCCTCTGTCTGCTCTGTTCCGTTCAGTCTCCGGATTCTGGTGACAGTCCTGCCGCCTTCGGCGGTTTTTCTGATTTCAAAATGCACATCCGCCATGGCCGCAATCTGAGGCAGGTGGGTAATGCAGAGCACCTGATGGCGTCTCGCAATATAGGACAGCCGTTCCGACACCCTCTGGGCCGTGCGGCCGCTGATGCCTGCGTCAATCTCGTCAAAAATCAGAGTCGGTATGTCATCACTGTCTGCCAGCACCGTCTTGATGGCCAGCATGATTCTGGAAAGTTCTCCTCCGGATGCCACCTCCCACAGCGGCCTCGGCGGTGCGCTTCCCAGATTGGTGGAGATACAGAATTCCGCTTCGTCATATCCTCCGGCCGTCATATGGTCCATACGGCTTAAGTTGATCCTGAAATCCACCTGCAGGAAATTCAGATCCGCAAGTTCCTGCCGGATGCGCTCGCAAAGTCCGGCTGCCGCCTTCTTTCTCGCCTCCGAAAGCCGGCTGCACAGCACGGACAGCCTTTCTTCTGCTTCCTTCAGATCCTCTGCCGCCTGTCTGCGGCGTTCCTCATAATGTTCCAGATCCGACAGCTTCTTTTCCTTTTCCGCCAGACAGGAAAGCACCGCTTCTTCCGAACCGCCGTACTTGGCCATGATCCCCCGGATAAAATCCAGACGTTCTTCTGTCTGGCGGAATTCTTCTTCATCGAACTCCATCTCTTCCATATAATCAGACATGGCCCGGCTCAGGTCACCCATCATGTTTTCCACATCCGAAAGCTGACTGCAGATGTCCTGGAGTCTGTCATCATAAGACGCCGCTGTCTCCACTTCTCTCAGTGCCCGTCCGATTTCATCACTGTTTACGGCCCTGGATGCCGTCTGCAGGCATTCGGCAATCTTCTGTCCATGGACAAAACGTCTGTAGGCGGCTGCCAGTTCTTCTTCCTCTCCCGGACGGATGCATGCCTTCCGGATCTCATCCGTCTCAAACCGCAGAAAGTCCGCTTCCCTGAGTCTCTGTTCCAGATCCAGTGAAAAACTGTCAGCTCTCTCTTTCCGTTCCATATACTGCCGGTATCCCTCCGCCACAGCTTTTTTCAGTTGTTCCGTCTCCTGTTTGGAATACTCGTCAAGAATTTCCAGATGCTTCTGCTTTCTGAGAAGCGACTGATGCTCATGCTGTCCATGAATATCCAGAAGCAGCCCCGTCACCGCCCTGAGCCTGGCCGTGGTCACGGTCTCGTCATTGATTCTGCTGATGCTTCTGGTCTGTGAGATTTTTTTAGAAATGATGATCAGGCCGTCTTCATCCGGATACACATCGACGGCCGCCAGTTCGTTCTTTTTTTTCTCTCCGTCCACAGAGAAGACCAGTTCGATATAGGCATGGTCTTCTCCTTCCCGGATCATGTCTTTCGATGCTTTTGCCCCCAGTGCCAGGCCCACGGAACCGATGATAATGGACTTTCCGGCTCCGGTCTCCCCGGTGAGGATATTCAGGCCCCCGGCAAACTCCACCTCAGCTTTTTCAATCAGGGCCAGATTCTTCACTCGTAACCCAAGCAGCATGCAACCACCTCTATTCCGCCACGATCTTCTTCAGCTTGTCCATCAGAAGGATCGTATCATCCACACTTCTGACCGCGCACATGATGGTATTGTCCCCGGCCACACATCCCACGATCTCATGGAAATTAATGACATCAAGAGCTTCCGCAACAGCCATGGCCATGCCGGATACGGTCTTGATGATCAGAATATTCTGGGCCATGTCCATGGAGACATAGCAGTCCCTCAGGATTCTCAGATACTTCTCACCGAAATCCTTTTTGGCTTCCATAACCGCATAGCACTGTCTTCCGTTTTCCCGCTGCACCTTGGTCAGCTTCAGTTCCCTGATGTCTCTGGAGACTGTGGCCTGGGTCACTTTATAGCCTGCCTGCTTCAAATATTCTGCCAGTTCCTCCTGTGTCTCGATCTGATACTTTCCGATGAGTTCCACGATTTTGCTGTGTCTGTCTACCTTCACGGGACATACTCTCCTTTCCTGTTTCCGCGGTCTCTATTCTTCAAACATTTTGTGCTTCAGTATCTCAAGAAAAGAACGGCGGTCCAGCTTCACCACTCTGGTCACCAGTTCCGACCGTTCGATTTCTATGTAATCTCCCTGCTCCATGTATACGCAGGCGCCTCCGTCAAAAGCCGCCGCCTGTCCCTCGCAGCCGGATCTGGCAATTTCCAGACGGATCCTGCTGTCGGCTCCCAGGACAATACTTCTGGATGTAAGCGTGTGGGGGGATATGGGTGTCAGAATGATCAGCTGCCCTTCCGGCGCCGCAATGGGCCCCCCCGCCGACAGATTATAGGCGGTGGATCCGGTGGGCGTTGCCACGATCACCCCGTCGGCACTGTATTCGTTCAGCAGTTCTCCGTCCACATAGATCCGGAATTTCAGAACCCGCAGGGCTCCTTCCCGGGTGAGGACAATATCATTGAGGGCAATATTTTCTTCCGCAGCTTTTCCGCCCCGGAAGACCCGCCCCCGCAGCATCATCCTTTCCTCCAGATGATAGTGGTCTTCCACCAGAGCATCCAGGAACTCCTCCACATCGTCATTCTCCCCGATCTGAGTCAGATACCCCAGGTTCCCCAGATTGATTCCGGCAATGGGAATCTCTCTGGCCGCCAGATCTCTGGCCGCCTGAATCAGAGTCCCGTCTCCGCCCAGGGTGATAATGCAGTCCGTATCTTCCGGCACCTGGGACGGTTCGGTATATCCGCCGCATCTGCTTCCGGTCTGCTCCGGCCCCCGGCAGCGGCATCCCTTCCCCTCCAGATACCGGATAATCTCCCGGCTTACTTTTTCCGCATGTTCCTTTTCCGTATTTGCAACAATATAAAAATTCCGCATCAGTCCAATGCCCTGTGGGCCTCCTCCACAATCCGTCCTGCGTCAATGGCGCTGTTGTCAAAGGTGCTGCCGTCGGTACAGTTTCTCAGACGGAGCAGGTATTCAATATTGCCTTCCGGTCCCTTGATGGGGGAAAATTCCAGATTCAGAGCCTCAAAGCCGATGGATCCCGCATAGGCGGCCACCTGACCGATCACTTCCAGATGTACGTCCTTATCCCGCACCACGCCTTTTTTCCCGACTTTTTCTCTTCCGGCCTCAAACTGAGGTTTGATGAGACAGACCACCTGTCCCTCCGGCTCCATCAGTGCCTTCACCGGTCCCAGCACTTTCGTCAGAGAAATAAATGACACATCAATGGACACAAATCCCACCGGATCCGGAATGTCTTCCGGAGTCACGTAACGGATATTGGTCTTTTCCATGCAGACCACCCGTTCATCATTCCGCAGCTTCCAGGCCAGCTGGCCATGGCCCACATCCACAGAGTAGACCTTCACTGCCCCGTTCTGAAGCATGCAGTCCGTAAAGCCCCCGGTGGAAGCTCCCACATCCATGCAGACTTTTCCGTCCAGGCTGATGCCGAAGCATTCCATGGCCTTTTCCAGCTTCAGCCCTCCGCGGCTCACATATTTCAGGGTATTTCCGCGGACCTCGATCTGCGCTGTCTCTTCAAATGTCTGTCCGGCCTTGTCTTCTTTCTGACCGTCCACATAAACGATACCGGCCATAATAACCGCCTTGGCTTTTTCCCTGGATTCCGCCAGATTCCGCTTTACCAGCAGCACGTCCAATCGTTCCTTCATTTCTGCAGCTCCTTTGCCGGTTTTTCCGGCTCCTGTATATCTTCCGTCACCTGTACTTTATTCAGGTATTCCTTTTCTATCTTTCTGATCACGGAATCGCTGTCAATGCCCAGCATTTCTCTTAACAGAGATACGTTCCCATGCTCCACATAGGCATCCGGAAGGGCAATCTGAATCACCCGGACCTGAGGATGCCGTTCATGAATATAACGGGTGGCACACATGCCCATGCCGCCCCGCAGCACATTCTCTTCCATGGTCACAATCAGGCTGTGTCTGCTGCAGAGCCTGTCCAGCATATCCGTATCCAGAGGCTTCACAAACCTGGCGTTCACCAGGCTGCAGGCATAGCCTCTGGCTTTCAGCTTCTCTCTCACATGTTCGCCGGTGCTCACCATGCTGCCCAGGGCAAACAGGGCAATTCCTGATTCCTCATACAGCATTTCCGCTTTCCCGTACTCGATGGGTGCCTCAAAATCCCTGAGTCCCCTGTAGGCCTGTCCTCTCGGGTACCGGATGGCCATGGGACCGTTCCAGCGGACTCCGAACTCCAGCATGGACTGGAGCTCCCACAGATTTTTGGGGGCCATAATGCTCATGCCCGGCACCAGGCTCAGGAAAGAAATATCAAAAATTCCCTGATGCGTCTCCCCGTCGCTGCCCACAAGCCCTGCCCGGTCAATGCAGAACAGCACCGGGAGATCCTGAATGCAGACGTCGTGGAGCACCTGATCATATCCTCTCTGAAGAAAAGAGGAATAGACAGCCACCACAGGCTTTAGGCCGGCCGAAGCCATGCCTGCCGCAGAGGTCACCGCATGGGCTTCCGCGATGCCCACATCGAAAAAGCGGTCCGGAAATTTTTTCGCAAACCTGGAAAGGCCGGTGCCGTCGGGCATGGCTGCCGTCAGGGCCACAATCTTCCGGTCCTTCTCCGCCAGTTCGCAGATCTTTCTGGAAAACACATCCGTATAGCTGGGATAGACTTTTTCCTTCAGAGGCTTTCCGGTGGCAATGTCAAAGGGCTCAACCCCGTGGAATCTGGACGGATTTTTTTCTGCCGGTCCATACCCTTTCCCTTTCGTGGTGATCACATGCACCAGCACTGCATGGCGGACTCTTCTGGCTTCACGGAACGTCTGGACCATTTCCCTGACATTATGACCGTCCACCGGCCCCAGATAGGTGATCCCCATATCCTCAAACAGCATTCCGGGTACCAGAAACTGCTTGATGCCGTTTTTGGCCAGATACAGACCGTAGGCCATGCTTTTTCCCACCACCGGAATGGAAGAAAGAACCCTGTCCACGCCTTTTTTCAGGTCCGCATAGCTTTCCCGCGTTCTGACACTGCTGAGGTATTTCGACATGCCTCCGACATTTTTGGAAATGGACATTTCATTGTCATTGAGGACGATGATGAAATTCTTTTTCAGCTGCGCCGCATTGTTCAGCGCCTCATAGGCCATGCCTCCGGTCAGGGCTCCGTCCCCGATGACGGAAATCACCGCGTAGTCCTCCCCCAGGATTTCCCTGGCCTGGGCAATTCCCAGACCTGCGGATATGGATGTGGAGCTGTGTCCCGTATCAAAGGCGTCATAGGGGCTTTCCTTCCTTTTCGGGAATCCGCTCATGCCTCCGAACTGGCGCAGATCGTCAAAGCCCTCCCGCCTTCCGCTCAGCAGTTTGTGCGTATATGCCTGATGTCCCACATCCCAGATGATTTTGTCTTCCGGCAGATTGAAGGCCAGATGCAGGGCCATGGTCAGTTCCACCACGCCCAGGTTGGAAGCCAGATGCCCGCCGGTATGGCTGATTTTTTCAATCAAGAACTGTCGGATCTCCTGTGCCAGCACAGGATAATCCTCTTCCCGGAGATTTTTGATATCCGATGAATGTTCTATCGTTTCCAGCAGCATGTTCCTGTTCTACTCCTTCGTTATCCCCGCAGGACGGAGATCCGTTTCCGTCCCGCTATTTTTCCCGGCTCACCAGCATTTCCAGAATCTCCTGCAGGAACCTGTGGTCCCCCGGCAGTCCCGAAAGCTCCGAAGCCGCCCGTTCCGACAGCAGAGCCACATCTCCTGCTGCCTTTTCGAGGCCTTCCAGCGTCACATAAGTGGTCTTGCTGTTCTTGTCATCGCTTAACACCGGTTTTCCCAGGACTTCTTCGCTGCCCGTCACATCCAGAATATCGTCCCGGATCTGAAATGCCAGACCTACATCTGCAGCGATCTTTTCCGCCGCATGGATCTGTTCTTCCCCTGCTCCCGCCAGCACTGCCCCGATCATCATGGATGCCTCCAGCAGAGCTCCTGTTTTCAGCCGGTAAATGAAATCAAGGCGGTCTTTGGGGATCTCTTTTCCTGTCAGTTCCACATCCACGGTCTGTCCGCCGATCATCCCGTAAATTCCCGTCTTTTCCGCCAGGATTTTCATGGCCCGTACCACACGGTCCGGTTTTCCGCCCAGTTCCCATGCCTTTGCCGCCGTTTCAAAGGCATAGATCATCAGAGCGTCCCCTGCCAGCACCGCCATGTCATATCCGAACACCTTCCATGTGGTGGGTTTTCCCCGCCGCATCTCATCATTGTCCATGCATGGCAGATCATCATGGATCAGGGAGGACGTATGGATCATTTCAATGGCCGCCATAAACGGCCCGATCTCTTCTCCTTCCCCGCCCAGAAGGCGGTACATTTCCCGCATAAGGAGGGGCCGCAGTCTCTTTCCTCCGGCCTTCACACTGTAGTTCATGGCCTCAAAAATCGTTTTCTGGGGACCTTCCTCCGCCGGAAGATATGCATATACGATCTCTTCTGTTTCCTTTACGGCACGGTCCAGCTGTTTTTCAAAACCGGATTTCATCATCCTCTTCCTCCGTCTGCTCTCCGCTCAAGATCAGGATCTGCTTTTCAATCCTGTCGATTTTATCGTTGCAGCTTTTGATGAGTTTTATTCCTTCTTCATAATTTTTAAAGGCATCCTCCAGAGAACCTTCCCCGCTTTCCAGCCGCCCGATCAGAACATCCAGGGCTTCAAAGGCCTCTTCCACACTCATGGCCTCCGGTCCGTTTTCAGGCCTTGTCTCTTCCTGCATTCCGTTTTCCTTCATATCCACCGTTCTCCTGTTCTGCCGGCATTTTTTCCACAGTTTTTATCTGAGCCAGAAATTTTCCGTCGGAAATCCGGCCTGTAATCTCATCTCCCGGCTTCAGGCCATCCACCGTTTCCAGCCGTTTTCCTCCTGCATCCGTCAGGAAGCCGAATCCGCGGCTCAGCTGTTTTAACGGTGACAGTCCCCAGAGCCGCTCGCTCAGTACTGCCAGCCGTTTTCTGTCTTCCTGCAGAAGATCCTCCATGCCCCGGTTCAGCCTGCTTTCCGCATCCATCAGGCGCTGTCTTTTTTCACGGATCTGATGTCTGGGATGGCAGAGCCGGATCCGCAGTTCCTCCTGCTTCAGACGGTCCCTCAGCTTTCCGGTCCGGAACCGCATTTCCCGGTCCAGTTTCCATTTTCTTCCTTCCAGATCTTCTTCAAACCGCCTGAAATCGAATACTGCCAGTTCCGCAGCCGCAGAGGGGGTCGGTGCCCGCAGATCCGCCACGTAATCGGCAATGGTCACATCCGTCTCATGTCCCACGGCCGAAATCACCGGTGTATGACAGGCGAAAATGGCCCTGGCCACCTTTTCTTCATTGAAAGCCCACAGGTCCTCAATGGAACCGCCTCCCCGGCCCACAATAATCACATCTGTCTCCGTGGCATCCAGAGTTCTGATGCCCCGGACAATGCTGTCCGCCGCTCCCTCTCCCTGCACCAGAGCAGGAAAAAGGATCAGCTGCACATATGGATTCCGCCTGCGGCTGATGTTGATGATATCCCGGACTGCAGCTCCCGTAGGGGCCGTGACGATGCCGATGGTACGGGCATATCGCGGAATGGGCTGTTTATATTCGGCAGCGAACATCCCCATCTCTTCCAGTTCATTGCGCAGTCTTTCAAATCTGGCAAACAGGTCTCCGCGGCCGTCCGGCTCGATCTCCGACGCGTACAGCTGATACTTCCCGTCCCGCTCATACACATCCACGCTTCCCCGGACAATCACCTGCTGTCCCTCTTCCAGGCGGAACTTCAGGCCTCTTCTCTGGCCGGCAAACATCACCGCCGACAATGTGCCGCCTGCGTCTTTCAGGGTAAAATAAATGTGCCCCGAACTGTGATACTTGCAGTTGGAAACTTCCCCCTTCACCGCAATCCGGCGAAGAAGGAAGTCCTGGGAAAACATGTTCCTGATATAAGAATTGACCTGTGTGACTGAATATGCCCCTGCCATGGTTACTGTTTTGCGAACTTGGCCAGAATGCCGTTGATAAAGGACGGAGAATCATCTCCTCCGTATTTCTTGCCCAGTTCCACGGCTTCATTGATGGCAACTTTTTCCGGAATGGAATCATCGTCCTTCATCTCAAAAAGGGCCAGACGGAGAATGGTCAGCTCCACCCGTCCGATCCGCTTTGTATTCCATCCTTCGGTAACCTCGTTGATCTGCCTGTCCAGCTCCGGGATCCGCTCCACAATCTTTTCCACGCGTTCTTCCAGGTATTTTCTGTCTTCTTCCCTGAGTTCCACCCGATGGAGGATCTCATCGGTGCCGTCTTTTCCTGCTGCCACTTCCTCCGGCGCCTCAAAATAATATTCCAGCTGTTCTTCCTTTTCCTCCTGGGGATAAAAATCCGTGCAGAACAGCATTTTAAAGCAATGCTCCCGTAATTCCCTTCTGGTCATTGGGTTACCTCCGTTTATCTCACTCCATACTTATCTAAGTCTCGATTATACATGAAAATGCATGTTTTCACAAGCCTTTTCCCCCCGGTCACTGCCACATTTCATATCTCACCATTTCCTGCAGAGACTTTCTGGGTCTCTCCTTCGGAGCTTCATCCGGATAGCCCACGGCAATGAGGCCCACGATATAGCAGTCTTCCGGCACATTCAGGACCGGCCTCACATCTTTCTGCTCAAACCAGCAGGCAAAGCATGTCCCAAGCCCCAGATGCTGTGCCTCCAGTGCCACATGTTCCATGGCGATGGCACAGTCACGTATCATCATCTTCAGTTCCGGAAGACCGGAATAATCGTCCACCGGCCGGAACACATCGTCATGAAATCTGCTTCTGCTGTCCGCCACACAGACCAGAAGCATCGGAGCCATGGCCAGCCATTTCTGCCTGTGAGTGGCCCATGCCAGTTTCTCAATGGTTTCCCGGTTCCTTACCACCACAAAATTCCAGGGCTGGGTATTGCTTCCCGAAGGGGCCAGTCTGGCACTTTCCAGAAGCTGTTCCACCAGACTGTCTTCCACTTCCTTTTCCTTATAATGCCGGATGCTCCGGCGTTCCCTGATTTCTTTCATCTTCTGCCTCCTGTCTTCCGTCCCGTAAAAGAAAAGAGGATGTCACCGGAAGCGGCATCCTCTTTCTGTCTCATTCTGCCGGCATTACAGATCCTGTTTGTCTTCCAGGTTCACACCGGCAATTTTGATATTGACCTCCAGCACAGTCAGGCCGGTCATATTCTCAATGGCGTTCTTTACTTTTTCCTGTACGGTCTCACATACGGAAGGAATGCTGTAACCGTATTTCAGATTCAGGGACAGCACCACCGACACATGCTCCTCCGTCACGTCCACCTTGACGCCTTTGGAAAGATTTTTCATTCCCAGCTTTCCCACCAGCTCGTTGGTGATGTTTCCGGCCATGGAATCCACGCCTTCCACTTCCGTCGCTGCCAGGCCGGCAATGATTGCTACCACTTCATCCGCAATCCTGACTTCTCCGATCTTATCTTTTTCGTATACTTTATGATTGCTTCTCTCTGTATCCGCTGCCACAATGATTACCTCCTGCACATTCCGTATTCAAGTATTTTTTCTTCCCATACTTATTTTAGAAGTATACCACAAATACCGGCGCTTGCATAGGCTTTTCATGAATTTCCGGAGACCGCAGACCCTCTGAAGCCCGCGTTCCCTGATGCCGTTTACTCCTGAAGGTCCATCAGCGTAATAACGATTCCGTCGGCCCCGATTTCGGTTTTTCTCTTCACAATATCTTCAATCTGGGCCCTCTGGGGATCCGTAATGGATGCTGCATTAATGACCACGTCCACCTGGCCGTCCGTAATGCTGACCACCGGATCCACAAAGCCTTTGGCTTTCAGAAGCGTCTCGGCGGCACTTTCCTTTTCCGCAATCTCTGTCAGTTCAATCATGTTCTGGATGGCTGTCTGTTTTTCCGCCTCTGAAATCTTGTCACTGTCAATGATCTGCATCAGTGTTTCTTTGTTTTTTGCCCGTACCTGTTCCCGGTTCAGCTGAACACCGGCTATGTACTCGGAAACACTGGTACCGCCCGTAAGAACAGCTTCTCCGGGCTGATCGGTTCCGGTCTCTCCGGCTTCCCCGTCTGCCGCCGGATCCGCAGATGCCGCAGCTTCTCCCTCCTCTGCATCCGTGCCTTCCGGTACTGCCGAAACCTGGCTGTTTTCCTGGAATTCTTCTTCATGACCGCCGTCCAGGCTGGCAATTTCCGTCAGACTTCCGTCGTCGTTTCCTGTTTCAGCCTGATTTTCCGCCAGGATATCCTCGTCGGAAATTTCCATCATGCCTGCCTCGTAGACTTCCGCACCGGACACTTCCTTTTTTGCAGAATAATTGAGATATCCGGCTGCGGCAATCATGACTGCCAGCGTCGTGATAATTACCTGGTTTCTCCTGAATATTCGTTTCATTCCATCAGACTCCTTTTTTCACCCTCTTTAATACTTTTATCTTATGTGCAGGCAGGCCGAATAATGCTTCCATGGCCTCTGAAATTTCGGCTTTCACCAGATCGCTGCCCCCTCCGTCTGCGCTTATGATGATGCCTGAAATTTCCGGCATCCGTTCTTTCTCTATCAGCGGCCCTTCATCCGTCCCGCTGCCTCCAAGAACAGTGCTTTCCGTGGTCTCCTTCTGATCGGATATCCGGTTTTCCCCGTCCTGGGACACCTCCTCGGATCTGGATGACGAAACCGATGTATCCACCCGGAATACCTTCTCGCCGGTGGACTCCAGCACCACCATCACATCCACGTCTCCCACTCCGTCCACCCGGCTTAAAATGGATGCGATCCGTTCTTCCAGTTCTTCCTCATATGAAGTATCCGAAGAACCCCTTCCGGCCTGTTCCTCTCCCATGCTTCCGGTCCGTTCCTGTTCCCGTCCGGAAGCCGGCAGATTCTCTGTTCCGTCTCCTTTGCCGGAAGGAATGGAAATAATAAACAGCAGGAGACCGGAGCAGAACAGAAAAATCAGCTTTTCCTTATTCATCTTCCAGTTGAATTTTGATATCTCCTTCTTCCAGTCCATAATACTCTCCTATTCTTTTCCTAAGATGGCCGATTTCCCTGTTGGCTTCCAGCCGCTTTTCTCTTTCCTCTTCCCGTGAAAGACCTGCTGCATCCGGTACAGAGGCCGTAATCTTTACAGACGCCAGCGTACCGAACGCTTCGCTGTCCTGTCCCTCCTTCAGGGTCACGCGGACCTCCGTGAATTCCACCCCGGTGCCCTCCGCCATGGTGCCGATATCCATTTCCACCGCCTGTACATACGTCTCTTCCAGTTTTTTCATTCTGTCATCCACTGCGCCGTCAATTTCTCTCTGAAGAAGCTCTGCATCGTTCTGCAGTGTGATTCTTTCAAAGGCCCCCGCCATTCTGGCCTCAATGCCCGTCAGGTCCGCAAACGGCCGGAATACCAGAAGAATGAACACCACTCCGGTAAAAAGTCTCAGATATTTTTCATAGCTCCTGTCGGGCAGCAGGTTCAGCACCACAGTCATAAGCACCAGATAAAATGCCAGTCCCTGTACCCATTCACTGATCCATTCCATCCTTTCACCCCGCATAATAAGCCGCATTGGTGGAAATACAGAGTATCGCAATGGTAAGGGAAAACAGGGCGATGGAATATCCCACCATCCGCAGCAGGAGTCCGTGTCCTTCCGCCGCCTGGGAGATGCAGGACACCAGCCGCCTGTCACAGACCGGCTGAATCACCGCTGCCGTCCCGTAATAAAGGGCCATCAGGGCCGTCAGCTTAATCACCGGCACCGCAGCCAGAAAAGCCATAATGAGAACCGCAGCCGCTCCGGCCGTATTTTTGATGAGAATCCCGGACCCCATGAGAATCTGGGATACGGCTCCTGCTCCGGCACCCACCCCGGGAATCACCTGGACCGCGCGCATCAGAGATGCATTTTTCAGTGCATCCGCCTGAGGAAGCACCAGGCCCTGGATCAGATGAAACCCCAGAATCAGTCCCACCATGGTTTTCATGGTCCAGAGGATCATCTGTCTCAGCAGGGCCGTCAGACGGGAAATCATATCCTCTTTATACAGATTTCCTGCCAGAATCATCATCATATACACCTTTGTCATGGGAATCAGGAATTCCGAAAACACCATCTGGACCAGTCCGATGGCACCGAACGTCACCGTACACATGGCCGAGGATGTCACGGCGCCTCCGGTCATGGCCACTGCCATGAAATATGCCGGAAGCAGCACCTTCATGAATCCCAGAATATCCTCAAGAATCTGATCCGCTATACGGACGCTGGCAAAAAAACTGGCAGCCAGCAGCGTCATGGTCAGCAGATATACCACATAAAATCCTGTTTCCGACACATGCCCGGAACCGAAGATCCCGGAAAAGTTGGAAAACACCGCGCCGATCAGTGCCAGCACCGCAATCTTTCCCATGAGGCCCAGGTTCTGTTCCACTTCGGAAAAAAGCGCGTCCCGCACATACCGGAACATTCCCGCAGCCGCCTCTTCCGCCTGTCCCTGTGCCAGCTGTGTCATCAGCTCTGAAAACGACAGATCCGTTCCGGTTCCTCCGGATATCCGGTCAAGGAACTCCTGTATCCCGGAAATATCAAACGCTTCCGGGCTGAACCGGTACAGATCCTCTGCTGTCTCCGCTGCTGCCTCCGCGGTTTCTCCCGTTTTCTCCTGCAGATTCCATTTTTCCGCTCCCGGAACCGTCATGGGGCCTGCCAGACACCAGACCAGAACCATGACGGCCGCAAGAAGCATAAGTCCTTTTCCCTTCATTCCATGAACACCTTCAGGGTCTCCATCAATGCCAGCAGTACCGGAGAGCTGACTGCCAGAATCGACAGTTTCCCGAACATCTGGATCTGGGTTCCCAGGGCGGAAAAGCCGGCGTCCCTGCAGATGCCGGAGGCAAATTCCGCAATATAGGTGATGCCCACCATTTTCAGAAGCGTGCCCAGATAGATATTCTGTACATGAAGATAGGATCCCAGTTCTCTTGCCGTATCCAGAATCATTTCCAGTCTGGATACGCCGAGAAATCCGATGATCAGGGCGGCTCCCAGAATCATGTATACAGAATACTCCGCCTTCAGCGGCCTGATCTGTACCGCCAGGATCACCGCGGTGATCGCCATGACGGCAGTCTGGATAATGGTCATGTCTCCCGCCTCCTCTCACAGGGCAAACAAGGTTCTGATGGTCTCAAACAGTTCATAAATATATGGAACAATCCAGAACAGAACCAGAACCAGCCCGGCCAGACTCGTAAGAAAGGCCTGGTCTTCCCGTCCGCTGTGCTTCAGGACCTGGCAGATGACCGATACCAGAATCCCCACCGCCGCTATTTTAAAAATCAGGTTTACCCCCATGCCTTCCTCCTTACATCATGATTACCGCCAGAAACAGTCCCGCCGCAGCCCCCAGGCTCCGGTAAAGCCTGGTCCTTACGGCCAGTTCCTTCTTCAGGCTGTCTATGGAATCTTCCAGCTGCTCCAGATACAGCAAAAACATCTTTTCCTGCCTGTCCCGGTCCGCATATCCCAGATTCTCCCCCAACGTACAGAGTGCCTGCCTGTCCGCCCGGTCCATGGGAAAATCCCGGGGGAATTTCTCCATTTCTTCTTTCCAGACTGAAAAAAACGGAGTCCCCCGCTCAGCTTCCGTCCGGCTGCTGACCCGCAGAAAAAACGCGGGCGGCTCCCGGAGCACCCCGTTCCTCTCTCCCGCGAAGCGGTTTCCCGCCTGCGCCAGGGCCTCCGGCAGGGTATAGCCGGCGTACAGGATCTCCCCCTTCAGGCAGTACACCATCCTTCGCAGCAGCAGCAGAATCTCCAGCCGCTCCCGCCAGCGGTCGGCAGCCAGGAAACCGGCCCCTGCCAGAGATACCGCCATGATCCCGATTCCCAGATACTTCATTGGCCTTCAGCTCCTTTAACGCTTCATCATAGATTCCCGTCACAGTACCCGGATACGGGATTCTCCCCAGAACCACATACCGGTCAAACATGGCATCTCTCACCATTTCCGCCAGCACCGGCTTGTGCAGCAGGTCTTCCACGGAACTGCCGTGGACCGTGGCCAGAATCCTGCACCCGCAGTTCATCACATATCTCATGGCATCCAGATCTTCCCTGGTGCCGATCTCATCCACTGCCGCCGCCCTGGGCCCCATGGCACGGATCATCATCAGCATGCCTCTGTCCTTGGGACAGCCGTCCATCACATCCGTGCGCATTCCCAGGTCGCACTGGGCCATGCCCTGAACACAGGCCGCAATTTCCGACCGCTCGTCCACCACGGATACGCTGCACCCCGGCGCCCAGACCGTACCGTCAGACACCTGGCGGATCATATCCCTCAGCATGGTGGTTTTTCCGGCACCCGGCGGAGAAATCAGAAGTGTATTCAGAAGTTCTCCGTTCCTGAACATCCACGGCATCACAGAATCCGCACATCCTTTTTTCTCATGGGCCAGCCGGAGATTCAGTCCGGAGATGTCCCGTATGGTCCGTACCCTGCCGTCTTCCAGAACCGCTTTTCCGGATATGCCCACCCGGTGTCCCCCTTCCATAGTGAGAAATCCCTGCCGGATCTCTTCCTCATAGGCATAAAGGGAATGCTCCGAAGCCATTTCCAGAATATCCCGGATCATTTTTCTGTCTGCCGTCAGCCACTGTTCCGGACCCTGGCTTCCTTTTCCGGCCTCCTGAAGCTGCCCCGCCCTGTCCAGAAGATACTCGGTGCCGTCCAGATAAAACAGCACCGGCCGGCCGGCTCTGACTCGGATTTCCTGTACCCGTTCCCACTCCGGGGAAGCGCCCGGAAACAGTTCCTGCAGCTGTGATATTTCCATTGTCCCACGCTCCTTTACCTCAATATATGACCCCGGGACAGGTTTATGACAGAAAAAAAGTCCCGGGACATCATGTCCCGGGACCGCACAGCCTCTCTCTTTCTCTTTCCCTTCTATTCTTCAGGCGAACGTACCTCTGCCTGGTCCATATCTTCCAGTTCCCTTCCCCGTTCCGCCAGCAGTTCAATAAATCTGTGAATATACTCCGGTGTATCTCTGCGCTTTCTGTATCCTGCATAGACGCAGTTTCTTTCCGCGCTGTCATCCGTAAAGCTGTAATACCGGATATTTTTCAGGTAAGTCATGGTTTTTCTGTACTGTTCCCGGTTAAATCCCAGGCCGTACCCCTCATTGACAAGCTGCATGGCAGTCTCAAAATTCCGTATCTCCATATAGTTTCCCATGTATAGGTGTTTTTCCGCGAACACCCTGTCCACATAGCACCGCAGGCTCTGGCGCTTGGTGGGCACAATAAAAAACTCTCCGGCGCAGAGTTTAAGATCCAGCCTCGGATATTTTTCCCCCGCCCTTTCCTCGGCCAGACTGTTGAGACGGTGGCCGCAGGGCACCGCCAGAAGCGGCCGGTCCCGGTAAAGCCTGGCACTGACCAGATCCTCCCTTGGACTTTCCGCATTGTACACCAGAAGCTGGATCTGATTTTCATTGAGAAACCGTTCCAGTTCTTCCTTGACGCCTTCCCGGACCTTGATTCTGATGTTGGGATATTCCCTGAAAAACCGCATCATCACCGGAGGGAGAAGCAGCGGCGCCCTCCGCAGCTGAACACCGATGCTGAATTCTCCGTCCACATGATTTTTCAGGTCCGACAGTCCCGCCTCAAACTCACTCTGCAGCTCCAGCATTCTTCTGGCTTTTTCCACATACAGTTCACCGGCGGCAGTCAGCAGAAACTGTTTGTCCGTCCGGTCAAAAAGCTTCACATCCAGAACCCTTTCAATGTTGTTGACATACAGGCTCAGAGCCGGCTGGGTAATAAAAAGTTTTTCTGCCGCCCGTGTGATGCTTCCGCATTCTGCAATGGTACAGATATATTGCTGCTCTTTCAGATTCATGTTCCCGCTCCTCCCTGCAAGTTTGTCTGATTATACCATTTTTCCGGATTTTCCGGAACACTTTTCCGTGATTCTGTACATTCTTTTAACTTATACCGGATATTTGTTTTTCAAGTTGTACAATTCTCCTGGTCCATCCTATGATATTTTCATAACTTATTTCCTCCGCGGCCAGCCGGCGGCCGCAGGACGGAATCATGAAACATCAGTCAGAATCAGACTGTCTGCAGAACTGAGCCCTGAGGCAGACAGGCAAAAACAAGGAGAAGTTGGATATGAAACAGCACTTATATGACTATATCGACAGCATCCGCAGCGATATGTGCCGGATGTCGGATGAGATTTTCGACCACCCCGAACTCGGTCTTGAAGAATTCATGGCATCGGGTCTTCTGGCGGACTGGCTGGAAAAAGACGGATTCACCGTGGAACGCGGCGTAGCAGGCGTGCAGACCGCATTCCGTGCCGTCTACCGCCACGGTGAAGGGGGCCCCAACATCGGACTGCTCTGCGAATATGACGCCCTTCCCAAAATCGGTCATGCCTGCGGTCATCACATGCAGGGCCCCAGCATCCTGGCGGCCGCATCCGCCCTGCGCCATGCGGACCTGGAAGAGCCCTATACGGTCACCGTTTATGGTACTCCGGCCGAAGAAAGCGTCAGCGGAAAAATTCTCATGATCCGGGGCGGATGCACGTTTGAAGAACTGGACGTGGCCCTCATGATGCACGGCAGCAATCTGACCCAGACGGATGTCAAGTCTCTGGCTCTTTCCAAGTTCCGGGTTCATTACAAAGGCACCAGCTCCCACGCAGCCATCCGTCCTGAATCCGGAAGAAGTGCTCTTGACGCCATGATCCTGGCTTTCCAGGGAATTGAGTTTCTGAGGGAACACGTGGAAAGCGACGTGAAAATGCATTACACCATTGTGGACTGCGGAGGAACCCCGGCCAATATTGTGCCTGCCGATGCCACCGCCAGCCTTTATGTCCGTTCCTACAGCCGCACCTGCCTGAACGGGGTCATCGAGCGTCTGAAAAAGGTGCTTCAGGGGGCTGCCATGATGACCGAAACGGAACTGGAACTCATCGCTGAAAAAGAAGTGGACAACAAGATCCCTGCGGTCCGCCTCAATGAACTGATCATGGAACAGGCAGAGGAGGTGGGGGCTCCCAGAACTGCTCCTCCCAGAGAAAAAACCGGTTCCACAGACTTCGGAAACATCCTGCACCGGCTTCCCGGCTCCTGCATCCGGGTGGCATTCGTTCCGGAAGGAGTGGCATCCCATTCCCAGGGCTTCGTGGACGCGGGAAAATCTGAAGATGCCCATAATGCAGTCATCTTCGGAGCCAAAATTCTGTGCGGAACTTCCTATGAGCTGATCCGTCATCCGGAACTGCTTCAGGAAATCCGGGAAGAATTTTCCAGAAGAATTGCAGAAGAAAAAAAATAGGGGGAAAAGAGTATGGAAGCTGTTATGGAAAAAAAGAAAAAAGCCTTTAAAATGCCTCACGGCTACGTGGTGATCTTTGCGATCCTGATTTTCGTTTCCGTGATGACCTATGTGATTCCTGCCGGCGAGTATGCCAGAGAAGTCAATGCCGCAGGTCAGGAAGTCGTGGTGCCCGGATCCTTCCAGTATATTGAGAAAACACCCGTTCCCTTCTGGGAGATTCCCAATTATATCATGGAATCCTTTACCAAGCAGGCGGATATTATTTTCGGTGTTCTGATTGTGGGTGCCGGCCTTGAGGTCCTTCTGTCCACAGGCATGTTCCACGCCTTCTGCAACCGGCTTTCCAAAGCCTGTTCCGGAAAGGAAAAATGGTTCATTCCGCTGTTCGTGCTGCTGTTTGCCAGCATCGGAATCACCCAGTCCACCAACAAATTCATCGGTTTTACGCCTCTGGGCGTCATGCTGGCCGCCACACTGGGCTATGATGCCATCATGGGTGTTTCCATTGTCATGCTGGGAATCGGCATCGGTTTTTCTTCCGGAATTTTCGCTTCCACCACGGCTGTGGCCCAGGGGCTTGTGGGGCTTCCCGCCTATTCCGGCATTTCCATGAGAATCCTGGCCTTCGTTGTCCTTTATCTCCTGACCGTGGGCTATCTGATCCGCTACGGAGAAAAATGCAAGAAAGATCCCACAAAAAGTGCCGTCTACGGTGTTCCCGACATCAAACGGTTTGATGTCAATGAAATGGATACCAAGGTGGAAAAACGCCACTATCTGGTACTGGCAGTTTTCCTCTGTTCCTTTGCAGTCCTCATTTACGGCTGCCTGAAGTTCGGATGGACCCTCACCCAGAACGCCATCGTATTCATGTGGATGGGAATCCTGAGCGGCCTGGCCTATGGCTATACTCCCAGCAAAATCGCATCTGAATTTGTCAAAGGTGCCAAAGGCATGATCTCCGCTGCCCTCATCGTGGGCCTGGGTGCCGCCTGCACTCTGATCATGAATCACGCCAATATTCTGGATACCGTAGTCATGGGCATGGCTTCCTCCATGGATTATCTCCCGCAGCTCTTAAAAGGACCGGCCATGCTGATCATCAACATGATCGCCAGCGTATTTGTTACCTCCGGTACCGGACAGGCCTCTGTGGTCATGCCGATTCTGGCTCCGGTGGCAGATCTTTCGGAAGTCAGCCGCCAGACACTCGTCCTTGCCTACCGTCTGGGCGACGGAATCTGCGGATATGCCCAGCCCCACGGCGGATCCCTGATGCCCTTTATCGCCGCTGCCGCCATTCCCTATGACCGCTGGATGAAGTTTTTCGGAAAGCTCTGGGGGCTCTGGATTCTGGCCAGCTGCCTGATCATGGTGCTCTGTCAGATCACAGGATATCAGTAAATTTTTCCGGCCCGTCCGGAACCAGAAAAGCCAGGCACCTGCCTTCCCGGCAGGACCTGGCTTTTTTATCTGAAATTTTCTGTTTTCCGTTCCCGCTTATGATGCAGCCGTCATTTATGGTACGGCATTCCCAGGCTGATCCTGTAGCTTCTGTAAATCTGTTCCAGAAGAATCACCCGCATCAGCTGATGCGGAAATGTCATTCTGGAAAAACTCAGGGCAAAATCCGCCCGCTTCATGACTTTTTCAGAAAGCCCCAGAGACCCCCCGATCACAAACTGTATGTGGCTGACTCCCCTGACTCCCAGTTCTTCCATTTTTTCTGCCAGTTCCTCGGAATCCAGCATCTTTCCCTCAATGGCCAGTGCAATCACATAGGCTCCGTCTTTCAGATGAGAAAGAATTCTGGCTCCCTCCTTTTCCAGAATCTGTTCCTTCAGCCCGTCACCGGCTCCGTCCGGTGTCTTCTCATCGGCTACCTGGACAATTTCCAGCCTGCAGTAGCTTCCCAGACGTTTCACATATTCCGCAACCGCTTCTTCATAAAATTTTTCCTTGATTTTCCCCACTGTCACCAGCGTGATCTTCATGGCTTCCTCCTGTTTCATCCGGTGTCTCTCCGTCCTGAGGCTCCGTTGTTCTTTACGGTCTTTTCCTGTCTTCTTTCCGCGTGTTTTCTCTGTCCCGTTTCTGCCGGTTATTTTCTCACTTTTTCCCGGCTTCTCCTTCCCGGCCGTTCCTTATGAAGACTCTCCTTCATCTGCCTCCTCCCGGAAGATTCCGTTCTCCGGACAGGTATCCAGCACGGAAATCTGCAGAACCGCCTGGGCGGCGTTTACAGATATCCTCACAAACTTCCCTTTTTCGGCAGCTGCTTCTGCGGCCGTTTTATGAATCTCATCCAGCACCTCCCGGTTCCAGCTCCCGCCGCGCCAGTGGAACACAAAATACGGCTGTTTCTTTTTCAGCACCGTCTTCATCCGTTTCGCCACCTCTTCCGTGCCCGTCAGAGAAAGCTTCTGTTCCCTGTAATAAAATCTGCTGCCGTCCCGGCAGGAAGGCACCGGATAAACCAGACGGCCATGGTCCCTGAAGAGCCGGCTGTCATCCAGATTATAATAATCAAACCTCTTCTGTCCGTATCGTCCCAGAGAATTGTCAAAGGTGGCGTCCAGATGGTACCAGGCATTTCCCAGGTTTATCAGGTTCCAGGCATGCCGGTAACGGACTCCGTTTTCCGGATCTGCCTCGCTGACGGCAATGACAGATTCCAGCCCCAGCCTTCCGCAGAGGATCTTCACGGTTTTGGCAATTCCTTCGCAGACACCGACTCCCTGCAGAAGCGGTCCCGTAATTTCATGGGAATACTGTTTTTTCAGCTTGTCATATGTCACTCCCGAGCAGATGAAGTCGTGGACAAAACGTTCTTTCTCTTCCCGGGTTCCGCCGGCCGCCTGGCGCACCAGCCGGCTGATTCTCCCTTCCAGGGCTTTCTGATGCTCCCTGATCTTTTTCCTGTCAAAAACATACTCCGGCTGCATCCTTACATATTCTGAATCCGGATAGTAACGGTACCGGAAGCCGCTGACATAAAAAATCTCCGGATGATCCAGCCGCAGCCGGAACAGGATATCGGCCAGTTCCCGGTTTTCCATGAGTCTCACCGGAAATTCCGGCAGAAGTTCCGAAAATCCCGCCATCATGTTCCGGTACGCCTCCTGCTCCCGCTTATCCATCCCCTTATAATAAAACTCTCCGGCCATGGTTTTCTCCTTGGTTTTCCGTGCAGAAAGCCAGGCAGAAATTCTTCTCCGCCTGGCTCATTCAGCAGCCTTTTCTAAAATTCCAGAATCATGTCATACCATACGGCTCCGCCATGCACAGATGCGGAAACCCCCAGATTCCGGTAGCCGAACGATTCATAATATGAAATCAGCCGGTCCTTGCAGGTCAGAATCAGACCTTTCCTGCCTTTTTTGCGGGCATCTTCAATCAAATGCCGCATCAGAGCAGCCGCAATTCCCTGCTTTCTGTGCTCTTCCAGCACATCCAGCCCGAAAATGCTCTGATACATCCCCTGCGGATCATGGAGGCTGCTGTCTTCGAACATCTCATCCCGGATGGTCCGTTCATTGGTCACGCCTCCATTGATAAATCCGATTATGCGTTCTCCGGAAACCGCCACAAAAAAGCTCTCCGGAAATGTTTTTATTCTGGTTTCGAAAGCCTCCCGTCCGGCTGCTTCCGCCGCAGGGAAACAGGCTGCCTCCACAGCCGTCACCTGATCCAGGTCATCCATCTTTACAGGTCTTATTGTAAACTCCGTCATATTCCGCTCCTCTGTATCTTTTCTTTCAGTCTCTCTATGTATCGTTTCAGAACATTTCCGTATCCTGCGGGCCGTCAGAACTGTCTTTCCGGTTTCTGCCGGCCCGCAGTCATCTCTCCCGCCGGACCGGTCCGGGGATTCTCCCTGTTCCTAGGCACGGAAATAATATCCGACTCCCCATTTGGTATGGACATAGCGGGGATCACTGGGGCTGGGTTCAATCTTCTCCCTCAGTCTTCTCACATGAACATCCACGGTTCTCACATCCCCGGTATCCATGGCCTTGTTGCCCCACACATACCCGAGAAGCGCTTCCCTGCTGTAAACCTTGTTGGGATTGGTCACCAGAAGTTCCAGAAGGTCAAATTCCTTGGCTGTCAGGTTGATTTCCCGTTCCTTGATGAAGACACGCCTTCCTTCTCTGTCCAGCTTCAGGTCGCCACAGACCACCATCTGATTTTCTTTCCTGCCGTCTTTCCCGGCTTTCTTGGCGTTTCTGCGCATGATGGCCTTGATCCTGGCCTTGACTTCCAGAATATTGAACGGTTTTGTAATATAGTCATCGGCACCGTATTCCAGCCCCAGAATCTTATCCATATCGCCGCCTTTGGCTGTCAGCATGATAATCGGCATTTCCGAAAATTCCCGGATTGCCTGGCACACTTCAAATCCGTCATGCTTGGGCAGCATCACGTCCAGAAGGACCACGTCATATTCTTTTTCCTTTGCCTTTTCTATGGCTTCCTCGCCGTCATAGGCGCACTCCACCTCATATCCGTCCTGTTCAAGACTGAAACGGATTCCCTTTACAATCAGTTTTTCATCGTCAACCACCAGAACTCTAGCCATCTCTTCCTCCCACCTAAACTGTGATCCTGTCTTTTATCTTCTGAAACATGGCATCCTTGATGCCCGGAACTTTTTTAATGTCTTCAATCGAACCGAAACCGCCGTTCTGCGTCCGGTACCGGATAATGTCATCCGCACGGGATTCCCCTATGCCGTTTAACGTCATCAGTTCTTCGCGCCCTGCCGTATTGATATTCACCAGGGAGAACCGCTCTTCTGCAGCCCCATTTCCGTCCGGAATTCCCTGTCCGGCAGACATCCCCTGTCCGGTAAACCGCTCCAGCTCCGCCGGCGTCAGTTTTTCAGCCTCGGCCCTGTCAGGTATGTTCAGTCTCATGCCGTCCCATACCGCGGCCGCCAGATTCACGCTTTCCTGTGCCGCCGCCTCCGTAAACCCGCCGGCTGCCTCCACGGCCTCAAAGGCCCGGCTGCCTTCCGGCAGTTCATAGACTCCCGGAATCTGTACTTCCCCGCAGACATGCACATAAATCCCGGGACCGGCCGCTTCCGGTTCCTGAAGTTCTTCTTCCGACGCGCCGTCCGCTCCTGGGTATTCTCCGGTTTCTTCTGCGGTTCTGTCTCCGGTTCCATTTCCCGTATTATTTCCATTTTCGGGACTGTTCTCTGCATTTCCGGCTTCCATGCCTCCCGCAGGCACGCCGCCCGTCACATCCGTCTCCTCCATGGAAAGAATTTCTTCCATTTTCCGCCCGCCGGCTCCGGCCGGATCCTGAAATCCGGCTCCTCCGGCCTGCGTCAGGCCATAATAAATTCCGGCCGCGGTCATAAATGCCGCAGCCGCCGCAATCTTCCAGTGTATTTTTAACATCCGGCACCTCCCAAAGCATCCGGGACAGCTCTGGAAACACCTGTTTTGCCTATTTATATTCTATCCAAACATCTCCTCAAACACAAGTCTTTCTTTCATAAATTTCCATTGCCCCGTCAGTACCGGAAAATGATGATTCCCGCAATGGCCGTCAGCGCGCCGATCAGCTTTTTCCATTCAAACCCTGCCTTTTCCACCCCGAAAAGTCCAAGCAGTTCGATCCCGTAGGCAACTACAATCTGAGTCACGACAATCAGCAGGGTAGCCCGTGCCGGTCCCAGAGTCTCCATGCTCCGGATTACGGTCCATGTAATAAATGCTCCCATGACACCGCCCAGCAGCATGTATTTCCTGCTGACGGAAAACATGCCCATGATCTCCCCTTTTCCGGTAAGAAAATAAAACACCGCACAGGCCGCCAGGGCCGTCAGCTGAACCCACCCGGCTGCCGCCCAGATACTGCTTTGTTTCGTGATCTCCGTGTTGAATACGCCCTGTATGCTCATCAGGGCACCGGATACAAGCGCCACAATAATTCCCGGCATAAAAAAACCTCCTGAAAATGAATTACCAATAGTATTTCATTTCCAGGAGATTCTATTCTTTTTCCCGGTACAGACTATTCTGTCCGCCTCATGACCGCTGCCCGGGCCAGATGCGCTGCCAGGACCGCAGTGGTTACGGATCCCACCCCGCCGGGCACCGGCGTGGCTGCTGCTGCTTTTTCTTCCAGCCCTTCCCATTTCACGTCACCGCAGAGACTTCCGTCCTCCAGCACATGGATTCCCACATCAATGACCACGGCGCCGGGAGCCACCGCCTTCTGATCCACCAGCCCGGCCTTTCCGGCAGCCGCCACCAGAATATCCGCCCGGCGGCACACATCTTCCAGTGCCTCTGTTTTTGTATGACAGATGGTCACAGTGGCGTTTTCCTGCAGAAGCAGCATGGCGGCAGGCCGTCCGATGACCATGCTGCGGCCCACTACCACAGCTTCCTTTCCTGCCACGGGAATTTCATAGGCTTTCAGAATTTCCGTCACTGCCTCCGCCGTACAGGGGGCGAACCCGTTCTTTTCACCGGAGAAAACCCTGGCGGCATTGACAGGGCTGATCCCGTCCAGATCCTTTTCCGGCCTTATGATCTCCGCCGCCCGTCTGCCGTCCAGCTGTTTCGGAAGCGGCTGCAGAAGAAGAATCCCGTCAATTTCAGGATCTTCGCTGATCTTCAGGAATTCCTCTTCAAACGCTTCCCGGCTGACGTTCTCCGGAAATACATAGGATCTGGCTTCCATCCCGAATGCCGCGATCCGTTTTACGGCGTTTCTCTCATATGCAATATCATCCGGCTTTTCCCCGACCCGTACAATGGCGGCCACAGGCCTGCAGCCATCCAGCTCCGCCAGCATTTCCTGTACCCGTTCCTTCAGCTTTGCCGCCACTTCCGCACCTTTCAGAATTTTCATCCTTTCACCGCCTCCAGTACAATCTGATAGATTCTGTCTGCCTTCTCTGTGCCTTTTTCTGCCAGTTCCTCCGCTTTCCGGTTCAGTTCTCCGGCATATTCCCTGTCTTTCATGAGCTTGGTGTTGATATACACATTCATGACGGCCCCCAGAAGTGCGGATTTCAGGAACTGAATGCCCACACCGGCATCACTGACAGCCAGACGGCTTCCGTTCCCGGCCAGAAATTCCATGCTGTCCATGGCGTTCACGCATTCTTCCATGATCTTTAACGGCACCCCTGCGGCATCCCGCAGGCAGGTTTCCATGCGTGCTTCCTTTTCCTTCTTTTCTTCTTCCGTATCCGCCTTCATTCCGTAGACCTGAGAAAGGGGGTAAAAAACGTTTCCGTCTTCTTCCGAAAGTGCCTCAAACCGGGCTCTCGCGGCATCCAGTTCCTGCAGACACCGCCTTGTCTCCTCTTCCCATTGGGCATATTTCTTTTTCCCGACGGTCAGGTTTGCCACCATTTCTCCCAAGGCGGCTCCCAGGGCACCGCACACGGCAGATGCGCCGCCTCCGCCCGGCACGGGTGCCTTTGATGCCAGTTCATTCAGGTATCCGTTCCATTCCTTCACTGTTTTTTCCTCCTTTTCAGATTATGTTTTTCTTTGGCCGGTCTTCCTGTCATGCCAGCAGAAGCTCCGCCAGATAGACCGTAAAGATTGCCGCCAGCGCCACTGTGACCAGTCCTCTTCTGAAGTAGCTGAGAACCAGGGCCACGGCGGTGCCTGCCAGCGCCGAAAGAAGACTCCCGGTGGATGTGAATACATCGGGAAATGTCATGGCTCCCAGCACCGCATAGGGTGTGTAATCCAGAAATGACCGGAAATATCTCGACCGGATCTGCTTCCTGAACACCGTAAGGGGAAGCACTCTGGGCACATAGGTCACCAGTGCCATGATAAAAATACAGATTACCGTACGCTTCATATCCATGTTACGCTTCCTCCTTCACCACGTATTCCGTCTCGTCTCCGGGATACAGCCAGGCTCCCAGTCCTGCCCCGCATACCGTGGCAAGAATGATCCGGAAGCCTGAGGAGACAAAGGAAAAAAGCGGTACATATTTCAGCACACAGTTGACCGCCACCGCAATCACAAGAATCACCAGCACATGCATGGAATCCCTGGCTGCGGGAACGATCAGGGCAATGAACATGCCGTAAAGGGCGATTCCCATGGCATTCTGAAGTGCCTGCGGAAGGACCGAAGAAACGCATGCTCCCAGAAGCGTTCCCAGATTCCATCCGAAAACCGGCATCGCGATCAGTCCGAACATATATGCCGCTGTCAGTTTTCCCGGCTTCAGAGATGCCACCACAAAGGTTTCATCGGTAATTCCAAAGCCAAATCCCATCCGTTTCAGAAGTCCTGTTCCTTCCGCCAGCCTCTGGGTCAGTGACAGGGACATCAGCATATACCGGATGTTGATGACAAAAGTGGTCAGTGCAATCTCCATATAGCCGGCCCCGGCCAGAATCAGATTTGTTCCCGCAAACTGTCCCGCACTGGTAAGGTTGGACAGCGAAATCAGACAGGCCGCCCATACGGGAATGCCTCCGGATACGGCAATAAAGCCAAAGGTAAAGGCCACCGGCACATAGCCCAGCCCCACCGGCATTCCATCCTTCAGTCCTCTGATAAAGTCTTTTTTCCAGTTCATTTCTTTTCCGTCTCTTTTCTTTGTCTGTTGTATTGTCTTCATCCCCGGAAAGGCACCCACTTTCCCGGGAATTCCCCTGTCATTTTGCCGTCTCTGTATACAATCTTCCCGTCCACGGCCACACAGCAGATGCCGGAAGACAGGCGGCAGCTGTCGGAATAATCTGCCTGGTCGCGGATCTGCGCCTCATCAAACAGTACCAGATCCCCGGCGTATCCGTCGGCAATTCTTCCCCTGGAGGTCATATGATAGGTTTCCGCCGGGAGACCGGTCATTCTGCGGATCATTTCTTCCATGGACAGAATTTTCTTTTCCTTTACAAATATCCGGAGGGCCCTGGGAAAGGTTCCCCAGCTTCTGGGATGGGTTTTTCCGTTCATGCTTACCGTAAGTCCGTCAGTGCCGATCATGGTATAAGGCCACCGGATGATGTGCTCCAGATCTTCCTCATCCATGGAAAAATAAATGGCGCTGCAGCGGCTTCCGTTTTCCGTCACAAGGTCAAAAAATACATCAAACGGATCTTCTCCCGTCTCTGCCGCGTATTCCGACAGGAATCTGCCGTCTGCGTCAGGTCTGGACGGGCAGCCTCCGATCATAATGCCGGAAAACCCTCCGCACTGCAGATATCGTCCGTCCTCAAAGGTCTCCATCTTTTCCCGGATCTGCCGGCGCGTCTCCTTTCCCCTCAGCGCATTCTGGAGCCAGTCCGTTCCTTTCACAAAATATTCCGCAGGAATACATGCCGCCAGCTTGGTCATGGACGCCGTATAGGGATATACGTCCATGGTCACCTGAATGCCTTCCTTTCTGGCCTCGTCTGCCAGTTCCAGAGTCTGTTCCGACAGGCCCCGGTTCTTTTTCCCGCAGATTTTATGATGGGAAATATTCAGAGCAATTCCAGACCTCCTGGAAATTTCCAGAACTTCTTTTACGGAATCCAGAATCCCGGCCCCCTCGTTTCTCATATGGGTGGTGTGAATCCCGCCGTACCTGGCGGCCACGGCGCAGAGACCGGATACCTCCTCCACATTTCCATAGGCGCTGGGAGGATAGAACAGCCCTGTGCTCAGCCCTGCACAGCCTTCTTCCATGGACTCCTTCAGAGTTTCTTCCATATATTTCATCTGTTTTCTGTCCGGCCTGGCATCCGAACTGCCCATGGCCAGAAGCCTCAGAGTCGAGTGCCCCATGAATGTCATCATGTTGGCCGACAGGCTCTGCTTTCCGAGAAAATCCGCAAATTCTTTCTGACCGCGGAATTCTTTCATATGTTTTTCTTCCAGTTCTCCCAGCATCAGCGCATTGGACATAACTGCTTCCGCTGTTTCAGGAAGCACCGGAAAAAAACTGTTTCCGCACTGTCCCGCCACTTCCGTGGTGATTCCCTGGGACGTTTTGCAGAGCCTTGCATAGTCATGGCCCGCCACCAGATCTCCATGGGAATGGACATCAATAAATCCGGGACACAGAATCCGCCCGGTTCCGTCAATGACAGTCTGTGCTTCCTCTGTTCCGGATGCCATCCGGATCTTTCCGTCCTTTACTGCCACATCCGCTTTCTGCCTCGGATTCCCGGTGCCGTCGATCACCTCTGCATTCTTTATCAGCAAATCATACATTTCCTGTTCCTCCTTCCCCTATTATCTGTTTTTTTCCATGGTTTGTCAACAAATGGGGCGTCCGTCCGGATTCTCATTCTGCTGTTTATGCATAGGTTTTGTATATTATTCAAAATAAATTAATAAAAATACATTTATATCTTGACTTTTTCCGGGTCTAGATGTATATTTATAAATCATAAAACAAATTCTGGAGGATATACCAATGAAAGATAAAGTGATTCTTGCATATTCCGGCGGTCTTGATACCACTGTTCTGATTCCGTGGCTCAAGGAAAACTTTGACTATGAAGTCATCTGTGTCTGCATCGATGTGGGACAGGGAAATGAGCTGGACGGCCTGGAAGAACGCGCGAAATACTGCGGCGCATCCAAGCTTTATATTGAACATGTGACAGATGAATTCTGCGAACAGTATATCGCTCCCTGTGTCATGGCCAATGCCACCTATGAATACAAATATCTGATCGGAACCGCCATGGCCCGTCCGCTGATTGCAAAAATTCTGGTGGATATTGCCAAAAAAGAAGGGGCTGTGGCAATCTGCCACGGAGCCACCGGAAAAGGCAATGACCAGGTGCGTTTCGAACTGGGCATCAAGGCACTGGCTCCGGAAATGAAAATCATCGCTCCCTGGAGAACCTGGAATATCCAGTCCCGTGAAGAAGAGCTGGAATACTGTGCAAAACATAATATTGACCTGCCGTTCAAGGCAGATAACAGCTACAGCCGTGACCGCAACATCTGGCATATCAGCCATGAAGGCCTGGAACTGGAAGATCCGGCTCAGGCACCCAACTATGATCACATGCTGGTTCTGGGCGTCACACCTGAAAAAGCCCCGGAAGAAGGCGAGGAAATTTCCATTTCCTTCGAAAAGGGAATTCCCGTGGCTCTCAATGGCGAAAAGATGAAATATGCCGATCTGCTCACAAAACTCAATGAACTGGGCGGAAAACACGGCATCGGCATCACGGATATTGTGGAAAACCGTATGGTGGGAATGAAATCCCGCGGTGTATATGAAACTCCCGGCGGAACAATCCTCATTGAAGCCCATAAGCAGCTGGAGGAGCTGATTCTTGACAAAGAGACTCTGAAATATAAAAAGAACATCGACAATGAATTTGCCGATGTGGTATACTCCGCCAAATGGTTCAGCCCTCTCAGGGAAGCGCTCCAGGCCTTTGTGGAATCCACCCAGAAATATGTCACCGGCGAATGTAAAATGAAGCTTTACAAAGGCAACATCATCAAACAGGGCACCGAATCTCCCTACTCACTGTACAACGAAAGCATTGCTTCCTTTACCACTGGCGATCTTTATGATCATCATGACGCCTCCGGTTTCATCAACCTTTACGGACTTTCCACAAAAGTCCGTGCCATGAAGATGGCTTCTGTGGAGAAAAACTGATGAACCTCCATAAAAAAGAATCCTGCTCTGCAGGATTCTCCGCCTGCGGCGGGCTCCGGTCCCGGGCACACTCCGCAGAAAATTTCCTGAATTTCAGGACAGCATGACCTGTTACGCTTGTCATGCTGTCCTTTTTGTCTGCTTTCGGCAGAATGACATCATCCGTTTCTGTCTGAAGATCCGTTCATCTGCTCCAGTGTTCTGAGAATCCGGTCATATGCCTGTTCCGTACAGGGCATTTTTTCCGCCGCGGCCTCCAGATTTCCGGCACGCAGATCCTCCACCAGGACGCTGATCCGGATGAAGAGTTCCCTCAGAGACAGATTTCCCGCCACTCCTTTAAGGGTATGGGCAGCTTCAAAAGCTCCGGCAGCATCGGACTGGTCCATGGCCTGTCTCAGCCGGCAGAAGTTCTGGTCCTCAGGGAAACGAAGAAGGAATTTCATCAGCAGAGCTTCATTGTTCATGAACCGCTCCAAAGCCTCATCCACGTCAATTCCTGCTGCCTGCAGATCCTTTTTTCTGTTTTCATCCATATAATTCCCCTCCTTCGGCTGGCTGATAAAACAGGCGCAGCACGGGTTCCGCCTGCCGGAAGCATTCCAGCAGCCTGGGATTAAATGCACCGCACTGTCCGTTCAGAATCATTTCCACCGCGGTCTCCGCAGTCAAAGAATCTTTATAGCATCGTTTGCTCACAAGCGCGTCATATACATCCGCCAGGGAAACCACCTGGGTCCAGATAGGAATCTGATCTCCTGCCAGATGATCGGGGTAACCGCTTCCGTCCCATCTTTCATGATGATGCAGAGCGATATCATATGCATATGCATATGCGGAATGTTCCCTCATCTGGGGAATCCTGGAAAGCAGCTCTGCCCCTTTCACCGTATGGGTCTTCATCTGTTCATATTCCTCCGGAGTCAGACGGCCCGGTTTGTTCAGGATCGCATCGGGAATGGATATTTTCCCCACATCGTGGGTAATGGCTCCCACGCCGATAAGCTGAATCTGCTCCCCGGTCAGTCCCTGTCCCAGAGGCGTTTCACCCAGCAGATAACAGGTGATATCACGGATCCGGCGGACATGTTCACCGGACTCATCGCTTCGGAATTCGATGGCCGTGGACAGTGCTTCCACCATCCCCATTCCCATCTCTGCCAGCTGTCTGGTCTGCACCAGCAGCTGATCCCGCTGCCTCTCCACTTCCGCACTCAGTCTGTGCCGTGCCCGGAACAGTTCCACAACTGAGTCGACCCGGCGGCGGACCACATAGGGGACCACAGGCTTAAAAATAACATCCATAACCCCCAGTTCATATGCTTCCCGCATGGTGGTACTTCCGCCGTCTGCGGTAATCAGAAATACCGGTATCCGCTCCGGCAGCCCCTGTGCGGACAGCTGCC
This sequence comes from uncultured Clostridiaceae bacterium, assembly GCA_902477765.1. GTDB lineage: Bacteria > Bacillota > Clostridia > Lachnospirales > Lachnospiraceae > CABSIM01. Next base: position 36,335 of record CABSIM010000002.1, on the reverse strand, counting down.
TGAGAAGCTCCAGTCCGTTGAGTCTGGGCATGACCACATCCAGAAGAACCGCACTCAGCCTGGTCTCTTCCCTTCGGATAAGTTCCAGTCCTTCCTGGCCGTCTTTCGCTTCCAGAATGTTGTATGCCGGTTCAAAGATATTGGCCAGAATTGCCCTGTTGATTTCTTCATCATCTATAATAAGGATCGTTTCTCCGGAGTTCTTCCGGAAATTATCCCTCTGTATGCTCATTTTTATTTCCCCCGTACATGATCCCATTCCAGCATCAGTTTCTGGAGAGTGCGCCACAGAACAATGCTGTCGATGGGCTTGGAAATATGATCGTTCATTCCTGCCTGGGTGGTCCGGTCGATGTCTTCTGCAAATACATTGGCAGTAACCGCAATGATCGGCACCCCGGCAGCATCCGCACGGTCCAGACCGCGGATGGTGCGGGCTGCCTCACAGCCATCCATCACCGGCATCTGCATATCCATCAGAACTGCATCGATGGCATAAAAATCCGAATCAGAAAACAGTTCCACCGCTTCCCGTCCATGGACTGCGGCAAGCACTCTGGCCCCCATCTGCCCCAGCACCTCCGTCACGATTTCCCTGTTGATTTCATTGTCTTCCGCCACCAGTATGGTCCGCCCGTTCAGGCACGGCCTTTCCTGTACGGAAAGATCCGGCATTTCTTTTTCTGTCTCTGTATCCTTCTGCGAAACAATCTCCAGGGGAATTGTCACCGTCACACGGGTTCCCTCGCCCAGTCTGCTGTCCACGGAAATTTCGCCGCTCATCTGGCTTACAAGACTCCTGACAATGGACATTCCCAGTCCTGTTCCCACAGTGGCCCCTGAAGAAAACGTGGTTTCCCGTGTATAGGGATCAAACAGCCGTTCCAGAAAACCGGGAGACATGCCGATGCCGGTATCTTCCACAATAATCTGATATTTACTGTGTTTCTGAAATTCAAACTGCCGGACATCCAGGCGGATGGAATCGCCGGGATTGCTGTATTTGGCCGCATTGGACATTAGATTGTTGACAATCTGCGTGATTTTTTTCTCATCTCCCATGACCAGGGAATCGCGGATGTCCATACGGACTTCCAGCGTCTTTCCGCCTTCCTGTATACGGTCCTGAAAAATACCGGCAATCTCAGACATAAGCTTCTTCAGATCCAGTTCCTTCTGATTCAGGGTGCTTTTTCCCGCTTCCATTCTGGACATTTCCAGAATATCATTGATCAGATCCAGGAGCTGCCTTCCGGAAAACCGGATCTTCCGGATATACTCTTCGAGTTTTCCGTAGTCGCCGGCCATGCAGCTTCTTTCCGCCAGGCTGCAGCATCCGATTATGGCATTCAGCGGAGTCCGCATGTCATGGGACATTCCGCTGAAAAATTCATTTTTGTCTTTGGTACTTTTCCGTGCTGTTTCCAGCGCATCCTGCAGAAGAATGGTGTTCTGCAGCTCCCGTTTTTTTTCTTCATCCACATCCCGGAAACAGAGAATCACCACATCCGGATCCACGCTGCGGTTGTAAAGTGTGCGGATATTCACCCACCGGTAGCCGCTGCCGAACTGCCTCTGAAAGTCACCGCCGTAATCCTTCACACCCTGATCCATTCTTTTCCTGATGCTTTCCAGAGAAAAGCTTTCACCGAAAGTACTGTAAATCTTGGGCTTTACCAGGGAGCACATGGTTTCTAGAAGGGAGTTATAGCTGCCTTTGGGAGGAATCCTGTCCTGAAGGTCCTTATGAATCTTAATTCCCTCATAACTGCCTTCACTGACGTTTACCCTGTAAATAGAATAGAAGGAATCCCCCAGCATATGAGCCGTATCGTCAGCCTTTTTCATGCTGCGGCTCCGCAGTGCATCCTGAATCGTAAAATAGGCAATCATCAGGAAAAGTATCAGTGCCACACCTGCCAGAATATAGACCACAATATTCTGATCTCCCATCAGAATATGCATGGCGGGAATCGTCAGGATCACAGTCCACCCATTGCTCATTGTCTGAAAATAGACTCCGCGTGAGACTCCTTCCGGATCCTTCACAAAACTGTCGTAATCCGCCAGGGAACCGTCCTGAATCCCTGCCAGTATATAATCCACATACCGCTGCCGTTCCAGAGAATCAACCTTCCATTTTGTGTTGGAATAAATCAGATTCCCATTCTCATCACACAGAAAATAGGAGCAGTTTTCCGGCAGAGTATTGGAACTGTTATGCAGCGCCTCATTCTGGATATAAACATCCATTGCCAGCACATTTCCCTCGCTGGTAAGGCCTTTGGATATGGTAAAAATCCGCTGACCCGTGATGGCATCCAGATATGCTTTCCCGCATACCGTCTGTCCGTCTGCCTCCACAGCCATCCGATACCAGTCTGTCTCTTCATACTGATAGGTGGTATCTCCTTCCCAGGGATGTACCGCCACGATGTTTCCGTCGATCACTGCGTAAAAATCCACCTTGCCCTCTCCGATAATATCTGTCAGTTTGGAGAAATAGCTTGTCATCCAGCTCTGGACTTCAGAAGGATCCCCGCCGCCGCAGATGATCTCATCCACAAACTGACTGGCCAGTGTAAGATTTGTCTCCAGGGAGGAAAGATTCAGTTCTTCCTCCACAGCATAGCTGTGTGCCAGTTCCATTCCCAGATCCTGCGCATTTTTCAGCAGCTTGATCCGCACCAGAAAGACTGCCAGCACCAGAAGGACTGTAACAAACAGAAGAAGAAGTCCGTTGAGGGTACTGCCATGCACTTTAAAAAATTTATGTTTTTTTTTCATACCGATTTCCTTTTCTGTTTTCCATCACATGGTCCGGATGGAAGTATGGCTCTCCCTTCCCAGATAAAAAGATCTCTTCTCATCATACATTCTCATATCCATTTCCCGTAAGAACTGAAAGACACAGGTATAATCAAATTCTGCGGTTCCTATGGAAAACGAAACCGGAGGCAGATCGCTGCGGGACTGACTGTAATGCCCCAGTCCCTGACGGAAATTCTCCATCAGAGTCTGAACCTGTTCCGGCTGTGCATTTTCCACCAGAACCACGAATTCATCGCCTCCATACCGGATCACTGTATTGTTTCCTGCGGCATGCATCAGAATTCTTGCCACATCCTGCAGAACTGTGTCCCCTTCATGATGTCCCAGCGTATCATTGATCTGCTTGAAGCCATTGATATCCAGCATGATTCCGGTGACACGCCGGTCCGGCCTGGCCTGACTTGTAATGCTGTCCAGATAATAGAACAGATATCCCCGGTTATAGAGACCGGTCAGGGGATCCAGGTAAACCAGCTCTCTCTGCAGATTGATGTAAAGACAGACCAGTCCTGCTGCCGCTGAAACCCAGACAAGGGAGATTCCGTAAAAAAACATCTGAATCATGCTTCCCAGAAAAATGGGAAGCAGAAACATCAGCGCCGGAATGAGAATCCGTCTGTCTGTCCTGCGCTGATAGCGATAGATCCTGATTGTTCCCCATATCAGATATACATAGGTTATCACCCAGGGAATGAAAAACCACCGGGTACGGCTGTATATATTTTCCTCACTGACTATAAAAAAAACAGGGAATGCCAGGTTTGCCAGAGACATCAGCCCCACCGCTGCTGCAGGGATTGCCAAAGGCAGGTATTTTCTCCAGTTTCTGCTGTTGACGGGCAGCAGTTTGCAGTCCACATACCAGATCCACAGCCAGCCGAGAACACTTCCCAAAAAAAGAAGAAGCGAACTGCAGAGAACTGCCGCCTGACGCGCACCAAAAAACTGTCTGCCGTTCAGAGCGAAGCCGGCTGTCTCCAGAATACACAGTATCAGACAGATCCGGCACATCCAGCGAAACAGATATCCGTCACAGGAATTGATTCTGTACCATTTATGTCTGCCATACAGAATCGCTGTCAGAAGAAATACTCCAAGCCCGTTTGCCACATATACGGCAGACAGGTTAGCCTGAGACACGTCAGTGTTCATGATGCCAAGCACCGCATACTCCTCCTTACATTTGTAAAGGCCGCTCTTTTAAAAAAATAGGGCGGGGTAAACAGCCCCGTCCCTTGTCCCTGTAAATATTATAAGCTCCGGCACCATGTTTGTAAAGTATTAAGCAGGCAGAAATCCCCTGTTTATGCGGCTTCCGGCCATTTTTCTCCCTTTATTTTCTCAGGATGAATTTCCCCAGTCTGTTTTCTGTCTGCTTTCCGTAAAGAAGCGCCGGCTCTCCTTCCATAAACACGTGAAGGATGCCCTCCGGCTTCTGGAAGGGATTTTCATAGGTGGCTTTATCAGATACTTTTTCCGGATCAAATACCGTAAGATCCGCAATCATTCCTTCTTTTATAAAGCCCCGGTCCCTGAGGCCGATGTATTCCGCCGGCTGTCCGGTGATTCTCCGCACCGCGGTTTCCATGGAACAGAATCCTTTTTCCCTGGCCAGTCTCAGGAATCTCGGAAAGGTCCCATAATTTCTGGGATGGGGTTTTCCCTGATTTTTTTCCGGATCCAGGGAAAGCGAACTTCCGTCGCTGCCGATGGAAAAATCATTCTGCCGCAGCATGGTCTCCACGTCTTCCTCACACATGGCAAAGGAAATGCAGATGGCCCCGGCATCTGTATCCACGGCCACCTTTGCCGCTGCCTCCGCCATGGATATTCCCAGTTCCTCCGCCAGCTGCCGGATGGTCTTTCCGTCCGCTTCCGGACAGCGCCCCCCGGTGGTCACCACATACAGGCTCTCTCCGGCAGCCGCATCGCAGAATACTGCTTCCAGTTCCTCCATTAAAGCGCCTCTCCGTTCCGGATCCTTCAGGATCTCCACCGCCACCTGCTTTCCGCCCTGAATGGACCATTTGGGGAAAGAATTTGTAATGCCGGAAGAAGATGCCGTATAGGGATAGACATCTGCGGTTACATGGATGCCGGCTTTCTGTGCTTCATGAACCAGATCCGCATACTTCTGTGCATTTCCCCAGGCTTTTCTTCCGCTGGCCTTGAAATGGGCAATATGCACATGGGCACCGGTACGCCTGTTGATCTCAAACATTTCATCCAGAGAATCCGGAGTCCCCAGACCCTGGTCACGCATATGAGAAGTGACAATTCCTCCATACGCTGCCACAATCTCTCCCAGTGCACAGAGTTCGTCTCTGTCAGAAGATACGCCCGGTGTATAGCCAAGTCCCAGGGAAAGCCCCCAGGCTCCGGCTTTCATATCCGCATCCAGCAGTTCCCTCATAAGCTCCAGTTCTTCCGGCGAGGCCTTTCTGTTCTCATACCCCATAACGCCTCCCCTGAGAGCTCCGTGTCCGATGAGCGGAATCAGATTGGTTCCCATACACTTTCCGTCCCTCTTTACTTTTCCAAGAAACTCGGAAAAGGACGAAGACGCGTACTCCCTGACCTGACTGCCTGCAAACCGGCGGATCCAGTCCATGCTGCCTGCGGGGCATGGATAGATGGTATTTCCGCACTGACCTGAAAGCTCACTGGTGACCCCCTGGTAAATACGGCTTTCTCCTCTGTCATCCACCAGGAAATATGTGTCCGAATGGGAATGAATATCAATGAAGCCGGGTGCTGTCACCAGTCCTGTTCCGTCAATGACAAGCTCCGCCTCTTCATGAATCTCCGGCGCAATTTTTGCTATTTTTCCGTCTCTCACCGCCACGTCCGCCTGATAAGCAGGTCCGCCGGTGCCGTCTGCAATCCGGCTGTTTCTGATCAGAAGCTGATACATGATATTCCCCTCTTTCCTTTTGTCCCATAAGTGCAAAAGACCCAGGACAGCCGAAGGCCGCCCTGGGATCTGTATTTCACTGCCGCATTATTTGTTTGCTGCAGCTTTTGCTTCTTTGATTTTCTGTGTCAGGATCGGAACGATCTTATTGAGATCGCCTACCACACCGTAGTCAGCCACATCGAAGATCGGAGCAGACTCATCCTTGTTGATGGCAATGATGATGTCAGACTCTTCCATACCTGCCAGATGCTGAATTGCACCGGAAATACCGATGGCAAAGTATACATGCGGACGAACAGTCTTACCTGTCTGTCCTACCTGCAGATCCTTCGGCTTCCAGCCTGCATCCACAACAGCACGGGAGCAGCTTACGGTACCGCCGATGGCCTCTGCAAGATCATCCAGAATCTTGAAGTTTTCGGGGCTTCCTACACCACGGCCGCCGGAAACCAGAATCTTGGCATCCATGATATCAGCCACATTGTTGACAGCCTTAACCACATCAAGGATTTCCACATATTTCTCATTGGGGATGAATCCCGGATTGAATTCCTCAATCTCTGCTCTTCTTCCTGCTTCTCTCGGAAGTTTCTGCATAACGCCGGGACGAACCGTTGCCATCTGCGGACGGAATTCCGGGCAGGCGATGGTTGCGATGGTGTTTCCGCCGAATGCCGGACGGGTCATCAGCAGCTGATTATGTTTCTGCTCTTTTCCCGGAACCGGAACCAGCGGGAAATCTCCGATATCCAGCTGTGTACAGTCAGCGGTAAGACCGGTATGAATTCTTGCGCATACACGCGGACCCAGATCACGGCCGATGGCTGTTGCACCGATCAGGAATACGTCCGGTTTGTATTTTTCGATAACGGAAGCCAGCGCGTGTGTATACGGCTCTGTTCTGTACTCCTTCAGTTCCGGATCATCCACAACGATAACTCTGTCTGCGCCGTACTCGCCCAGTTCATCTGTAAGTCCCTTTACGTCAGAACCAACCAGAACTGCAGTTACGGTTGTTCCAAGATCTTTTGCCAGATCCTTGCCTTTTCCGATCAGCTCCAGTGCAATGCTGCTGACCTGATTGTCTACCTGCTGTGCAAAGACATATACTCCCTTGTATTCTTCTAAGTTCATTACATTCACCACACTTTTCTATTATTTTAATCAGATTACATGCTTCTCTTCAAGTTTTCCGACAATGTAAGCAACGGATTCTGTGGGATCCAGGGTCACTTTTTCGCCTGCACCCTTTCTTACCTTGTCAGATGCTTTTGCGATCTGGGTCGGAGATCCCTTAAGACCAAGGTTGGAATCCAGAACATCCTTCAGATCGTTTCTTCCCCATACGGTGATGTCTTTCTTGTAGGCATCAAAAATTCCGCCGGGAGTCATGTAACGCGGCTCATTTAATTCGGAAAGTGCTGTGATCAGACACGGCATCTTTGCCTTCAGGACATGGTATCTGTCATCGTACTGACGCTGAACGATTACGCTGTCCCCTTCAATCTTGATATCCTGTGCATAGCTGATAACCGGGATTCCCAGGTGCTCGGAAATCTGCGGACCAACCTGTGCGGTATCGCCGTCGATGGCCTGACGTCCTGTGATGATCAGGTCGTATTCCAGGTTTCTGATGGCGCCTGCGATAGTCTGGGATGTTGCCCATGTATCGGCACCGCCGAGAACTCTGTCTGTTACCAGGATGCCTCTGTCAGCACCCATGGCCATAGCTTCACGAAGAACTTCCTCAGCCTTCGGAAGACCCATTGTGATTACTGTGACTTCTGCACCGTACTGGTCTTTCAGGCGAAGAGCTGCCTCCAGACCTGCCTTGTCATCCGGGTTCATGATTGTGAGCATTGCCGCTCTGTCGAGTGTTCCATCCGGTTTGAACTTAACGCCGCCCTTGGTATCCGGAACCTGTTTAATACAAACAACTACTTTCACTGTATTTCACTCCTTATTCTTCGTTATTCTCTCTTCCATGGAATCCCGCGCGCTGATTACTTCAGCAGAGCGCCGGAAATTACCATTCTCTGAACTTCACTGGTACCTTCGTAGATCTCCGTGATCTTAGCATCACGCATCATGCGCTCTACGTCGTACTCTCTTGTGTAGCCATAACCACCATGGAGCTGAACAGCCTTTGTTGTTACTTCCATAGCAACTTCTGCTGCATACAGTTTTGCCATTGCTGCTTCCACAGAGTAGCTCTTCTGTGTTGCCTTGGCCATAGCTGCCCGGTATACCAGATACTGAGCTGCCTGTACCTTTGTTGCCATATCAGCAAGCTGGAACTGCGTGTTCTGGAACTGGCTGAGGCTTCTGCCGAACTGTTTTCTTTCCTTTACATACTCAACGGTTCTCTCCAGAGCGCCCTCTGCAAGACCCAGTGCCTGAGCAGCGATACCGATACGTCCGCCGTCCAGAGTATGCATGGCAATATGGAAGCCTTCGCCCTTCTTGCCCAGCAGGTTTTCCTTCGGGATGCGGCAGTCTGTGAAGATCAGCTCATAGGTAGCGGATCCACGGATACCCATCTTCTTTTCCTTTGTACCGAAGGAGAAGCCCGGTGTTCCTTTTTCTACGATAAATGCGGAAATTTCTTTTTTCTTTCTGCCCTTCTTGTCCTCAACGGTACCGGTTACAGCGATGATTACATAAACATCAGCTTCCTTACCGTTGGTGATGAAGATCTTGGATCCGTTGAGAACCCACTCGTCGCCATCCAGAACAGCCTTTGTCTGCTGTCCCTGAGCATCTGTACCTGCACCCGGCTCTGTAAGACCAAATGCGCCCAGCTTTTCGCCTTTTGCAAGGGGAATCAGATATTTCTGTTTCTGTTCTTCTGTACCATATGTCTGGATCGGATCACAGCAAAGGGATGTATGTGCGGAAACGATAACGCCTGTGGTTCCGCATACTTTGGAAAGTTCCTCAACGCACATTGCATATGCCAGCGGGTCGCAGCCCTGTCCGCCGTACTCCTTCGGAACCGGAATTCCGAGAAATCCCAGCTTTGCCATCTTGTCGACAGTTTCTCTCGGGAATTTTTCTGTTTCATCCACCTCTTGAGCAAGAGGCTTTACTTCTTTCTGAGCGAAATCATGAAATAATGTTCTCGCCATCTCATGCTCTTTACTTAATGTAAAATCCATGTGTTAGTTCCTCCTTGTAATTGGTTCATATATGACATAAGGAAATGTGGATGCAGCATTTCCTTCATGCATCCAGGCACAAATGTCCCGGCGGCTGCATTCCGGTCCGGTATTCCTTCATACGGACACCCCAGACCGGTCCCCTTGCTGCCTGCCGGAACATGATCTCCCCGAATCAGGGACTGTTATTTTGTATAATCGTAGAAGCCTTTTCCGGTCTTCTGTCCCAGACGTCCTCCGCGCACCATCTTTCTCAGAAGCGGATGCGGACGGTACTTGGTGTCTCCGGTCTCTTTCTGAAGGACTTCCATAATGGCAAGAACCACATCAAGACCGATCAGATCACCCAGGGCCAGCGGTCCCATGGGATGGTTGGCTCCCAGTTTCATGGCTTCATCGATTCCTTCCACCGATGCGACTCCCTCTGCATAAATGCCGATGGCTTCGTTGATCATCGGAATCAGGATACGGTTTACAACAAATCCGGCAGCTTCTTCCACCTGAACCGGTGTCTTTCCGATTTCTCTGGAAATACGGATCACGGTTTCCACTGCCTCCGGTGCGGTATTCAGACCGGCAATGACTTCCACCAGCTTCATGACAGGAGCCGGATTAAAGAAATGCATGCCCACCACATGACGTTCGATTCCTGCACCGATTTCCGTAATGGAAAGGGAAGATGTATTGGTGGAGAAAATGCACTCCGGTTTACAGATTTTATCCAGTTCGCGGAATGTCTGCTTTTTGATTTCCATGTTCTCAATGGCTGCTTCCACGATCAGGTCACAGTCGCCGCAGATATCCTTCACGCCAGTGGTGATCTTATTCAGGATTTTATCTGCGTCTTCCTGCGTCATCTTGCCTTTTGCAACGCGCTTTCCCAGCGCCTTTTCAATTTTCTTCTTGCCGTTTGCGGCAAACTCTTCATTGATATCGCACAGCATGACCTCATATCCTTCAGTCTGTGCAAATGCCTGCGCAATTCCGGAACCCATGGTTCCCGCGCCGATCACACCTACTTTCATGATGCTGCCTCCTTAAATTCTGTCACTCAACGATTATGGAATTCCTCTGCCTTGCGTTTTTCCAGGAACGCTTTCATACCGTTCCGCTGGTCTTCTGTCTCAAAGCAGTCGGAAAAATATTTTTCTTCGATGGCAACTGCATGGTCCATATCAGAAAGGAAACCTTCCGTAATGGCACTCTTGCAGTTTCTCACTGCAATGGGTGCATTGGAAGCAATCCGTCCGGCCAGCTTCATGGCTGCCGGCATCAGCTCTTCCTTCGGATATACCGCGTTCACAAGTCCGATCTTCTCCGCTTCTGCTGCCTTCACATTGATGGCAGCATAGATCATTTCCTTTGCCTTTCCTGTTCCCACCAGGCGGACCAGTCTCTGGGTGCCGCCGAATCCCGGCGTGATTCCCAGTCCCACTTCCGGCTGGCCGAATACGGCATTTTCGGAACAGATGCGGATATCACAGCTCATGGCCAGTTCATTTCCTCCGCCCAGTGCGAATCCGTTGACTGCCGCAATGGTAGGAATGGGCAGGCTCTCAATCTTTCTGAACACATCATTTCCGAATTTTCCGAATGCACGCCCTTCCTGCTTTGTCATACTGCTCATATCGGCGATGTCGGCTCCGGCTACAAATGCCTTTTCACCGGCCCCTGTGATTACCACAGCTCTGGTGGCGGTCAGGTCGATCTGGTCGATCACCTGGTCCAGGTCTTTTAAAACCTGGGTATTCAGTGCGTTCAAAGCTTCGGGACGGTTAATCGTTATGATTCCCACATAGCCATCCTGCTCATATGTTACATAACCCATAGCAAACGCCTCCCCGATCCCTGTTGTATGTAAGGATCAATCTCTCTTCACAACAGCTGCACAGCCCATGCCGCCGCCGATGCACAGCGTTGCAAGGCCTGTCTTTGCATCCTTCTTCTGCATCTCATGAAGCAGTGTCACAAGGATACGGCAGCCGGATGCACCAACGGGATGTCCCAGTGCAATGGCTCCGCCGTTGGGATTCAGTTTTGCCAGATCAAATCCAAGTTCCTTACCTACTGCAACAGACTGGGCAGCGAATGCCTCGTTGGCTTCGATGATGTCGAAATCGCCGATCTGCATTCCGGTTTTTTCCATGACTTTCTTTGTGGCTGCCACCGGGCCGATTCCCATGATGCGCGGTTCCACGCCTGCCAGGGCACCTGCCACCCATGTGGCCATCGGTGTTACACCCAGCTCTTTTGCCTTTTCTTCGCTCATGACAACCACAGCTGCCGCACCGTCATTGATTCCGGATGCGTTTCCTGCGGTTACCATACCGTCTTTCTTGAATGCCGGACGGAGTTTTGCCAGTGTCTCCACTGTGGTACCTGCACGCGGGCCTTCATCTGTATCTACAATTACTGTTTCTTTTTTCTTCTTTACTTCCACCGGAACGATTTCATCCTTGAATGCGCCGGCTTTCTGTGCTGCTTCACACTTGTTCTGGCTGTCTGCAGCGAATTTATCCAGTTCTTCTCTGGTCAGTCCCCACTGATCGCAGATATTTTCTGCGGTGATTCCCATATGGTAGTCATTGAATGCATCCCAGAGTGCGTCATGAACCATGGTATCCACCAGGGTTCCGTTGTTCATGCGGTAGCCGTAGCGGCCCTGCATAACTGCATAGGGAGCCATGGACATATTCTCGCATCCGCCGGCCACAACAATGTCCGCATCCCCGGCTTCGATCATCTGTGCTGCCATATTCACAGACTGGAGACCGGAACCGCAGACCACGTTGATGGTAACTGCTGGTACCTCAATGGGCAGACCTGCCTTGATGGAAGCCTGACGGGCAACGTTCTGTCCCTGTCCTGCCTGAATCACGCATCCCATGTACACCTGATCCACTTTTTCCGGAGCAACTCCGGCTCTTTTCAGTGCTTCTCTGATCACGATCGCACCCAGTTCAGCAGCCGGGACTGTGCTGAGAGCACCGCCCATGGTACCGATTGCCGTACGGCACGCACCTGCCAATACAATTTTCTTTGCCATTAACTTCTTCCTCCTCAATATACCTATTGCCGAGCATCCATGCGGCTCTGATATGACAACCTGCGACAAATCCGCATACCTCTCGACAATACTTTATACGTAATTTATCATATCACCAATCAATATTGCTGTCAAATAATTATCAAAGGTTTTTTCCTTAATTTTCATTTACTTTTTCAGTGTTTTTCCATTCTTTCGTTATATTGTTGACCCTGTCCGGAGAAGATGATAAAATTGAAGCCAGCAGAAGATTTTCCGCATCCGGAATGATCCGGGATGGGGGAATTTTTCCGGAAGAAATGAAGAAATCTGAAATGAAGAAACGAGGGCAAGACAATGGATGTTAAAAAAATGTATCAGGACAAGCTGGTAACGGCTGAAACAGCTGCCCGGACCGTGAAATCCGGAGACTGGGTGGATTACGGATGGACCACAGGCACTCCCGTGGCGGTGGATGCGGCTCTGGCAAAACGGCTGCCTGAACTTACGGACGTAAATTTCCGCGGCGGTATCCTGATGTGGGTACCTGAGATCTTCAAAATTGAAAATCCGGCGGAACATTTTACCTGGAACTCCTGGCATATGAGCGGAATCGAAAGAAAAGCCATTGCCCAGGGATTTTCCTACTACGCCCCGATCCGGTATTCCGAGCTTCCCAGATATTACAGAGAATCTCAGACCAAGCCGGATGTGGCTGTTTTCCAGGCCGCACCCATGGATGAACACGGCTATTTCAATTTCGGCCCCAACAATTCCCATATGGCAGCATGCTGCGAAACAGCAAAAACCGTCATCGTGGAAGTCAATGAAAATATGCCGGTATGCTTCGGCGGCGTGGAGGAGAGCATTCACATTTCCCAGGTGGATATGGTGGTAGAAGGTTCCAATCCTCCCATTGCCGAAATGGGCGGCGGTGCAGCAGCAACGGAAGTTGATGAAGCTGTTGCCAGGCTCATCGTGGAAGAAATTCCCGACGGTGCCTGCCTCCAGCTCGGCATCGGCGGTATGCCCAATGCGGTCGGATCCCTGATTGCAAAATCTGATCTCAAGGACCTGGGCGTTCATACGGAAATGTATGTGGACGCATTTGTGGATATTGCCAATGCCGGAAAGATCACCGGTGCCCGGAAGAATCTGGACAAGGGCCGCCAGGTCTATGCATTCGGAGCCGGCACCAGAAAACTCTACGATTATCTGAACCGGAATCCGGAATGTATGTCCGCACCGGTCAACTACACCAACGATGTCCGCACCATTGCCGCTCTGGACAATTTCATGTCCATCAACAATGCGGTGGATCTGGACCTGTTCGGACAGGTAAATGCGGAATCTTCCGGCATCAAGCATATCAGCGGAGCCGGCGGACAGCTTGACTTCGTCCTGGGCGCCTATCTTTCCAGAGGCGGAAAGAGCTTCATCTGCTGTTCTTCCACCTTCACCACCAAGGACGGACAGCTGAAATCCAGGATTCTTCCCACTCTGAATCCCGGTTCCATCGTTACGGATACCCGTGCCAACATCCATTATCTGGTGACGGAATACGGAAAGGTGAACCTGAAGGGACTCTCCACCTGGCAGAAAGCGGAGGCCATCATCTCCGTGGCTCATCCTCAGTTCCGCGATGAACTGATTGAGGCCGCAGAAAAAATGCATATCTGGAGAAGAAGCAGCAAACGGTAACTCCGGTTCTCCATAGAAATTTTACAGGCATACAGCACATCCGGCCGCTCCCCGATTCGGGAAGCGGCCGAGTCATATGCAGACATCACTGCCATTGAATTTTTTTCGAAAGGAGCATTCCATATGCTTGCCTATACTTATGAACAGAACGGCAAAGCCCTGCTGAAAGAAAAGCCGGAACCGGTCCTTCTGGATCCCAAAGACGCCATTGTAAAAGTAACCCTGTCCAGTATCTGTACCAGCGACCTCCATATTCTCCACGGTTCCGTGCCCAGGGCCGTGCCGGGCATCACTCTGGGCCATGAAATGGTGGGAATCGTCACCGATGCCGGCAGCCAGGTGACTTCCGTACGGCCGGGAGACCGGGTGGCCGTAAATGTGGAGACTTTCTGCGGAGAGTGTTTCTTCTGCAGGCACGGATATGTCAATAACTGCCAGGATCCCAGCGGAGGATGGGCACTGGGCTGCAGAATCGACGGGGGACAGGCAGAATATGTACGTGTCCCTCTTGCAGATCAGGGGCTTGCAAAAATTCCTGATTCCGTTTCCGACGAGCAGGCTCTGTTTGCCGGCGACATCCTGGCCACCGGTTTCTGGGCCGCCCGCATTGCTGAAATCCGGGAAGGGGATACAGTCCTGCTTCTGGGGGCAGGCCCCACGGGAATCTGCACTCTGGCCTGTGTTCTCCTTAAACATCCAGGCACCGTCATTGTGGCCGAAGTGGATGAAGAGCGGATCGCCTTTGTAAACCGTCATTATCCTCAGGTGCTCACGGTCAATCCCCATACGACGGACCTTTCTGCCTTTGTTCTGGCCCACAGTGCCCATGGCGGTGCCGACGCGGTGCTGGAAGCAGCCGGAACAGACGAAACGTTCCGCCTGGCCTGGCAGGCAGCCAGACCCAATGCCACGGTTGTGATTGTGGCGCTGTACGAAAAGCCTCAGATTCTTCCGCTTCCGGACATGTACGGAAAAAACCTTACATTCCGGACCGGAGGCGTGGACGGCTGCGACTGTCAGGAAATTCTTTCCCTCATTGCTGACGGAAAACTGGACATGACGCCCCTGATCACCCACCGTTTTTCCCTGACGGACATTGCCGGAGCCTATGATCTCTTTGAAAACAGGCGGGACCACGTCATCAAGATTGCGGTGACGCCCCCGGATCATGAATAAGAAGTCCCTCTTCCTGGGCAAGCCTCTGTCTGCAGAGACGCAGCAGATCGTCCTGATAGGGAGATGCGTCCTGAATCCTGTACAGATAATAAAGGGTCCTTTTGGGCAGTTCCACATCCAGCATATGAATGGAAATGGGTGCGTTGTTTAACATGCTTCTGGCAATGGATACCGGAAGAAACGCCCAGTTGTCTCCGCTCTGGGCAAAATACTGCAGAAATCCCATCTCATCCAGATACATCCGCGGTACTGACGCATTGCCGAAATAATAGTTGTGCCAGGCATCAAAATTTCTGTCCCACTGGGTCCGGATCTCGTGGCGGGAATCCAGCTGACTGATCTGCATTTTCTCCGGAAAGTTCAGATCTTTCCCCGCCACCAGACAAAGATCTTCCTGGAAAAAGATCTCCGTCTTCACCTGTGAGGAATAGATGGGATCCGTAATGAACGCAATATCCACATTTTTGTTGCTGACATAGGGATAGGCTTCCACGGAATGGATGGTGGATACGTGGAGGCTGCAGTCGGGATGGGCCTTCAGAAACGTCTGAAACACATTGGGCAGCATAAAAGCCAGAAGGCTTCCCACACTGGCCACAAAGAAATTTTTCTCCTGTCCCAGAAGTGCCGCCTCCTGTGTCTCGTTCCAGAGTGCCTGCCATCTGTGGGCAATTCCGATAAATGCCTGCCCCTGCCTGGTCAGTTCCACATGCCGGACGCCTTTTCCTCTTACAAACAGCGGATATCCCAGTTCCTCTTCCAGGGCCCGGATTCTCCGTCCCAGCGCAGGCTGGGTAATATACAGTTTTTCCGCTGCCGCAGAAAAACTGCCGTACTGGGCAATGTTCAGAAACGCTTCAATCTCCAGAAATGTCATAGGTCTCCTCCTGTGCTGTCGAAATATAAATATATGTTTACATTATATCAAACAAATAAACATTTTACAATTATATTATCCGGTGATACACTATACTCACCAAGGAAATCACCGGAAGGTGATCCTGGCTGCAGCCGATACACAAAGGGATAAGAACCATCGTGATTCGGAAAGGGGGCGCAGTATATGGATCTGAGAGATCTGTGGGAAAACTGTGAACCAAATGACTGATTTTTTTTACAACGGACAATTTCTTATTTTTGACGGCCATTAATGGCCTTCCTTCTCTAAATATAACACGGGCCGCGGACAAATCAAAACCTGCAGATTTGTCCGCGGCCCGTGCCGTTTCTGTTCTGTTTCTGTTTTCAGTTTTTCAGAATTTTTCCGTTTTTTCAGGCTTTTTCAGTCCTGTATTTCTTTTATTTTCCCTGTTCCAGTTCTTTTCTGTATATTCCGATGACTTTTTTCATGGCTTCGGCTCCCGGGGCGCCCGTGGTCATACGTCTCTCCACACAGGTTTTCAGGGAAATGGCCTCATAGATGTCTTCATCAAATGCGGGGCTCACGGACCTGTATTCCTCAAGGGTCAGATCATCCAGGGATTTTCCCTTTTCAATTGCCATAAGGACCAGCCTTCCGATAATTCCATGGGCATCACGGAACGGAACTCCATGGTTCACCAGATAATCTGCCGCATCCGTGGCATTGGCAAATCCCCTTTTTGCACTC
The DNA here is from genome assembly GCA_902477765.1 of uncultured Clostridiaceae bacterium. Classification (GTDB taxonomy): domain Bacteria; phylum Bacillota; class Clostridia; order Lachnospirales; family Lachnospiraceae; genus CABSIM01. The sequence continues at coordinate 19,917 of CABSIM010000002.1, read as the reverse complement.
TCTTCCATTCTGTCTTTCCGGAAGGTCATGGAAGAGATCATGCCGGTAAACAGCAGCAGGCATCCTTTCACCGTATCAATGGCATCAAAAGTCAGTTCCTTGTCTTCCTGAAGGTCCTTGTCATAAGCCAGGGGGATTCCCTTCATGACGGTCAGCATGGATACCAGAGATCCATAGACCCGTCCGGCTTTTCCGCGGATCAGTTCTGCAATATCGGGATTCTTTTTCTGTGGCATGATGCTGCTTCCCGTACTGTAGGAATCATCCATCTCCACAAACTGGTACTCGTTGCTGTTCCAGATGATGATTTCTTCTGAAAAACGGCTCAGATGCATGGCAACCGTGGACAGTGCCGCCAGAAGCTCAATCAGATAGTCCCTGTCAGAAACCGAATCCATGCTGTTCAGGGTGGGACCGTCAAATCCCAGAAGCTCTGCCGTATATTCCCGGTCAAGAGGATAGGTGGTTCCTGCCAGAGCTCCGGATCCCAGCGGACAGTAATTCATTCTTCTGCGGATGTCTGCCATACGTCCCCGGTCCCGGCGGAACATCTCATAATATGCGCCCAGATGATGGGCCAGTGTCACCGGCTGTGCTTTCTGGAGATGAGTGAACCCCGGCATATACGTATGGAGATTCTTTTCCATCAGATCCAGAAGTTCCACAAGCAGCCCGGCAAGCAGCCCGTCCAGTTCATCGATCTCGTCTCTGGTATACAGTTTCATGTCCAGAGCCACCTGGTCATTTCTGCTGCGTCCTGTATGGAGTTTCTTTCCTGCATCACCGATCCGCTCGATCAGATTGGCTTCCACAAAAGAATGAATGTCTTCATATTCCGTTGTGATCTCCAGCGCACCGCTGTCCAGATCTTTCCGGATGCCCTCCAGACCGCAGAGGATGCTGTCCCTCTCCTGTTCTGTCAGGATTCCCTGTTTTGCCAGCATTTTCACATGGGCCATGCTGCCTGCAATATCCTGTCTGTAAAACTTTCTGTCGAAAGAAATTGACTCATTGAAATTATGCACCAGCTGATTGGTTTCCTTTGTAAATCTTCCTCCCCAGAGTTTCATGTTTCTTCCTCCTGTTCTTTTCTGTTGTTCCACCCGTTCCGTCCGTTCTTCTTTTTCTTTTCCATCAGCTGCCGGACGGCAAACAGGATCACCAGGATACCTGCTGACGCAGCGGTCAGGATCAGGCCGTAATTCAGCCCCGGCGGCCAGTAGGAAAAGCCGATCTCATGCTCTCCCGGTTCCAGTTCCAGCGCCAGAAATGCGTCAAAAACCTTTCTGGTCTCTGCCGGTTTCCCGTCTACGGTCACAGTCCATCCCTTATCATAGGGAATGCTGGTAAACAGAAGACCGCCTTCATCGGTTTCCACCATACCGGTCAGTTCCGTATCCGACCAGCTGGTGAGATGCATGGGTTCCCGGTTCAGTTTTTCAAACACCTGGATCATGGTTCTTTCCGAAAACCGGTATACAAATGCATTCATCTGTTCCCCGGTCTCTCCTGCCGTCAGAACCACCTCATTTCCGTCGGCAATGGTTCCAAGTTCCAGGAAATAGCCTCTGTCCGTATTGGAAAAGCTCTTCTGTCCCGTGGGCAGCGACGCTTTTACCTCCTCAACCTGTTTGTTGGCCACATATACGTAATATTCCCCTGTCATGTCGGTGGTGAACCGGTAGGTATTTCCCGACATTTCCCCGTCTATGGGGACCAGAACCGGATCGGCCCCCAGCACTGCACAAAGATCATTCTGCACTTCCGCAGGATTGTCCATTTCATACATCCAGTTTTCTTCCAGATCCCGCGGAATCATAAAGCCCAGCGGCAGTGTGTACAGATTCTGATACAGATAGGTTTCTCCCGACTCTCTCAGATACATCATCAGATCCGTGTTGGAGACAGAGTTGGAATACAGGGCATATTTTACCGAAAACAGGCTGTCCACCAGCGGAGTGCTTCCCGTGATGCTGTACGCATTGGTGGAACCTTCACAGCCCATGCGTTTGAAAAACTGCGTCAGATCCGCATTGGCTGTGGAAGAAAACAGAGATACCGACGGAAAATTCATCCAGGCTCCGTCATTTTTTGTCTTTCTGGTCTTTTTTTCCACCCGGTAGAAATCCTCTGCAGGCTGCAGCGTATCCATCAGCATCTCCACATCGGCATTGTCCTTCACATACGCCGTACGGCTTGTGGTGGGAACACTGGTGACTGTGGTATTGACCGCCGCTTCCACCGAAACCACCGTCAGGGCAAGAAATATGGCAAGTCCCTGTTTCCCGCTGCGGTACAGATAGATAAGTCCGGCATACGCCGCCAGAAACAGGATCGCCACATAAAAGACTGCAAAATGAAAATCATCCTGCTCCACCAGCTTTTCAGCCAGCAGCACAAAACATACAGCTCCCCAGAAAGCCACAGCCACATGACGCAGCGGCACGGTCTTCAGGTTCATGAATGCCCGGAAGCACACAAACAGCATCAGAAAAATATAAATAAAGGACTGCCTGCAGGGCAGACTGTTGGGATAATGAAACCCGTGCCAGATAAAATTCAGGACATTGATGGAAAAACTGGCGAAGAAAAACAGCAGCAGACCGCAGTATACGCATTTTTCCCTGAGGGAAATTTTCCGGCAGGCCAGATACAGCAGAAACAGCATGAGGACAGCCACGCCGCAGTAAATATTGGGCCAGTGGTCCAGTCCGATCTCTGTCTGCACATTTCCGATATGACGTGCGATCATGTCAAAAATCGGGAAATAAGAGTTCCATGTCTTGGGGAAGCTGAAATTCCCGGATGCCGTAGTCTGAAGGGCAAAAATCTCCGGGAGAAGAACGGCTGCCGCCAGGCCCCCGGCCAGCAGGGAATATACGCCGAACCGCAGGCAGGCCATCACATACTTTCTGACTTTTCCCGGCTTCTCCAGAATCAGGAGTGCGAAAAAGTACAGCACCAGGAAAATACAGGTCATAATGGAAATATAATAATTGGAAAGGATGGAAAGCCCCAGCGTCAGGCAGTAAAAGAACCCCTTTCCGCGATGCACCAGCCGCTCCAGACCGTAAACCACCAGCGGAAACAGAATGATGCAGTCCAGCCACATGATATTCCAGCTGTATGCAGCCATGTAGCCTGAAAGCGCATAAAAGATTCCGAACATGCCCACTCCGATGGAGCCGGTTCTACAGCGTTTTTTCAGGTACCAGGCGAAGCTCAGGCCGGAAAGACCGATCTTCAGCACAATCATATAGGTCATGAACTCAATGATATATGCTTTCGGGCAGAGAAGAATCAGCCAGTTGAAGGGACTCGCAAGATAATAGGCGTAAAGAGCGGCAAAGTTGACTCCCATTCCCACGTCCCAGCTGTAAAGAAGACTCCCTCCGTTTCTCAGCTTATACTGAAACTCGGAAAAAAACGGCGCATACTGGTGATACATGTCTGTCCTGAGAAAACTTTCTTCTCCAAAGGGAAAGATTCCTCTCTGTGCGTATATGATGATCATGATTACCATCGGTACCAGAAACGCAGCCAGAAGTCCGTCTCCGGGACGGATCAGGGAATTTTCTGATGCGGTTCTGCGTCCCCGCCCCCGGCCTTCCGCACGGCTTCTGCCGGCAGTCCGCATGCCAGGCTCTTTCCTGCTGCCGCCGTTTCCGGATTCCCCGTCTGCCTGTTTGCTGCCTGTTTCCGTTTTTTCTTCCGTTTTCTTTTCTTCTTCCCCTTCTGTCTCCGCTTTCTTTTCCCTGTCGGTTTCCGCGCTGCTCTCCGCAGGCTCCTCCGTCCGTCTCTGAACTTCCGGAATTTTCTCCACGGCATTTTCCGCAGCAGCTCCCGGTATTTCCTTTCCTTCTGCTTCTCTTCTCCCGGGATTTCCGCCATCCAGCATTTCTTCCATTTCGAGGGAAATTTTCTTTATTTCATTCTGTTCCATCAGGGAATGCTCCTTTTATATGTTGTCTTTCTTTTTTGCAAAAATCAGAATTTTGCTGAACACATAATTGAGGATTACCACGGCCACGGAAATGACCAGTTTACTCAGAAAGAACTCGATTTTCATCCAGTCCACCATGACAGCCAGCGCCGCCAGATTAAATACAAATGTGGCCACCCGGCACAGAACAAAGGATGTGAATTCCTTCCACACCTCTCCCGGCACCAGCGTATGGCTGTTGAACACCCACCACTTGTTTGTCACAAAGGCAAACAGCACTGCTGCCGCCCAGGCAATGCTCTGCGCCAGCAGTACAGGGGTTTCTGTCAGATAAAACAGCCCGTTGGAAATGACATAATCCACTGCTGTGGTCAGGGCTCCGAAAATCAGGTATGCTGTCCCTTCTCTCAGTGTTTCCCTTTTTCCTGATTTCTTTTCTGTCTGATGTATCGGATTCATAATCTTCCTCGTTTTTTGTCAGTATTGCCGTCACGGGATTCTGGAAAATCCGGCTTTCGGCTCCGGGCGGAGCCCTTCTTCCCGCCGGCCCGTGAACGGACGCGTATTTATATTTTAGTATAGGGCTGTAAAAAAGTAAAGGGACTGTATCCCGAAAGTCCGGTACAGTCCCTTAAATTTTTTATAAATTTTTATTTACTTTTCTGTATTTTTATTCTCCCAGAAGTTTCTCCACGCTTACCAGTTTCACGCATACGCAGAAAATTTCGGCAGCCTGTTTCAGCTCATCCAGTGTCGGGAAGGACGGAGCAATACGGATATTGCTGTCATGAGGATCCTTTCCGTAAGGATATGTGGCACCTGCGCCTGTCATCACAACACCTGCATCCTTGCATTTGGCAACGATGGCTTTTGCACATCCGTCCAGAGCATTGAAGGATACAAAGTATCCGCCGTTGGGTTTTGTCCAGGTTCCGATTTCCAGTCCCTTGAGCTCTCTGTTGAGAATCTCGTCCACTGCCTCGAATCTCGGACGCAGAATGGCGGCATGCTTTGCCATATGTGCCTTCAGTCCGTCCACATTGCCGAAGAACTTCACATGACGCAGCTGATTCATCTTGTCATGGCTGATCAGCTGGTTGTTCATCTGTTTCTTGATGTCTTCGATATTGGCCTTGGATGTTGCCACTGCGGAAATTCCGGCTCCCGGGAATGTTACCTTGGAAGTGGAACCGAATTTATATACCATATCCGGATTGCCGGCCTTGGCACATTCGGAAAGAATATCAAGAACATGGTCCGGATGATCCGGGTACAGATGATGTACGCAGTATGCGTTGTCCCAGAAAATACGGAAATCCTTTGCAGCCGGTTTCAGGTTTGCGAAACGTTTTACCACTTCGTCAGAATAAGACTGTCCGGACGGGTTGGAATACAGCGGTACGCACCAGATACCTTTTACGGTCTCATCGTTGTTCACATACTGCTCAACCATGTCCATATCCGGGCCGTCGTCATGCAGCGGAACATTGATCATCTCAATGCCGAAGAATTCGGTAATTGCAAAGTGTCTGTCATATCCCGGAACCGGGCAGAGGAATTTCACCTTGTCCAGCTTGCACCACGGAGTGTTTCCCATCACACCGTGGGAATAGGAACGGGATACGGTATCATACATCAGAGTCAGGCTGGAGCTTCCGTACATGATAATGTTTTCAGCCGGTGCATCCATCATTCCGCCCATCAGTTCCTTGGCTTCCTGAATTCCCGTAAGAACGCCATAGTTTCTGCAGTCTCCGTCCACGCTCATGTAATCGCTCTTGCTGTTCAGAACATCCAGCATCGGCATGGAAAGGTCCAGCTGTTCAGAACTGGGTTTTCCGCGTGCCATGTTCAGCTTCAGATTCTTGCCCTGATATTCTTTGTAAACCGCTGTAAGCTGTTCTTTCAGGGATGCCAGTTCTTCCTTTGACATTTCATGATATGGTTTCATTGTTATCTCCTCCTCATATCTGCATCATACAATTTCTGCCGCCCCGGGCCGCCCCCGAAGCGAACTCCCTGTGATTTCATTATAATCTACCGGCTGATTTCTTACAATACAAAAATCTTGGATTCCGGCTTTATTTTTCCATGTTTTCCTGCGGCAAAAGAAAAGATTCTTAAGCAGGCGCATTGACAATCCCGGAACCGTACCGTATGATTTTATCATACTCCATTCCATACAAAGGAGAACTCATGGAAAACAGAAAACGAATCCTTCTGACCGGGCTGACCATTGCCCTGTCTTCACAGCTGTACTGGAACACCATCATGGGAAGTTTCCGCATCTCCGCCTCCGTGATTCTTCTCCCGTTTCTTCTGATGACACTGGTAAAGCAGACCGGAACCATACGGACCTGTACGGTGACTGCCGTCATGGTCTTTCTTTTCCGCGGCCTGCTTTTATATTTTTCAGGACATTTCACCGGTGAGGCCCTTCTCTTTCTGGTTCCGGGCTCTGTCTTTTATTTCTGCTACGGCATTCTGTTCCGGCTTCTGATCCGCAACAAATGCACGGTGCCTTCCGGACGCCTTCTTCCTTCCTTTTTCCTGTGCGATTTTGCTTCCAACATGCTGGAAATCCTGCTTCTGGCCCTGATTGCCGGACATCTGTTTTCTTTTTACGGGATCAGCGTTCTGTTTTTCACCGCTCTCTTCCGGACTCTGGCCGCAGGGCTCTGCCTTCTGGCGGAAAGACAGTACAGGACTCTGCTTGCCCGTTCGGAGCATGAAAGGCGGTACTGCCGCCTGTTTCTCATGACCACAGGCCTGAAAAATGAAGTCTATTTCATGAGGAAAAATTCCGAGGAAATAGAGGGCATCATGAGGAATGCATACCGGCTCTATGAAACCCTGAAAAATCTGGACCTGCCGGAAGAAACAAAGCAGACCGCACTTTCCATCGCAAGGGATGTCCATGAAATAAAAAAGGACTACATACGGATCATCCAGGGAATTGAACAGGAAATCTCAGAAGAATACGATGAAAAACAGATGGAATTCCGGGACCTGCTGAAAATTCTGGAAGAAACCACCCATCATTTCACCGAAGACCGCGGTCTTTCCGTCCGTCTTGATTTCCGCTGCCGCGATAACTTCATCACCGACGAACACTATGAACTGATGGCTGTGCTGAAAAACCTTGTGACCAATTCCATTGAGGCCATTGCCTCCGGAAGAAAAAAAGGAACGGTATCCATCGAGGAATTCCGTCAGGGAGATGATTATGTCTTTCTTGTGACCGATGACGGACCGGGCATTTCCCCCCGCCATCTGCCCAATATTTTCAAAATGGGCTATTCCACCAAATTTGACAGAAAAACCGGCAACATTTCCCGGGGTGTGGGACTCTGCGGCGTCCGGATGACTGTGGAGGAAACCTTCCGCGGAACCATCCGTGTCTCTTCCCAGCCGGGCCAGGGCGCCGTCTTTACCGTGCGTATTCCCGCACAGTCTCTGAAAGGAGCAGCAGAATGAGAATCTATATTGTGGAAGATGACATTTCCGTCATTAATATTCTGGAGGATATCATTGAAAGTCAGCAGCTGGGTGACATCTGCGGAGACTGCGGAGGCGGACCTGCCGACATTCACGAGGTGCTGCGCTGCCGCCCCGATGTGGTGCTGGCAGACTTTTTCATGCCGGTCATGGACGGAGCCGAATTTGTACGGAATCTGCGTACCCTGAACACTCAGATCAAATGCATCATGATTTCCCAGGTATCCTCCAAGGAACTCATCAGTAAGGCATACACCGCCGGCGTGGACTTTTTTATCAGCAAGCCCATCAATATCATCGAAGTGACTTCCGTCCTCAGGAATGTACGGAAACAGATCGAAAACGAAAAAACTCTCGGCAACATCCGCCGCATGTTCCTGAATGACATGGAACCGGAATCCAGGGAACGGAATGAACTTCATATCTATACACGCAAACTCCGCTACATTCTGAACCGGCTGGGCATTTCCGGGGAAAAAGGATGCAACGATATCATAATGGTATGCGAATACCTGCGTGAGAACAGAATGCACGCTTCACAGCTCAGCGTGGGCCATACCTGCGAACTGCTCAGCGATTCTCCCCGGAACATGGAGCAGAGGATCCGCCGGGCCATTGCCGCCGGCATGACCAACATTGCCCATATGGGAATTGAGGATTTCATGAACGAAACCTTTTCCAGATACTCCGGAACCCTGTTTTCCTTTGAGGAAATCCGGGCAGAAATGGATTTTCTCCGCGGCAGACGCACCTCCGGCGGAAAAGTCAGCATCCGGAATTTCATCGACGGTCTGATGCTGGAGGCCGACCGTCAGTAAAGATTTCCCACAGAAGTCTGCAAAAAAATTTGCGGACTTCTGTTTTTTTCTGTATTTTTTTGAAACCCTCTGTTTATTCTTCTCTCACAATAACAAAACGGAGGTGTTCCCATGTTCACAATCGAACTGAATATGTATCAGGCAGCCGCCGTGGCCGCCCTGGTGCTGCTTCTTGGCCGTGTCCTTTCCGGGCTGTTTCCTGTCTTAAAAAAATACTGCATTCCAGAACCCGTGGTGGGCGGCGTGGTCTATGCCGTTATCCACGTACTTCTCCGTTCCGCCGGAATACTGGAAATTTCTTTTGATGCCACGCTTCAGACCTTTTTCATGACCGTCTTTTTCTGCAGCGTCGGCTTTACCGCCTGCTTCCGCCTTCTGAAAAAGGGCGGCATTCAGGTCATTCTTTTCCTGAGCATTGCAATTATCATGGTGCTTCTCCAGAACGGTCTGGGCAGTGCCATAGCTGCCGCCTTCCACCTGGATCCCCGTCTGGGGCTGGCCACCGGCTCCATTCCCATGATCGGCGGACACGGCACGGCAGGGGCCTTCGGGCCGGTTCTGGAAAATGCCGGGGTGACAGGAGCCAATGCTGTGGCCATCGCCTCCGCCACCTTCGGACTGGTGGCAGGATGCATGATCGGAGGCCCCATTGCCTACCACAGAATCAACCGCCTCGGACTCCGTTCCACGGAAAGTGCCCTGGGCTCCAACGAAGTTGTGGTGGACAGAAATGAAGTGACCGGCGCCATCGATTCCCGGCGGTTTCTGGATGCTTCTCTGTATCTTGCGCTGGCCATCGGCGCCGGAACCATCGTTTCCTCCCTGCTTCAGAAAATCACCATCATGGGACAGCCCATGTCCTTCCCCAGCTACATAGGAGCCATGGTGGTGGCCGCTGCCATCCGAAATGTCATGGATGCCTGCCGCAGGGATGTTCCCATGGAAGAAATCAGCACCATCGGCAGTTTTTCTCTTTCCCTGTTTCTTGGACTTGCCATGATGGGCCTGAAGCTCTGGCAGCTGGCCGAGCTGGCACTTCCCATGGTCATCATGCTGACTGCACAGACTCTTCTGATGGCCGTATTCGCCTATTATGTGGTCTTTGCGCTTCTGGGAAGGAGCTACGATGCCGCGGTCATGACCACCGGTTTCTGCGGCTTCGGCATGGGTGCCACCCCCAATGCCATGGCAAACATGCAGGCAGTCACGGCCAAGTACGGACCGTCTCCCACTGCTTATTTCGTGGTGCCTCTGGTGGGCAGCTTGTTTATCGACTTTATCAACAGCATCCTGATTACGCTGTTCATGAATTTTCTCCCATAGTGCTGCAGCCTGTTCCCCTCTCCCCCTGCGGGCACAGGCCTGCCATACGGAATCCCCGGCATTTTTTTTCACAGCCGGGGTTCCTTTTTTTTGTAATTGTGGTAAAATGCTAAATTGGCCGGAGCTGTTCCGGCTTTTATATGGATTTTTCGGAGGAATATCTGTCATGAAAGCAAAATTGCTGCAATTTTTCAAAGGGGAAACGGTGCTCTGCATTTCCGCCCTCTGTGCTGCCGTCTCGGCATGTTTTGTAAGGCCGTCGGCCGCCTATCTGGATTACATCGACATCCGGATTCTGTGTCTCCTGTTCTGCCTTATGGCTCTGATTTCCGGATTTCAGAAATGCGGTGTGTTCCGGCTTCTGGCCCAGTCCCTGCTGTCCCGTCAGAAAACCGTCCGGGGCCTGGCCGCGGTTCTGATTCTGCTTCCTTTTTTCTGCTCCATGCTGATTACCAATGATGTGGCTCTGATCACCTTTGTGCCCTTTGCCCTTCTGGTGCTGCAGCTTTCCGGCCACATGGAGCATGCGCCGCTTATTATTGTTCTCCAGACAGTTGCCGCCAATCTGGGCAGCATGACCATGCCTTTCGGCAATCCCCAGAACCTGTTTCTCTACGGCAATTACGGGCTGAGCGCCGGAGACTTCTTTTCCGTTATGGTGCCTCTGGCCCTGGCAAGCCTGATCTGTCTGGCCCTCTGCTCTCTTCTCATAAAGAAAGAGCCGGTATCCGTACATTTTACCGCCCAGGAATCCCTGCAGTATCCATGGCTTTTCTTTCTCTGCGGCGTTCTGTTTCTCATGAGTCTGCTGTCGGTATTCCATGTGGTCCACTACGCTCTGACCACGGTGCTGGTGGCGGTGTTTCTGGGACTCCTTTCAAGAGATCTTTTAAAACAGGTGGACTACGGCCTTCTTCTGACCTTTGTATGTTTCTTTATCTTTGCAGGCAACATCGGTGAAATTCCCGTGATCCGTCAGGCTCTTTCACAGGTCATGGAAAAAAGCGCACTGTTTACTTCCATTCTGGCAAGTCAGGTAATCAGCAATGTCCCTGCGGCGGTTCTTCTTTCCGGGTTCTCCGATAACTGGAGAGATCTGCTGGCAGGCACCAATATCGGAGGCCTCGGCACCCCCATTGCCTCCCTGGCAAGTCTGATCTCGCTGAAACTTTACATAAAGTCAGAATCGGCACGGCCGGGAACCTATCTTTCTCTCTTTGCCGCCGCCAATCTGACAGGACTTCTTCTCCTTACAGGGCTCTATCTTCTTATGTTCTGATTCCTCTGAGACTCCGGACACACCGGGGCATGAAACGGGGACCGGCAGAATTCCGCCGGTCCCCTTCTGTTTCAGTCCTCATATTTTCTGCTCTTTTTCTCCGCAAAATAACTTCCCAGTTTTCTTGAAACATAATAGACAAACGTGAACATGGCCACGAAAGTCAGCAGACTCAGCCATGTATTTCCATCCGACATCCTGCCCCGCGCCCGGAGAACCGCCGCGTAGGCACAGGCAGAAACCGCAACGGCCGCCAGGAAATTGATTTTCTGCCGTTTTCGCGGCACTGCGTCTTCAGGCGCAATCCCCAGCATGTACTGGCGCACTGCCATATACAGCGGAGAAAAAATCAGAATTGCCATTTCCGTGACACAGGTTTCCGGCCTGCCGCCCAGCAGAATAAACTTCACCAGCAGAGATCCTGCCGTAAATATCATAAGAATGCATACCAGTTCCGAATAAATCTTTCTGTATTCCCCTTTGATCCGTTCATCCATTTTTACTCCTCCTCCCAGAAAAGTTCATCCAGAGTCTTGCCCAGAATCCTGCAGATCTTCAGACAGAGATTCAGTGTGGGATTATATTCCCCCGATTCGATCATGCCGATGGTCTGCCTTGTGACCCCGGCTTTTTCCGCAAGTTCACTCTGGGACATGTCCAGTGCCGCCCTGGCAGCTTTCATACGCAGATTTTTCATCTGTTGTCCTCCTTTATGGTTACTATATACTATTTTTGTCTATATGTCAATTATATTTTACTTTTTATCATGTATTTTTTTCTTTTTGCGCAATCCACATAAAACATCCGCACAGGCGGTCCTTTCCCGAACCTCACGGCAATACCACCGGTTTCGTCCGGAAGCCGCCGGCTTCCGGAATACTCCGGAAACAGATGCGGACTGTGCCCTCTGCGCAGAAAACCTTTTCCGGCAGATCCTCTCATTTTGGGGTTGCATTCCTAGGGGTCTGATGCTATAATGTTCAATAATTATTAAGCATCTGTTTTTTTGAACAAGAAAGGATGGACTTATGAACGAAACAAACAAATCCGCCGGTTCCCTGAAAAGCCGGATCGACTGGCCTGCGGCTGTGATTCCTTTTCTTCTGATTCTGTTTCTGTTTCTGAGTTTTACTGCTTTTCCGGAAGCCTCCAAAACCATTCTGGAACAGATCCGTGCCCTGCTGGGCGACACCTTCGGTCTGTACTATCTGGTGATAGGTCTTGGTATTTTCCTCCTTTCCCTGTATCTGGCATTTTCGGAATACGGAAATATCCGTCTCGGAAAACCGGGGGAAAAACCCAGATATTCCGCCTTTTCCTGGGGCAGCATGATGTTTACGGCCGGACTTGCCGCAGATATCCTGTTTTATTCCCTCTGCGAATGGATCCTTTATGCCTCTGATCCGCACATTGCAGAACTGGGAGACATCCAGATCTGGTCCAGTACGTTCCCGCTGTTTCACTGGGGTCCTATTCCGTGGGCCTTTTATCTGGTTCTGGCTGTTGCCTTCGGTTTCATGATTCATGTCCGCGGATGCGCCAAACAGAAATATTCTGAAGCCTGCCGCCCTCTTCTGGGGAAAAAGACGGACGGTCTTTCCGGAAGGCTCATCGACCTTCTGGCATTGTTTGCCCTGCTGTCCGGAACTGCCACCACTTTCGGACTGGCCACACCCCTCCTGTCCCAGATTCTTTCCAGGCTGACGGGTCTTCCGGATTCCAAATGGCTGACCATCGGCATCCTGCTGGTGATCTGCATTGTCTATACCGTTTCCGTCGCCGGCGGAATGAAGGGTGTCGCCAGGCTGGCCGCATCCTGTATGTATCTGTTTTTTATTCTCCTGGCCTACATCCTGCTGGCCGGAGGAGAAACCCGCTATATTCTTGAAACCGGCTTTTCCGCCGTCGGAAACCTTGCCCAGAATTTCCTGTCCATAGCCACCTATACGGACCCTCTGCGGTCCACATCCTTTCCCCAGAACTGGACCATCTTCTACTGGGCATACTGGATGGTATGGTGTGTGGCTGCTCCGTTTTTCATCGGCAGCATTTCCAGGGGGCGTACGGTGCGCCAGACCATTCTCGGGGGGTACCTGTACAGCCTTGGCAGCACATTCCTCAGCTTTATCATCATGGGAAACTACAGTCTCGGCCTTCAGGTCACAGGCCGGCTGAATGTCATGGAACTCTATGCGGCCACAGGAGATCTTTACTCCACGATTCTGGCCATTATCGAGACTCTTCCGTTTCCTTCGCTGGTGCTGGTGCTGCTGGCTCTGGCCATGATTGCATTTTATGCCACCAGTTTCGATTCCATTTCCCTGGTGGCCTCCGGCTATACCTACCGCCAGATGACCGGGGATGAAAAGCCCCATACGGCAGTGATCATTTTCTGGGCCGTCATGCTGATTCTGTTTCCCATTGCCCTGGTTTTCAGTGACAATTCCATGGCGAATCTTCAGTCCGTTTCCATCATTGCAGCATTTCCCGTGGCTGTGGTTATCCTGATGATTGTCGCCAGTTTTCTGAAAGATGCCCGCTCCTATCTCCGGGAACAGTCGGGAAAGGTTCTCTGACGGGGACCGGAGAATTTTCCCCGGTGAACCGGAATCTGTTCTGAAAAACATGTACCCTTGAATCGTTCTGAAATCGATGCTTTTAAAGCACATGCAGCATCAGGCTGTCCGGATATCAAGAACCCGGGAATTTCTCTGAAATCAGAGAAATTCCCGGGTTCTTTTCACCGTTTTCAGACGGCCGGGCAGTGTGTTCTGCCGTGTTGATTCCGGCTTTCCAAATCCTAAAATCTGAAGACTGCCTTTGCCGCCGGGATTCCTGCAAGGACAGCAATCCATCCCGCAGGACTGTAAATGAGACTCAGCAGATGACTCAATTCGTATCTGTCCAGTGCCAACGGGGCAAAAACTGCAACTGTCAAAAGAATAATGCCCCAGTTAGCGGCTCTGGAAGAAATCACCTCCAGAATGTAATCTGCATGAAGGAATCTCAGAATCAGGATCGCTGCTGCTGAAATTCCCATCGTCTTGTTTCCTGGCAGAAATTATTTTTTCAGCGGCTCAATGGCATTGCTTTCTGCAACAGTATCCGCATACAGCTGGCTGTTTCCCGCCTTGTTCTTTTCCGGATCCGACAGTCCCACTGCCGCTGCATAAATGATAAATTCCTCCTGGCCGTCCAGCCTGCACAGGCTGTCTGCCGTCTGCTGATCGAGTGCCGCCACGGCACATGCACCGCATCCGACAGCCTCACAGGCAAGATACAGATTCTGTCCCACATGTCCCACATCAATCAGAGCCACCCGGTGGGCACTGGTTCCGTACCTCCATTCGGCACGGTACGGCACAAAGCTGAACAGAAAGGCCACCGCGCAGCCGCCGGCCCATTTCTGTCCGTGCATGGCGGCGGTAATCTGTTCCGCAGGGTTTTCCAGCGGCCCCACAGGTTCCAGTGCATGCTCCAGCGGAAGGTAATGATATACCCCAGGTTCCAGCCCCTCCACCAGACGTACTGCCAGATAGGTTTCAAAGGCATGACGGGCACCGCCGGACGGAACCGTCCTCAGTGTGGCATAATGATTTCCGCGAAGCGCCTTTACTCCCTGGGATGCCCAGAGAAGGAACGACAGCTGACTCAGGGACATGGGTCTGTCCTGGTAGAATCTCTGGCTGACTCTCTGCTGTAAGATAGCCAGGAAATCCGGCTGGGTAAGGACCTCCCGGAAATCTCTTGGCAGAGGAATCCTTTCATCGGAACCTGCTGCTTTGCAGAGAGGCGGCTGGGGAAGGTGCTTCTGCTGATCGGAAGGTTCCCTTTCCTCTCCGAAGGGACTCTTGCAGAAATCCCGGTTTCGTCTGATTTGTTCTGTAATCTGATGCATGATCATACCATCCTTTCCGTCAGATAGACTTTAATATGTAACCGAACTTTTCCCGGTCATGTCACCGGTGTTTTTTCGTCCAGTTCTTTCAGATGTCTGTATACATCCCGGCTCCGCTTCTTTTCCTCGCGGCTTTCTCTGTAATTCCCGTAGCGGACCGGAAGATAGCTGTCTCTCAGTTTCTCCAGTTCCTCTTCCGGCCAGACGCGGCATGCGCTGTCCTGCACCGCCTGGCTGGTAACAATTCCGTCGGGAATCAGCCTTTTCTTCCGGCACAGCCTGAGAAATTTCCGGTAATAATATCTGGACGTCCGTTCCGACCATGGAAAATCCCGCTCTTCTTCCTCTTTTTTTTCTTCTCCCATCTGTTCCCGCAGGGAAATCCCCGCATTGTTTCCGGCCCGCCGGTCTCCCATGTCAGTGAATCTCCGGTACAGGTATCTGAAAATCAGCACCAGAAGCCCTGCGGCCAGCAGAATCAGAATGGCTTTCAGGAACCAGGGAGCCTGCACTTCCTCCAGAGTATTCAGTTCTCCTTCCAGCCCTGTCATGGTATCCAGAGCTGTATCCATGTCTCCGGATGCCTGAAATTCCGGAAACAGCGGTGCCAGAAGTTCAAATATTTTCATCATGATTCTCAGAAGCAGCAGCACAGGAAGAATCAGGCACCGGTATCCTGTTTTCAGCGTCAGGAGAAATGCCTCCCTGACCGGTTTCAGGGAGAGGACCATGGCGGCAGCCAGGATCAGGCTCAGACAGATCCCGTTGGACCCGAAAAACTTCATCCTGCTCTGACCGGAGGCGGAGATTCTTCCCGTTCTCAGCATAAGAATGCCTGATATCAGAAACAGCAGCACGAATCCTCCGCTCTGTTTCTGCCAGCGGTCGGCTCCCAGAACCACCAGCTCCGTCAGAACCGCAGCTGTCAGAATCTTTCCTTCCAGAAACAGAATATCCTGAAGTCCTCCCGCAATGTCTTTTTTCTTCCTGCTGTCCAGAAGCCAGAAGATCCAGAGCACAGGGATCAGGGAAAGCAGGATCTGTACCGGCAGAGGAACAGACAGAATCACAGGAAACATGATGGCCAGATACCAGAATATATCTGTAAGCATCTTAAGAATGATCACTGCCATGGCTTTCCTCCATTTCTTCCGCATCGATGACCAGAGGTTTTCCGCCGGAAGCTTCTTCCAGCCGCATGAGCATTTCCGGAAACTTTTTATTTTTTTCCGGTGTCAGAATAATGTAATTCCTTCTGCCCTGAACAGAAGCCGCCACTTTGGGAATCCAGCTGTCCAGATCCTCCCTGCAGTTATATGTCATGCGGCCCAGACCCTCCAGAACAGTCTCCAGATGTCCCGCTCCCAGACCGTCTCCCACCTGTTTCCAGTTTCCCATGGCGCCGGCAATGCTGCCGTTGGTACGGAATTCATACGGAATTTTACGTCTTTCCAGTTCTTCGCACACGCTCCGCGCCATGGAAAAGCAGCGTTCCAGCAGTTCTTCCCGTTCCTCTCTCCCGCTGCACTGTGTATTCAGCAGCACCGTGCATGCAGGGTCCGCCGTACAGTCATACTGGCGTACCATGAGGCGGCCGGCTTTGGCGCTCTGTGTCCAGCTGATGGCCCGGAACGGTTCTCTTCCGGTATATTCCCGGAAACCGATGGTAATAATGGGATCCTCAAAAAGGGTTCTCCTGACAGACTGCTCTCCCAGAAAACCTCCCAGCACCTCCGAAAGTCTCCCGGCATCATACGGCCTCGGTTTTACCACCATTTCCTTCAGTTCCGGATAATATCCCAGCACATTCCTGATTCCCAGGAAATCCCCGGCTTCCGCCACGGCTCCCCGGAAAAAATAGCGTCCTCTGGAAGGCAGACATACCCGTCGTTCCAGCGTCACCTTCTGGCCCCCGGCCACATAGAGCACCGAACTGAGTCCTGAGATTTCTTTCTTTTCCACAGGCTCTCCCGTCTCCGAAAACATCAGACCTTCCGGTACCGCTTCCCGTATGCCAAGATATGGGACCATCATACGTTTTCCGTTGGACACAGTCAGAGACCAGGAAAACTCCTCTTCCGGTTCCACCAGAACCCGGTCTGTCCATGTCTCACAGGACACCCGGTCCAGAACATGTGCCAGGGAGTATTTCTCTGCGGCATACAGCACTGCCGCAAGCATAATCAGAAACAGAATCATCGTATTTTCTCCAGCGGAACCGGTATGGTTTCCACCATTCCCATAAAAAACCTTTTGGCATCTTCAAAACTTTCAGAGCCTCTGGAAATGATCCTGTGGCTCAGGACGGACGGAGCCACTTCCAGAACATCTTCCGGTATCACAAAATCCCTGCCCCGGCATGCGGCCGTCACCTGGGATGCCTTATAAAGTGCAATGGCTCCGCGGGTGGACACTCCGGTCACAAACCGGCTCTCCCGTCTCGTCTTTTCCACTATATCCATCATATAGGAAACAATATCTTCATGAACCCTGACCTGCGGAAATTCCGCCTTCATGGTCCGGATCTCTTCCGCAGACAGAACCGGTACCAGGCTTTCCAGAATATCCGCTGCAGGTTTTCTGGCAATTACCTCCATCTCCTGTTCTCTGGTCATGTACCCCAGGCTGAGTTTCATGAAAAACCGGTCCAGCTGCGCTTCCGGAAGCGGAAATGTCCCGTAGGATTCCACCGGATTCTGCGTCGCCATGACAAAAAACGGCTCATCCATCCGGTATGTGGTTCCGTCCACCGTAATCTGTCCTTCTTCCATGGCCTCCAGCAGACTGGACTGGGTTCTGGGTGTGGCTCTGTTGATTTCATCTGCCAGTACGATATTTGTAAACAACGGTCCTTTCCGGAATTCAAATTCTCCGGTTTTCTGGTTATAGAAATTAATTCCCGTCAGGTCCGATGGAAGCAGATCCGGCGTGAACTGGATCCGTTTGAATCCGCTTCCGATGGTTTTCGCAAATGCACGCAGAAGCATGGTTTTTCCCGTTCCCGGTACATCCTCCAGCAGTACATGGCCCGAACAGAGAAAGCTGGTGAAAATCAGGCGGACAGCATCCTCTTTTCCCACAATCACACGGGAACAGCTTTCCACCACGCGTTCCGTATTTTCCTTAAAACGACTGCAATCCATATTTTTCTCCTTATTTCTGTCAATGTGGCTTTGTCTTTTTCCGGTAACTTCATCTTTCCCTATTATATCTGAATTTGATTCTGTGTACAAGAAAAGAATCCGTACGCGATTTCCTGTTTTATCCGGTCAGGTGCCGCCGCACCTTTTTTTACGCGGATTCCGTCATTTTTTTGTAAGGCGCTGCCACACTTTTACCGCAAAATAAGACTGGATTTCATCCGTATTTTGGTGCTATCCTATAGGAGAATAAAGGCTGAATAAAAGGATATGAGGAGGCAGGATTTTTATGAAAAAGACAGGAACAGGACTGGCAGTGCTGGCAGTTTCCGCGGTCATGGTTCTTGGCACTGCATTTACATCATTTGCAGACTGGTCCATGGAAAACGGAGAATGGACCTACCGGCTGAGCAGCGGAGAATATCTGAGAGATTCCTGGCAGAAAGACGGAACCCATACCTACTATCTTGGAAGCGACGGATATATGGTCCGCAGTACGCTGCTGGATGTGAACGGAAACTATTACTATGTGAACTCTTCCGGCGCCATGGTCACCAATGAATGGAGACTGCTGGAAAACACCAGCTGGCAGGGCGGCAGCACACCGGAAGATACCTGCTGGTATTATTTCGGAAGTGATGGACGGGCTCTGCGCAGCAGAAACGGTTCCGCTGATGTGCAGACCATCGACGGAAAAAAATATATATTCGACGAGTACGGCCGGATGCTCACCGGATGGATCAGCTCATCCGCCGAGCCGCTGACCGGCGGTGATGCATGGCAGGAAGCCCTTTATTATGCGGATATGGAAAACGGAGGCGGCGCCATTCTGACGGACAGCTGGCTTTATGCCAGTGTGGAGGATTATGACAATGAATTTGATTCACAGCCCTCCTACTGGTTCTACTTCTCCGCCGGCGGCAAAAAGTATACGGATCGTCAGTCCACCATCAACGGCAGAAAATATTCTTTCAGCGAATACGGTGCTGCCCAGAGCGGATGGGTGGAAGAAGATTCCGGAGAATGGCACTATTACGGTGATGAAGACAGCTGCTGGCTCCATACCGGATGGTTTGAGGCAGTGCCCGACGAAGACATGGATTCAGACAGCTATTATGACGATACCTCTTACTGGTTCTACGGTGCTTCTGACGGAGATCTGGCTGTCAGTGAGATGAAAACCATCAATGGCGATCTGTATTCTTTCAATGAATACGGAGAGATGATAACCGGTCTCAAGAAAATGGCAGTAAATGACAAGGTCATTTCCGGATGTGAAGATATCGATTCTCTGGATGATCTCCCGGAAGGTGACGGAGAATGGGGCGTTTACTACATGGACGAATACAACGGAAAGGTCCGGACCGGAACCACCACCGTGGAACTGGACGGGGAGCTCTACACCTATTCCTTCAAATCCGCAGGCACCGACAAGGGCCGCGGAATCAACGGCATTGACGGCAGCTACATTTACGACAACGGCCGCCGCCTGAAGGCAGAATCCGGAACCAAGTATGAAGTTGTTTCCTATGACGGTTCTGAATACCTTGTGAACACCAGCGGAGTCCTTGCCAAAAAGAAAAAGAATGTAACCGATTCTGACGGTGTTTATTACTGCACAGACGAAGATGGAAGGGTTACCTATCAGGGTTATGACAAATATGAAGACTGAGACTGTCTCTTTCTGCAGAATACAGCCCCACGTATCTGACGTGCTGCTGTAAATGCCAAAAGCCGCCGGCCGCAGAGGAATGTTCCGATGCGCCGGCGGTTTTTTCTGTTCACATGGCTTCCGGCGAACGAAAAATGCCGGAAAATATCCCCGGATGGAACCGGCTTCAGAACCGTTCCTTCCGGGGATATGTGATATCGTTCTCTGTTCTCAGCCGCATATACGGCTTGTCTGTATTCTACGGTGCTGCAGACGTTGCGGAAGACGCCGGACCGCCCGGAGTACCCTGAATAATCTCTCTGGTGGGAGATGCGGCTGTGGTAGGCGCCGCTGCCGTGGTGGGAGC
>CABSIM010000001.1 GCA_902477765.1 uncultured Clostridiaceae bacterium | reverse complement strand
AACGAGCGGAAGTGCCGCTCAATCATCTATTTTGATGATTTTGCGACACTCCCTTATGATTCATGCGTCAAATGCTGTCATTTGCCTTTTGATGTGACTCTGCATACCAGCCTTAATGCAGGCCCGTCCGTCAGGCCTCAGCTGTCTTCTTTCCAAACAGACCATAAAGTCCAAGAAGTATCAGATAAATTACGGCCAGAACAAAAATACCCGTCCGGATCCCCATAACATATACTGCGCTGAAAACAAACGGCCCCAGTGTCTGGGAAACATTGTCAAATGTGCTGTAGACTCCCATGGCCTTGCTGCTTCCGAAAGCCTTGACTGCATCCAGCCCGGAAAAGTAAATGGAAAGCACGGAAAAGCCGAAACAGTCTGCAAGGCCGAACAGAAACGCAGTGACTACCACCATGGTCTTTCCTGTAAATATGAAGAACAGGAACAGCGTTGCAATATAAATGGATCCTGCCAGAATCACTGACCATTTTCCTTTCAGCTTTCCGGTCAGAAAAGCCGTTACTGACGGACCCAGGTAAATGACACAGATGCCATTGATCAGGAACAGCTGACCGATGGTGATCTCCGACATTCCCTGTGCATCCGCATACAGAGGAAGAAAGTAGTTCAGGAAATATCCATACAGGATATACGGAACCATGGCACACAGGAAAAAAATCAGGAGTTCCTTCTTAAAAAGGAACTGGAACATGCTGATTCTTCCTCCCGTCATGTCCTTTACTTCCTCCTTCTGGGGATATATGGTATTTTTCTTCAGCAGGGTTATGATCATGAACAGGGAAACTGCAGAAACTGCAGCAGCTGCAAAATATACATGAACATAGCCGCCGAGAACTGCCACCAGAAGGGATCCCAGCGTGGTACTTACAGTGGCACCAGCCTGAGAGCCGGAATTATAAAATGAAAATCCTTCTGCGCTTTCCTTCTCCGGAAAAGCGGCGGCCAGAGAATTGATTCCCACCAGAAGAAGTCCCATTCCCACACCGATTACAGCCTTTGCCCCGATGAAGAAGAAGACCGTGTCTGAAAATCCTGCCATCACAAGTCCTGCGGTAAACAGAAGATTACCGATCAGAAGAACCGGACGGAATCCGTATTTTTCAATCAGGAATCCACCCAGGAAGGAAAAAACTGCGGTTACAAATACTTCTGTGGAAACCGGTATGGCACTCATCATTTCCTGGGAAATGTTTCCCACAGGAACCGCCAGCTGGCTGGCAAGCATCGGAAGAAATGCTGTGGCCATGCAATCTGCTGCAAAAATAATGAAAATCATCGGACGGATCACATACACTGCAAGTTCTCTCTTTTTACGCGCAGGATCTTCTGATGCTTCAATGGCTTTTTTCCGCGCTTCCCGGTTAAACCATACAAAGGAAATCTCCGTGAACAGCAAAATAATAATTGCGATAATTGATACGATATTGAACACCATCTCTTTCAGCAGGGCATTGTTGGATTCCTGGAACGTATACAGATTGGTGCCCACTTCCATGGCCGCAATTACTTCCCCGTCTTCATTGAAAACGGGAGACAGCACATAAGTCCAGATCCCATCCGTATTTTCGATCCGGTCAAAGCGGATCTGTTTTCCCGTTTCATACAGTTCCTGATATTCAGATCCATATCCGGAAGTGGAAATGGAGCGGTATACATCAGATTCATAATAATCATAATCCAGCGGGTACACGGCTCCCACGGTATCTTCCAGATACAGGCAGGAATATATGGTCTTATTTTCCGTTACCCGGTTCAGAACGCAGTAGAGACCTTCATTCCATCCGCTGATGCTGTTAAAATTTTTCTGTATGCTTTCTTTGACACGTTCATACGCATCACTGGTATAATCCCTTGGCGTGTTGATCTGCTCCACATCATCCGGATCCAGGGACAGGCATGCAAGTTCCGCCACACTGCTCATGTTATTCATCACCTGCGCCGCGTACTGATCCTGCATATCGCCCATGATGCTGGTAATGCTTACAGCCGCAATAATGACCGATACCACAATAATAAGAAGCGTATTCCGTGTCATTTCCGTAAACGTGATGCGGATGTGCAGACGGCTGATCTGGAACAGGCAGACCGCAAGAGCCGCTATTCCCAGAATGACCACGCCAAAGACTGCCAGACGGAATCCTATGTATTCCGCGGAATACATGATGGGTGTCCGGTCTTCACCGGTTCCATAGATCACAACGCTCCCGTCTTCTGTCAGTGATTTTGTATAGACATCTATATCCGCAATGGTGGTCAGATATTCTCCGAAAGAAACGTCCAGACTATAGAAAATACGGTTGTTTCCGAGATTTTCCATGTCTGCCCTCTCAATGGCAACGCCTGATTCACCGTCCGGAGTCACATACCCGATCCTCCTCAGCCCGATATCGGAAAAATAGAGATTCCCCCGGCTGTCCGCGGAAATTTTCCATGGAATGCTGAAGAACTCCTCGGTGTCATGATCTTCCCCCTTATATATGGTTCTGTCTGTTCCATCATCATCGATCTCCAGAATATCTGCCATTTTGGTAACGGCATATATCTGATTTTCCGTTCCCACTGCGTAGGAAATCAGATATCTGGTATCATAACTGATCTGTTTTACGGTTTCCGCCTGTCCTCCGGATGTGCTCACCTTCATCAGAGTTATCTGTTCCGGTTCCGCAAACACAAACTGCAGACAGCCCTCCGCATAGGAAAGGCTCTGAATCCTTCCCACGGTCACCGGCCGGTTTCCTTCTTCATATGTGACATCATAAACCGTGGAAACATACCGGCCGTCAGGATCAAATTTCAGTATCCTCTCTCTTTCGATGGCAGACCCATCCAGTGCCAGCATGGTATCTGCCACATACAGGTTTCCCTGTTCATCTGTTTTGACATCCTCTGCAGAATAAAATGCACTCTCTGACCGGCTTCCTCCGTGGATCTGATACAGGTAATTCCCCTCTTCCGTAAAAGCACTGACCCTCTGTTTTGACTGGTCAATGACATACATATTGCCGGTAATTCCCACGGTGCTTTCTGAAGGATAGTCCAGAAGGAAGTACCGGTTCAGCGGTCCTTCCTTAAGATATCCCGCGTTTATTCCGGCAAATATGAGGCATATGACCATGACTGTTCCCCATATTGCGACCTTTCTGAATATCTTCTTTTTTGCCGTTGTCTCGTTCACTTTTTCATCCCTGCCTTTCCTTCAGTGTAACCGTATATTTCCGGAGCATATGGCATGGCCTGTAGGACTGCTTTGATTCGCGCAGTGCCGGAATGCCCATATCCTCCTGCAGGTTGATATAGGTGATTCCCGGATATTCCCGGATATAAAACTCATGGCTGATAAAGGCATACAGCCCTTTTATCCGTTTATCCGCCTTCTGAAAATGCGACACGACCATATCACTCCTTATCTGTTCCCCCACCATAAATGCCTTGGGCTCTCCGTCCACATAAATGACAGCTCCCCGGCAGGAGAATACGTCCCAGTTGTCAAGAATACGGTCAATGGCTTTCTTTTCACATCCCCAGTAACACTCTGTACAGTCTCTCCCCTCGCACCATGCACGCATGACTTTTTTCGCATCCTGCATATTTTCAGAAGTCAGTTTTCTGTATTCGTAAGAATAGTGTCTGGTGAAATAGTTCACCAGATATCTCTTATGTTCGTTGGCCCGGCCGGACAGACAGAGAAAATCTTCGCTTCTGTATATGTAATCGCTGAAATCATCATTACAGCTCAATGAGACCTGGAAACCATCCAGTATCCCGAATCTTGGAATCCAGTCTTCCGGAACGAAATCAAAATGAAATGGAGCGTTCATCTGATCCATTTCCTCTTTAAGAGCCAGAAGTGTCCGGCCGTATGATTCTCTGTCATAGCGTCCCACCGGTGCATAGCAGGCAGGAGTTCCGTCGTCGCGGGTATAAATGGTGCAGAAATAGTCATTGATGATCTTATACCTGTTTCGAAACCTGTCCTGCCATGCATATAACTGCGTAAACTCCAGATCGCTGATGGCCATGTCCTCATCATATTTTCTCATCAGAGGGGCATCTTCCAGAGAAATCATCTTAAATTCTGCCGTACTCATCTTTCTGTTTCCTTTCTCTTACGTACTTCTCCGTCAGCACTCCTCTATGTACACGTCTGCTTCATGGGCGCCTTCTTCATTCTGATAGAAAGAATTGCACAGATACAGATATTCTCTGGCAGCATAGTCAAAGCGGTACAGTTTCAGTACTTCTATAAAACAGAGTCTGGCTTCATAAAATTCACGGGCCAGATATTTTCTGACTCCTTCTTCGAATTTTTCACGGGTCAGATCTTTCCATTTTCTTTCTTCCATATCATCGCCGTTGTAGACATCGTAAATTTTTTCCACACGGTCGGAAGTCTTGAAATGAAGCAGTCCGACGAGACGGCTGGAATACCGTTCTGAAAACTCAGGAATCTGTGCGGCGGCGGTTCCGGTAATCAGAATGGAAGAGCGGTATTTCCAGGCCACCTGTTTCAGATGCTCAGCCGCAGTAATCTGTTCTGACAGCATGGAAGTGGAGAGCCGGTCTTTGTCTCCTACGATTCCCAGCATCACGGCACCGTAACTGATTCCAAATCCCAGGTAGGGCACCGTCTCACCTGCCTGTCTCATGTTTTTCCGGACCTCATGGAAATGCTGGCAGATCACAATGGCACTGTCCAGCACCTCCCTGCATCCGTTCTGATAAAATGCGGTAAAGCCATCTCCGTAATATTCTCCCACAACTCCGCCCTGATTCTGGATATACGGAACAGCTTCCCTGTAAATCCTGTTAATAAAGGAAAACAGTGCCATGGAATCCATGTGACTGGTCACGGCATCAAAGTCGTTGATCTGCATGCTGATGACACTGAGCACACTGTCCCGGTAATCCCCCAGGTGAATCTGGGAAATATCATGTTTCTGAAGGATCCTGAACACCTCCAGCGGAACAAATTTATGATAACCGCTGTTCAGATCCGTGATTTCTTTCATATGCGTGCTGATATTGGATGACATCTGATTAAAAATAATGGAAATTTCCGTTATTTCATTGTTTCCCCGGATCGGTGCCTGTACGTTCATCTTTCCTTCGGCCATTTCCTGTACGCAGGACTTAAGCACCCGCACCGGCGTGATAAACTCATTCTGAACCACCATCAGGAGCGCCAGGAAACAGATGATGATCACCACCACCATGACAGAAAGCAGATCACGCACTGCCTGGGCAGCGGTGGTTTTAATATCATTCATGGCAATATCCACGCCTACAACTCCCACAGCCTCTCCGGCACTGTTTATCACCGGAGCATAAATGCTGGCATTGTATCCGAACTGCGTGATTTCCGTCACCTCAAACTCTGCATTGGTCTTCTTGGTTTCCAGCGCATTGGCGATTCCCTCATAATCAGGATTATACGATTCGATTCCTCCCAGCTGTCCGATTTCCTCCGGCGGAGTATCTTCATCCCATGTATCAAATACATAAATCGTTTCACTGTCAGAAATTACCTGCAGAGCATACAGATATACCACATCTGTGTTCTGTCGGATCCGGTTCAGATCTTCCTGAATCTCCTCATACTCATCATCTTTCTGCAGGGTTGAAGCATACTGTTCAAATTTATCTCCATCAATGCAGGATGCCGCCAGATTCGCAATTTCTATGGCTGACTTCTGATACTGATTCCATATGGTATTTTCGTACTTTCTCCGGGTAACCCAGCCGGCCGCCGCGGAAATCAGAACAGAAAATATCAGGAATATGACAATGAATCTGGCCCTCAATCCAAATTTCAGCTTCATAAACTTTCCTTCCCCTTACAATAAGCTGCTTATTTTATCATGCTGCCGCTACGGTACCTGCAATGTCACGGTTCCCGGACTGGCCGTGATCTGAATCACACCTCCCCAGGCACACATCAGCTTGCTGGTGCTGTTGAGGGCCGGCTTGCCGCCCACCATCACCGTAGGAGCCCCCGGAGTCCATGGCGCAGGTATAACCGGTACACAGGGCATGGGAGTCAGAACTCCCAGCGCTGCCGCTGTGGCTGCCGCCACCTGAGGATTGGCCATGGAACTGCACATACCGAACGGCAGGATATTCTTCATCGGAACATAGTCCATAACGGTAGCCACAGGCATGGTACCTGCCACAACCCGGTTTTCCGGCGTCACCACCAGAGAAGATGGCGTCATTCCGAAGCTGCAGGCACACATGGCCCCCATACACACGGCATTTGCCATATCTATCCCTCCTCTGTAAGTCCCTCTGCCTCCAGAATCGTATTCAGATCCATGCCGGCAAGCAGGCCTGAAACAATTTCCTCCATGACAGCGGCATACTCCACCATCAGGCATGCGCATTCACAGACCGTACTGGGATTCCATTCTTCTTCAACATCGGCTGTAAGCGTCAGCCTCAGCTGAACACGGGCTTTTTCTTCCGATACACGGCTGCAGATAAAGCTGCCGGCAACCATGGTGGAATTCATCACATTGACTGCCCTGAGCAGGTCCAGTTCGTTAAGCTCCGCAGTTTCGTAGGGAATCTCGTAAAACATATGCAGGAAATTGGTATAGGCTGCAACATCATCCTCCATAGGCATCAGGTTGCAGACAATATAATGCCCTTCTTCAATCTCTCCCTCCAGCCCGATCAGCATGGATACAGGCATATCACCGGGCATATCCTCCAGAACCATTGTTTTGAATTTGGTTCCTTCCATAAACTCTGCAATCTTCTTAAACTGCCGTATCAACTCATTTTTTTCTATTTCCGCCATAAATATTTCCTTTCTTTCAGCCAGAAGTTGTAAAAGCATTGGCCATCATTTCCATCAGCGAGTCACGGTCTTCTGCTTCCTGCATTTCACTCAGTTTATAACTCAGTGCTGTTGAGGTTCTGTCAAGATACTGCATGCTTGTCTTTACACGTTTGGCACTTTCCGGCCCCACATGGAACAGCGGTGCCGTATTATCTTCCATATCCGGGCGCAGATACCCGGCCACATAAAGCATCTGGTTAAACATATTCTGGGCCATGGCATCATTCCGTGCCTGTTTTCTCAGGGCAGCTCCGGACCGTGCCTGCATTCTTTTATGCACAAAAGAGGTGCCTTTCCGGATCAGACCGAAAACTGTATTGGCAAAGCTCAGTCCTTTGCTTACCGCCGTTCCGATGCCGGGGAAAAGTCCGGAGATATTGGATGCCAGAGATACTGCACCGCTGGCAAGTTCAAATGATTC
Source organism: uncultured Clostridiaceae bacterium (assembly GCA_902477765.1). Classification (GTDB taxonomy): domain Bacteria; phylum Bacillota; class Clostridia; order Lachnospirales; family Lachnospiraceae; genus CABSIM01. The sequence goes on along the minus strand of CABSIM010000001.1, from coordinate 137,303 downwards.
CTCCCGGATTCTTTTGGAAATCGTATGTTTTCCTTCCTTCAGCTGCTGGTATTCCTGTATATCCCGGAGCGTTTTCATCTGATAATATTTCTGCCTCTCCTGCAGAGAAAGTTCTCCCCTGTCTTTCTGTGCTTTCATTTCCGCAATCTGCATATACAGATTGTCGGACTCACCTGCACCCACAGCCCGTGTCAGTGCCGTTTTCTGCTGACCGACAGTTGCATCTCCGTTTACGAGAATCTCTTTTCCGCGCTTTGCAGATCCTTCTGATTTCTTCACATGTGCCGTGGTGCGTCTGTCCCAGAACGGACCGACTCTGGCCATTCCCATGAAGCTGTACAGTCCCAGATCCCTGGTATCCTCCTGCATACTGTACTTCTGCCGTTTCTCCATCATGCGGTTTTTAAGATCTTCCTTATCTTTTTTGGTGTCTTTCCGGAATTTGATTTTATTGGCAAATTTGATAATATGGTCAATCAGCCCCACAATGTCTTTGACAATTCCGAAAATCGAACCAAGAATAGGAATCTCTCCGATATATTTCTGAACAGATCCCAGACCGGATTCAATCACCTCAATGGACTGTCCCGTCACTTCCATGGCAAAACCGCTTACTTCCTCTTTGCTCATGTCTTTTGATTTGCTCATAAAAGACTTGATATTTTTCGCAAGCTTGACCGCGCTGATCACCGGTTCAAACCAGTTGGCTATATGCTCAATCACATCCTTGCCTATTTTCTGCTGTTTTTCACTGGCTCCGGCTTTTCCCATGATCCATCCAAGAAATTCCTTGGCATGCTTGGTCAGCCATTCTTTGATTCCCTCTTCTTCCTCCTCTTCTTCATCCGGCTGAAAGAACGTTCCTTCCCGCATCTTTCCGATACTGTCCCACACATCCGAAGCATCATCCTTTATTTCACTGACGCTGTCATATTCTTCCTTGACATCGGATACTTTGCCTTTCAGTTTCTGCCATCCGGTTTCCTTTGGTTTCCTCTTGTCCTTTATTGCCAGAACTTTATAAAGCAGGCGTACCAGCGGAGTAGAGGAAGAATACTGGGAATTCAGTTCGTTAACCGCATCCTGAGACTTCTTTTCCTTGTCCTTCAGAACATGTTTTTCCCATTCCGGCATATACTTGCTTTCCAGTTCCTCCAGTTTTTCCGTATGACGCTGAATCCGCTCATCGATCTTCTTCTTCCGTTCTTCCGCAGCCGGAGATTTGGGAGACGGCAGGGTTCTGTATTCTGCCATCAGATCACCGAACCGGTATTTCATGGAACGGAATTCCCTGAAATGGACCATTTTATTATCGCGTTTTTTATGATATCTTTCCACCCGCAGTTCTCTCAGACGCCCTTCAAAGTCTTTCAGCTTATACTCTGATTCTGCTGCATCCAGATCTGCGACCCGCTGATCATACAGATCCGTGGCTTCTTCTGCTTTTTCACTGAGCGCCTGTACTTTCTGTGCTGCTGCGCGTTTATAATGATCCGATGAAAGGCTTTCTGCTTCTGCCTCATATTCATTTGTCGCCCGGTCCAGAATCTCTTCTGCCGTCAGCTTTTCTTCCTGCAGGCGCTCCATCATGTCCTCGCGCTTCTCGTCAGAATCCACCTGCTTCGCTTCTTCTGCGCAGCCTGTAAGCCGCTCTATCGTTTCGTCAATTGTCTTTCTGTCCGTATGCAGCTTTCTGTACAGATTTTTTGTCTGACTGTCCCGGCGATGATGTCTCCTTCCGGCCGCCGAAGGCCTCGGAGAGGCATTCCCGGAGGAATCCGCCTGTGAGGGAGATTCCTGGGCAGAAGCGGACCCGGATGTATCATGATCCTCCTGTGCTTCCTGTCTGCTTTCTTCGCGCTCCTGTGCAGCTTCTCTTCTTCTGTTTTCCTCTTCCTGTCTGTCGGTTCTGTTGCTTTCTGGCATACGCTTCTCCTCTCCCGGCGTCTCACCGACCATTTTCACTGATCAGACCGTAATATTCTCCAAAACTCTCCGGCGGCATGCTTTTTCCCGACTTTACCATCTCATCCTTCAGCGCCAGCAGAATCTGCTTCATGCCGACACATTCTCCTTCGGACGCAGCCAGGAATGCCGCCGCAACCGCAATATTTTTTATACTGCTTCCTGACAGTTCAAATCGTTCTGCCAGGTATTCAAAATCCAGATCCTCTGTGGGTGTCTCCTCCGGAAACACCTGTTTCCACATCTGCAGACGGTATTCTGACAGAGGAAACGGAAACTCTATGATAAATTTGATCCTGCGTTTAAACGCTTCATCAAAATTCTGCATGTAATTGGTGGCAAGAATTACGATTCCCTGGTATTCTTCTATTTTCTGCAGAAGATATGCCGTTTCCGCATTGGCATACTTGTCATGGGAATCCTTGACCTCCGTTCTTTTTCCGAATAAAGCATCTGCTTCATCAAAAAAGAGAATACTCCTGGATTTTTTTACCTCATCAAAAATTTTCCCCAGGTTTTTTTCTGTTTCACCGATATATTTTGACATAACCGAAGAAAGATCCACTTTATATAATTCCATGGACAGCTGATTGGCTATTACCTGAGCTCCCATGGTTTTTCCCGTGCCCGGAGGACCGTAAAACAGCATGGATACACCTTTTCCATAGGCAATCTTTTTATCAAATCCCCAGAGATCATATACCTGATGACTGAATTCCACCTGATTGCAGGCACTTTTAAGCGCCTCCTTCTGCCGGGCAGGAAGAACCAGATCGTTCCACTGGTATTGGGTTCTGATCCTGGATACATGGTCTCCCAGATGCATCACCAGCTGTCTGCGGCATGCCCTGTACAGATTTTCCCTTTTCAGCTCGTTTTCTCCTGCTGCCGCAGCCTGATCCAGAGCTTCTTTCAGCGCCTCGGATATCTGTCCCGGCGTCAGGCTGAAGCGTACTGCCAGCGCCTGAGGCGTGATATCCTTTACCGGTACCTGTTTCAGAAGAGTTTCCCATAATGCAATCTGGTCAGTCTGATCCGGAAATGGAATTTCCCAGTCTGTTCTGGCATACTGCGGCCATGGCCACTGCCCTTCCCATTTTTTTTCGGAGGTCAGAAACAGGCAGGAGCCTTCTCTCACAAGGCGTCTCATAAGCAGACTCAGCAGACTTTCCTTTTCCTTTTTTACTTCCTCCTGATCCGTCTCCCCGGCCAGCAGAATCTCTGCCCGATATCCGCAGGGCACTGCCCCTCGGATGATGCATTCCCGTTCAAGACTGTCAATCAGCATTTCACGCCGCTTTTTCTCAAAATACAGTGCTTTTACATCAAAAATCAGTATGGAGCGTTTTTCCGAAGCTGCCGCTCTGCAGGCTGCCGTTCTTTTTCCGGCGCCTTCGGGCCCATACAGAAAACATATGTTTCTGCTGTTCTCCCGCCATGCGGCCCGGGCAATCCGGTCATCCGTCCCCTGTATTTCTGTTTCCGTTTTATCCTGGCTGTCCGGCAGATACAGACGGGCGATTTCTTCCAGGTTCTGATCCATTTTCTCAAAATCAGCAAGGAACTGCAGAATTCTGGGATGAAGTCTCAGCTGTGTGCTCACGTCATCCGGTCCTGACTGAAAGATCAGAGACAATCTGTCTCTTTCTGACAGAATCTGTGAGCGGAGTCTGTACCGCTCTTCTTCCATACAGGTATATAGTTTCAGACAGAGATCCAGGGTTGGATATGTTTCCTTGTAATCATCCTGCAGCAGGCTGAACAGGCGCCCCATGGTCCGGTCATACTCCGGTGCCAGCGCCATAAGGACACAGAACCGTTCCGGAAAGCTCAGGCGGAAAACCTGAAACAGATATTCCAGCGGAATGGCAATTCCTCTGCGGAAAGATGCAGCCGCCGCTTTCTCTGACTGCTCCTGCCAGGAGCGCAGAATGGCTGCCTTCTGTTCATATGCGTTCCGGTCTTCTTCCCCCATGCTGCCTTCCAGGCTCAGTTCCAGATCATCCCCATACACAATGGAACCGCGAATCTGGCGAAGTCTTCCGTTTTCATCCAGAGAAACTGCATGATTCCGATACAGACGGATCCACTCTCTTACCCACTGCATAGCTTCCTTCATATAAATTTCCGGGCTCCTATACAGCTCCATAGGCCATTTCTCCTTCCAGATCAATCCGGTTTTCCCGGTCTGTCTGAAGCACTGTCCGGGTCACCGTCTGCGTTCCTGCGTGGATGCTCAGGAATGTGTAAGTGATCTCTTTCTTCCCATAACTCTTCAAAGGAAGAAAACAGGTCTTCGTATCTCCCGCCGGCAGATAACTGGCCGGATATACCCGCGTGCCCATCTTTTTATACCCGCCGGAGGGACACATTTCCAGGCGGTAGATTCCCTGTTCCCTCTGTTTCAGGGTTCCGAGACGCAGCGGTTCCGGTATCCCGTCTTTTCCTGCGATGCAGCAGGCCTTCTCTTCCAGTTCCTCCATGTCTCCCTGATACAGACTGATTTCATCACTTCCCTTTCTGTAATCTGACAGAAGCCGTTTATAGTTGCTGCTCTCCTGGCTGAAAACAAAAAGTTCCGTATCAGCAGGAAGTTTCACTTCCGTGCGAACCGCCGAAGACGGCAGGGCATACCAGCGATTGGGCGTCATTCTCACCCGCACCACAGGATTGGCCGGATCCAGCTTCCTGATATCCACCAGCCGCTCTTCCTCACAGTAACAGGGCCCCTTTGCACTGATCCGGATCACAGGATCCGTCAGGTTGGTAAAGACATGGAAGCCTTCTTTTTTTATAACAGGTTTTCCGCAGTCCGGCACAGTCGCCCTTGCACCGGAAGAAGTTATGATCCTTCCGGTGAAATCATCAATCAGAAGAACTGCCAGACTGACCCGGATATGTATGTTCTCACTCATTCTGCCTCTCTCCCTTCTCCTGATGCCGGAAAGTAAATACTGCATCCAGTACCCGGTGAGCGTCTTTCGTCCTTTCGGATTCAATTTCCACAGGACCGATCTTATAAAACAGAGAGGTTTTATATGCCGTATTGGGAACATTCCAGATCCGCATTTTGTCTTCCAGAGACAGATTCTGCATTTCAATGGTCGCCAGAGTCTCTCCATCCGGCGAGCCGCCGGCCTGGACCTTGTCTTCCAGAACCGAGTGATCTGCCAAGACCTGCACGATTCTTCCCAGGATTTTGTGTTCCTCCTCTGAACGGTATTTGATATCTCCGTTGGAATATGCGGTAATCATATAGTAAAGCGTCAGAAAGCTGGAAGGATAACGCTGACGGACCGGATCCGACATAATCATGGAATTTCCGCGGATCTCTTCACTTTCACGGATATCATAAAGATAAATCCCCACAGCCAGATCCCCCTTGTCTGCCGGGCTGCACAGACCGATATGATCCGGATTGGATATGGTATCCGGAACCATGAAGGTTCTCAATATTTCCACCAGAGAGTTTCCCATCTCCGCAATTGCCGTGTATCTCATCTTCCGTTCTCCTTCCGCCTGTTTTAAAATCCCGGTCCTGCAGCGTGAGTCTGTTCCTCATCTGCGGCTCCCTGCGACGGAAGCGCTGTCTCTTCTGTTCCGCCTGCGTCCTCTCCCTGCTGAGTCTCCGGTTCTGTTCCATCGCCTGGTGTTTCAGCCCCTGCGGTTTCCCCGTCCAGACTGTCTTCTTCGGGATCTCCGTCTTCTGCCTTTTCCGTTTCGCCGCTGTCAGCATTGTTTTCTCCTGACAGCTGTTTTCTGGCCTCATCCAATTCCTTCTGACTTGTCACCAGAAGATCATTTCTGTATATGCCCTCTTCCAGTACGACTCCCGTGGCTCCGTCATAGGTAATTCCGCTTCCGTTTTTAAGTCCCAGCTGAAATTCTCCTTCATAGATCAGTTCACCCAGATCGTTATACAGTTTTCCGCTGCCGTCATACAGGCCGAGACGGAACTGCCCTTCATAGAGAACCAGCTGCGTTTCCGTACTGTAAAGGACCCCCTCTCCGGAATACAGATCATTTTCAAATGTTCCTTCATAAAGAATCCTGGCATTTTCATAGGCTTTTCCGGAACCTGATCTTTTTCCTTCCTTCCACTGTCCTTCATAGACTTTCGGCAGATCTGCCATGTTTTCTGCGGCAGCTTCTTCGGTTCCGTCCTCTTCCTGCGCATCATCTGTCTGAACCGGAACATTCTGGAGTTCTGTATCATAAAGGATTCCGTCTCCGTTATACAGGCCCAGAGACAGATCTCCGCTGTACAGAATCTTTCCTTCTTCCGTATATATGGTTCCTTTCCCGTCCTGTATTCCATCCGTCCAGGTTCCGCTGTACAGAAGGCGTCCGGTTTCTGCACTGTAAAGTTTTCCGTCCCCGCTGTAAAGGCCTTTTGAAAAGCCCCCTTCATACAGAAGAGTTCCGTCTTCGCTGTAAAGACTGCCCTGGCCTTCATACTGGCCATTTACATACTCACCTTCATACAGGAGGATGCCTTCCGGCGTATACTGGGCTCCGGATCCGCTGTACATACCTGAACTGAGACCGCCTTCATAAAGGATGCCTCCGTTCTCCTGGAACAACGTTCCCATTCCCTCGGCCGGATGCCCGTCAGTCCACTGGCCTTCGTAAATCAGATCACCATTTCTGTCGTATGCTTTTCCGTTTCCGGATCGGAGTCCCTGAGAAAAACTTCCGCTGTAGATCAGGCTGCCGCCCTCATACAGGTTTCCCTCTCCTTCATACAGCCCGGCTGAAAAGCCTCCTTCATACTGAAGTTTCCCCTGTTCATCATACAGCCGTCCGTTTCCCTCATATCTTCCGGAAGCAAAGTCTCCATCATATATCGCGGTACCGTCTTCCCGGTACAGTTTTCCGCTGCCGTCATACAGGCCGGCTGAAAAGCCTCCTTCATACTGCAGCGTTCCATTTTCATAATACAGATATCCCTGCCCCTGATACTGATTCAGCTGGAAATTGCCCTTATACTGCGGAATTCCTCCCGGATAATACAGTTCTCCGTATCCGGAATACATTTCATTCTGGAATTCTCCCTGATAAAGCAGATTCCCGCTGTAATCATAAAGTGTCCCCTGTCCATTGATACGGCCGTCCTCAAGCCGTCCGACAAAAATCACCTGATCCGAGTCCTGAGCCTTCAGACGGACTTTTCCGCTGTAGCCGAACATCCCGGCGGAATTCACCGTCATGGTCCTGGTCAGAAATGCTGACCGGAACCATGGATATCCGTACTGAATCAGAAACAGAAGCAGCAGAAGCAGCGCTACCGCGCCCAGATAAACCAGTTTTTTGGCCGCGTAATACCGGCCGATGGTCACATAATCGCTGAGGGACTTCGGTCTGGCTTTTACCAGCGCATTCATCTTTCTGCGCACGTCAGCCGTCACCGTATCCAGAAACGTACTCAGGCTCAGTTTTCTTGCAACAAACCGGTAAAACTGATTAAACGGATATGTAAGAACCTGCAGGATCTTGGCTGCCCCATACTGGATATTCTGTTTAAAATTAGATCCTCCCAGATTCATTCCGCATTCTCCTCACTGTTTCCGGTGTTGTTTTCTGCGGTATTGTTTTCTGTGTCCGCAGTCTCTTCCACCTGTTCTGTCCCTTTTCCCTGTGTCTCCGTGCCTTTAATCTTCAGGGTACCAATCTGGCTGAATTCAATCCTCACTGCCGGCATTTCCTCCGGCTTCAGGTATGTATAGATCAATACACCCAGCAGTCCGATAATTACCGCCGCATACAGCAGCTTTTTCAGCCTGGCAGCCAGTTTCTTGAATTTTTCCCACATTCGTACCAGCCAGCCTCTGGATTTCAGCCGCCCTTCTCCTTTGTGCTTCACCAGAATGTCATACAGGCTTCGAAAGTCCCGGTAAATGTCGGTATAACCGCCATACTGTCTGGTCCGCAGCCCCTTGATGAATTCCTTCAGTTCTTCGGAAATTTCCTCCTCCAGTTCTCTGGAAAAAAGCATTTCCATACAGTCTGCCAGCTTTTCCTGTACATCTTCCATCCGGCAGAGTTCCATGTATTCCAGCTGGTGAAGCAGATAATTAAAATATACTTCTGATGCATCTGAAACCGTGATATTGTCAGGGTTCAGCGCTTCATACTGAAGATAGCAGGGAAGATCCTGTGACAGAATCCTGTCCAGAAGTGATCTGGCTGCCTCCAGACGTTCATCCAGCAGAAATTCCCCTTTTATCCGTTCCGCAAGGGTCGGATATTCATAATACCGGAACACCAGCCAGAGACATCCCCTGCTGATAAATCCTTCAAGGAAATCCCCCGCCTGTTTGTGGCCGGACAGTTCCATAAAGTACGGTATTACCTTTTTTGACAGGGCGTTTCCTGTCAGTCCCATCACCAGAAAGCGCCCCTGTACCGCTCCCTGGTCGTCGCTGCACAGATAGGCTTCAATCTGGTGGCTGCCTTCCAGTCTCCGTATCACCCGGTACTGTTTTGAAATCGTCTGTATTACCATCGTCTCACCTGCTTCATCCTGCTTTTATTCCTTGACCACCACAAATGCGGATGCTTTCACTCCCTGATAGGCCGGGCTTTCCGCGATCACCTCAAAAATTCCCGGAACATTGGGAGCTGTATACATGCCGTTGGAATCTATGGTTCCTCCTTCGGCCTCCTTGACACTCCAGTTCACCCGCTTGTCTGCAGCCCCTGTGAACACAGCTTCAAAATAATAGGTTTCCCTGAGTTTCAGATAAACCATATCCGGCTTTATGAACAGTTCCCTCTCCTCTCTGTCGTACAGGGATTCCTTTCTGTCCTTGAGAGCTGTCCAGTATACCTTTACCTGCCGTGTGGTAGTGGTTTCCAGAAGACGCAGCCCGATGGTAAAAGTTCCTTTTTTCATATCTGTTCTGGCAGCCAGTTCTGCTTTCAAGGGATGAGCGGCATCATCAAAAATATCTCCCGCGCCGTAAACGGCTCCGGTATCCTCTTTCACGCTGCCTGCCTCTCCCAGCACAATCTGTACGTTTCCCAGCCCCAGGCCATGGGTAATCTCATCCGTAAAAAACTTCTGTCCGGCAGTTCCGCCGATTCCCAGATCCAGAATTACCTCACCGGTGGCAATCTGCGGTGCATCTGTATGCACCCTTTCCTTCTCCGTCCCGGCATGGCCGGCGTATCTCTGATTTTTTTCCATGCGTCGTTCCAGCCGTTTTACCTTTTCTTCCAGCACCCGGTTCATCATGCTGGCCAGTACTTCATTATATACATACTGTTTAAAAGGCATCTGCTCGATTCCGTCAATGACAAAAGTGGTTCCTGCCTGAATCACGCTGATCTTGGCCAGATAGATGCTCTGATGGTATGTATCTTTCAGGATTTCTTCCATGGCCTCTCTGTAATAGTGGCCGGAAAGAATCCTTTCCATATCATCCCGCTCAATCTGTACCGTGCTTGTGCCCTCTGAATCTGTTTCCAGGGTACGGCCGCCGATTTCAAGGCGGAAACTTCCCTTTTCCATGCGGGCCTTTCCCTGACGGTTTCTGACATCTGCTGCATGCAGGAAATATGTGACCTCATAACGCCGGGATTTTTCAAAATTATTTTCGTCAAAGGAAATTTCCACCTGACTGGCACCGCCGTTTTCAAGGCATTCCAGTTCCAGCGTATAGGAAAAACGAATGGGCAGTCTCTGGCCCATGTTCTCCACCACAACCGTAAACGGAAATTCTTTTCCGCTTTCCGCGTATCTGGGAAAGATCTGAGTAATGCGGATTCCATTTCCCCAGTAGATCACCTTCTGGTCATCCATATAGGATCGATCGCTGACACTTACGCCCTCCGGTTCGCGGTTGGTCAGATAAATATGATAACCTTCTGCTACCTTATTAAATTCTGAAGTTCCTGATGCGGAACCTGCCACATTATATACCGGATCCTTGTCATACTCTGCATATTCAATGCACAGGTACAGATAACTGTTGTCTTCATCTTCTTCTGTGTATGCATCAAATCCCTCGATCATGGAAAGCTTTTTTGTCACCGGAGTGTCAACCACGATTTCCCTGCCGGCAAAATCCAGTGCCAGTCCCGTTTCCAGAGACAGCGTACAGTCGTCCACCTGCACCACATTCAGTCCGCAGACAACACCGCATCCATGAAGAAAACGATTGATCATGCGCCTTTTGTCATTCATATATTTCTGCTCTGTCTGAAAATCATCCACACTCAGCAGTTTTCCATAAAAATACTGGTTTCTTTCAAACGGAAAATATTTTAAATTCTTCACTGGTGATTCCTTCCTTTTACCTTTCATTGCCTGCGATGGTGGTAAACGGCACCGCACACAGTCCGTTCAGTTCCATTGCCTTATATTGCCCCAGCACACTGTTGATTCCGAGATACGAGTACTGTCCCAGGAATATATACGGCTTCAGCACCACAATTCTGCAGTCCATGCCGGCTGGTCTGGCCATGTCTGCCAGCTGGCGCAGTGTACTGTCCTGTGCGCCTGTCTCCATGTCATCCGTATTCACCAGCAGCGTAAACTCATACGGATCGCTGCTGTACAGCTGCTTCAGCTGCTTTTCCTTTTCGGAACCGTCGAAATACGGCTCCAGCCGATGCCGCTCCACCACATATGGTTCTTTTCCTGTATACAGTTTCATAATCTCTTTCAGAAACCGTACAGTTCCCCGATACTGATGCAGCCATATGGCATTTGCCGTCAGCCATCTGAGCTGTTCCTCGTTCCACAGTTCCGCATGTTCAATGCCGACCCACTCTGCAAGGAAACGCAGGCTTGGAAGATCTGCGGTCCTGGGATTCAGACGATCCGGCACCTCTTCTATCTGTTTCGTCATGTCTTCATACATGGACTGAAAAATTCCCAGATACCGTTCAAGAAAGGAGGTGCTTTCCTCTCCCTGCTGGTAAATCTCAGGAAGATATTTCATCCATGTATCTTTGGGAAAATATATCTGTGCTCCTGTCAGTGAAGGCAGTCTCCCTCCGCTGGCTTCCATATCCAGGCGGAACCACAGATACCGTCCCCGCACGCGGTGAAGCAGAACATCCTGAGGATAGGTGAATCTTTCCTGAATATACGGTTCAAAACACCGGTCCAGCTCCTCCCATGACAGATTCCCCCTGCGTATGGCATCTTCTGCATCCACAGGGATTCCGTCTGACATAACCAGACGGCTTTCGGACGCATAAACAGTTACCTGTACGGATGATTCCGTTCCTGTGAGTCCGTAAAAGCGAAGTCTGTGCCATGTGGTTTTCTTTTCTCTGCTGTCGAACACCCGGGAGTAATAGACTCCCCGTTCTGCATCCGGAGCCAGCGCAAGTCCGGTGCGGTCTGCAAGGATTCCTTTTCCCCTTCCCCGGCTGAAGTCCGATTCCTTGTTCATAACAAAATAGTATTTCCCTGGTTTCATCATCCTGTCCCCTTTAAATGGCAGAAGATATCATGCAGTCCCACTCTTTCAGATATGCCAGACCATTGACCGGAAGCAGAATATCTCCGTTCCGGTTTCTTCTGATTCCGCTTCCCCTGGCATCCAGGCTTATAGAACGGACCCGTGTCACATGCTCCATCACATCGATGATTCCATATATCGTTCCATAGGGAACCGGCTGTCCGAAGTCACTGCTTCTCTGCCGGAAGTATTCTGTCAGGGTTCTCCTCAGATCTTCCCGTACCTTCTGTGCATAGGAATCTGTCTCTATTTCGGCAAAAATGATAATTCCGATATATTCCGGCGAAAGAACGCTGACTCTGGTTCCGATCAGCCGTCTGGGCTCCAGATAATTCAGTATATTTTCCAGATAAGGTCTGGACAGTCTGGGCATCGGCTCCTCCGAATACGGTTTGGCCACCAGAGTCACTTTCAGCTCATCCATGGAGCCATCCCGGCGGACCCGTTCCGAAACAGGAATCACCCGTGCCTTTTCAATCATAAGACCGGGAGTCTCCATGACAAGCTGTTCATAATCCTCGTAGGAAACCGCCCTGTATACTTTCTTTATTTTTCGGTGTACCCGCTCCCAGCACTGCCGGATATTTTCCTGATCCCTGCCTCCATATGCGTCTTCCCGGTTGGTTGCCCTTCCCTGACCATATGCGCATGTGCCCCCTCCGATGGTTCCGGCCTTGACATTGCCTTCGCTGCCCAGGCTGGTATATCCGGAAATCAGAAAGATGCGTCCTTCCGGCGCCATGCCTTTTATACAGTTTCCAAAATGCAGGGTTTCATGTTCTTCGTCATAGACATAGCATCTGTCTTCCGGTCCGCATCCGCTGAAATCTTCCACCTGCTTCCATATCTGAAAGAATCCGCTGTCCTGCTCTGTTTCGATCATAAGTCCCATACCGTCCCCGCAGAGCCCTCGGGCCGGTGCCTTGAATTCCTGGCTGTGAAATCCGTTGCCCTCACCCAGAAATCTTGCTTCCGCCATCTTAAGGTCAAAGCAGACCAGAATTCCTTCCATTCCCGGCCTGACCGCGTCCCCCCGGAGCACAAACCTGGTCATTCCGTCGGTCGTCTCCCGTACAGTCTCTCCCTCAAAACGCCGAAGTCCTGTTTCTTGGTCCAGGTAAATTTCATACCCGCCTTCTGCAGCAAGGTACCATTCTGACCAGAATCCGCCTTCTTCGTCCAAAGCAATGCGGCTGCAGCGGCAGAGCGTGTGTTTCTGGCACACCTCCAGTTCATGAAGAGAGACCTGTTCCACCACCGGCACCGCATCATATTCCGCAGTTTTCAGGCGGAAACGGATCCAGTATCTTCCATTGGAGTCCGGCTCCATGCTTTTCTCTGTCCGGAATCGGAAAAATCCCCTTCTGAGAAACTGCATGGTTTCATCTTCTGCATAATCGGCCGGAACAAATCCAGTTCCGCACAGAATCTCCAGTTCCAGAGATGCCAGAGGCACAAAAGAATCCTCTTCCGAGAACGGAGTCCTTTTTACCGGATAGTCAGAAAACATACGGAAATACAGGCTGTGCAGCCGTCCGGGCCTTAAAGGCTTTGTAAAAGCCACGCAGAAACAGGATCCGGTTTCCGCATTCTTCCCAAACATAGGGAGCTGAAGCGTCCGGTTTCCTGTCTGCCAGAGCGTACCTTCCCATGGCATCTGTCCCGGCCTGGTGCTGACCAGTCCTGCAATGCGGGCGGCATCCAGATAACAGCTGTACTCTGTCTCAAATGGTACCTGATACGCCCAGAAACGGCTTCCTTCCGGCAGAATGCCTCCGTCATCATCCGCAGGAGGCACAGTACACACCAGTGCTCTGGCAGGAACTCTTCCGCCAGGTCTTTCTCCCAGAAGAGACAGATAGCGGCGGATATGACCGGGACCGATCTGATCCAGATGAAACTGCTGTGCTTCTTTCAGCCATGCCAGCAGCTCCAGCATGGTAATTCCGGGATCATGATAATTGTAGTCGGTCCACTCCGGATACAGATTGGGAATCATCTTCCTGGCATTTTCCATGATCTCATCAAATTGTTCATCGTCCAGACTGACAACCGGTAACATTCTCCACCTTCTCTCCTTTTGCTTTTATTTTATACGATTTTTTTGCTTTTTCTCTTTTTCCTTTTCATTGATCCCGGCCTCCGGTCTTTCATCCGGTCATCTGCGGGAGTTCTTTATATCTCAGTTTTCCACGGTGATGAAAATCTGGTGTGCACCGCTTAATGCCACTGCAAACCTGTATTCATCTGCCTTTTCTCTCTCTACTTCCACCCAGCCCTGTCTGCTCTGAACAAACGCAGACATCTGTACATCTTTTATGTAGCGGATTCCGCCAATCCCCTGGATCGCATTCTTGATCTGAATCTCATTGGGAATCCGGCCGATCTGCCAGCCTTTCGCATTGAAATTTCCATGAATCGGATCCAGAAACGTATCTATGCGCTGCTGTACCTGGCGTCTCACCTCGAAAACCTGGTCAAAATTCTCAACGGAAATGTCCACACGGCAGCGAAGTTCAAGATACTGCGGTTCTGCCACATAAAACCGTTCCAGGACCCGCTGATTCCCCGGTATCCGTGAATTCATATACTGGAGCACTTCCTGTTTTACCTGTTCAAAATAAATCCTTCCGTCTTTGAAATTCTTCTGCAGAACCACAAGAGTTACACTTCCGGGTTCTCTGGAACCGTCCTCTCTGCAATTGGAAAAGCACCGTACTTTGAGAACAAGACGGGAGGCTTCCATCCCAAGGGCTTCATAGTCACTGACCGTAACTGCACGTTCCATATGACGGAACCTGTTTGAGCTACGTATCATGGCCTCCTGAGCGGTCTCCTGATCGCAGCCGCCCATGGTAACACTGGGGTTGTATACCTGGTTGATGTAGCCGAGGGTCCTTGACATCTGATTCACATTTCCCACCGGCTGATTACCGTTTTCCCCTCCGCCGCAGGTATAGAAAACACGGATCGTCTCCTCCGGACCAGATGACGGGATGGCTCCCGTAATGCCGTCAGAAAACCGGATTGTACCCTTGTTGCGGTCCGCCGTAAAATGACGTGATCCGGGGCCTGACATGCAGAAGTCATCCACTTCTTTCCACTTCACCCAGAACGTCGTGATCTCACCGTCAGTATTCTGCTCCGTCTGAACCTGATTCTTTTCCAGCATGTCCTTCATCTGTGCTTCTGTCAGCTGCCTGCTTTCATCCACCCAGACTTCCAGATCCTGTATCCTGTCTTTCATAAGAGTACATACTTTGTTTTTCTCTCTGGGTTCAATGCGGAATTTTTCTTCCGGCATGGTTTCAATGGCCTTTATTCTGACCACATTGAGAAATATGCCGTTCAATACAGGCATCCTGGTATGCCGGTTTCTGGCGCCGTAACCATTGTATATGTCTCTCAGACGTATCCAGTACCCTTCGCTTCCCCACATTACGGCTTTTTCAAAATCCGGCCTTCCCATGAAGGTCAGGACACCGCTCTTTCTCATGGATTCAGTTTCATCCATGACCGGAAGAGGATAAAAACCATCTGAGCCCAGATACTCAAATTCCAGTCTCGGAAGTTCTTCCGGAATGCTTTCTTCCATGGTCATGAGCATCTTAATGGGGCCGTCTGTAAGGGGTTTTGAAAATTTCATGTACAGGGTTCTTCTGGCGTCCCCGATTCCGCTGAACAGTTCCCAGGAAACCTTTCCGTATCTCTGGGCTTCTGCCGGAAGAATTCTTTCTTCCCGGTTATTGACAGTTTTCAGGAAATCCGGAAATTTTCCCCTTCCCTTATAGGCAAAAGAAAAACGGATATCACTCATGACCGGCGTAATATAATGTCCATTCTGCTTAAACAGATTGTTCATCTTCAGAATCCGGATCCGGATATATCTGGATTCCACCGAATTGTATAAAAACGGGGCTGCATCATCCGGGCAGACAAACTCCAGAGAAAACTTCTGGCCCATGGTGCCGTCACCGCCATTGAAGATCCGGCTGTATTCCCGGTCCATAAACAGCCTGCTCCATCCCGTACCATTGTAATACTCCCATATCACCCGCTCAATGGTCACATCATATTCCGGATCCGGGATGAAATCTTCCCTCTTCATCACCAGTTTCCAGTCCCGTTCCGGTTCACCGGATGTCTCCAGAGGGATCTTTTCATAGTCCATGCGGAACTCCATCTGAACCCGTGCACCGCATTTGCTTAACACCTGATCTGATGCGATATATACTTCAGAATAGGGCATGGGCCGTTCTCCAAAAGGAAAGACCTCTTCTCTCTCCGCCTCACCGTTTTCTGTCTGTACCGTATCAGGGGCCAGCCCATGTGCGGAAGAAGCCATCAGAAACTCTTCCACAGAAAACGGCGGACGGCAGTAAGGTTTCAGCATCCTGCATCTGAGGAAACGCCCCTGCTGCTCCCCTTCCTGAGACAAGGCGATGGAAGGACATCCGGAAGCCATCTCAAGCACCAGACAGTCCTTCTCCCAGCGTCTCGTTCCGAACGGAACATATCCGTTTTCCGACAGATATTCAAATGCTGTTTCTTCCTGGTTCAGAAACATCTGCTCAGGATTAAAATCTCCTTCCGGCATATATCCGGGCTTCATCTTAAGATACACACAGGCCGGCCCCTTCAGATTCAGCACCTCATTCTGACCTGCTACAAAACTATGTTCCTGAAGATTTTCATTTCCGGACTGAAACATATAAAAAGGGAATTCAGACGGTCTGCGTTCTTCTCCCGCTGCCTGTCTGGACAGGTAAAGCCTCTGAATCCTGTCACCGGAGCCGTCTGTCAGGTAAATTTCCTCCAGTGCCGACGGTGTCACATAAACACTTTCCTGTGTCTCAAAAGGCACTTCCTCTTCTTCTCCCGGAGCAGACACCATAAATCCTCTGGGGACTTCCGTGCCGCCCAGATCATCACTGGCAAGACCAAAAGCCGCATACCCCTGTGCGGGTACGGATTCTTTCAGTTCTGTGCCCACCTCTCTGAAAAAGGCGGAGCGGTTTTTTTCCGGAAGCCGGTTAAAGCGGCGCACGGTTCCGGAAAACATATCTGCATAGATTATGGCCAGTGCAGTTCCCAGATCCGGGCGCTCCGTATCCATTCTCCATTCCGGTGTATAGGCACCGGCCAGTTTTTTCATCTGTTCCAGCAGTTTCTCTTTGTCACATGGATACCAGTCTTCTGTCCGCATCTTTTTCCGCCTCCTTCCTTTTTTCTGCAGAATATGTCTTCTGCAGGTTTTGCTGCCTCTTCTGTTTTGGTCTCTGTGATATCACTGTTCCGGATATCATTCTGTATTTTATATTCCTTCCTGTATGTAGTAAGGGAACACCAGATTATAGGGGTTATTGGTACTTCTCACCACATAGCGTATGCGGATCTCCACCAGGCCTTCATTCAGTCTCCCGGTATCCACCGACGCTTCCGGCTCGATTACCCTGGGTTCCCATGCAATGATGGCATCTGTAATTTCACGCTCCATGGAACTTA
This sequence comes from uncultured Clostridiaceae bacterium, assembly GCA_902477765.1. Lineage (GTDB taxonomy): Bacteria > Bacillota > Clostridia > Lachnospirales > Lachnospiraceae > CABSIM01. The sequence continues at coordinate 120,357 of CABSIM010000001.1, read as the reverse complement.
CGGTACCATAATCCATCTGTTCAAACACATACCGGTGAATCCCGCATCCAAAATCCGGATGCATGACCCGTTCCCCTTTTCTGGTATACAGGATGATGCGGATTGCCTCCGCAATATCCTCTTCCTCACTTACTGACCGTATCCGCCCGGTGGCAGAATCCACACCGGGAGGAAATTTCCAACCTGTTCCCAGAAAATCTCCGGGACGATTTCTGTTTCCCATATTCCATCTCCCTGCCGTACTTTTTCCGTGTCCTCCGGTACGGTCATCAGTTGATCTTTACCATGGTTCCTTTTACTTCCGCAATGCCGCTGCTTTCTGCCTTCAGGGACGCTGTTCCTTTCAGGCTCAGTGCTGCCTGTGATTCTACCTTGATGCTTTGTCCCTTGATTTCCGTACTGGTACCCTCGGCTTTCAGTGTCTGTCCTTTCAGCTGAAGAGCCTGGGCTGCCTCTATCTGAATCCCGTTTGTTTTCAAATTCATTTTCTGACCGCTGCCGTCCAGGGTCAGCATTTCTTTTCCATTGACACGAAATACCGCTTTTTTTTCAGCTTCAAACGTCAGTGCTCCGTTTTTGGCATCCAGTGTTATGGAATTCTTTCCTTCCTTATCGCCGAGCGTCACCTTTTTGTTCTCATCGTCCAGGACAAGTTTCTGTCCCCCTTTGGTTTCCACTTCGATCTTTTCTTTTCCGTTTTCTTCCGAAATGACAATCTGATTTCCGCCTTTTGTACGGATCATCTTTACTGTATTTTTTTCATTGGCAGCATTCTGAGGTGTGACATCTGTCTGGTTCCACATACATCCGATGACAACCGGGCTGTTCAGTTCTCCCAGGTGAAACGCAACCAGCACCTGACTCCCGATCTCCGGCAGAAAATATATACCGAATTCTTTTCCTGCATAAGGCACTGCCATCGGCATCCAGTCCAGAATGCTTTTTTCCTTTTCTCCCAGTACCAGTTCCACTTTCAGCATGCCCGGATGTTTGCTGTCCCAGTTTTCCTTTACAATCCCCACTGCAACTCCCCGGATTCCGGACAGGCCTCCCTCTTCCTGGCTTTCTTCACGAATGTCCAGCAGTTCATCAAAAAGCCCCATCAGACAAACCCTCCTATTTCAAATGATGTCTGAAAACCGTCTCCGCCCAGTGAATGATTTACCTGACTGAGCATATATTCGCCGTTAAGTCCGGAAGACAATCCTGCGATCCGGATACTTCGTCCCGGAACCAGCTGCGGAAGCCCCACGCAGGATCCGCTTCCTCCCTGAACCTGTTTTTCTCTTTCTTCTTTCAGTTTATCTGCCTTCTGGTCTGCTTTTTCCTGAGAGTTGACGGAAGCATCCCAGATATACTCCTCCTGCCCCGCCACCAGCGACACAATTCCTGTCTCTGTTTTGATTTCACGTGTGGCTTTTACCACTTCTTCCTTGGTGTTTTTCTTAATTCCGGCCACTGTCAGTTTCTGGCTGGCATAGACACTTTCCTTGGAAAAAGAAATAAGATCCTGACCCCAGGTCAGCGTCAGGGCCGCTGTCCGCTTGGAAATTCTCCGGAAATAAACCTGGTCACCAAATACCAGAAATTCTCTGTTGGCAGCCTTTGCCAGTCTTTTGACAAATTCCAGGTCACTGCCGCTCTGCTGAACCCCCGACACATCCTTTTCAGAACTTCTGTCCACAACAAGTCTGGAATACAGTTTTTTATACGGCTTCATAATGTTCTGAAATATTTCCGAATATGTAGTTCCGCTTCTGGTTGTCAGAGCATGTCTGGAACTCTGCATCAGCCTGCGGACATCAAGTGCTGTCACAGATAATGCAGGATTTTCCTGAAATTCCTGTTTTATGGAATGAATGTACCCGCAGAAAACGCAGTCCAGACTGGAGCCATATCCGATGTTGACTTTCACCAGATTCCCCAGAATCAGATTTTTCATAATCTCCCCGGAAAAAGCATGATTCTTCGCATCATACGCATTGATAATCCGGAAAACAGCAGAAGAAGCATTTTCCAGAGACAGGGAAAGTTCCAGCTGCTCCACCTGTCCATTCAGTTTTCCGCCAAGATCCTGTCCGCTGTCTCCCAGCATCACCTGAAACGCCGGAGCCCGAAAGCCCTGATACTTTCTGTAAAGCGCAGCCATGTCACTCCGGTCACTCATCAGATTTGCCATACTGTTCTCTCCCGTCTTTTTCTTGATATTCGGTCTGATGCGCCGTCATTCTCCCTGAGTTTCTACAGCGCCGGCAGCTTGATTTTCTGTCCCGGCACGATGTCCAGCGGATTCATGATGCCATTTTCCCGGGCAATGGCTCTCCACTGCTCCATATCTCCGTATTCCTGCCAGGCATAATTCCATAGCTGCTCTCCTTCATGTATGGTGCGGACTTTGGTCCGGTCCGGAGATTCAAACGGAGAAATCATCTTGCTGGTACTGACATCCAGCATGGATTTGAATGTAAGATCCACTCTGGCCCGCACCGGCATTCCGTCTGACAGAAACATCGTACATGCCTGTTTGACACTGGTAACAACGCCTTTAAAATTCAGGCCGCCCCATTTGAATGTCACCATAGGCGGTCTGTGGAGACTTCCTTTAATGAAAACCAGTGCTGCCAGTTTTCTTGTGATCTTTGTCACATCGCTTCCTGATTCTTTCGGCTGCTTCAGCGTAGGAGGACTGTATGTGTCAAAATACAAGGTCATATCCAGGCTCTGGCTGTCTCCGGATATATACTGGATTATGGGACCATCAAGCCCCACTACTTTTTTCTCACTGTAGGAAGCGGAAAAAGAAAGATTGTAGGACTCCGGATTAAACATGACTTCCAGCTCTTCTCCTTCTTCTATTATCAGTTTCGCTTTTACCAGTCCCATGTATCCTCCTTATCTTCTTCTGTGCATTTGCTCACATTCTTTTTCCGTTTACAGAATTCCGCGGCGCATTTTTTCCGTCCTCAGTTCGTCTTCCATGCGCTTCATCACCTGTCGTGTCAGCTGGCTGATGCTGATCTGCGGAGGAATCACCTGCGGACCGGATGTCTTTTTTTTCAGTTCTTCCATCAGTTTCTGCTGAATCTCCAGCTTCTCATTAAGCCGTTTTACCACCGTGCGGGTCTCTTCGATTTCCGCCTCCTGTTTTTTCTGGCGCCTGAGGAATTCTGTCTGTGCCTGCTCCGGATAATACAGTCCCGGAGACGTCCGTTCTCCCGGCCGGCTGAATGTCTCCTGTACAGGATGCACACCATAATTCCGGTTTTCCAGTCCGGTTCGCAGTCCGGAATAACTCCTGATTTCCGTATCCTGGTTTCCGACGTCCTGCATCTTCTCCAGACCTGCGCCGGAAGCTTTGATACGTTCCAGCATCATCCGGCCGAATTCTGCGGTTTTCGGGAAACGCATCTGGTTTTCTGAAGTGCGCTCCAGGAGCCTGTTCTGCATCAGATCATACTCGGCATTCTGCCGTGCGTACGGTATTTCCCTCTCTTCAATTTTCCGCAGTCCTGCATCGGTTCCGGTCTGTACAATGGAATGACGAATCTGTTCCGTCATCAGCCTGTTTTCCTGACGGAACAGATAATTTCTGCGGATCAGCCGCAATATGGACTCCGTGCTTCTCCTGGCAGCCAGAAATGCTCCGGAAGAAGGATGATGGATCACCGCCCGCTGCTGATTCTGAAGAAACAGCTCACTGCCGTCTCCCATGGAAGAAACCATCATTTCTCTCTGCACCATGGACAGATAGGTATCTATCACAGAACGCGCCGTCCGTTCCATCTGCTTCATGCTCCGGGTTTTCGCTGCATCTTCCGCGGTGCTTTCTCTTGACCGGAAGTATTCTTCCAGCTGGCCGGCAGCCCTGGCCCCCAGTCTGTCTCTCACCTGAAAAACAAGCATGCGCTGCTGTGCCTTTTCCCCGGATATCAGCAGCCGTATCATGGACTCTGCGGTACGTTTTTCCTTTTCTTCCGCCTTCTTCTGCCCCCTGCCCGGCTTCCGTCCCTCGCCGGACTCCTGTATCTGTCTGACAACAACGGATTTCTGATACGTGCGGATCCATTCTTCCAGCTTCCTTCTTCTGTTCTCATCGGAATAGCGTATCTTCCGTTCGATGGTTTCCGAAACCTCTGGAGCCTTCAGAAATTTAAGAAATGTCTGAATCTGCCGGTCTCTTTTCTGCGGAGGAATCCTGTCCCCGTCATCATGGAAAATCAGTTCTCTGTTCTGTATCTGAAAATCACGGATCAGAATTTCTGCCAGCTCCTTTTCCGCTTTTTCAGCCTTTTCCGGCTCTGTCAAACGGCTTTCCAGAATGGTAATCATCCTGGATGTCAACGGCATTTTTTCCCACAGCACCGCAGCCTGTGCTGCACTTTCTTCCGGTGCATCTGCTTTCTCCAGGATTTTCCGGAAAATTTCCTGTTCTTTTTCCTCTCGTGTCTGACGGAATATCTGTTCTTCATACTTTCTGAACAGTGCACCGACTGTTCCCGGGCCATCCTGCCCGTTCTGCCCCAGAATCCAGCGCAGAAATGCTGCCGACGTTTCAGGCATCTGTCTCATCAGACGGTACAGGTTATTCCCCTCACTCTGTCTCCGGTCCTCTGCCGCCTGTTCTTCTTTTCGTATCTTCATCACGGAAGACAGAAATTCCCTGACTTCTCCCGCATTTTCCCATGTCCTGTAAACCATGGAATCTGATATCCGGATCAGTTCTCTCCACACCGTACTCCGTTCTTCCTCCGAAAGGACTCCCATCCATTTTTCAATATGTTCAGACGTCAGATGGCTCTCCTGCCGGTGCAGGGATGAAAACCGGAGTCTGGAAATGCCGATTCCGTTGAGAAAACGGATTCTTCTCCCGCCTCCTGCAGATGTTCCCTTCAGATTTTCCAGTACAAGTCTGCGTATTTCCTCATCAATCGTTCTTTCCGCACCTGCGGTTTTCTCTGATCCCTCATGAACCGTTTCTCTTTCTGCCGCGCTGTGCGGAATATCGTTCAGGAAGATTCCTGTCCTGCCCGTCGCAGCGGAAAGACGTTCTTTCTGTATTTCTGTCAGATTATGAATAAAACCGATACGGGACAGGCTTTCCTGCAGAATCCGATTCTTCACAGTCTCCGATTCAAGAATTTCTGTGAGCTTCTTCTGTTTTTCTTCCCCAGTCCCTGATCCGCTCAGAATCCCAAGCATCTGCTCTGCTTCCGGCCAGACAGATCCCCGCTCTTTCAGGAACGTGATTGCCGTATCTGTCTGCATCAGGCGGTAAATCTCTCCGGCACTTCTGCCGGCACCGGTGCTGCTCAGCCGAATCAGCTTTCTCAGGAAAACCTGTTCCTTTTCCTGCTTTCCCCATGCAGGGCCCTGTTCCACGGTTTTATACCCGTCTTCTTTCCGTAAAATACCCAGTACATCCTGATCCCTATGAAAAGAAACACCGGATGTTCTTTCTCTTTTACGGACTTTTCCGCTCTGTTCTCCGGCTTCTCTCATCAGAATCCGAAGACGGACTTTCTCCGTATCTGTCAGACTCTGAATCCGGTCAATACGTGACAGGCTTTCCTGCAGAAAACGCCTTTGTACAGTCTCCGTTTTCAGAATTTCCGTAATCCTTCTCTGCTTTTCTTCCTCATTTTCCGTTCCGTCCAGAATTTCGAGTATCTGCATCGCTTCCGGCAGCTGAGAACTGTATTCCTTCAGAATGACCGCTGCCGTCTCTGTCTTCAGCACTCTGCAGATATTGTCAAAATATCCTGTTTTCTCTGAACGGCTCAGCCGCATCAGTTCTCTCAGAACAATCTGTTCCGTTTCCTGTTTGGCCAGTTTCTCTGCCTCTGAGCTCCCGGCCCGCTTTCCGGCTTCACGGAAAATCTTCAGGGACTCCCGTTCTGTTCTCAGATCCCTGAGCAGCTGCCGGCTGTCCATATGGATTTCCCGCAGGCTTTGCCGGTCACTTTCCCGTACATTCTTTCCTGCTGCATAATTTTTCTCTGCCGGCGTCCGGAGCATCTGATCTCTCTGCAAGGTTTTCACTGCCTGAAGGACAGGGGCAGTCATCTGCTGCATCCTGGAAGAAATTGCGGAAGTCTGACGGAGTATGGTCTGAGTCAGCAGATTCCAGTTGATATGCAGGTACTGGCCGGACTGCTGATAATTCTGAAACATGAAAAGCAGTTTCAGCGTCAACTCCGTATCATACGCAGAAGACGCCTCTTTTTTTTCTTCATGATCTTCCTGGTAGAAAATCAGTGATTCTTCATCAAAACCATATGATCCCGCAAAGGAATATTTTTCCATGATTCTTCCGGCAAACCCCGGATCAATCAGCAGCATTCCCATTGTATTCCCTGCCTTTCACCGAGCCGTCACCGCTGGACTATGCCGGTGCCGTATCGGATTCCCTCATGCATGATTTCCAGTCTTTCAATCAGGATCTCACTCCCCATTGCATTCAGCCCGGATATTTCCCATTTGGTAATCAGTCCGTCGTCAATCTGAAAGCGCCGGCCTGTCTGGTTTCCTCTTGCGTCAAGCAGCACAATGTCCATCCATGTGCCAAGCCACATTCCCGGGCGGATTCTGCTGACCCAGCTGTCTGTCACCGCTGCGCCCTTCTCCAGTACCAGTACTCCATGCTTTTTATGCGGCACTGCCAGCAGATGAGGCGAATCGTTATACCCGCCTTCCTGAATCTCCTCATAATCCAGGCTCCGTTCAATTCCAGAAATTTTTGAAAAGCAAACTTTTTCATAGCCGGTATCCCCCAGCTGCACCGCAAACCGGTACACGGGCACATAATTCCGATTCAGCTCCGCCATGATTTCCTCCATTTTCTGCAGCCATGCCGCTATTTCAGTTCAAACACATTCTCCGGTTCCTCATTCAGCCGGCTGTTGATCCTGGAAACTTCCCTGCACCACCGCAGCCGGTCCATATGGCTCATGGCCATGATCTCATCGTGGCTCCAGTGCATATAGTAGGCAATAAACGCAGCCTCTTCATAAATCCTGTCTGCCGGATAGGAGATTATGGACCGGGTTCCATAAAATTTATGGGCACCTCGATTTCTTCATGGCAGTGCGGGCACACACCGTGATAGGAGGGTGTCTCCATGGTATTGATCCTCTGGTACAGATCCTGAAGATATGCAAGATCTGCCGTAAACAGATTTTCAATAACCCTGGTATCCACTGCCGGAAGAGATCCCAGTTTCGTCACTACCCGGGCCAGCAGAATGATGGTCAGATAGCCGGGATTCTGCTGAACTCTGGGATCTTTCAGCGGAAGAATCTCATCTGCCGCATTGGCAAGTCTCATGACTCCTTCCTTATGAAGCATACCGTCTCGGTCCAGATATCCTCTTGGCAGCGTAAACGTATATTCTGTCTGAAATGCCATATTTTTTACCTCTTCTCAATTCCAAAGAAGGGGACTGCCGCATCCGGATGCACTCCGGCATGCAGCATTCCCTTCCTATGAATTCATTATGATCAGGACTCTCTCGTCATGCCTTCATGCGCAATTTCCAGTGTTTCCACTGCAACTTCCGAAGAGGTTGCATTGAAATCCGGTCCTGTATATTTTACCGGCCATGCGTTGATCACGCGCCATGCTGCCACCACATCTCCTGTCTGTCCCAGCAGAGAAATGGTAATGGTTTTTCTGGTGACTTCCCCGTCTATTCCGGCGATCATCCAGTCATAAAGAGCTCTGGAGTCTGCCAGTCCTTTTCTCAGTGTAATGTTGCCGTATTTTTTAAGTCCCGGAATCTTCATGGGCGTCTGCACCATGTCACCTTCCCGGTATTCCATTACATCGATGGAGGCATCAAAACCGGTTACTTCTGAGAAACCGCCGGCTTCCAGGCCTTCAATTTCCACTTTATATCTGAATCTTCCATATGGATATGTAGCCATCTCTTATCTCCTTCCTGCTTATTCTGCATCACTGGTCTTCTGGGAAATCCTGAAGATTACAAATTCAGCAGGTTTCACAGGTGCCACTCCGATCACACAGACCAGACGTCCGTTATCAATATCATCCTGACTCATGGTATCATGGCCGATATTCACGAAAAATGCTTCTTCCGGTGAACTTCCTGCCAGAGAACCTGCTCTCCACATTCCTATGAGGAATACCTCGATGGTTCTTCTCACACGAACCCAGAGCACCTCATCATTGGGTTCAAATACAGCCCAGCTCGTATTGGCGCGGATGGATTCTTCGATAAAAATAAACAGACGGCGCACATTGACATATTTCCAGCTGGGATTGCTGGTAGCCGTTCTGGCGCCCCATACACGGATTCCCATACCCGGGAAGGAACGGATCAGGTTTACGCCCTTGGGATTCAGAATATCCTGCTCTCCCTTGTTGAACTGGCAGTCCAGTCCTACGCATGCACGCACCGGTTCATTGGCCGGAGCCTTGTGAACACCTCTGGTATTGTCATTTCTTGCATAAATACCCAGAATGGAACCTGACGGCGGAATGGCGATATTTTTTCTGTCCAGAGGATCAAAGACCTGCAGCCACGGATGATAAAGCGCAGCATAATTGGAATCAAAAATATCTCTGTGAGCCATGATATCGTCAATTTTCTTGGCATCTTTCGGCATATCCAGAACTGCAAAGCGGCTTCCCAGATTCTCGCAGTGAGCCACAAGCATCAGCTGTACATTGGGGTCCGTAACACCGGGAACTGCCATGATGGAAACATTATCATTATCCAGAAATGCCTGGATTCCCGTTCTCCTTCCGGCACCATTGTCAGAACCGATGAAGTCAGCCGCACTCAGGGAAGCAACACTTCCGTTGGATCCTCCGGTCAGTGTAACGGAAAGAACCGCTTTTTCCTCATCCTGATCGCAAAGAAGCAGGAACGGCGGAACAATATCCCCGCCAGCTGCCTGGCACTGTACCTCGATCAGATCGGACTTGGAGGTCTTTTTATCCACATAGTTGGATGCATTGATATTGAAGGATACATTTTCGTACAGTTCCACCTGATCCTCAGACTTGACTTCCAGGTTGAACTCACATGTTGTGATCACCTTTACAGGCAGCAGATTTTTATCGATCACGCTTTCATCAAAATCATTCTCAAATTCCAGAATATTGTCCTGGCTCTTTACTACTCTGTTGTAAACCGTTCCTGTCTGGTCGGAATACATTACAATATCTCCGGCATTGAATCCATTGGAGTTCTTGACATGATATTTCTTTCCGGCAGAGGTTTCCAGAATATCCAGGATCTGCGTCTTCGCCTTGCTGGACGGTGTAATCACGATGCTGATGTTATTGCCCCATACACCCGGATTCTTTGCCTTTACAGACAGAACCGGTGAAGCTGCCGGAACTGCTCCGGCCGCACATTTTGCATCCTTGGGAGCCACGCGGGCGATAAATGCTCTGGATCCTCCGTTGATGAAGAAATGCTCCACTGCATACGCCAGAAATCTGTACTCCCCAAATTCACTCTCTGATAAATAGCTGCCGTATTTTCTCTTGAAATCGGCAAAATTGGTGACAAGCTGCGGAACGCCTTCCACTGCACCTTTTTCAGCGAGTCCGATGAATCCTGCAGTACTGGTTCCCACTCCTTCCATGGGCTTACTGCCGGATTCAAATTCTTCCACATAGACACCTGGTGATAAATATTCAGCCATATTGTCCCAGTTTCCATTATAATGCTTTCGAAACTGGATGCCTCCTTTCCATGCTAAAGTAAAATAAATGTTCCGTTTTTTTCATGTTTATTCTACAAAATCCGCATTAACAATCACTTAACAAATTAAAAAACATCTGGATTTTCATAATTTTTTTTGAAGTTTTTTACAGTTTTCCTTCAGATATTTCTTCGGCTGTTTCTGTTTTCTCATGTACAGGAGGATTTTTTTCTTTGTTCTCCTCTCCGGTTCCGTTTTCGTTTTCTTCGTCTGCTTCCTCCTGGAACCGGATCTCATGAAGAAACCTGCCGGAAAGATCATCCTGTTTTTTCTGTTTTTTCTGAGCCTTTTCTTTTGTGACCTGGGACGATACTTTCTTCATGAACTCCCGCTTTTCCTCTTCTTTATGAAGCCGGTCACGCTCCAGAACAGCCGCCTGACGCCGGTCCTCTTCCACACGGTTCCTGTCCAGAGAATTCTTTCTGGCATCATCTTCCAGGGCACGGATCTGCATGCGCTCCTCTTTGGTGCTGAGGAACTCAAATTCCCTCTGCAGCAGATTTTCTTCCGGTGCCTCTACCGCATCCGCCGTCTGCTTCATCAGAAATTTTTTCTGCCGCTCCTCCCTGTCTTCCAGTGTCATGGCACCTTTTTCCGGTCTTCCCGTACTGGCCCGGAAATATTTTTTGTTTTGATTCCAGGTGCCTGATCTCTCTTTCTGAAAATTTTCTTCCTCCTTGATCTCCCCATCGTTTTTATCTCTTGAAAAAACCATGGTCAGTCTGCAGTCCCGATTATATCCGGCACTGAAACGGTTCCGTTTTCCTTTGAACAGCACCTGCTCCTCCGGCTCTTTTTTTTCTTTCAGCTCTTCCTCCGCTGCCTCATAGCCTTCCATCGGATGCTTTCTTTCCTTCTCTCCCTTCTCCTTCGAAGAAACCTGACGGAGACGGTGGTCTGACCGCTTTCTTTTCTTTCCATATTCTGTTTCCAGCGGTTCAAAACTCATGGGCAGCCTCCGTTTCACTTTCAAATATGCTGTACTCTTTTACAATCTGCGCCGGAATCTTCCTTCCGCTTTTATAAAGTTCCCGTTCTGCCGCTTCCAGAATCTGATGCATACCGACCTGTTTCTGCCCCTTATCCGCTGTCAGGAAAGCAGCTCCCAGAAGGCTGTTTTTAATCTGACTTCCGCTCATTTCCAGGTACTCCGCCAGGAAATCAAAATCGACATCTTTTCCAAGAGGCAGACGGGACGGCACAGCACTTTCCCACAGAAGTCTCCGGCTTGATCGGTCAGGAAACGGAAATTCCACAATATACGAAAACCGGCGTTTAAACGCCTCATCAATATTCTGCAGATAATTGGTTGCCAGTATGGCTGTTCCTGTGTATTCTTCCATTTTTTGAAGAAGAAAAGCCGCCTCCATGTTGCTGTATTTATCATGAACATCTTTGATCTCCGTCCTTTTGGAAAACAGCACGTCTGCCTCATCAAACAGCAGGATCGCACGGTTCTTCTTTCCCTCCTCAAAAATCTGGTTCAGATTCTTTTCGGTTTCTCCCACATATTTGCTCACTACAGCCGCCAGATCCACTTTATAAAGTTCCAGTCCCAGTTCGGAAGCCATTACCTGAGCAGCCATGGTTTTTCCGGTTCCCGGCGGGCCCGAAAACACAAGAGAAATCCCAGTGCCATAGGTCCGTCTGGAAGAAAACCCCCATTTTTCATATACAAGATACCTGTTTTTCACCTGGCTGCAGACCAGACGCAGCTGCTCTTTCTGACTTTCCGGGAGAATCAGATCTTCAAACCCATATCCGGCTTCCACACGCACAGCTTTCCCGGCCATCCTTGTTCCGGACATGCCGGCAGCAGCTCTCAGATGTTTTTCCTGTATCTCCGCAAGTCCTTCCTGTTTCCGTATCAGGTCACCCTGAAGAAATGTCCTCCGGATTCGGCCGGGTGTCATGGTCATGAGCCCTGCCAGTTCTTCCGGCCTTATATCGGAAGCACATGGAAATTCCGCGGCAGTTTTCCTCCACAGTTCCGCACTTTTCTGAAGATCCGGCATGGCAATCCGTATCTGCATCAGTTCCGACAGTTCCTCCGGCAATGGCATCTCCTGACTCTGTATTACCAGAAAACCGGCAAGATATTTTCCGGCCATCCGAAAAGCCCTGATCAGCAGTTCCTTTTCCTCCCCGTCCTCTGTTTCACTGCGGCTGACAGCAAGCATGGCCTGCTGGATCCGGCATTCCCGGATGATCCGGTCCAGAACCGTTCTCTGATCCGTTATCCTTTCCTTGCACACGGCGTCTGCATCCATACAGAACACCGGCCTTCCGGCTTCCCGGGCAAAACGCCGCAGCAGAGTTCTTTTTCCGCTTCCTTCGGCTCCCTGAAGCATGCATCCTTTTCCGCTTTCCAGAAAGCCCGAAAGAAGACGGTACTCCGCGCTCCCAAACTCCCCCTTCATTTCTTCAGGCCTGTACTCATCCTGCCAGATCCACCTTCCATATTCCTCCATGCAGGGATCTTCCCATCTCTCTCCCAGCGCAAAGCTCCGGATTCTGGAATCCAGATAGACAGCTTCCCACGGTCCGGGCCCCTGTACCTGCCCGGAATCCGTAATCCACCCCCAGAGTCTTCCTCCCGGAAGGAAATCCGCATATTGTTTCCGGTCAAAGCATCGGGTTCCCGTCCAGAAGCACATCAGCGCTCCCGGGCTCATGGACCGGAATCCGGCCTCTTTAAGACCGCGTTCCGTAAAATAAAGATCTGTTTCCTGATACAGAAGCATCAGCAGACAGAATTTCTGAAAATCGTTCAGGCCGTACAGCCGGATCAGATATTCCACCGGCTCCGGTTCCCCGTCTTTCATCATGCGTTCTGCTTGCTGACGCCATTGTCTCCAGCAGGGCAAATCAGAGACCGGTCCCCGGAATTCCTCTTCTGTTTTTTCTGTTCCCAGCCTTTTCAGCGCATATCCGGCAATTTCCGTAATATAATCCATATAGTTTTTTTCCACCGGCCTCTACCTGTCCCCTTCCTGAAGAAACTCAGCCAGATCCCGGGGCAGCACCTGCTCCCATTCCTCTTCCCATACCTGACGCAGTTTTTCATATTGTCTGTAAGCACCGCCCACATCTCCCTGTTCCATGCGGCAGGAAAGCAGCATCCGGAGTACGCTGGTGGAGCATACACTCACATCCAGCATTTTCTGAAAAATCAGGATGGCAGAATCCCAGTGCTTTTTCTTCATTTCATGTACTGCCAGCTGCCGGGCAGTCTGAAGAAACATCTGTTCAATATATTCCTTCCTGCCCACCAGCCACCGGAAGTCTTCGCTGCCCATATACTCGCCGTCATAGATTCCGGCCATTTCCTGAGGATTTCCCAGTTCATCAAACCGGTTTTTCTTCACCAGTTCTGAAAATTCTTCCAGACGGTCAAGGTCTGACCAGATCTGCTGCATATCCAGAGAATACAATCTGTCCTTTACGATCAGGACATCCGCAGCACCGGCCTGGGCCAGTGCCTTTCTCAGATATGAAACTGTGGTATTAAAAAGAACAGATCCGTTTTTTCCTGCAGCTTCCGGCCACAGCCGGAAAGTCAGCGCATTTTTGTCCATGCCCCTTCCGTCCGCATCGAACAGGCACGCAAACAGCTCTCTGGTTTTTTTTGTGCGCCACTGCAGATTTTCCCCTCCGGCTTCCACCAGAAACCGCCCGAGGCAGTGAACCTGAAGGAGGGCATCTTCTTTTCTGACAGATTCCTCTTCCCCCGCATGATCGCCGGATCCCAGAAGAATTTCCGCCAGAAGTCTTTCATCTTCATCCTGAAGTTCAGGCTCTTCTCCTCCCTGCCGCTGCAGCTTCCGGAGTACGCATCGTATATGCTCTCCCAGTTCAGTCCGTTCCGCTTTCCGCACGGATTTTTTGTAATCATGTACCAGTCGCAGAAGTTCCATTCCCAGCGTGAAAGCACTCCCGCCCTGAATCGTCAGCCCTTCCTGCAGTACACGGATGAAATCTGCATTTCCCTTTTTATACAGACTGCAGGCATAACAGAAAAAGCCATATTCCGCAAATACCGGTGATACACGCCGGTACATCCTGGCCTCTTCCAGGGTGTTTCCCCAGCCTTCCGTCTTATCGTAAAGTTCCAGCGCCCAGAGAATCATGTTCCTCTCCATTGCGGTCCGGATCTTTTTTTTCTGTCCTGCCAGTTTTTCCGCCGCCTGCTTCAGCCATTCCCGGTCATTCATCTGCAGATGATATTCCAGTCTTTTGATATGGACTTCCGGACCTGAGGAAACATGAACCGCTTCCAGCCGCTCATCCAGCCAGCGGACCATGGGAAGCACTGCAGGGATTCCCTGCGTCTCCCGCATATACTCTGCCATCTCCAGCCCATATTTCCCGAACCGTTCAAATTCTTCCTGTTTCTGACTCTGATACACGGCCTGTTCCAGATATCTGAGTGCCTTTTCACTTTCTCCGTCACTTCTCATGAAACGGTAAATTATATACAGGCATGGAGCGTCAAGATATTCCTTATACGGTTCCAGATAGTCGATCCACACCTTCAGGGTTCCGCGGCGTCCCTGCTGAAGCATCTGCTCCGCATCACGTTCCACTGCCACAGACACCACTTCATAGGCCCCGCATCTCATAGCATAGGTCACGGCCTGATCAACTTCTCCCTTTTTCAGGAAATACTGAGCAGCCTTGGAGAGAACATCATTCTTCTGGTTTTCCGGCAGCCGGCTCTGAAGAAAATCCCGGAAAATCGAATGATAACGGTACCATTTCTTTTCTCCCTTAAGTTTATAGACGAACATGTTTTCCGCAGCCAGATAATCCAGAACACCGGAGGAATCCTGGCGTCCTGTCACATAACCGCACAAAGGTATGCTGACGGAATCCAGAATGGAAGTATTCAGAAGAAACTGCTGTATATCGTAAGGGAGTTTCCGGAAGATTTCATAGTAAATATAGTCATAGATTTTTGTGCCGTTCAGCATCAGCGCACCGTCCTTGAGACTGTGGTCCGTTTTCAGAGACAGGCACGCAAACATGACCCCTGCCGGCCATCCTTCTGCGTATTCCATGATGCTTTTCACCACATCTTCTTCCGGAATATGTCCGATCTGCCTGGTAATCACATTTCTGGCCTCTTCCTCGGAGAAACGGAATCTCTCCGTTTCCACAAGGAAAACGGCTTCTTTTACAATGTAGGAGGCCAGGAATCCGGGGAATGAGCCTTTCACTGTAAAGCAGAACCGGACGTTTTCCGGCATGCAGTCGATAAGGCTCCGCATAATCCGCACAACACTTTCATCATTGATTTCATGGAAATCGTCCAGCATGAAAAAAAGATGGCCGTCGACAGTCCCCGCCAGAAATTCTGACATTTCCAGTATCATCTGCTCCATATTTTCCATGTTTCGTGAAAGCCTCTGTATTCCTTCCCGGGTCAGATGATCTGAATGCCCCTGAAAAGACTTCAGGATACCGTACAGAAGCCCTCTCAGAAAATATACAGGATCATTGTCCGCCTGATCCACCTGATACCAGAGGCAGCGGCCGGAATGGCGTCTGGCAAGTTCCGCCATCAGAATGGTCTTGCCAAATCCGGCACCCGCATTAAAAACCGTAATTCTGGAATCTGCCTTCTCCACGTCCTCCAGAATATTTGTTCTCTCTACCAGAGTGCCCGGCATCTCAGGAATACTGATTTTTGAATTCAGGATCTGCTTTCCGCGTCCTTCCCAGTTCAGTTCCGATACTTTTTCTATTTTTCTCACCACCTTGCCGCAAAAAATCTGTCTCCGCCTTCCTTCCGGCGTCTTTAAAAACGGCACATTGCTCTGCGCTGTAAACACAAAGGCTGCCTGTCACGTTTTTCAGAAACAAAATCTCAGTATACATTATATATGAATCCCGTATATTTTTCAAGTTTGGCGGATATTCCTGTTTTTTCGACACTCTGTCCTGCTGCCCGTGTCATACATCACAAAAAAGACAGTCCGGGCCTGTTCTTTCCAGAACAGACCCGGACTGTCTTGCACGTTTTGTTTATGCCGGCGGCCGGACTTGAACCGGCACGAAGTTACCCCCGTCAGATTTTGAGTCTGATGCGTCTGCCATTCCGCCACGCCGGCGTCTTGCAGTATCTCTGCAACGGAACTATTCTATCATTTCCGCTGCGTTTTGGCAAGCACTTTTTCAACGGGATTTTCACCCGGCAGAAAGACATGTTTCTCTCTGCCGGGGCTTCCCGCCTTGTTTTTCCGTTCTGACATCTGCCGCAGCCCCTGTCAGAAACTTACGCCTGAAATCAATGGTGGAACAGACGAATGCCCGTAAAGGCCATGGCCATTCCATATTTATTGCAGACTTCAATCACATTGTCATCACGGACGGAGCCGCCCGGCTGGGCAATGTACTTCACTCCGCTTTTTCTGGCACGCTCAATGTTGTCACCAAAGGGGAAGAAGGCATCGGAACCCAGAGCTACATCCTGCATGCGGTCCAGCCATGCTCTCTTTTCCTCTTTCGTAAACACCGGCGGCTGATGGGTGAAAACCTTCTGCCACTGACCGTCTGCCAGTACATCCATGTATTCATCTCCGATATAAACGTCAATGGCATTGTCCCTGTCGGCCCGTTTGATCTTGTCGATAAACGGAAGGTTCAGAACCTGAGGCGCCTGACGAAGGAACCAGTTGTCAGCCTTCTGTCCCGCAAGGCGCGTACAGTGCACTCTGGACTGCTGTCCGGCACCGATTCCGATGGCCTGTCCGTCCTTCACATAGCATACGGAATTGGACTGGGTATATTTCAGCGTAATCAGGGCAATCATCAGATCCACTTTTGCGGAATCCGGAATCTCTTTATTTTCCGTTACCACGTTGGAAAGCAGTTCCCGGTTGATTTCCAGATTGTTTCTTCCCTGTTCGAATGTCACGCCGAATACCTGTTTATGCTCGATTTCTTCGGGAACATAGGATTCGTCAATCTGGATCACATTATAATTTCCGTTTTTCTTTGCCTTCAGGATTTCCAGTGCCTCTTCCTCATATCCCGGTGCAATGACACCGTCGGAAACCTCCCGCTTGATCAGCCTTGCTGTATCCACGTCACAGACATCGGAAAGAGAGATGAAATCTCCGAAAGAAGACATACGGTCTGCACCCCTGGCCCTGGCATAGGCACAGGCCAGCGGAGACAGTTCTCCCAGATCGTCCACCCAGTATATCTTTTTAAGTACCTCATCCATGGGAAGCCCCACTGCGGCTCCTGCAGGTGAAACATGTTTGAATGAAGTGGCGGCAGGAAGTCCTGTGGCCTTCTTCAGTTCTTTTACCAGCTGCCATCCGTTGAGGGCATCCAGAAGGTTAATATATCCCGGTTTTCCGTTGAGAACTTTGATGGGAAGATCGTTCCCGTTTTCCATAAAAACTCTGGATGGCTTCTGATTGGGATTGCATCCGTATTTCAATTCCATTTCCTTCATCGCCGACTCTCCTTATTTCTGATTTTTATTCACAATTCTGGTTTCGTAAGCTCCCGTCTCAATATCGATAAATCTCACAAACAGTGATACTTTGTTGTCTTCATTGAGACTTTCCCAGACATTCTCTGTAAATTCGTCAATATTGCCGTCGATCTCCACGCGTTTGGGTTCTCCCTCAAAACTGGGCAGCGGATTTCCGTCTCCCATGTAGGTATGAATGAAATGTCCCTCTCCGCAGAGCGGCTTTTCATAGGCAAATGTGAACCGGCAGCAGCTTTCCGGATTGCCGTCGCTGCTCTTTAAAATGGACATGGCATAATTGTAGCTTCCATTCTCAATGTGCATGATTCCGGAAATTCTCGGAGTAAAGTTGGGACCGTCCGGTTCAAATTCCCGGGAACGCAGGGACTGTTCAAAGGTCATCTGTCTGTCCATGCCCTCATAGATGGTGTCTGTCTGATCGCCATTGGTCACAATGGTCTTATTTCCCAGAACCCGCACCGGTGCATAAATGATCAGACTGGGATCCACCAGTTTCGAAGGGTCGAATGCCTGGGTACGGATTCCCGCTCCGTCTTCCACAAACACGCGATTGCGGCTGTTTTCACTTCTTCCCATGATAAAGTAGGCCGTCACGGCGGTCTTTCCGTCTCTGGATTTTCCGATCACGATTCCCCGTCCCGGGTAGGAATTCTGTTTCAATTCTTCCGACAGAGATAAAAGTCTCATGGATGTTCCTCCTTATGATTGCATGTTGATGTTTTTGCCGGCAGCGTCATTTCTGTTCTGTCCGGGCAGAAAATTTCCTGCACTCTGGAGTTTAGCATATCACATTTCTCTGCCAAAAGAAACATCCAAATGACAAACCAATATAAAAAATTTAAGAATTTATACAGAATCCTGTCATATACAACCATCGTAATTTCAAGTATAATAAAGAAAAAGTTACGAAAAGGAGATGATTCTGTCATGAAAAAAAATATGCTTATGTTTGTTTTTGCCGCCGCTCTCTGCTGTGCCGTCACCGGCTGCAGATCCAAAGACAAAATAGACCTGACAAGTTCTCATACCACCGCTGCCGAGGAAACCATGTCCCCTTCCACGGAGGCTCCCGAGACAGAAACTGCCGCTGAAACTGCTGAAGAATCCGCTTCTTCATCATCCGACGGCAAGGCCCCTTCCGATGCCCTGAGCATCCGTTCCCAGATTGCCACAGAAAAAGAGGGGAAAGTATCCATCGAATATCCCATTCTTTCCAATCTCCGTGATTCCGGTACAGAGGATACCGTCAACGCCCTTCTGAAAGAAAACGCGACCCGGATTCTTTCCGACTATGAGGTGTCTCCGGAAACAGATACGGTTGAAATCAAATGCTCCATCATTTCCCTGGACCGCAGCAAGGCTGTCATCGCCTATGAAGGCTCTCTGATGAAGCAGGGCGCCGCACACCCCACCGGCATTTTCTATACCACTACCGTGGATCTGGGTGACGGTACCCTCAGCGGACTTTCCGATTATGCAGATGCCTATACCATGGCCGGATATATTATTTCCGATGACTGTGTTGTCTACAGACCTTCTGAATCCGCAGAGATCCGGGAATATCTGAAAGGCCTTTCCCTGGAAGAATGCTGGGATATCCTGAAGCAATGTGACTTTACCGCGCAGAATCTTTCCGGTTTTCCTCAGGCATTTTCCTATGAAAATGAAGGTTCCATTTACATCTCAATGCCTGTTCCCCATGCTCTCGGAGACTACGCAATTATCCGTTATACCCCGGATACGAAATAGTTGATTTTTTTCTCCAATTTTGATACGATAGTAAAAATGGTTGAAGACTTAAGAAAGGCTGGTACAGAAAATTATGGAACATATGGACAATGTATCGATCATCAATCACCCGTTGGTTCAGCACAAAATTTCCATGCTGAGAGACAGGAATACAGGAACCAATGAATTCCGGACCCTGATCGAGGAAATCGCCACGCTTATGGGATATGAGGCGCTCCGTGACCTGCCGCTGGAAGAGATCGAAGTGGAAACTCCCATCGAAAAATGCATGACTCCGGTTATTTCCGGAAAGAAACTTGCCATCGTACCGATTCTCCGTGCCGGCCTCGGCATGGTCAACGGCATCCTTGCCCTTGTTCCGACCGCCAAAGTCGGACACATCGGTCTTTACCGCGACGAAGTGACCCATGAACCTCACGAATATTACTGCAAACTGCCGAGCCCCATCGACCAGCGTACCATCGTTGTAACGGATCCCATGCTGGCCACCGGCGGTTCTGCTGTGGCAGCCGTGGATTTCATCAAGCAGCACGGCGGCAAACATATCAAGTTCATGTGCATCATTGCCGCTCCGGAAGGACTCAGACGTCTTCATGAAGCACATCCTGACATCCAGATCTATGTGGGACATCTGGACAGGGAACTCAACGAAAATGCATATATCTGCCCCGGACTCGGCGATGCCGGCGACAGAATTTTCGGTACAAAATAAGAGCTGTTTACAGAATGGAAGAAAGAAGTCTCAGGCAAATGCCTGAGACTTCTTTTTCTGTCCGTATATGTTTCACCCTGCATGGATATCTGCTTTTCTCTTTCATGGAAGAGTTCCGGCCTTTTGTCCTTCCTATTCTTCCTTCCGGGCCACCTCGCCCTGATGTTTGTAGATGGAATTTTTATCTACGCAGCCCCGGACGCTGGACAGAGGATAGATGTTGGTATTCTTCCCGATTACGGAACCGGGATTCAGAATAGAGCCGCACCCTACTTCCACGCAGTCTCCCACCATGGCCCCGAATTTCTTAAGACCGGTTTCCAGATCCCCGTCCTCTGCATGCACTCTTACCGGCAGCTTGTCGGATTTCACGTTGGAGGTAATGGATCCGGCTCCCATATGAGCCTTATACCCCAGGATGGAATCTCCCACGTAGTTATAATGGGGAACCTGAACCTTGTCAAATAGAATTACATTCTTGAGCTCCGTGGAATTTCCCACCACAGCCCCTTCTCCCACCAGCGCATTGCTTCTGAGAAATGCGCCGTGCCGGACTTCTGCTTCTTTTCCTATAATGATATTCTTTCCCAGGTAAGCACTCGGAAAAACCCTGGCGCTTTTGTGAACCCAGACATGATCTCCCAGACACTCATACTCTTCCTCCGGAAGACGCTTTCCCAGTTCCAGAATAAAATCTCCGATCCCCGGAAGTGCTTCCCAGGGACGGGAAAACTGTCTCAGATACTCTCCTGCCGCCGTATGAGACAGGTCAAACAGCTCTTCTGTTCTGATTTCCTCTTTTTTCATCACTGCACCTCCTGTGTGCTGCTTTTTCGCTTTGTCCCCTGTGAACGGGGCTTTCCGACCGGTTTATAAAATTCCGCCGCAGCATCAAAATACGGCCGCAGCATCATCTGATTACTGATTTTTTTTACGCCGTCCGTCCGCAGTGCCACAAACCGGTTCAGTTTTTCCATATATTCCTCCGGTGTGATGGAACCTTCGGCCACGAATGTCAGCCCCTTTTCCCAGCTGGCTGTCAGCTCCGGATTCAGCAGGGGACGGATAGATGCATTTACCACTTCATATACAATTTCCCCCAGAAGTGTCGGTGTAATGACCTGAGTCTTTTTTGACAGAGACAGGTACCGGATGCTGAAAAGTTTTTTCAGAATCTCAGCCCTGGTGGCGCTGGTTCCGATGCCGCTTCCCCGGATCTGAGCCCGCAGTTCCTCATCTTCGATGAGCTGGCCTGCATTTTCCATGGCCAGAATCATGGAACCCGAAGTATATCGTTTCGGCGGCGTCGTCTCGCCTTCACGGATCTCCATCCCTTTCAGTGTCAGCTTCTGTCCCTTTTTCAGACTTTTCAGAAGCTGCAGAAGTTCCATCGACGTACTGTTCTGGGACGGAACCAGCTCATGTTCTTCTCCGCCGTCCCTGCCGTCATCTTTTTCTTTCTGCTCCTGCTGTCCGTCTTCCGTCTTCTTTTCAGACCGGTTCTGTCTGGAACTCTGAGGCATGACTTTCAGATATCCCTCTTCCGAAAGCATGCGGTAGCCGGAGAAAAAATGTTCTCCCTGTTTTTCCATATGCAGAGAAATTTTCTGATAGACTGCCGGGGGATAAAAAACTGCCAGAAACCGTCTTCCGATCAGTTCATATACCTTCATCTGCAGACTTCCCAGAGACTTTAAGGCCCCGAATCCCTGTCCTGTGGGAATGATGGCATAGTGATCCGTGATCTGTTTGTCATTGACATATCTGGTCTTGGCAATGTTTTTCCAGGTTCCCGCCTCGAGAGTTTCAGAGGCAAATGCAGAAAGGATGCCGAAATTTCTGAGTCCTCCGATATTTTTATGGATCTCCCTGGCCACCGCCGTGGACAGGACTCTGGCATCTGTACGGGGATATGTCACCAGTTTTTTCTCGTACAGCTCCTGCACAATTTTCAGTGTCTCATCCGGGCTGATCCGGAACATTCTGGAACAGTCATTCTGAAGTTCCGCCAGATTATAAAGAAGCGGGGCATATTTGGTTTCCTTCTTCTTTTCACAGGACACCACAGACGCTTCCATGGGTTCCTGTGACAGATATCGTATCAGTTCCTCTGCTGTCTTCCTTTCACGGAAGCCATTCTCTTTATAAAGAGCCGGCGTTCCAAAATACCGGGACCCTTCTGCAGCCTTCCACTCTGCCTCCAGAGAGACATCCGGATAATCCGGCATCTCAAAACTTCCCATCACCCGGTAAAACGGCGTTTTTACAAAACTGCGGATCTCTCTTTCCCGTCGGACCACCATGCCCAGCACACAGGTCATGACCCGTCCCACAGAAAGAACCGCACGTTTTTCCCTGAGATAGGATGCCACCGCAGGGCCGTATTTCAGCGTAAGTACCCTGGAAAAATTAATTCCCATCAGATAATCTTCCTTGGCCCGCAGATAGGCAGATGCAGCCAGATCATCATATTCAGACAGGTCCTTTGCCTCACGGACTCCCCTCAGAATCTCCTCCTCGGTCTGGGAATCAATCCAGACCCGGCGCCGTTCCTTTCCCTTCACTCCGGCCATCTGTTCCACAAGCCGGTAAATATACTCTCCTTCGCGTCCTGAGTCCGTGCAGACATATATGGTGTCCACATCCTCCCGGTTCAGAAGACCGCTTACGATACGGAACTGTTTTTCCACTCCTTCAATGACCTGATATTGAAAGACAGACGGAAGAAACGGAAGGGTGTCCATGGACCAGCGTTTGTAAGCAGGATCATAGGCATCCGGATAGCTCATGGTCACCAGATGCCCCACACACCAGGTCACAATAGCCCTGTCCGATTCAATGTATCCGTCTCCCCGCTTTCCCGAAATGTGCAGCGCCTTGGCAAATTCCTGGGCAACACTGGGCTTTTCAGCAATAAATAATGACTTTCCCATGGATTTCCTTTCTGTAATTTCCCCGGAACCTGAAAATGCCCGGTCCGTCTCTGCCTTCCGACAGGACCGCCGGGCACATTCCTTGCTTTATTTTCTGACGCCGAACCGGTAACCGGTGCGGCTTAAAAATTCTGTACCTGCTTTCAGGATCACAGACGGAAACTGCGGCCTGTTGACCGAATCCGGATAAAACTGCGTTTCAAAACAGAATGCCTCCCGGCGCCCGTAAACAATGCCGTCCTTCCCCGTCGTATCTTTCAGCCCGTTGGCGGTATAAAGCTGAACTCCGGGAAGATCCGTAAAAACTTCCATTTCCCGTCCGCTCTTTTCATCATAAGCCCAGGCTGCGGGGCTGTATACCCGCTCCGGATGATTCAGACACCAGTTCTGATCATATCCGCCGGCCTGCACCAGCTGCGAAAACCCGGCGTCAATTTCCTGTCCGATCTTTTTTTCCGTTCTGAAATCCATGGGCGTGCCGTCCACCCGCAGGATTTCTCCCGTGGGAACAGAATCTGCTCCGTTGGGGGTAAAGAAATCCGCATCAATGCGGATTGCATGATCCAGAACCGTTCCTCCGTCATGTCCGCCCAGGTTGAAATAGGCATGATTGGTCAGATTCACCGGCGTATCCTGATCGCAGCGGAATCTGTATGTAATTTCCACGGTATCATCTTCCGTCAGGGAATAGGTCACCAGGATTCCGGCATTTCCCGGAAATCCCTGATCCCCGTCAGGACTTTCCAGAGAAAAGGTCACACGGTTTCCGTCTGCGTCCGTCTCTGCGTTCCAGAGCCGTCTGTCATAATAGTCCGGGCCGCTGTGCAGATTATTGGGTCCATTGTTGACTGCCAGATGATATTCCCTGCCGTTCAGAGAGAATCTGCCCCCTGCCGTGCGGTTGGCGATTCTTCCCACCACGGATCCGAAATGCGGTCCGTTGTTCAGATATCCGTCCGCATCATCAAATCCCAGCAGCACATCTGCAGTCTGCCCGTTTCTGTCCGGCACCAGCATCTTCACCCACACGGCTCCCAGGTCTGTAAATGAAGCGGACACACCGCCCTGATTTTCGATGGTGTAGAGACTCACCGGACGTCCGTCCGGCATCTGTCCGAAGCTTTCCTTTCTGATCATGGCATTTCCTCCCTTTCAGGCCGTTTTCCGGCCGGCCCGCCGTCATGAAACTTTTATCTTCTGCTGATATATCCCTGCTTTGTCAGAAGTTCCGCACAGAGGATGGCGCCTCCTGCAGCTCCCCGGACCGTATTATGGGAAAGCCCGATGAATTTCCAGTCATATACCGTGTCTTCTCTCAGACGCCCTACGGAAATTCCCATGCCGTTTTCAAAATCCACATCCAGAGCCACCTGCGGGCGGTTATCTTCCTCCAGATACTGAATAAACTGCTTCGGCGCACTGGGAAGCTCATATTCCTGCGGCAGGCCGCGGAAGGAAGTCATGGCTTCAATCAGCTGTTCTTTTGACGGTTTCTTTCTGAATTTCACAAAAACCGCAGCCGTGTGTCCGTTGAGCACCGGCACCCGCACACACTGACAGGTGATCACCGGCTCTGATGCCTTTACGATCTGTCCGCCTTCCACGGTTCCCCAGATGCGCAGCGGCTCCTGTTCGCTTTTTTCCTCTTCTCCCCCGATATAGGGAATCACGTTTCCTTCCATTTCCGGCCAGTCACGGAATGTTTTTCCTGCGCCGGAAATGGCCTGATATGTGGTAGCCACCACTTCATACGGCTCAAATTTTCTCCATGCGGAAAGCACCGGGGCATAGCTCTGAATGGAACAGTTGGGTTTTACGGCAATAAACCCACGTTCTGTGCCCAGTCTCTTTTTCTGGGAACGGATGACGGAAAAGTGTTCCGGATTGACTTCCGGAATCACCATGGGGACATCCGGAGTCCAGCGGTGTGCACTGTTATTGGAAACCACGGGAGTCTCCGTCTTTGCATAGGCTTCCTCAATGGCACGGATCTCTTCTTTTGTCATATCCACGGCACTGAACACAAAGTCCACGGACGCCGCCACATCCTCCACATCATTGACATTTCTGACCACCAGCTTCTTTACGCCTTCCGGCATCGGTGTTGTCATTTTCCATCTGCCGCCCACTGCTTCTTCATATGTTTTTCCTGCTGATCTGGGACTTGCCGCTACGGTAGTCACTTCAAACCAGGGATGGTTTTCCAGAAGGGAAATAAATCTCTGGCCCACCATGCCGGTGGCGCCCAGAATTCCCACTTTCAGTTTCTTTTCCATAATTCATCGTCTCCTCATGCACTTCTGTTCATCA
This sequence comes from uncultured Clostridiaceae bacterium, assembly GCA_902477765.1. Taxonomy (GTDB): domain Bacteria; phylum Bacillota; class Clostridia; order Lachnospirales; family Lachnospiraceae; genus CABSIM01. Next base: position 95,409 of record CABSIM010000001.1, on the reverse strand, counting down.
CAGCAGCGTATTATTGTCTTATCCTACCGCAATTCCGTCAAAAAATCAAGAAACCTCAGCAAAGAATCTTCACTCCCGCGGATCAGAAAAGCGTTTCCAGCGCCACCTGTACCATATCCAGAAAAGAAGTTTCCCTCTCTTCTGCCGTGGTGGTTTCTCCGGTCACCATGGAATCGGAAACCGTACAGATGGTAAGGGCGTCCGCACCGGCCAGCGCAGCGTTTGCATAAAGGGCTGCTGTCTCCATTTCTGCCGCCAGAACACCCATATCTGCAAAATCGGGCACTGTTTTTTCCTTTTTTACAGGGGAATAGAACATGTCTGAAGTCAGGACATTCCCCACATGAAAGGAAAGGCCATGTTTTTCCGCAGCTTCGGCAGCCTTTCTCAGCAGGCGGAAGCTGCTGATGCAGGAAAATTCTCCCGGAAGTTCGAAAAGTTTTGTATATCCGGTATTGGAGCAGGCTCCCATGGCCAGAACCAGATCTCTCACCTTTACCTTTTCATTCATGGCACCTGCCGTTCCCACACGGATCAGTTCTCTGACCCCATAGGCATGAATCAGTTCATGGGAATAGATTCCCATGGACGGACATCCCATCCCCGTTCCCATGACGGAAATCCGTTTCCCGTTCCATGTTCCCGTAAAGCCCAGCATATTTCTGGTGGAATTAAACTGTACAGGATCCGTAAAAAATTTCTCTGCAATCATCCTGGCACGGAGCGGATCTCCTGGAAGCAGGATCGATTCCGCAATTTCTCCGCGTTCTGCCCCGATATGAGGCGTCGGTGTCAGTTCCATATGGCTGTCATTCTCCTTTTTTCTGTTTATGAAAGGCGTACCTTACTTCCTTTTCCGTCCCGTTTTGCATTCTTCAGCCGGGTCAGGTGCACCTCTTTTTCTCTGTAGCGGATGATCGGCTCTTCATCTGCAAAATATACGTCTTCCAGGGAATCCCCGTCGGAAAGCTTCATGCCGCGGACACCTCTGGAATTCTTTTTCAGACATGGAATCTCTTCCATGGAAAATTTCAGGAACATGCCTCCCGCCGATCTCAGCACCACATCTCCCGCTGTTCTGACGGGACGCACACAGACCACGGTATCTCCGTCGGAAAGCTTGGTGGCGGACACCATGCGGTTGGCCGTGATGAATTCATTTCCTGTCACGATCTTTACCATGGACTGCGCCGTGGCAAACAGAAGTCTTGTTTCCGCAAGTGTCGAAGCTGCCGCCATGTGCAGAATTTTCTCCCTGCTTCCGTCAAACCGGCTGATATTGTCCAGGGGCACTCCCTTGTCCCTGATTTTTCCGGCCGGAACGTCGGAAACCTTCACCTGATACATACTTCCCAGATCCGTAAAGAAGCAGAGTCTGCCATCACTCATCACCGGCAGACAGCGGACATTTTCCGTCTCAGCCGTTTCCTGATTCTTTTCATACAGTGCTTTGTCCATGGTCTTGCAGTAACCGAACCGGTCCATGACAAAAACCACTTCTCTGGCAGCTTCCTTTACTTCTTCGCAGACGATTTCTTCTCCGTCTTCAATGGAAGTACGGCGCGGCGAGGCAAATTCTTCCTTTATATGATCCAGATCCTCTTTTATAACCGCATCCATGTTTTTCTGACTTGACAGAATATGACGGTATTCCCTGATTTTCTTCAGCGTTTCCTTGTATGCCTTCTGAAGGGCTATGATCTCCAGTCCGATGAGCTTATAAAGGCGCATTTCCAGAATTGCCGTGGCCTGTTTTTCCGTAAAACAGAGTTTCCTGGCATCCTCTTCGAATCCCGGAACCCGGAACCGGATTTTTGAAATATCCCCATGCATCAGGCACTCCTTGGCATCTTTCATGTTTTTTGAGCCTCTGAGGACAGCGATAATCAGATCGATCACGTCGCAGGCTTCGATGAGTCCTTCCTGAATCTCCTTCTTTTCCAGTTCCTTTTCCAGAAGCACATTGTACTTTTTCGTCATATTCCGGTACTGGAATTCCAGAAACGTATTCAGAATCTCCTTCAGATTCATGGTTTCCGGTCTGCCGTCGGCAATGGCCAGCATATTGACGCCGAACGTGTCTTCCAGCTTGGTTTTTTTATACAGCAGATTCCGGATTCTGCGGATGTCCGCGTCTTTTTTCAGCTCCAGTACAATACGGATTCCCTCTTTGCTGGACTGATTGGAGATATCCACCACATCCGGAAGTTTTTTGGATTCCACCAGATCTGCAATGTCCACCAGCAGCTTGTTGATTCCGGCCCCGATCATGGTATATGGAATCTCGGTAATGACCAGTTTGTCCCGGTCCGCCTTTCTCCTTCCCAGTTCCACTTCCATACGGCCTCTCAGTTTCAGCCTGCCGCTTCCCGTTTCATAAATGGAAAGGAGATCGCTTTTATTGGCAATGATGCCGCCTGTGGGAAAATCCGGTCCCGGCATATATTCCATCAGGTCCTGAACCGTCAGGAGCCGGTTGTCAATATAAGCCTTCAGCACATCGATGACTTCCCCCAGGTTGTGAGGCGGAATGCTGGTACTCATTCCCACGGCAATTCCTTCCGCCCCGTTGATCAGAAGGTTGGGCACGCGTACCGGAAGCACTTCCGGTTCCTTTTCCGTCTCATCATAATTGGACACAAACTCCACGGTCTTGTCCAGGTCTTTCAGATAGACCTCTTCCGCAAACTTCTGAAGCCGCGCTTCCGTGTAACGCATGGCAGCGGCCCCGTCTCCCTCGATGGAGCCGAAATTTCCGTGGCCGTCCACCAGAGGCATTCCCTTCTTGAATACCTGGGACATGACCACCAGAGTCTCATATATGGAACTGTCTCCATGGGGATGATACTTACCCATGGTATCTCCCACGATACGCGCCGATTTCCGGTGAGGTTTGTCGTGGTTCAGATGAAGCTCGCTCATGTCATACAGCACGCGCCGCTGGACCGGTTTCAGTCCGTCCCGGGCATCGGGAATGGCACGGGCCGTAATGACGCTCATGGAGTAATCCAGATAACTTTTCTGCATTTCCTCCGAATATTCCGTTCTTACTATTTTTTCGGCCATATGTTCTCCCTCTATGCGTCGATGACCGCCTCATCGGCATGGTCATAAATAAACTGTTTTCTCGGCGGCACATCGCTTCCCATAAGAAGCTCCGTTACCTCAGAAGCCATTCTGGCGTCTTCGATCTCCACCAGTTTCAGCACCCGGTTTTCCGGATTCAGCGTGGTCTCCCACAGCTGTTCCGCATCCATTTCTCCCAGGCCTTTATACCGCTGAAGCGTAAAGTCCCCCTTGTGGGTCCTTTTGTAATCTTCCAGTGCCTTATCATCATACAGATACTGCTCCTCGCCCTTTTTTGGCACCACCTTGTAAAGAGGAGGCATGGCAATATAGACATGGCCGTTGTATATAAGTTCCGGCATGAACCGGTAAAGGAACGTCAGAAGCAGCGTATCAATATGGCTGCCGTCCACATCCGCATCGGTCATCAGAATGATTTTATGATACCGCAGCTTCGAAATGTCAAAGTCATTGCCGTATCCCTCGGAAAAACCGCAGCCGAAGGAATTGATCATGGTCTTGATCTCGGCATTGGCCAGCACCTTGTCCATGGACGCCTTTTCTACATTGAGGATTTTTCCCCGGATCGGAAGAATCGCCTGGAATCGGCGGTCCCTGCCCATCTTGGCAGAACCGCCGGCAGAGTCACCCTCCACGATGAAGATTTCACATTTGGACGGATCCCGGCTCTCGCAGTTGGCAAGTTTTCCGTTGCTGTCAAAGGAGAATCTGGATCTGGAAAGCATGTTGGTCTTGGCCTTTTCTTCCGCTTTCCGGATCTTTGCCGATTTTTCCGCACAGGCGATGATGGCCTTCAGCGTATCCAGATTCCTGTCGAAAAACAGTTCCAGCTCCTCGCCGCAGATGGAAAACACCGCTTTTGTGGCGTCGGCACTGGCCAGTTTTGTCTTGGTCTGTCCCTCAAAAATCGGATCCGGATGTTTGACGGCAATGACGGCAGTCATGCCGTTTCTGGTATCGGCTCCGGTAAAGTTGGAGTCCTTTTCCTTCAGAATTCCCAGTTCTCTGGCATAGGAATTGATCAGCATGGTAAATTTCGTCTTGAACCCCACCAGATGGGTGCCGCCTTCCTGGGTGAAAATATTATTGCAGAATCCCAGCACATTTTCTTCAAAGGCGTCCACAAACTGAAATGCAATCTCTGCTTCTATGTTTTCCGCCGTTCCTCTGATATATATGGGTTCATGAATGGCTTCTTTCCCGGAATTCAGTTCCCTTACATAGGCAACAATACCATCCGGTTCCGAATAAACCACGGATTCTTCTTCCCCATCCCGCCGGTTTTCATAATATATGGTCAGTTTCGGATTCAGGTAGGCGGTTTCATGGAGGCGGCTTTTCAGCCAGTCCGCCTTGAACCGGGTCTTTTCAAAAATACTTCCGTCCGGCCAGAAACGGATCTCCGTTCCGGTGTTCCTGGTCTTTCCTTCCACAGGCAGAAGACCGTCCTTCAGTTCCACCACCGGAATTCCTTTTTCATATTCATCGTAATGGATCAGTCCGTCCCGGAATACCCTCACCTTCATACGCTCTGACAGGGCGTTGACAACGGAAGACCCCACTCCGTGCAGTCCTCCGCTTGTTTTATAGGAATTATTATCGAATTTTCCGCCGGCGTGAAGGGTAGAAAATACCACCCGCTCTGCGGAAACACCTTTTTTATGCATTTCCACCGGAATTCCGCGGCCGTTGTCGCGTACGGTACAGGAACCGTCATGTTCCAGTGTCACGTAAATTTCTGTGCAGAAACCCGCCAGATGTTCATCCACCGAGTTGTCCACGATCTCATAGATCAGATGGTTTAAGCCTTTTGTTCCGACACCCCCGATATACATACCAGGGCGTTTCCGGACTGCTTCCAGTCCCTCCAGCACGGTGATACTGTCCGCATTATACTGTGCTTTCCCCATGTTTTACCTCCAGATCTTGTATTACCAGTTTACAGTCCGTACCATTATACACTCTTTCACCGGAATTTTGCAAGGATTTCAAAAAAGAACATTGATTTTTGGACGTTTCTGCTATATCCTAACATATAGATTTCAAGAAAAGGAGAGACATCATGAACAAGCTTATTGATCTCTTCTTCACCTTCGCCAGAATCGGCGGCCTGACCTTCGGGGGAGGCTATGCAATGCTGCCGATCCTCCAGAAAGAAGTCGTGGAAAAGCGCGGCTGGGCGACCGAAGAAGAACTGATGGACTATTATGCCATCGGCCAATGCACCCCCGGTATCATTGCCGTCAATACGGCTACTTTTGTAGGACAGAAAACTGCAGGCATCACAGGTGGAATCATCGCCACTCTCGGCGTTGTGTTTCCCTCTCTGATTATCATCACCATCATTGCTGCCTTCATTCAGAATTTTGCCCATCTGGCTGCGGTGCAGAATGCCTTTGCCGGAATCCGTGTCTGTGTCTGCGTTCTCATTTTCAACGCGGTTCTCAAACTCTGGAAAAAGTCGGTGATTGATAAGGCAACTCTCGTGATCTTCGCTATTGTATTTCTGGGATCTGCCCTTACCAGTCTGTCTCCGGTGCTTTTTATCGTTCTGGCTGCCCTTGCCGGCATTATTCTGAAAAATAAGGAGGCTGCAAAATCATGATGCTTTATTTTCAGCTTTTTTACGAATTCTTCAAGGCCGGCCTGTTCGCCATCGGCGGGGGCATGGCTACCCTGCCTTTCCTGTATGACATATCGGACAAGACCGGCTGGTTCACCCATGGACAGCTGGCGGACATGGTGGCCATTTCCGAATCCACGCCCGGACCCATCGGCGTCAACATGGCTACCTATGTGGGCTTTACCACAGGCGGCATTCCCGGAGCCGTCATCGCCACCCTGGGACTGATCACTCCGTCCATCATCATCATCCTGATTATTGCCGGTTTTCTGAAATCCTTCAAGGACAGCAAATATGTGAAATCCGCATTTTACGGTCTGAGACCGGCTTCCACCGGGCTGATCGCTGCCGCCGGTCTGACTGTGGCAGTTCTGGTGCTGTTCCAGAAAGAGTTTTACGCTGCCACCGGCAGGCTGACTGACCTTATCAGCTTCCGCAATATTCTTCTGATGGTTGTTCTTTACCTCTTTACGGCAAAAATAAAAAAGACCAGAGATCTGCATCCTGTGGTCTTCATTGCCGCTTCCGCTGTGGTGGGAATCGTATTCCGGTTTGCAGGTGTTTAGAGGCCGCTTCCGGACTTTCCAGAGGCTGTTTCCGGTCAGGAAAACATGTTCCTGTTCCGGAACGGCCTTTTCTTTTTCCCTTTTTTATTCTTTCCGGATACAGAGAAGATTTTCCAGAACTTCGGAAGCAGCTAACGCCACCATATCCGATCCTTCCCTGTATACATATCTGCATTCCGGCGCTTCCTCGGCTGTGTGTCCGATTTTCAGAGTCAGCATACGTTCTGTCCCGCCCGTATCTTCATAGACCGCGGTAAACCGCGTGGCACTTTCGTCATCCAGCCCGTATCGCTTCATATCTTCCTCCCGGGCATGGTAGGACGCAAACCGGTCAAACTGAAGAGCACCCAGGCCTCCGACGATGACTGCAAGGTCTTTCCTGTCCGCACTGGTATAAATTCTGGAGTAATCTTCCGATGTAATGGACACCTGGATCAGATTCCCCAGTCCGATTTCCGAAGAAAAGTTCTCCTTTTCCACCAGACTGTCATAATCTGTCGTCAGCTGCTCAAAAGCACTGCTTCTCACCAGCAGCACCACATCCTCTTCATTCCCCGTCTGTACATAATAATGTCCGTTCCCGTCCTGGCTGCCGGCGGTAACCGTGATTTCCCTGCCGTCTGAAGTCACAAGTTCCACTTTCCAGTCCGGTGTATGAAGCCCGTATGCCTGGAGATCCCCCGTCCGGGAGACAGACCCGGAACAGGGCACCTGAAGGAACTCCCCGATCATGCTGCTGACAGCATCCTGACGCATGGGAACTTCCGGATCCCTGGCTTCCGTCCACACTCCGTCTTTTTTTACGAATCTCATTTCCGTTTCCCCGCAGACATAGGAAAACTCCGTCAGCTGATTTTCTTCCACATCCAGAAGTCTCTCTTCTTCCTCCGCGGCATCCTGCTGTTCCAGACTTCCGCCTGCCCCCAGAAACAGCACCAGTCCCGTCAGCGTCAGCGCGGTTATGAATACGGCCGTAATCGTTCTCCTCATTTTCTGTTGTCTCACCTCCGGAGCCGGTATTTCTGGCAGTATAAAGTAATTGTACCGCTTAATTATGAACATACGGTGACGGCTTTCTGATTTTTATATAAAATGAGGGTTTCTTTCTCCTGTCCGTATACGCAAAAAAAGGACAGATCCGGATCTGAATTCCGTTTCTGTCCTCATGATTTTATTTTATTCTGCCTCGCCCAGAAGGCTTTCTCCGTTCAGCAGTTCCTCCAGCAGGGAAGTTTCCACGTAGCAGATCATATTGGAGCCTTCCAGCTGTGCGTAATGGTATTTGCCTTCCGCGTCCGCACCGATGCCCACATACACCGTCACGGTTCTGGTCTCTCCATTGATGTCAGCTTCCGCGGTAAACGTAATTCTGGAGTCCTCATCCAGCTCACAGTTGGCAAGTGCAGATTCCGACGCACAGTAATCCGCATACTGGTCAGGCTTCAGATTTGAAAGGGCATTGGCAATTCTTGTCATGGCCTCTGTATCCGAGCTTTTGTATGTGGTGGTCTTTCCGCCTGCGGTCACAGATGCTTTGTGGATATCCTCCGGTGCCACGGTAATGTCCAGAGTATCTTTGACCACCAGATCATCAAACTCCACAATCAGGGATTCCACTGTGCTCTTTTTCAGAATATAGAAATTCTCTTCATCCAGTGTGGCATAATAGTTTCCGTTTTCATCCTGATCTCCGATCAGAATGCTGACTCCGCCTTTCTGGCTGTCTGTAATATAAAGAGAATACATGGGATAATCCATGTGGTATTCTTCCAGTGTCTTCGGGTTCTCCACCTTGGAAACGGCTTTCAGGTGCAGAAAGTTTTCTGTCATGGAATTCATCAGTTCCTGGTTAATGGGAGTTCCCTCCACCATGGAATCCACCCATTTTCCATCCTTGTATTCAAAAATAAGATCCGTGTCATAATAGCTGTAGCTGAAATCAATGGGGTTGTCCAGAGACAGAAGTTCAATGGCAGCTTCCGTTCCGTCGTCTTCCACCGTCTGTTCCGCAGCTGCCACGGTGGCAAGTTCCACGTTGGGTGCGGAAGAACCGCCTGAACAGCCCGCCACAGCGGCTGCCGTCATGATCGCCAGTGCTGCAAATACTATTTTTTTCATGTTTCTCATCTCATTCTTCCTTCCGTTATAGATTCTGTCAGGTTCCTACATTATATAACATGTTTGTGTTTATTCTGTGAATCCTGTCTGCCGGACTTCTGTCCGCCTTCATGACCGCTCTATGATACCATAGGACATCTGAAAATTCAAGGCGGTTTCCGCTCCCGGTTTTTTTCTAATAAATCCGTAAAAATAAAAAAAGAAATTTGTAAAAGAATCCGAAGTTTTCCCCGTGCATGAAAAAAATATCCTCGTTCCTGTCTTTTCGTGCTACAATGGAACCAGAACCAAACCGCCATATCAGGAAAGGAGAATTTCAGGTGGAAAAAATGGAACAGATCATGAAGATGGTCGAAAAACAGAAGGATCTGATTTATGAAACTGCCGATCATATCTGGAAGCATCCGGAAACCGGCTACCGTGAATGGAACACTTCCGAATATCTGGCTTCCGGATTTGAGGCCCTGGGATATACCCTGACAAAAGCAGGAAATATTCCCGGGTTTTTCACGGATCTGGATACCGGAAAGCCCGGACCCAAAATCGCCATACTGGGTGAACTGGATTCCCTGATTGTAGCCAGCCATCCGGATGCCGACCCAGAAACCCATGCAGTCCACGCGTGCGGCCACCATGTCCAGAGTGCAGTTCTTCTGGGAGTTGCCGCTGCACTGAAAGAACCTGGTGCACTCGACGGTCTCTGCGGCTCAATCCGCTTTCTGTCAGTACCCGCCGAAGAACTCATTGAACTGGCCTTCCGTGAGGAACTCCGGAAGCAGGGAATCATCCGGTACCTGGGAGGAAAAATCGAATTCATATACCGAGGTTATTTTGACGGCGTGGATATGGCAATGATGATTCATGCCGGAAATCTCCCGGACGGAAAATCCCTCTCCATCGGCACGGGAAACAACGGATGCGTCATCAAAAACATTACATACAGGGGAGTTTCCGCCCATGCAGGAGGTGCCCCGGAAAAAGGCGTCAATGCCCTCTATGCCGCCAACTGCGGCATTACCGCAGCCAATGCCCTGCGCGAGACCTTTGCCGATGATCTCCACATCCGCTTCCATCCCATCATCACATCCGCAGGCCAGGCCGTCAACGCCATTCCGGAAACCGCCAGACTGGAATCCCAGGCCAGAGGAGCCTCCTATGAAGCCATCTACGGTTATAACAGAAAGATCAACCAGGCTCTGGCAGGTGCTGCCGCATCCATCGGAGCAGAGCTGGAATTAAGCGACCGTCCAGGACATCTTCCGCTCAACAATGACAGAAATCTGGCAGCCATCATGACTGAGGTAATGGAATCCATCTCCGGTCCCGGCACCGTAAAAACAAATGCCGGCTGGAGCACCGGGAGCACGGACATGGGAGACGTATCTTCCATCATGCCCGCCATTCATCCCACTGCCAGCGGTTCCACGGGTTCTGCCCACGGAAACGATTATTTCATTGCTGACAGGACCCTGGCCTGCCTGTATCCGGCACAGTGTCTTGCCATGACCGCCGTACGCCTGCTTTCTGATGACGCTGCGCTGGCCGGAAAGGTCATCGCGGAAAGCCGGCCGCGTTTCCGTTCAAAAGAAGAATATCTGGCGGCCATCGACAGACTTTCCATGGATAAGGAAGCCGTCATCTACAGAGAAGACGGCACCATAACTCTGGATTTCTGCCGATAATTCCTGCCCGGATTCCGGCTTTCTCCCGCTGCCGGAAAACCGGCCGACAAGACAAAAACGGTCAGAACCATTCCGGTTCTGACCGTCTTTCTTTCAGCCGAAAACGTGACTCGAACACGCGACCTGCTGATTACGAATCAGCTGCTCTACCGACTGAGCTATTTCGGCATATGAAATTGAAAATGCTGCTGCATACCACTTGCAGCAGCACATGACCTGTCCGGGAATCGAACCCGGGTTTACGCCGTGAGAGGGCGTCGTCTTGACCGCTTGACCAACAGGCCTCATAGACATCGAGGCGACAGGATTCGAACCTGCGACCTCTGCGTCCCGAACGCAGCGCTCTACCAAACTGAGCCACGCCTCGATTACGTTTGGTAGTATAATATAAAAAACCGGAAATGTCAATGCTATTTTTCAAATTTATATCCACAATTTAGTAAATTTTCCCGGCCATCGTTTCCGGATCAGGCCCCCACGGCCGCTGTCTTTCTGCCGGAAAGAAAACGGAGGCAGAAAGACAGAAGCAGCGGGAAATCAGGCCTGCTCTTTACTGCTCCACAGCCGTGAATCCCAGATCGTCCAGGATCTCAACCGCTTTTTTTTCACACTCCGCACCGCCTTCCACGGCAACGGTTTTGGTGTCAAGATCCACGGTATGTCCGATGGATGCTGCCGTCAGAGCTCTGTCGATTCTGGCCACGCATCCGTTGCACATCATTTCCTCGCATTTATACGTTTTCATATGAATTTCCTCCTGTCTTATCATGAATCTTGTTCCTACATCATTTTCTTGATGGTTTCACAGAGTTCATCCACGGCATCTTCGTTCCCTCTGCGGATTTCCTCCACCACACATGTTTTGATGTGATTGGATAAAAGAAGCTTGCAGAATCCGTTGAGCGCTGACTGAACGGCTGACACCTGAATCAGAATGTCCGTACAGTACCGTTCATCCTGCACCATGGAACGGATTCCGCGGATCTGTCCTTCAATCCGGTTCAGCCGGCGGATCAGTTCCTTTTCTTCCTGGGGCTCCCGGTGTTTATGCCGGCATCCGCAGGTCTCCGGCACCGTCTCTTTTTCTTCTTCTCCCAAAACAGTCCCTCCTTCCGCTGCCCAAGAGGGCTTCTTTTTAAAGTTTCAGTTTTTTCAGTCTCAGGGCATTTCCCACAACGCATACGGAACTCAGGGACATGGCAAATCCTCCGATCATCGGACTTAAAAGCGGACCTCCGAACAGATGAAGCACGCCTGCTGCCACCGGAATTCCCAGAGAATTGTAGAAAAAGGCCCAGAACAGATTCTGCCGGATATTCCGTATGGTTGCACGGCTCAGTCGGATTGCCCGGCAGACATCCATCAGATCGGATTTCATCAGCACCATGTTTCCGGACTCCAGAGCGATATCACTTCCGGATCCGATGGCCGCTCCCAGATCCGCCTGCACCAGCGCCGGCGCATCATTGATTCCGTCTCCCACCATCATAACGGTTTTTCCCTGCTGCTGCAAGTCCTTTACGATGTTCATCTTGTCTGTGGGAAGCACATCGGAAATCACATGGTCAATATGAGCCTGGCGGCTGATGTACTCCGCTGTTTTTCTGTTGTCTCCTGTCAGCATATAAACAGTAAGTCCCATTTCCTTCAGGGTATCCACCGCATGTACGCTGGTCTCTTTTATGGTATCCGCCACTCCGATGATGCCGGCAGCCGTTTTGTTCACAGTCACAAACATCGGGGTCTTCCCCTCTCCGGCCATGCGGTCCGCGTATTCTTCCATGTCCGCAAAACGGTCTCCCAGCCCCTGCTGCTCCAGAAGCTTCCTGTTTCCGATGAGAATTTCCCTGCCGTCCAGGACTGCCCGGATGCCTTTTCCGCTGAAATTTTCGAACTGGCGGGTGGGCGCCTCACAAAGCACAATGCCCTGTTCTTTTGCATATGCCACCACCGCATCTGCCAGAGGATGCTGTGACACCTGTTCACAGCTGGCGGCCAGTTTCAGAAGTTCCCTCTCATCGATCCCGTTCATGGTACGGAGATCAGTGACCCTGGGTTTTCCTTCCGTGATGGTTCCCGTTTTGTCCAGCACCACGGTATCCACCTTATGTCCGATTTCCAGGGCTTCCCCGCTTTTTACCAGAATCCCGTGGCTGGCTCCCACACCGGTTCCCACCATGATGGCCGTAGGCGTTGCAAGACCCAGGGCACAGGGGCATGCGATCACAAGAACGGATACGAAAATCGTCAGTACAAAAGAAAGATCCTCTCCGCCTGCAGCAGCCCATAAGAAAGCGGATACCGCGGCAATTGCCATGACCGCAGGCACAAAATATCCGGCCACCCGGTCTGCCAGTTTTGAGATGGGGGCCTTTTTTCCCTGGGCATCCTCCATCATCCTGACGATTTTGGAAAGTGTCGTATCTTTTCCCACCCGGGTCACCCGTACTTCCATGGCACCGTTGTAATTGACACTTCCTCCGATGAGTTCGTCCCCCGGTTCCTTTTCCACAGGAATGCTTTCCCCTGTGAGCATGGACTCATCCACGCTGCTGCTGCCGCTGACAACAATACTGTCCAGAGGGATCCGGCTGCCCGGTTTGATGCGGATATGCTGTCCCACAGCGACGGTCTCGGCTGCCACCTCCCGTTCGTCTCCGTTTTCCACAAGAATCGCCGTATCCGGTGCCAGTTCCATCAGCTTCCGGATGGCTTCTGATGTCTTTCCCTTGCTGCGGCCTTCCATGTATTTTCCCAGCATCACCAGAGTGACCACCACGGCAGCTGACTCATAGTACAGCTGATGGGCGGCCATCGGATCGGAAAAGGCCCTGACCGTCATCACCAGACTGTACAGAAATGCACTTCCCGTTCCCACCGCCACAAGGGAATCCATGTTGGGATTTCCCTTTGCAAGAGCTCTGAGGCCGCCGATATAGAATTTCCGTCCGCAGATCAGCACCGGTACCGTCAGAAACAGCTGAATCAGAGCAAATCCCACAGGATTTCCGTTCATGTCAATGATCTCCGGCAGAGGCAGTCCTCCCGGCACCATATGACCCATTGCGATATAAAGAAGAGGAACGGCAAAACAGATGGCGGTAATCAGCCGGCGGAAACTGATCTGCAGATTCTCTTCCTGTTTCGCATAAAATTCCTCTTCCTCCGCCCTGATATCCCTGTCTTCCGGTGCAGGAAACGCCCTGAATCCGGCTCTTTCGACTTTTTCCATGATCTGTTCCGGCGTTACCTGGGTTTCATCATAGGTGATGGTCATTTTTGCTGTGGTCAGATTTACGCTGCTCTGCTCCACTCCGGCCAGTTTCCCGGTCACGCGTTCCACAGCACTGGAACACGCGGCACAGGACATTCCTTCAATATTATAAACTTCTGTCTTCATGCCCGTTTTCCTTTCTATACCCATACCGGGTATATCTATATAATAGCACAACGGGCTGGTTTGTCAAGACTAATTCTGATGTTTCCTGTCTGTTGTCTACTTCTTCCGTATGACTCTGCAGGGATTGCCGCAGGCAATCACATGATCAGGAATATCTCTGGTGACCACACTTCCGGCGCCGATGACCGTATCCTTTCCGATGGAAACTCCCGGAAGAAGAATGGATCCGCCGCCGATCCACACATGATCCCCCACCGTTACGGGAGCTGTGCGGGTCACACAGAATTCAAAAGCATCATCCCCTTTCTGTCTGCCGAACCGTTCTTCTGCGGTGAGCGGATGAAATGATGTGTAAATCTGCACATTGGGAGCAATCAGAACATAATCGCCGATGCGGATTTCGTTGTCATCCAGAAACGTGCAGTTCATATTGACTTCACAGTGATTTCCGAAATATATATGGCTGCCGTAGTCCACAAAAAACGGCGGCGTGATCCAGAGCTGTTCTCCCATTCCTCCAAGCAGTTCCTTAAGAATCCTCTGCTTTGTCAGGAGGTCGGAAGAATCCGTCCGATTGTAGTCTCTGACCAGATCCTTGGCCCTGTGCCACCGGTCCAGAAGTTCCGGATCCCCGCAGTCATAGGGTTCTCCCGCAAGCATTTTCTCTCTTTCTGTCATTCTGTCTTCTCCTGTTTTCTTTTTCTGTTTTCCGGCTGCCGCAGGGGCATCCGGATCTTTTCATGATTCCCCGGCATGTTCACCCGTATCCAAAAATGCCTGCAGGCTCCGGCGAAGCGTGAACCTGCAGGCATCGTTTCATCACCCTGCGAATTTTGACCAGTATCCCTGAAGGAAAATGGCAAATACAATGACAGGAAGAATATAGGACACATAAAAGCGCACCTTTCCGGGGAACCGGATTCCCTCTCCGGCATTGGCTTCCCGGAGGAAGTTCTCATATCCCCATCCGCACTTTCTGGTGCAGAACAGCAGATAAACCATACTGCCCAGAGGCAGCAGATTGTTGCTGACGATAAAATCTTCCAGGTCCTGAATGGTGCTTCCCGCGCCCAGCGGCTGGAAGGAAGACCAGACATTAAAGCCCAGGACACAGGGAATGGAAAGGACTGTAATGGCGATCATATTCACTGCCACCGCCTTTTTTACGGTACATCCGGTCAGGTCTGTGGCAAAGGAAATAATATTCTGGAACACGGCAATAACCGTGGAAAAAGCCGCAAAGGACATGAACAGGAAAAACAGGCTTCCCCAGAGCTGTCCTCCGGCCATGTGGTTGAATACGTTGGGCAGTGTCACAAACACCAGGGACGGACCGGATCCAGGCTCCACTCCGAAGGCAAAGCAGGCAGGGAAAATGATCAGTCCTGCCATGAATGCCACTGCCGTATCCAGGATGAGCACGCTGACCGCCTCACCGGCCAGACGTTTTTCTTTTCCGATATAGCTTCCGAAAATGGCAAGAGCTCCGATTCCGATGCTGAGCGTAAAGAAGGACTGGCCCAGAGCCGCAAACACCGCTTCTCCGATTCCGGCTTCCGCCATTTTTCCGAAATCCGGCTTCAGATAAAATTCCAGTCCGGCTTCCCCGCCTTCCAGAAGAATGGAATTGACGGCCAGCACCACCATCAGTGCAAACAGGCATACCATCATGACCTTGGTGATCCGCTCCACGCCTTTCTGAAGTCCCACCGCGCAGACCATAAAACAGGACACCACCGTAAAGATCATGTAGCCCCCCATGAGGACCGGACGGGACAGCATGTCGGAGAACACTCCCGCCACCTGCTCCGCATTCATTCCGTTGAACTCTCCGGTCATCATCTTGACAAAATAGCAGACCATCCAGCCGCCCACGGTGGTATAGAACATCATCAGAATATAATTTCCGGCCATGGCCATATATTTTCCGTAATGCCATTTGGTTCCCGCAGGCTCCAGTACATCAAAGGACAGGGCAGCGCTTTTCTGGCTGGCACGCCCCACAGCATATTCCATGACGATGATGGGAAGTCCAAGAATCACCAGAAATGCCAGATAAATCAGGACAAAAGCCGCCCCTCCGTATTCCCCTACAATATAGGGAAACCTCCACACATTTCCAAGGCCGATGGCACATCCTGCGGAAATCAGGATAAAGCCCAGCCTGGTTGAAAACTTTTCTCTCTCCATACTCATTTCCTCTCCTTGGTGTAATCATACTGCCCGGACAGATCTCTCCTGCGGAAATCTGCGTGCTCCGGTCATTGAAAAAGGCAGCCTGTTTCAGGGCGCCGCCTCTTCCTCCTTTTCTCCGGGAACTGTCCTGACTTCTGTATTGGTCAGCGTCAGATCCGAGATTTCCAGATGATTTCCGTCTTTTCCTCTGTCTGAAACCGGCGCATAATCTCCTGCCTTCAGACTGTCCGTGACAATCTGATATTCATCTTCGGAAAACCCGGAAAACCTTGATGTTTCCAGATCAATTCCGGGGGCATCCGTGCCGTTTTTCAGGCTCTGCACGGTTCCGCCCTTCCATTCACCGGTGTCCATCATGCCGAAGGCCCGGTATACGGCTCCGGAAAGATCCAGCTCCGAAACAGCCAGAATCCGGTCCGACGGCTCCATGCTCCCCGGTCCGGAAACCATCATCAGGCCGTTTTTCTCTTCCGCGGCCTTTAAAACACCTTCCGCGGCTTCTCTTCCGGGCGCAAAGATCAGATCACATCCCCCGTCAAACCAGGAGGCCGCCAGTGTCTCGGCTTCTTTCGGATCCTCGCCCACGCAGGCATATTTCACGGAAATTTCCCGTTCCCGCTCCAGCGCCGCCGCATCGGCTCCCTGAATAAATCCGTAACCGAAGCGGGTGCTGGACGGATCCTCTTCCTTTCCGATGAAGCCCAGTTCCATGGAACCATCGGCCACAGCGGAAAAGCCTGCCAGAAATCCTGCCTGTTCCTCACTGAAATCCAGAATATAGACGTTGTCCTCCGCCGTTTCTTTTCCTTCTCCAAGTGCAAAGGGGCCGGAAGCGCCAAGAAGAACAAATCTGGTGTCCGGATATGCCTCCGAGGCGGCCCGGACAGCAGGTCCGAACGCTTCCCCGTAGCAGAACACCGCGGAAAAACCCGCATCTGCTTCCGAAGCTACCAGCTCCTCAAGCCTGTCCTCCGTACGGCTTCCGCGCCAGTCCACCGTGGTACTGGTATAATTGTATTCTTCCGAATACTTCCGGATCCCGTCCCAGACTGCGTCTGTCTGTACAGAATCCTCCAGAGCCAGAAGTACGGCTGTCTTTCCGGACGCAGGCCCTTCTTCCGTCTCTTCTTCTGTTTCCGCAGCCGTTTCCGGCGCGGAAGATACGGCTCCGGAGCTTTCCGGGGCCGAACTGCCGGTGCCGCAGCCGCCCAGGACCATGGCCATGGCGGAAACGGCAGCCAGTGCTGCGATCCAGTTTTTTTTCATAATTTCTCTCCCATAATTTTTCTGCATTCTCTACTCTATCACATCCTGCCGGAAATCACAATCGCTCCGTGAAAAATTCCGGAGCAGAAGCTCCGTCTGCCCCGGAATTTCCATGCCGTCAGAAACCGAAGTCAAACAGGGAAAGCTGATTGGTCTCCGGCAGATCCCCGAGAATTCCCAGGTCCGACATCAGATCACAGATGGTCTTGCTGACCTTGGTGCGGTTTCTGAAATCCTCTTTGGAAAGGAATTTCCCGTCTTTGGCAGCTTCCTCAATGGAATCCGCCGCTTTCTCTCCCAGTCCGTCAATGCTGTTGATGGACGGCATCAGTTTGTTGCCGATAACCTGGAAGTGTCTTGCCCTGGCCTTATAGATATCCAGCGGCAGGAAGTCGAATCCTCTTGCGTACATCTCCTGAACCACCCGCATGTCCCTGAGGCTGTCCTGCTCTTTTTTTGACAGGGTGTCGGCACGCTTCCTGTAATCCGCCAGATGGAATTCCAGTTTTTCCCGGCCCAGACACATGAGCTCATAGGAAAAGGCACTGGCGCGGATGCTGAAAAATGCCGCGTAATAAGCCAGCGGATAAAACACCTTGCAATAGGCAATGCGCCATGCCATCATCACGTAGGCCGCTGCGTGGGCTTTGGGGAACATGTACTTGATTTTCTTGCAGGACCAGATATACCAGTCTGGAACCTGATGTTTCTTCATCTCTTCTTCCCACTCCGGCTTCAGTCCCTTTCCTTTCCGGACCGCCTCCATGATGGTAAAGGCCATACCTTCCTCCAGTCCCTGCTGAATCAGATAGATCATAATATCATCACGGGTGCATATGGCCGTCTGAATGGTGGCTTTTCCTTCCTGGATCAGGGTCTGGGCATTTCCCAGCCATACGTCTGTTCCATGGGCCAGACCGGCAATCCGCACCAGATCTGAAAAATATTTGGGCTTGGTGTCCAGAAGCATCTGCATGGCGAAATCCGTACCGAATTCCGGTACCCCCAGGGCTCCCAGCCTGCATCCACCGATATCTTCCGGCGTGATGCCCAGAGCCGACGTATTCTGAAACAGGCTCATGACTTCCTTGCAGTCCAGCGGAATATCCTTGACAGGATCCAGTCCGATCAGGTCCTGCAGCATACGGATCATGGTGGGATCATCGTGTCCCAGAATATCCAGCTTCAGCAGGTTATGGTCAATGGAATGGTAGTCAAAATGGGTGGTGATGGTCTTGGTGGTCATGTCATTGGCCGGATGCTGCACCGGTGTAAAGGAATAAATCATCTCGCCCAGAGGAAGCACCACGATGCCGCCGGGATGCTGTCCCGTGGTTCTCCGCACTCCCACACAGCCCTGGACAATACGGTTGATCTCACAGTTTCTCTTCCGTTCTCCGTGCTCCTCAAAATAATTCTTCACATACCCATAGGCGGTCTTGTCTGCCAGGGTGCCGATGGTGCCGGCCCGGAAGGTCTGTCCCTTTCCGAAAATCACTTCCGTATAGTCATGGGCCCGGCTCTGGTATTCTCCGGAGAAATTCAGGTCGATATCCGGCTCCTTGTCTCCCTTGAACCCCAGGAATGTCTCAAAGGGGATGTCAAATCCGTCCTTTTTCAGAGGCGCCCCGCAGACCGGGCATGTCTTGTCCGGCATGTCACATCCGGCCATGCCGGCGTACTTTTTCACCTCGTCCGAGTCAAAATCATAGTAGTGGCAGCTGGGACAGTAATAATGGGGGCTCAGAGGATTCACCTCGGTGATTCCCGCCATGGTTGCCACAAAAGAAGAACCTACCGAACCTCTGGATCCCACCAGGTAGCCGTCCTCGTTGGATTTCCATACCAGTTTCTGGGCAATGATATACATGACGGCAAATCCGTTGGAAATGATGGAATTCAGTTCCCGCTCCAGACGGTCCACCACGATCTTCGGCAGGTTTTCCCCGTACATCTCATGGGCCCGGTTATAGCAAATGTTTCTCAGGGTTTCATCGGAATTTTCAATGACCGGCGGGCATTTGTCCGGGCGCACCGGCGCAATGGGCTCGCACATGTCGGCAATCATTCTGGTGTTGGTCACCACCACCTCATAGGCCTTATCGCTTCCCAGGTATTCAAATTCCGAAAGCATCTCTTCCGTGGTTCTCAGATACAGAGGCGCCTGCTCATCGCTGTCCTTGAATCCCTGCCCAGCCATCAGGATCCGCCTGTAGATTTCATCTTCAGGATCCAGGAAATGGACATCGCAGGTGGCGCACACCGGTTTTCCGAACTGGTCTCCCAGTTCCACGATTTTCCGGTTGATGTTCTGCAGATCCTCCACCGTTTTCACCGTGCTTTTTTCATCCTGCAGCATGAACATGTCATTGCCCAGAGGCTGGATCTCCAGATAATCATAAAACCGCACCAGTCTTGCGAGTTCTGCATCCCCGCCCCCCCTCAGGATGGCCTGGTACAGTTCTCCTGCCTCACAGGCAGAACCGATGATGAGCCCTTCCCGGTATTCGTTGAGAAGGCTCTTGGGAATCCTGGGTTTCCTGGAAAAGAACCGGACATGGGACCATGACACCAGCCGGTACAGATTCACTCTTCCAAGATCATTGGCCGCCAGAATAATCACATGATAGACCGGCATTTTCATGATTGCCTCGTCACTGACCTTGTTGAACGCACTCAGATCGTCCAGGGTTTCCATACCGTGTCCCTCTCTCAGCATTTTCACAAACACCAGAAAGATTCCGGCTGTGGCTTCCGCATCATCCACGGCCCGGTGATGGTTTTCCAGAGAAACGCCCACGGCCTTGGCCACCGTGTCCAGTTTGTACCGGTTCAGGTTGGGAAGAAGGGCTCTGGCCAGAGAAACCGTATCCAGCACCGTAGGGTCAAACTCCAGTCCCTGTTCTTCTGCATTGTGGCTGATGAAGCTTACGTCAAATGATGCATTATGGGCCACCAGCACTGCATCTTCACAGAAACTCAGAAAACGGGGCAGAATTTCATCAATCTTCGGGGCATCCATCACCATGGCGTCATTGATTCCGGTCAGACGTTCGATATCGAACGGAATGGGGACATCCGGATTCACGAACTCACTGAACCGGTCCGTAATTTCCCCGTTCTCCACTTTCACCGCACCGATTTCTATGATCCTGTTTCTGGACGGTGAGAATCCCGTGGTCTCGATATCGAACACCACAAATGTTCCGGAAAGACTCTGATTTCTGGAATTCACCACAGTCTCCTTCATGTCGTCCACCAGGTATCCTTCCACGCCGTAAAGGACCTTAAAGGAATCCCCCTTGTCCAGCGCATGGCTGGCGTCGGGAAACGCCTGCACACAGCCATGATCCGTCACCGCCAGGGCAGGCATTCCCCATTTTTTCGCCCGCTTGATTATGTCTTTGACTTCCGATACCCCGTCCATGTCGCTCATTTTGGTATGACAGTGGAGCTCTACCCGTTTTACCGGACTGTTGTCTGTCCGTTTTGATGAAAAATCTTCGCACTTTTTGATTCCGGATACGGAGCCGATGGTCAGTTCCCCGTCAAAGCGGTCGATGGTGGTAATACCGTGAATTTTGATAAAATTCCCTTCCGCCACCGCCTTTGACGCGTCTTCTTCCTGATCTTCCCGCAGAAACATCTTCACCGTAATGCTGTCCGTGAAATCCGTGATATCAAAAATGAGGAGTTTCTTTCCGCTCTTCAGCTCCCGCTTTTCCACCCTCATGATTTTTCCGCGGACTGTCACATCGCCGATTTCACCGATGATCTCCCGGATTTCCACAGGGTCGCTGTCAAAGTCTCTTCCAAACAGTACGTCGGGATTTTCTGATTTTCTGTAGGGCGGCCTTCCCCCTTCTCCCTTCCGGAATCCGGATCCGCCTTCACCTTTCCGGAACTCGCCGAACGTCTTTTTCCCGAATTCTTTTTTCTTTTCCGTACCTTTCTCTTCCCGTCCAGCGCCTTTGGGGGAAACGGCGGCAGACGTCTTGTTTCCTGACTTATTCTGAGCGCCTGGCGTCTGTCCCTCATCTCCGGTTTTTCCGGCCGCAGGGCCGCCGTCCCAGGGCATGGCCTCTCCGCCGCCTGCGGGCATGTAGTCTGCTGCTTCCCGGGAAACATCGGTCTGCGTCATTTCCGGCACAGAAAACAGTTCCGGCATCTGATTTTCCTCTGCCGCAGGTGCTTCTTTCCGCTTTTCATAGCGGAACCGTACTTCCGCAGGAAGGCCGCACCGCTCCGTGAAAATTTTTTCCAGAATTCTGGCCACTTCTCCGGATCTCTCCCGGTATATCAGGTTGTCCTCAATGGTCATCACAAGGCGGTCTTCCTCCACGAATTCCTCTCTGGCCCGGCGGAGAATATTGTATTCCAGCATGCCGAACCGGCGCAGTTCCAGTTCGATGCTGTCTTTATAGACCTCATAAAGCTTTCTGGGCGTATACTGGGCTGAAAGCCTGTATTTTTCCAGAATTTTCACCTGGATCTTCCGTCCCGGAAACAGCTGCTTTGCAATGCCTTCCTCCATGCTGTAAATATTCTTTTTATGGATCAGCCTCGGACTCACGATATAAATGCGAACAGAGCTTCTGTCCCTGGGCATGGTGACCTTCTCCACCATCACCAGGTTCAAAAGCTCTTTCAGCTCATCTGCAATATGTAAGCCCGGAAATACCTCCAAAAACGGTTTTTCCATACGAAATCACTTATCCTTTTTGCATTTTCAGGATTTCTTCCCTGAGGGCCGGCAGCAGTTCCTCTTCCGGCAGTTTCTTTATGATCTCTCCTTTTCGGATCAGCAGGCCCTCGCCGATGCCTCCGGCAATGCCCAGATCCGCCTCTCTGGCTTCCCCCGGCCCGTTGACGACGCAGCCCATGACAGCCACCTTGATGTCCAGATCAATGCCGGCCACCATCTCTTCCACCTGGTTGGCAAGGCCGATCAGGTCAATTTTTGTCCGGCCGCAGGTGGGACAGGACACCACCTCGATGCCGCCCTTCCTCAGTTTCAGGGTTTTTAAAATCAGTCTGGCGCTTTTTATCTCTTCCACCGGATCTCCGGTCAGGGACACACGGATCGTGTCGCCGATTCCCTCATACAGGATAATTCCCAGGCCCACGGATGACTTGATGTTTCCGGAAAGCAGTGTGCCGGATTCCGTAATCCCCACATGAAGCGGATATCTGCACCTTGCAGCCAGCAGTTCATGGGCTTTCACGCACATGAGTACGTCAGAAGACTTGATGCTGATCACCAGGTTGTCATATCCCATTTCCTCAATAATGGCCGCCTGCTTTTCGGCGCTCTCCACCAGAGCTTCCGCCGTGACTTTGCCGTATTTTTCCACCAGATCCTTTTCCAGGGAACCGCTGTTGACGCCCACCCGGATGGGAATCCCGTACTCCTTTGCCTTATCCACCACAGCCCGGACCCGTTCGGCGGAACCGATATTTCCCGGATTGATCCGGATTTTGTCGGCACCGCTTTCAATGGCCGCAATGGCCAGGCGGTAATCGAAATGAATATCCGCCACAATCGGAATGTGGATCTGTTTCTTTATGGTTCTGAGGGCCGCAGCTGCTTCCATGGTCGGAACCGCCACCCGGATAATGTCGCATCCGGCCGCTTCCAGTTTCAGGATCTGATTTACCGTAGCTTCCGTGTCCTCCGTTTTCGTGTTGCACATGGACTGGATCAGAACGGGATTTCCTCCCCCGATCACTTTGTCCCCTATGCGGATGACTTTCGTATTCTCCCTGTACATGCCCGTTCCTCCGTTAAATATTTCTGATATCATTGAAGATCACAAACACCATGAATACCATCAGAAGCGCCATTCCCGCCAGATGTACCGCTCCTTCAAACTTCTGGTCCACAGGTTTCCCCCTCAGGAGCTCCAGGAACAGAAAGACAAGTCTGCCTCCGTCCAGCGCGGGAAGAGGAAGCAGATTCATAACACCCAGGTTTGCCGAGAACAGCACGGAAAGGTTCAGGACGCTTAACAGCACCGTCATGAATCCGTATTCTCTGGCCTCATCCACAGTATCATCAATAATCGTCACAATTCTCACAGGACCGGCAATATCATCCGATTTCACGGAACCGGCCGCCATCATTTTCAGGCTGTCAATAACAGACTGAATCCAGTATTTCACTTCCCAGGCACTGTATTTCAACGCCTCCAGGGGGCCCGACACGGGCTTCCTGTAATAGCTGAACTGAACTCCCAGCATATAGCTCCCCTGTTCCTGCGAATACCTGGGTTCCAGCACCGTTTCATGCTTTTCCCATCGTCCCGAATCTGCATTCCATCTTCTGTAGGTGATTTCCACGGGGTCCGACGGGTGAACCAGCATGTAGAGGGTAATGTCTCTTGCAATCTCCACATGGCGTCCGCCGATGCCTGTAATTACGTCCCCCGCCTGCATTCCGGCCTCCCCGGCCGCATATCCTTCCGTCACACCGGTCAGTTCCGGTGAATCATATCCTGCGCAGGAAACAATCACCAGCGCAAATACAAATGCCATGAGGAAATTGAACAGCGGACCCGCTGCAATAATGGAAATCCTTGCCCACGGAGATTTTGTACCGAAAGCTCCCTCCTGACTGTCTTCCTCGTCTTCTCCCAGCATGGCGCAGGAACCTCCCAGCGGAAGCAGTTTCAGAGAATACCGGGTTCCGCTTTTTCTGCTTACCCGGGAAAGGAGCCTGGGCCCGAATCCCACCGAAAACTCCACCACAGTCACTCCGTTCAGCCGTGCCAGCAGAAAATGGCCGAACTCATGAAATAACACAATGATGCTTAAAACAAGAAGTGCTGCGATCAAATCTGGTTCCACCTGCTTTCTATAAAGTCATAAGTTTCCTGCTCCGCTTCCAGAATTTCTTCCAGCGTCGGCGCTTCTTTTCTCTTATGATGTCCCATGGATGCCTCGATTATATCTGTAATTTCAAGGTAGGAGACAGAACCCTCCAGAAATTTTGCCACTGCACGCTCATTGGCGGCATTGAACACCACAGGAACGGATCCGCCTGCCCTGCCGGCCTCGTAGGCCAGTGCGAGTCCCCGGAAGGTTTCAGGGTCCGGCTTCCCGAAGGTGATTTCCTGAAGTTCCCAGAAATCCAGCCGTTTTCCGCCCATGGGTCTCCGTTCCGGATAAAAAAGAGCATACTGGATGGGCAGCTTCATATCGGGAGTTCCCATCTGCGCCATGACAGCGCCGTCCTCAAACTGAACCATGGAATGAATGATGCTCTTGGGCTGCACCACCACCTGAATATCGTCCATGGATACATCAAAAAGCCATTTTGCCTCCATCACTTCCAGTCCCTTGTTGACCATGGTGGAGCTGTCTATGGTGATCTTCCTGCCCATGGACCAGTTGGGATGCCTGAGCGCATCCTCCACTTTTACATGCTCCAGATCTTTCCGGCTGTATCCGTAAAAAGGCCCTCCTGACGCCGTCAGAAGAATCTTTTCTATTTTATTCCCGTGTTCCCCGTTTAAGCACTGGAAAATTGCGCTGTGCTCACTGTCCACAGGAAGCAGGCGTACACCCTTTTCCTTCACCAGCGGCAGGATCAGATGTCCTGCTGTCACCAGTGTCTCCTTATTGGCAAGTGCAATGTCCTTTCCGGTCCTGATGGCGGCAATGGTGGGACGGATTCCGATCATGCCCACCACAGCGGTCACAAGGATCTCATAGCCTTCCATTTCTGCAATTTCCAGAAGTCCTTCCATGCCGGAAACAATCCTGGTTTCCGTATCCTTTACCCGGACAGCCAGTTCCTTCGCCTTTTCTTCCCGGAAAACACCGCAGACTGCCGGAGAAAATTCCCGGATCTGCTGCTCCAGCATTCCGATATTGCTTCCGGCTGCAATGGCCGTCACCCGGATATCCTGATTGGCGCGCACCACCTCCAGGGTCTGTGTCCCGATGGAACCGGTGGAGCCTAAAATGGCAATTTTTTTCATTCTGTGTCTCCTGAATCTATCCTAAAAGAAGCACCGCAAAATAAACCGCCGGTGCCGTAAAAATCATACTGTCAAACCGGTCCAGAACACCGCCGTGTCCGGGGATCAGATGCCCGTAATCCTTGACTCCGTGATTTCTCTTGATGGCGGATGCCGCAAGGTCTCCGATCTGTGAAATAACAGCTGCAATGGCGCAGGCCAGGCCGCTTATGACTTCCGGTTCCGGTATTTCCATCATGCTGCTTCTGAAAAACAGTCCGTAAAGGACCCCCAGAAGCGCGGCTCCCAGAACGCCTCCCACGGCGCCTTCCACCGTCTTTTTGGGGCTCAGGACCGGTGCCATCTTGTGTTTTCCCATCAGTTTTCCCACACAGTAGGCACAGGTATCACATCCCCATGCACTTATGACAATCAGCCATACCAGGAATTTTCCGTCGGCCATCTGCCGGACCCTGTAAACATAGGAAAACATCACTGCAAGGTAGAAAATTCCGAAAAAAGCCACTGTAATCTGTTCGGTTCCGTATTTCGGAAACGTCACCACATATACCGTCATCAGCAGCATCAGCGCCAGTATGATCAGCAGAAAAAATGCATCTGTTCCTGCCTTTCCGTACCAGAGAAGGCCATAATACATGATTCCTGCCAGATACCCGATGGCCCCCGGCACACTCCGCTCGATTTTCATAACCCGGTACAGTTCAAACAGCCCGGCCAGAGAAATGACCGCAGATGCCAGAAACAGCGGCGTTCCTCCTGCAATCAGAAGAACTGCAGCCAGAATCACAAGGATGACCCCGCTTATGAGTCTGGTTGTGAACATGAAACCACTCCCTTACTTATTTTCTGCCGCGGAAAGCCCGCCGAACCGCCTGTCACGCCTGCTGTACTGGTCTATGGCTTTCAGCAGCTCTTCCCTGCTGAAATCCGGCCACAGACAGTCGGTCACATAAAGTTCCGAATAGGCCAGCTGCCACAGCAGGTAATTGGAAAGCCTCAGTTCCCCGCTGGTCCGGATCAGAAGGTCCGGATCCGGAATTCCCGCCGTATCCAGATAGGAGGCAAATACTTCTTCCGTCATATTCTCCGGGCTCAGCTTTCCGTTCAGGCAGTCAGACATTGCCTTTCTCACTGCCCTTGTGATCTCATCCCTGCTTCCGTAGTTGACGGCAATAATAAATGTCATGCCCTGATTTTCCCTGGTTTCTTCTTCCAGGCTGTTGATGGCGGCCACCAGATCCGGCGCAAACCGGCTCCGCTCTCCGATCATCTTTACGCGGACATCGTGTTCCGACGCAATCTTTAAAAGCCGTTTGGCATAAAACCGGAACAGCTGCATCAGCGCTCCCACTTCTGCTTCCGGCCGTTTCCAGTTTTCCGTTGAAAAGCCGTAAACTGTCAGATAGCGGATGCCGATTCTGGCGGCATCTTCCACAATCTGCTCCAGGGTCTCGCATCCCTTTTTATGTCCCATCTGTCTGGGAAGGCCGCGTTTCTTTGCCCACCGGCCGTTTCCGTCCAGAATCATGGCCACATGGGCCGGGATCCTCTGTGTGTTTTCCATTTTCTGTACTCCCCGCCGTTTTTTACGGCATACGCAAAACAGAGGGCAGGTATTCCCGCCCCCTGCAGATTAAACTGTAAGAATTTCCTTGGTCTTGTTTTCCACGGCCTTATCGATCTTCTCAATGGCCTTGTCCGTCATCTTCTGGATTCTGGTTTCTGCATCTTTCCGGTCGTCCTCAGAGATCTCGTCGTTCTTTTCCATTTTCTTGATGGTCTCATTGGCATCCCGGCGGATATTGCGGACAGCAACTTTTGCAGCCTCGCCTTTTTTCTTTACGTCCTTGGCCAGTTCCTTACGGCGGTCTTCCGTAAGCTCCGGAAAGATCAGGCGGATGCAGCTTCCGTCATTGTTGGGATTGATTCCCAGATCAGAAGTCTGGATTGCTTTTTCAATGGCCTTGATCAGGCTCTTCTCCCACGGCTGGATCAGAATCATTCTGGCCTCGGGAACGGAAATATTTCCCACCTGCTGAATCGGAGTGGGTGTGCCGTAATAATCCACTTTGATCTTGTCCAATACATGGGGATTGGCGCGTCCAGCACGGATGGATGCAAATTCGTTCATCATGGACGCAATGGATTTTTCCATCTTCTCTTCATATACTTTTAATTCTTCCTGCATAAAATCCTCCTATGATTCAGCGGTAACCACCGTACCGTTAATATTTCCCTGCATTGCATTGGCAATTCCGTCCTTTTCATTCAGACTGAAGACCGCCATGGGCATTTTGTGCTCCATGCACATGATGGACGCCGTAAGATCCACCACCGCCAGTTTTTTGTCGATGACCTCCTGTATGGAAATCGTGTCATATTTTCTGGCATTGGGATTGATTTTCGGGTCACTGTCATAAACACCGTCAATGGCTTTTGCCAGAAGGATGCAGTCCGCATCCATTTCGATGGCGCGCAGTGCGATTCCCGTATCCGTGGAAAAATACGGATGTCCCGTGCCGCCTGCAAAGAATACCACCATTCCCTTTTCGAAATATTTATTTGCCCTGTCTTTGGAAAACAGCTTTGTCATGGAGCCGCATTCGAATGGGGTAAGGATCTGAGTCATCATCCCTGCATTGCGGAAGATCTCCGACACATAGATACAGTTCATCACGGTCGCCAGCATGCCGATCTGATCTGCTTTTGTTCTGTCAATGGCCTCACTGGTACGCCCGCGCCAGAAATTTCCGCCGCCGATTACGATTCCCACCTGTACGCCGGAATCCACGGACATTTTCACCTGCCGTGCCACTTCCTTTACCGTATCTTCGTCAAATCCTGTCTTTTTGGGGCCTGCCAGAGCTTCACCGCTCAGTTTTAAAAAAACTCGCCTCATTTTCATGTTTTTCTGCTCCCCTGTATTATTTTTCCGGACGGCCCAAATGGCCGCCTGCTTCCTGTAACCGCTCTGCGGTTATCATGGCATGCCCTCAGGACACGCTTCATCACGTCCGGCTTTCCGCGGCAGACGCGGAATCCGGTATACGCGGCTGCAATAACCGTTTCGCGGTTATTATAGCATACTTTCATGAAATTGCAAAGGAAAAAAGTCCGTCCCCGGTTTCCCGCGGGACGGACTTTCTGTTTCGCTCTGCATCCGTTTTAGTAATTTTCTTTTCTCATTTCGAAATAGCTCTGGGGATGTGCACAGACAGGACAAACCTCGGGAGCTTTCTTGCCCACCACAATATGACCGCAGTTTCTGCAGACCCACATGGTCTCTTCCGCTTTTTCAAATACCTGTTTCATTTCCACATTGTGGAGCAGCTTCAGATATCTCTCTTCATGTGTCTTTTCGATATCGGCAACCATGCGGAACTTTCTCGCGATTTCCGTAAAGCCCTCTGCTTCGGCTTCTTCTGCGAAAGTCTTGTACATATCGGTCCATTCGTAATTTTCGCCTTCTGCAGCTGCCTTCAGGTTCTCAGCTGTATTTCCCAGAAGCTTCAGTTCCTTGAACCACATTTTCGCATGCTCTTTTTCGTTATCTGCTGTTTCCTGGAAAATTGCGGAAATCTGTTCAAAGCCTTCTTTCTTTGCCACGCTGGCAAAATACGTGTATTTGTTTCTGGCCTGGGACTCACCTGCAAATGCGGCAATCAGGTTCTGTTCTGTCTTGCTTCCTTTTAATTCCATCTTATATTACCTCCTTATTTTTTATATTTCCATATTCTCATTCTAAAGTCTATTCTCTCATTTGTCAATTTTGTTTATTCAAAATTAAGATTCATTCACAAAATGACATACGCTTTTCTAGTTCCGCCTTCAGCAGTTCTTTCATCTGAATCAGTTCATCGTCGGAAGGGCGGTATTTTTCATCATAAAGTTCTGCCTTGGGAAGCTGCCATACCGGTCCCGGTCCCGGCGTGTCGCCTGCACGTCTCGGAAAAATATGCCAGTGCATATGAACCCCTTCCCCTGCTCCCAGAAGCTCATAGTTGAGTTTTTCTGCCCCGAACGCATAGTATACGGCTTCAGCCGTCAATGCCATTTCCTCCAGAAACTTTTTTCTGAATTCCCTGTCCAGAAAGTGCAGTTCTGTTCTGCATTCTTTGCACAGAAACAATGTATATCCTCGGAATCTCTGGAAATCCCCGAGAACCACAAATCCCGTCTCCAGCTCTTTTACAAAATAACGGTTCTCTCCTCTCCGGATTGCCCGGATCCGCTCACATACCATGCACATAGGATACCCCCTTTTCAGAATTCTAATCGCAGCAGACAGTCTCTCCCGTATCATATTTCCTGTCATTGATGATCACCCGCACACAGTATGTGCCGGAAAGACCGGTTTTGCTGACAAACAGCCTGGCCTTTCTGGGATCGGATTCCAGAAAGGTGCCGCAGCACATGGCCTGATATTCAATGGCTGCCGTGGAAATATAATACCGGTGAACTTCCTGACCTTTTTCCAGAAGCAGTTCCACCGCCTGTCCTTTTTCGAACGTACCGTAAAAAGTAAAACGGTCTTCCTCTTCCTCGATCCCTGCTTCAAAAGAATCCGGCAGCAGTTCCCCTTCCCAGACTGCAGGCAGTTCAAAATCCAGTTCCTTCGTTTTTCCCAGAGACCCCAGGATTTTTCCGGGACCGGGCAGGAACTCTGCGCCGTCTCCGTAAAGGCGCATCTTTTTGGCACGGTAGTAATTGCCTTCCACCTGCATCCTTAACATCTGCTTTTCCCCATATCTTTCTTCTGTCACAGAAATCATCCGGCAGCCTCCAGCTTTCGCCAGGGTTCCCAGGACATCGGAAGGATTTCCGTCCCTGTCAAAGGCGATTCCTCCGGAATGGATCATGTAATGGCCTTCTCCGTAATATGCCACATTGCTGATATAGGGAGAGAAAAAGTCGGATCCCAGCTCCTCTCCGTACTGCCACACCTGACGGATCGTACGCTTTTTCATATCGATCCGGTACCGGACCCCTCTGGAAAAGCTTTCCGCTGCTTTTCTGTACATTTCCGGTTTTTTTGATCCCCAGTGATGATTGTCAAAGCACATAACATCCCCGTCCGGAGTGATCAGGGCAGAATGCTGTTCATACTGCCACCGGAAATCCTTTCCTTCCGGCGTGAAAAAATATGTTCTGACCCATTCCTCCGGCCATCCTTCCGGATCTCCGAGAATCCAGTTAAGCTTCCCTGTTTCATAGTCCACATTGATTACGGCATCCATATGCCTTCCTGAAAACGTCAGGGAATCCGTATGTTCGTCATACCAGACACTGTTGCAGTGGAACCAGTCTTCCTCCGACCAGCTGCCGCTTTTTGCGGCACCCACAGGAAGAATTTTTTTGAAATCCCAGGTTTTCAGAATTTCCCCTGTTTCCCTGTGAATAAGCACACATTGATCCTCCACGGTCTCCCCGGCCGGCTCTCCGGTAAGACAGAGGAGATTTCCGTCCGGCATCTCAAACTGGTCATGATGATATCCTCCGGGGACCCGGTATTCCCTGTAAATTTTTCCGCACGGAGCGATTTCATAAAGTCCTGCCATATAGTAAGGCATTCCCATCAGGCGGCTGCTTCCTGTCAGGAAATTCCCGTTTTTCAGCTTCCGGATATCAAAAACACAGGGCACATTCAGATGCCACCGGATATCTCCTGCATAATCGAAAGCCGACGCCAGGTCCTCACTGGCCGGAGATATGAACATCAGCTGATCCTTCAGATATTCCGGCGTCGTCTCCATGGATTCCATCACAGTCTTTCCTCCGAAGAGATCCGGAACCTGTATGGAAACCCTGTACGTTTCTCCCTGATACAGGCGGATCTCCACCTGATTGTCATATGCAGGATAAAGGCCTGTCACCGGAATCACATGTTCTTCTGCCGCCGGAAACGTGTGGGAAAGATCGCCTTCTTTCTGTTTTCCCCGGACGGTAACGGTGACAGCCGTCTTCCGGCTGGTACGAAAGGCCAGAACCGCAGACAGGGGATTGATTCCGTAAAGGTTCCAGGCCGTCAGAGGATGTTCCGGAGTGTAGCTGCCCCGCCGGAATTCTCTGAGAAATTTTTCTTCCGCCTCTGCCTGAATGCTCACCAGATGGCGGATATGCGTGTGTCTTACTCCCGGCACGGCTTCTCTCCTCCTTCCCGGTCTCCCAGAGTTTTCAGGATAAAGCTCCGCAGATCCTTTCCCAGAAGTTCCGCACTTTCATTGCCCAGATAGGCCATATGGCCGGACGGATATTCCCCGATGGTAACCCGTTCCGGATCCAGCCGGGAATGGGTGGCAAGATATCTGGCGTTTCCCGCTGTGGTACAGAGATCAAACAGGCCTGACGCAAAGAAGACTCTCAGCTTCGGATTCCTGCGCATGGCTCCTGCCAGTGCCTGTCCGGGATTCCGTTTGAATTTTCTGTCCCATTGCACGTTGACCCCATGGGCAAGTCCCTTGCTTCGCCTCTCTACCCGGATATTCAGCTCATCCCGCAGAAGTGCAAACCCTGCCTGATAGGCGGGCGTATACTGTCCCATGGCAGCGTCATCGGCAATCACGTTGGCATCCGGCACATCCGGAAGGTCCGGCCAGGCATACCGGCTGTCGTAGAATCCCACCACCTGATGGCGGTCTTCCAGAAGCCGCTTCATGTATTCGCGCATATTAAGATTCATCCAGTTCTGTTCCAGATACGTTTTTTTCAGTCCCGTAAACCAGGCCAGCCTTTCCACCAGTTTTTCCTTTTCCTGTTCCGGCAGCTCGTCTCCGCGGATGTAACCGGTCAGATACTGGCCCCCCGCAAATTCATAGGCTTCCCGCACAAATTCTTTCAGAGACGGTTTTCCCTCAGGATGATGATAGCAGTTGGTTGCTGCCATGGACGGAAGATTCAGCACGGTCTCCGCAAAGGGCGTCGGCTGATAGAAATAGGTTCCCAGAAGCATGATTCCGCTGACGGATATGCCCAGAGTATCCTGGTTTTCCGGTCCTCCCCCCAGAAGTTCCGCTGCAAGCAGCGCGGATCTTCCGGTCCCGTAGCTCTCTCCTGCCAGAAAAACAGGACTGTTGTGGCGCCCGTATCTGGTAAGCCATCCGTCCACAAACATGGCCAGCTGACGGATATCCGCATCCGATCCGTAAAACTGTTCCTTGGCCTTCTCGTCAAACAAACGCCCCAGTCCGGTTCCCACCATATCCACCACCACAAGGTCGCAGAGATCCAGGACGCAGTTGGGATTATCCTCCAGTTCGAAGGGCGGTACCGTGGGAAGATGGATTTCATCTTCCAGTTTTACGCGTCTGGGTCCGATCAGGCCCAGATGAAGCCAGAGACTGGCGGAACCCGGCCCTCCGTTGTAGGCAAACATCACCGGTCTGGAAGCAGCATTTCTGACATCGCTCCGGAAGTAGGCATAAGAATAGATGGTGGCTACCGCCTTTCCATCCTCATCATAAAAGAAATTATCTTCGCATACGGTGTGGTAGGGAATCTCTCTTCCGTTCAGCTTCAGAACATGGTCTGATTCGTATTTTGTCTTTTCCCAGCATTCTTCAAAATGGACGTTCATATTTTACCCCCTGTTTTCGTTTTTGCTTTCCCTTTTCTGCATATTCCCGCCGTTTCCCGGTCTGTTTTTTCTTTCCCCGTCTCTCCGGCAGACGATGCGTGTCCGGTCCCTGTCTGCGATTATATCCATTTCCTTCTGCGCCCGGTCTTCTGCGGTTAACGCAGAATCCGGCATGCGCAGGTATAATAACCGCTTTGCGGTTATTATACCATGTCCTCCGGACATGGTATCCTTATTTTGCGCCCGGTCTTCTGCGGTTAACGCAGAATCCGGCATGCGCAGGTATAATAACCGCTTTGCGGTTATTATACCATGTCCTCCGGACATGGTATCCTTATTTTGCGCCCGGTCTTCTGCGGTTAACGCAGAATCCGGCATGCGCAGGTATAATAACCGCTTTGCGGTTATTATACCATGGAGTCTTTTTGCCCGCAATCACTGCTGCTCTATCCTGTGCCCAATTTCTCCCTGTGAGAAAAAGGGATTCCGTATACTCCGGAATCCCTTTTTCTCATGTTTTCTCTTTCTCGCAGCCTCTGTGTCTGTTTTTATCCCTGTCCTTTATCTTTATCCTTTATCTTTATCCTTTTCCTTTATCCTCTGTCTTTATCCTTTTCCCCTCATCCTCCTGTCCCGATTTACTTTTCAATGACAAACTCCTGTGTTCCATATGCCCCGGGAGCCACTTCATAGGCTTCAAACACGATTACGGGATTTCCGTCCTGATTGATATAAAAGTTTGTGTTTTCACTGACTCCGGAGAAACCGGCCTCTTCTTCTGTCCAGTAGACAATCCCTTCGTTCTCTTCCCGTTCCTTCATCTGTTCCCGGATGCTTTCATCGGCAATCTGTGCGTACTCTTCTCCCAGTACATCCTCCAGCGTCAGCAGCTTCCCGTTTTCCAGATCGATGCTGTAATATTTTGTTTCGCTGTACGCTGTGCTCCAGTTCTCACTTCCCGTTACCGTAAGTGAAAGGATCTGATCCGTCTGGGACTTGACATCATACCATACTTTGATTTTGATGTTGTGCTCCCTCCATTCCTCCTCGGTGCCGCCGGTTTCCAGAAATGCCTTCCTGTATTCACAGGCACGTTCCTTGGCCTCGTCGGCATATGCCTCACAGAATCCGTGAATTTCTTCGTTGATCTGGTTTTCTAGTCCTCCGAGATCTTCGGAAATCATCTCCACACTGGGAATATCCACGGAAATATACATGTCATCCTCGGTGGTCTCATACGAGCGGAATGTCAGTACTCTGGCCACAGTTCCGATGACAGGGATGGCACTGACTCCTTCCGCGAACGCGGTGCTGGTATTGAGCCCTGCCGTAAACAGCACCACTGCGGCAGCCGCCGCAATTCCGCCCTTTACGGCTTTTTTCCGTTTCCTCATCTGCAGGATTTTCTTCGCCTGACTCCGTTTTTCATCCGCCTGACCTACCGCTGCCCGTACCCGGTCGGAAAGTTCATCGGGAATCAGAATTTCATCATATTTTCTTTTTGCCTCATCCATCTGTTTCATAGGTCCACCTCCTGAACGGCGATTTTTAAGGTTTTCAGTCCGCGGTACAGTTTTGCCTTGACCGTATTCAGATTCATGTCCATCACATCCGCGATCTCTTTCAGAGACAGTTCCTCATAAAAACGCAGCTTGATGATTTTCTGGGCGTCTTCCTCCAGACAGTTGATCCTGGAATACAGATCATCGTCTTCCCTGAGAAATCCCTTTTCTTCATAGGGAATCTCTTCCTGAACTTCAGCGGGCGGAGCCATCCGTTTCCTTTCTTTCTGAATCCGCAGACTTTCATTTACAATGATCCGGTAAAACCAGGTTTTCACCGCATTTTCATTGCGGATGTCACCATAATGTTCCAGTGCCTTCAGGATTGATTCCTGGACGGCGTCCAGAGCATCCTCCTGATTTCCCAGATAGCTGAAAGCCAGTCTGTAGAATTTGTTCTGGTTTTCAACGATGTAATTTACAATTTTGTCATACAGGTCCTGTTTCATAGGGGCACCCCTTCTCTCTTTCTCACTGAGTTTCATTCCACTCTGTCTTATAGATTCCCCTGAAGCTGAAAAAGTTGCATCCTGGGTTTTCTTCTTTTTATACAGACAAAAACCTTCCTTATTTTCTGCCCCGGGATGCTGTCCCGGGGAATCTGAAAATATGGAAGGTTCTTTTGTTTTATCGCCTTTGATGCCGGAAACTCACTCCGGAATCATCAGTTTTCAAAAAAGCTGTTTTCTGATCTGGCAGAATAGTTCTTCTCAATCATGCGGACATGGGACAGGAACTGCTCATCAGTAAAATACTTTGCGTGTTTCGGACATTTTTTCACGCATGCCTGACATTTGATGCAGATACCGGGCACCTGGCTCTCATCTTCAGCATCAATGCTTCCCACCGGACAGACCTGAGCGCAGATTCCGCAGTGATCACAGAGTTCCGTGTCCGTCAGAGGTTTGGCTTTCAGGAATTTCGCCGGTGTCCCTTCTTCCGTCAGCGGTGTGTAATAGGGTCCCACCGGGTTGTTTCCGCGGACAGAAACTGCCTCAAACGTCTCTCCGGCCATGACCTTTTCCGCGGTTCTTTCCGCAAAGGCCCGAAGTTCTTCCAGATCCTTTTCATCCGGGCGTCCTGCCGCAAGAGTCTCTGAAAATGCATGCTGGCTTACGGCTGCCGCTGCTGCCACCGGCACAAATCCACGGGCCTCCAGCAAAAGCTTCAGTTC
This sequence comes from uncultured Clostridiaceae bacterium, assembly GCA_902477765.1. Taxonomy (GTDB): domain Bacteria; phylum Bacillota; class Clostridia; order Lachnospirales; family Lachnospiraceae; genus CABSIM01. Next base: position 60,180 of record CABSIM010000001.1, on the reverse strand, counting down.
CATCAGTCCATCGTCAAAGCTGCGGTTTCCGAAAACGCTCACAGGAACTGCCTTTGTTCCGCTGCCTGCAAGACAGGCCTCCAGATCCGGGAGAATTTTATTGGGGATTCTTCCGGCATACACCGGGGTTCCCACCACTGCCAGATCTTCTCCGCCGAATTCATATGTTTTTTTCCGGTTTTCCGGTTTTGTAAGATCAATTTCATTCACATCCAGACCGAATTTTGCAGCCATTGTCTCTGCAATGGTCTTTACCACCTTTTCCGTACCGCCTGTGGGGCTGAAATACACTGCCCATACTTTGTTTACCTGCATTTTATCCTCCTTTTGGGAGTCCGGACTCCCCCCTCTTTTGTCCGGGTACGGTCTGCACCCGTCCGTTTTTCCTGTACCGGAAAAACGTCTTCTTTCAAGCATCCTAACTCGATTCCCGATATTTGTCAATATCTATCCGGCATACGCTTCCCGGCCCTGTGCATCTGCCTCTGAAACATCCGGCATCTCTACAGAATCCCCAGCGATATCTTCAGGTTCAGAATTCTGAGAACCGATTCATTGATCCTTTCTTCTGTAATCCGTCCCGATTCAACCGCGTCCAGAACTGCCTGCATCCGGAGTTCCACATCTGAACAGCACAGAAGGTCATTTCCGGCTTCCACAGCCAGTACGGCAGCCTCCCGGTCATCGGCAAATTCCCGGACGCCTTCCATATCCAGATCATCGGTCACAATGACTCCGGAAAAATTCAGTTCTTCTCTCAGTATCCTGTGTACGGCAGGAGAAAGGGACGCCGGGCGGTTCTGATCCATACAGGACACCACATTATGAGAAACCAGCACCATCGGTGCACCGGCAGCGATTCCTGCCTGAAACGGCAGAAAGTCTGTATTTACAAACGTCTCATATGAACGCTCGTCTCTGGCCATTCCTGTGTGGGTATCCTCATTGTTTCCATATCCGGGAAAATGTTTCAGCACACATCCCATCTGCTCTTCCCCCATCGTTTCCGTCACGATCCTCACATATTCCGAAGTCTGCTCTGCATCTTTTCCGAAACTTCTTTCATATATGAAATCCTCCGGATCTTCTGATACGTCGCAGACGGGAGCGAAGTTCACATTGATCCCCAACTCCTTAAGAAACCGGCTTTTTTCCCGTGTATCAGATTCAATCCGCTCCATTCCGCCTTCTTCATATAATTGCTGCGGTGACAGAAACGGAGACTCTCTGAGAAGAGGACTGCGGCTGACACGGTTCACCGTTCCCCCTTCTTCGTCTGCGGCAATCAGCAGGGGCGTCCGTGCCGCTGCCTGCAGGGCCCGGATCTCTTCTGACACCATGGCATCGTCTTTTCCTTCAAAATCTCTGGCGAACATGATATAGCCGGCCGGGAAATATGTTCCGGTCATTTCCTCCGCCCCGTCCTCCGGGTATCTCACAAGAAACATCTGTCCTGCTTTTTCTTCCAGAGACATTTCGTCCAGCAGGATCTGTGCTTTCTCCATTCCGGTATTCGGAGAATCCGTTTCAGGAAGCGTCTCTTCCGGCATCTCTGCAGCAATCCTTATTTTTTCTGTTTCTGAAATGTGTTCCGCCTCCTGGGTTTCCTGCCTCTTTGTTCCTTTCCCGGTTTCCATGTTCCCTGACGTCTCACGGTCCGGCCTGAGAACCGGTTCATATTCCCCCATAGCACCTCCCCGGTTCCAGAACATTATGGCTCCTGTCATGCACAGAAAAAGCAGGCCGGCAGTAGCCAGAAGAGGCAGCCGGTTTTCTGTTTTTTTTCTTTTCTTCATGGGTCATACCTCCCGTTGCATTCAAAATGTTTCCGCCGTTTCCGGTGCCCTGTCATGAATCCATGTTATCATGTTCCATGTTCTGATGCAAGAAGGCCCCCTTTCATTCGCCTGTTGCTTTCCGGCAGGATTGTGATAAAATGGCAGAAAAAGGACTGTCAGGAGGGATTTCCGGATGAACTACACGTTTCAGAATGCAGAAAAAACAGACGCAGATCAGGTCTTTGCCCTGATCGAAAGCAGAATCCGCTGGATGGACGAAACAGGAATTGAACAGTGGAACAAGGAAGATTACTGGACCATCTTTCCGAAAGAATATTACCTGAAGGCCATAGACGAAAAACGTCTGTTTATTCTGAAAGACGAAACCGGACGGACGGTCTGTACAGGAGTTCTGACCTTTGATGACTGGTGCTGGGAACCGGACGGCATTTCCGCCGCTTATCTCCACAATTTCGCAGGAGCCGGAGACGTGAAAGGAGCCGGCAGTATCTATCTGGAGCAGCTGGAATCCTATCTCCGCGCATCCGGCAGGAAAGTTCTCCGCCTCGACTGCTCTGAATCCAGTGAAAAACTCAACCGCTACTACGAAGAGCGCGGATACCGGGCAGCCGGTCATGTATCCATCGGAATCTATTACGGAATCAAGCGTCAGAAGTTTCTTCAGGAAGCTGCTTCCCCTTCAGGAAAGTGAATCTTCTTTCCGTCTGTTTCGCAGTTTCAGGGTCTTCCGGCTTCCCGCCTCGGGAACAGGAAAAAATGTTTTCCCGGCATGAGAAAGACGCCGGTCTCCTTTCGGAAGACCGGCGTCAGAATTTCTGATTCCCTTGTTCTGTCCTTTTCATCCGTCCGGCAGCAGGATGTCCTACTGGCTCCACCCGGCATACAGGGTCATGGACCCTGTTACTGTATCTGTTTCCATGTTCCAGGGGACTGTGGCTCCTTCATCCAGATACCAGCCGGAAAAGGTATATCCCTCCCGGGTGGGATCTTCCGGCGGTTCCACCAGATCTCCGTACATTCTTTCCTGGCTTTCCACCGCTGTTCCTCCCATGGAATTAAAATCCACCTGATAGCCGCCTCTGGAAATTCCAAAGGCCATGCAGGCCACAAGCAGAACACACAGTACAATGATAATTCTGTTCAGCGAGCTTACGGATATGTTTACCTTATCATAGAGCCCCCGCAGCTGACGGGGGCTCCTTTTCTCTTTTTCTTCAGCCATACTTACTTACGTACCAGATACTTGCGCATGTCGATGGCGCAGGCAATCAGAATAATAAGACCTTTGATGATATACAGCATGTTGGCATCCACAGACAGGAAGTTCAGGCCTGCGAAAATAATCTGCAGAAGAAGAACACCGACTACAATGCCGCTGATTCTACCGATACCGCCGACAAAGGATACACCGCCGATTACACATGCGGCAATGGCATCACACTCATAGTTGAGACCTGTGTTGGCGTTGGCGGAAGCGATACGTGCTCCATCCAGGAAACCTGTGATGGCATACATCATACCAGCCAGAACGAATACCATCATAATGGTGCGGGATACGTTTACACCGGATACGTTTGCTGCTTCCTCGTTGGAACCCACTGCAAACATGTTCTTTCCGAATGTGGTCTTGTTCCAGATAATCCACATGAGCACTGTAAGGATCAGGGAATACAGGACATATCTGGGAACGGCCGTATTGCCGATCTTGAACAGAGTTCCTGTTACCAGGGAACGGTATCCGTCAGAAAGTCCGCTCAGGGTCTGTCCGTTGTTGGTACCGTTCTTCAGATAAATAAGGATAAGTCCGTATACAATCAGCTGTGTGGACAGGGTCACGATGAAGGGATGCAGTTTGAATTTTGCAACACTGAATCCGTTGACCAGACCCACAAGGCCGCCTACTACCAGTACCATCAGGAATACCAGGAAGATCGGCGGAGCACTTGTCATCTCCGGGAATACCTTAAATGTCGTGGTTAACAGGGATGCGGAAATACAGGCCGTAAGACCAACCACGCGGCCTGCGGAAATATCGGTACCTGTCAGGACGATACATCCGCCGATTCCCAGTGCGATGGGAAGTTTTGCGGCAGTCAGGGAAATAATATTCACGATGGAAGACAATCCCAGGAACGCCGGAACCTTGATGGATATGTAGATCACCGCCAGCACAATAATGATATACATGGCATTATTGAGCAGCAGATCGCCGATTTTTTTTACTTTTTCTTTCTCAGCCACAGTCTTTACCTCCTAATCCTTATACGTATTTCGCAGCCAGAGTCATGATCTCTTCCTGCGAGGTTGTCTTGGCATCCACTTCTCCTGCCAGCCTTCCGCCGGACATGACCAGAATCCGGTCACATACACCCAAAAGCTCCGGCATCTCGGAGGATACCATGATGACTGTTTTTCCCTCTTTGGCGAGGTTCAGGATCAGCTGATAAATCTCATATTTTGCACCTACATCGATTCCTCGTGTGGGCTCGTCCAGAAGCAGAACCTCCGGCTCTGTCAGAAGCCATCTTGCAAGAATGACCTTCTGCTGGTTTCCGCCGGAAAGAGAACGGATCTGCGTTCTCTGGCTGGGGGTCTTGGTTCTCATGGACTTGATGCCCCATTCCGTGGCCTCGCTCATCTTCTTTTCGCTGAGCAGCGGTCCCACAAGATAACGGCGCAGACTGGAAATGGTGGTGTTCGCCTGGATATCGCGGATTCCGAAAATACCGGTGGCCCGGCGTTCCTCGGTCAGCATGGCGAACTTGTTTGCCAGGGCTTCCCTGGCGTTGCGGTTCATCACCCGTTTGCCGTGAAGATAGATCTCTCCGCTCTTGCGGGTGGCAATACCAAATATATTTTCGAGAAGCTCGGTACGTCCGGAGCCGTCCAGTCCGGCAACTCCCAGTACTTCGCCTTTCTTTGCAATGAAGGACACGTCCTTCAGCTGCGAATATTCTGCCGTCAGTCCCTTCACTTCCAGAAGGGGTTCTCCTACCACGTTGTCTTTTTCCGGATAACGGTTGGTCAGTTCACGTCCTACCATCAGCCGGATGATCTCGTTCATGGTCAGTTCTTTTGCGGGCCGGGTGGCAATCCACTGGCCGTCCCTCATGATTGTAACATCATCGGAAATCCGCAGAATCTCTTCCATTTTATGAGAAATATAGATGATTCCGCAGCCCCGATCCCGAAGCATGTTGATAATACGGAACAGATGCTCCACCTCTTCCTCTGTCAGAGAAGAAGTCGGCTCATCAAATACGATAATTTTTGAATTGTATGAAACTGCCTTTGCGATCTCCACCATCTGTCTCTGAGAAACAGGCATACGGCTCATCACCGTTCTGGGATCCACATGAACATCCAGTTCTTCGAATACCTTTTTTGTGGCCTCATACATTTTGGACTCGCTGGTCAGAGGACACCATTTGGAAACCCTCGGGAACCGGCCCAGCCACATATTGTCCATTACATTCCGCTTCAGCGCCTGGTTCAGCTCCTGGTGCACCATTGCCACACCGTTTTCCAGGGCCTCTTTGGAATTCTTGAAATTGATCTCTTTTCCCTCCAGGAAAATATGGCCGCCGTCCTTATTGTATACGCCGAAAAGGCACTTCATCAGCGTTGATTTTCCGGCTCCGTTTTCCCCCATCAGGGCGTGAACCGTGCCGGCTCTTACTGTCAGAGATACGTTGTCCAGCGCCTTCACGCCGGGAAACGTCTTATTGATTCCCTCCATCCTCAGAAGGACATCAGGCGCTGCTGTCTGCTTTTCCAAATCGACACCTCCTAATTCCGCACCCTATATATGCCGCAACCGCACCGAAGTGCGGCTGCGCAGAAATCTGTAAATTTTCTGTTCCGGACTGCATGTCCCGGGAGTTTTCCCGTTCCATGCCGGATCCGGAACTCATTGTTTTTATTCCTCGCCTGTATAGGTTGCGTAAGGAATGTTTACACGCCATGTTCCGACTACGTTCTCAGAATCAACATCTGTGAATGTTTCGGCACCTGTCATGTAGTTTTCTGTGATCTGTGCAATGGTACCTGCCATACCTTCTGCATCCTGTTTGATGGTTCCGGTCATGGTTCCCTTTGCAATTGCTTCTTTTGCAGCATCTGTAGCGTCAACACCGAATACCGGGATTACAGTTGCGCTGCCGTCTTCCAGGTTGTATCCTGCGTTCTGAAGAGCGGTAACAGCACCGATTGCCATCTCATCGTTGTTGGCAATAACCAGCTCAACCATGTTGCCGTTGGCTTCGCTGTACTGAGACAGAATTGTCTGCATGTAGTTGTTGGCTGCTGCTGCAGACCAAGCACCGTCCTGGTCTACCAGGTACATATTGGAGTTGCTGCTGTCGTAGAAGGAAAGTTCGGATTTGCCTGCCTCTGTCAGCACCTTGTTGGCATCTTCCACACCAAACTGGGTACGTGCGATGGCTTCCGCGTTGCCTTCCTGACCCTTGAACATAACGTAGGAGATCACTCCGTCGCCGTTCAGATCAACTGTGTCATAGTTTTCAACCAGGTATTCACCGATCATTTCGCCCTGCATATGGCCTGCCATTTCGTAGTCAGTTCCTACGAATACGCACTTGTCATAGCTGCTTACTACTTCTTCGCTTACGGAACGGTTGAAGAAGATTACCGGGATTCCGCTGGCGCTGGCCTGATCGATGATGTTCTTTGCAGCATCGTCAGAACCGCTGTCAACCAGGTTTACTACCAGAAGGGATGTTCCCTTTGCGATAGCTGTTGTAACCTGCTCGGTCTGTGTTGTCTGGCTGTTGTTGCTGTCATAGTCCTGGTATGCAATTCCTGCTTCGTCCAGAACTGCATCAAGAGCGCTTCTTACGCTGGAGATGTATGTATCGCCGTATGTGTAGTAGAATACGGAAATCTCTCCGTCGATTGCTGTTGCTTCTGCTGCTGCTTCTGTTGCCTCTGCAGTTGCCTCAGCTGCTGCAGTTGTCTCTGCTGCTTCTGTTGCTGCTGCAGTAGTAGCCTCTGTGCTGCTTCCGCAGGCTGCAAGAGACAGGACCATGCAGGATGCCATTGCCATGGCAGCTACTTTTCTTAATTTCATTTTGTAGTTCCTCCCTTTTCTTGAATATTCTGCTCCTTCGTCTTTTGGCATATTGCCTCATCGACGCTTTCATTATATCTTCCTTCACTGAGATTTTCCATAAGTTTTTCTTTATTTATTTATAAATTTTCTTCGATTTTTACAATTCTCTGGGGACATTGATAATATTTTCCGTCCTCCAGTTCCAGTTCTTCCGGAATTTCCTCCCCCATGCCCTGACTTACGGCAATGGAAAAAATTGCTTCCGCATACAGTTTCTTGTCGCTGGAAACCGTGCCCAGCATCTTCCCGTTCTCCACAGCCTCCAGTCCCGGGGTGGTCCCGTCAATGCCCACCACGCTGACATCCGTAAGTCCTACCCGCTCCAGGGCATCAATGGCTCCCAGTGCCATGTCATCGTTATTGCTGATGACAAGCTCAATCTGTACCGGATATTTTTCAAGCCACTGCTCCATCAGGGCAGACGCCTGGCTTCGTTCCCAGTTGGCAATTCCCCCTGTGATTTTTTCAATAGGCACATTTCCGTCTTTCAGGGCCTGTATGGACCATTCTGTGCGGATCAGCGAATCCTGATGGCTGCTTTCCCCTTCCAGCAGCACATAACTCACGACACCGTCCGCATTCTTGTCAAGGGAAGCCGGATTTTCCCGGTAACTGTCCACCAGGATTTTTCCCTGGAGCAGTGCTGACTCCCGCGGATCCGCTCCTACATAGTACAGGCGGTCCCACCGGTTCATATCCTCTTCCACCGGCTGGCGGTTGAAAAACACCACAGGGACATCCGCCTCCATGGCCTTGTCGATGATGGCAGAGGCCGCCGTCCGGTCCACCGTATTGATGCAGATGGCGTCACATCCCAGGGCAATGAACCGTTCCACCTGTTCATTCTGGGTATTCTGGCTGCCTTTTGCCTCCTCCACATCCAGAGTCACCTTGATTCCCATGGTCTGTTCGTACTCCTTGGCACAGCTTTCCAGCTGGCTCCGGATATTGTTGATAAATGTATCATCACCGCGGTACAGGCTGACACCGATGCGTACAGACGCCTTTTCCTCCGGCTCATTTCCGGCTCCGCATCCTGATATGGCAGCCGTCATAAACAGAAGTGCCAGAAGCACTCCGATTTTTTTCATTCCGATACCTCCCTATTCAATCGGATACAGCATTTTTTCATATTCCGGACTGCGCAGGTCTTCTTTCCTGATGCATCCGCTTCTGAGAATCTCTCCCGTTTCCGTTTTTTCTCCGTTGATCAGAGCCACCGCTTTCTTTACGCACTGGTATCCGGCAGTAAAATCATCCGTCACGCAGAGTCCCTGAATGGTTCCGCGCTCCAGTGCATTCAGAAGTTCCACGGAATTTCCTCTCCCGTACAGGCCCGAAATATTTCTGAAGGAAGCCGGATCATTGCCCCTATCCCGCACAATCTGCAGAAGACTTTCCGGATCCAGCCCCACCAGCACCGCGTCTTCCGCTTTTCCCGCCTTCCAGCTTCCGGCGGCCTCTTCCGCCCCGTCGCCATACTCCACAAACACATTCCGGCAGCCCGCAGCTTCCAGTGTTCCGCTTATGCCCTGACTGAACCTTTCGTCCGGGTCTCCTGCACCGGAGTCTCCCAGAAGGTAAACGGTCCCGTCGGTTCCGTGGTCTTCCAGGATCATTTCTCCCAGCTGCCGTCCCATGGCTTCAAAATCAAAATCCACCTGAACTGTTTTTCTGTTATCCGTCCGCGGCACGCCGGAATTCAGAAGCACCACCGGTACCTGGATTTTCTTCACCAGTTCCACCGCTTCATCCACCAGCGCCGGAGCCACCACCAGTGCCTCTGCGCCGTCTTCCTGTTCCCGCAGAATCAGGTCCGCCTGCTGCTGCCAGTCCCTGTCATCATAGAGAGTGATGAACGTCACATCCGCATTCATCTCTGCTGCGGCCTGATCCGCTCCTTTTCTGAAATTTACATAATTATCCCCTTTGGAATCCTCCACCACCACGGATATGGAATAGATCTCCACTTTCTTTTCCTTGATAATCAGGTCCGTGGAAGATAAAAGGAACAGCAGAACCACCAGCGCTCCGAAGCAGACCCATACGACCTTTTCTTTCCGTACCATCAGCCCACCTTTCCTTTCTCAAGAAGTTCCTTATAGGGAATCGCCGGAAGCAGAATCCGCACTGTGGTCCCCACATCCGGCACAGACTGGATGGAAAGGCCGTACTGGTCTCCGAAATACAGACGGACCCTTTCATTGACATTTTTGATTCCGATGCCGGACCCCCGGCCGGAAGACACATGATTTTCTTCCTGAAGCAGGCTCGCTGCCTGCTTATCAGTCATACCAAGGCCGTTGTCCCGGATGACCACCTTAAGATTATTGTCTTCCAGTATGGTCTCCACCAGAATCTCTCCGTCACCGTCCATAAACTCCATTCCATGATAGATGGCATTTTCCACCAGCGGCTGAAGCATCAGTTTCAGCGATGCCAGTTCAAGGGTTTCCGGCTGAGCCTCGATCCGGTATGTGAATTTGTTTTTGAACCGCATCTGCTGGATCATCAGATAATTTCTCACATGTTCCAGCTCATCCTTCATGGGAATGATGCTGCGTCCCTTGCTGAGACTGATGCGGAAAAAGCGTGCCAGGGCCGTAACCACCTTGACCGCCTCCTGTTTCTGCTCATTTTCAATCATCCACACAATAATATCCAGCGTATTATAGAGGAAATGCGGATTGATCTGGGACTGAAGCGTATCAAACTCGCTCTTTCTCTTGGATTCATGTTCTTTCACAATGTCATCCATCAGGACACGGATCCGTCTGGCCATCTCCCCGATGGACCGGCCAAGATGCTGAATCTCATAAGACCCTCCGGCATAAACCTCCGCATCCAGATTCCCGGACTCCAGCACACCCACGGATTTTTCCAGTTCTTTGATGGGATTGGTGATCCTGGACGAAATATAGGAGTTGATGATTCCCAGAAGAAAAATGAAAAAGCTGAAAATAAATGCCATGAACAGTCTTGTTTTCAGGCTGTTCAGCGAAAATCCTGTTTCCGATGAGACGCCCACAATCTTCCATCCTGTGTATCCCACGGATTTGACCGTCACATCACGCTTTTTTCCCTGATAGATTTCACGCTGATGTCCGTCCCGGTATTCCACCGCCTGCAGATTATTTTCTTCTTCCAGCCCCGCATCAATGAGCTGCATTCTCGGATGATAGATCAGGTCGCCGTTGCTGCCCGCAAGATACAGATAGCCGCCGTTTCCCAGGGAGACATTGTCCAGAAGCTGTTTCAGACTGCTGTAGCTGATGTCCAGCATCAGAACTCCCTGCCTTGTGGACGGTCCCTGTGTAATCTCCACCGCACGGGTCAGTGTGATGACCCAGCGGTACTGGCTGTCCGAACTGTCAAACACATGCTGGACATGAGGAAGCGAAAAATGCTGATTGTCCGTCCGTTCCAGGGCACTGGAAAACCATTCCTCTTCCGTTACATCCACTCCGTTTTTCAGTCTGGCGGCAGGTACCGCCTCAATCAGTTCACCGGTGTCGGAAAACAGGGCAATGTTGGTAATGGAATCCTTGTTGTTGTCATAAAGCAGCGTCATTTTCTCGTTGGCAGTGCCGTCAGAAAGATCGGCATTTTTGATGACACCGTAATACAGCGTATCCGACAGTTTCATAATGGTCCGCAGATATGAATCCACCGACTGGTTCACCTGACTGATCATGGTCTGATTTTCGTTCTGTATCACATCTTCCAGCTGATCTCTGAGCCTGCCGTACAGAGAGGCTGATACCAGAAGAATGGCCACAAGGGCGCTGACCGTAAAATAGATGAAAATCATATTCCGGATGCTGGTTGGCTTCCTCACCTGTTTTCCTCCCTTGTCCCCCGGAATCTGGTGGGGGATACTCCGAACCGTTTTTTAAATACATAGCTGAAGTAATTCTGCTCCTGGTATCCTACCTTCTGGGCAATGACATAGGTCTTGTCATCGGTCTGGCTCAGAAGCTCCATCGCATGATTCAGCCGTACTTCCGTCAGAAAGGCCACATAGGTCTGTCCTGTTTCTTTTTTGAACATGGTGGAAAAATATGCCGGACTCAGATGAAACCGGCGGCAGATCATCTCCACCGAAAGTTCCGGATTCTGGTAATGATCCTGAATGTATTCCTTGGCATCCAGGATCACCTGACGGGCTGTGTTGTCCCGCTCTCTGTTGACCGCCTCACTGATTCTGCAGGCAGCCTGGGTCACCCATTCCGTCAGTTCTTCTTTTCCGCATGCTCCCGACAGCATTTCCATGTACTTTTCTTCCGGTCCGAAAATATCCACAATGTTCAGGTCATGCTGCTGCATCTGACGGCTCAGGGCATTGATCAGGGAGAACTTGTATACCTGAATCTGCCACTGATGGACCCTTGCTTCATCCATCCGTTCCATGATTCCGCAGACTACTTTCTGTATCTTGTCCCGGCCTCCGAATTTAATGGCTGCCGCCAGTTCCAATTCATCCTTGCTGTCAAACTGGAGTTTTCCCCGGTTGACAGGTTCCATGTCATTGATATAGATCGTTTTGCCGTCGCCCACAATGGCCTTGTAGCCGAGAGCATCCACTGCCGACTGGCAGGCATACCCCATGTCATCCAGACGGACACAGCTGTGGCCGATGCCGATGGTCACCGTTACTCCCAGAATTTTTCTGGCTTCCTTGCATACATCTCCCAGCAGATCAATCAGTGCGGTCTGTGTATTATGTTCGTCAATGGCTGCAATCATGGTCAGGCCTGTGGAGGAACTGAACAGGGTAAAACGGAAATATTCCTTCAGATGGTCCTCCACAAACTTTCTGACCGATATGAGAATCAGTTCCTGGTGTCCAGCCAGCTCTCCTTCCGCCTGTCTGGCATCGATCACGGCAGCCACCCATTTCCTGGCCCCCTGAATATCCACCTGATACTCTCTGAGCTTATCGGGAATGGTTTCCTGATTGACATTTCCCCGGACCAGATCATTCAGGAACAGTTCCCGGAGAATGGGAAGGCTGCTCTGATAGCTTTCCCTGAGGGAACTCAGATTTCTGCGCTGCTCAATTTCTTCGTCCAGATTCACACGGACACGGTTCAGAATTTCCGTCAGTTCCTCCACATTCACCGGCTTCAGAATATATTCAGCCACATTCAGCTTGATGGCCTGCTGGGCATATTCAAAATCATCATAGCCTGAAAAAATCAGGATTTTCATGGAAGGATATTTCTGCCTGATCTTGGCACAGAGCGTCAGCCCGTCCATATACGGCATCCGGATATCCGTCATGACCACATCCGGCTCCAGCTGCTCGATCTTTTCCATGGCCTCCTCTCCGTTTTCCGCATCTCCGGCCACTTCAAACCCCAGCGACTGCCAGTCGATCTTCCGTATGATGCCTTTGCGCACTTCCTCCTCGTCATCCACCAGGATGATCCGATACAAACCGTCCATTCTGTTTCTCCCTTCCGCATGGTATCCGGGCAATGTTCCGGCACCTGCCCCGTCTGCTGCTTCTGTACAGCGGGCTCTGATGCCGGACCGGCGCTTTGTCAGCCTTTTCCCAGTACGGCATCGATCTGCTTCAGCTCATTCTCTGAAAGCTCTGCCTCTTTCAGCGCTGCCACATTATCTTCCAGCTGGGCTACGCTGCTGGCGCCCGTCAGTACGGACGTCACTTCTTTTCTCCGGAGCACCCAGAGCAGCGCCATCCGGGCCAGGGACTGCCCCCGTTCCGCGGCGATCCTGTTCAGTGCCCGCACTTTTTCCACTTTCTCTTCATCCAGATATCTCTGTTCCACCGTCGTTCCTTTTCTGGAGGCTCTGGAGCCTTCCGGAATGCCGTTCAGGTAGCGGTCCGTAAGTGCTCCCTGGGCCAGGGGGCTGTAGCAGATACACCCCACTCCTTCCCGGTCCAGAAATTCCAGAAGGCCGTCTTCCGTCCAGCGTTCAAACATGTTGTATCTGGGCTGATGAATCAGGCAGGGGGTTCCGTTCCGTTTCAGAATCCGCACAGCCTCTGCTGTCTCTTCTTCTCTGTAATTGGAAATTCCCACATAAAGAGCTTTTCCCTGGTGTACCAGATCAGACAGAGCCCCCATGGTTTCTTCCAGCGGCGTACCCGGATCCGGACGATGATGATAGAACACATCCACATAGTCCAGTCCCATTCTTTTCAGGCTGGAATCCAGGCTGGCCATCAGATACTTTCTGGATCCCCAGTTTCCATATGGTCCCGGCCAGAATTCATATCCCGCTTTGGTGGAAATAAACAGCTCATCTCTGTATTTTCCCAGATCGGATTTCAGAATTGCTCCGAAATTCTCCTCCGCCTTCCCGGCTGCCGGATATCCGTAATTATTGGCCAGATCAAAATGCGTAATTCCCAGGTCAAATGCCCGGCACAGAATCTCTCTCTGCTCTTCCAGGGGCTTCTCCAGGCCGAAATTCTGCCACAGTCCCAGAGAAACCCGCGGCAGAAACACCCCGCTTCTGCCGCAGCGTCTGTATTCCATCGTTCCGTACCTGTCTTCCGCTGCTGTGTACATGTCCGCATCCCCCTCTTCTTTTCAGCATGATCATGAACCTATTTTAATATGTTTCATCCCGATATTCAAGGAGTTTTGCCGGCAGCCCGCCGCTTCCCCCGGGAGCTGCCCTCATATGCAGGATATTTTCTTCCAGACAAAAAAGCCCTGCAGACAGGTCATGTCTGCAGGACTGGGGTCCACAGGGATCTCTCGGGATCCTCCATATTCTGTTTCAGATTCCGGCCGCAGCAGATGAGGTTTTATCCCATCCGGTTTCCTTACTGATAAATCAGATCAATCTTCCATTCTCCGTCCGTCTTTACCATCCAGAATCCGCTGGTGCCTCCCACTTCCACTTTCTGGTCTATTTCTTTCAGGTCTTCCGCATTCACCTCATTGACCTGTTTCACCAGTTCGTCCGTAAACACCTTATTTTCTCCAAGCGCCATCAGAGCTTCCGCTGACCGGATATCCCGGATATCTCCGCCTGTCAGATATACTTTCACAGGATAGGTGCACTGTTTTGAGAGTGTTTCCAGATCACGGTAATAGAAGGTTTTCTGATAGGCTTCCGCCGCATTTACCAGATCTCCCATATTGTTTTCAGTACCTTTGACCTGAATTTTTGTCACTTTCCAGCCGTCTCTTCCTTTCTTCAGAACAAATCCGTCCTTTTCTCCGGCTTTCAGGGTCCCGTCTTTTTCCACCGGAATCTTGGCAGTATTGACAGATCCCACCAGTTCCTGCATTGCTTTGGTAAAAATTTCCTGGCTCCCGATTTTCTTCAGTTCTTTCTGGCTTTTGATCTGTGCGGAGCTGCCATACTGGTCGATAAAGGTAAGCGGATACGAGCACAGGGAAGCAAGTCCGTCCAGATCTTTTTCATCAAATGCTTTCTGAACCTGTGCCGCCGCGGTTCTCATCCGGTCTTCTTCCTGCATTCTGACCTCGGCATTTCTGTTTTTGTTTTTATTTCTGATCCGGCTGCTCTTTCTTGCTTTTGAGCTCTGCTGGCTTTTGCTGCTGCGGTAGGTTTTCGCATATGCCGGTACAGCCGGAACGGAAACGGCGAAAACCAGTGCAAAAACCAATGCTGCAATTCCGTATTTTCTCATATTCTGTCTGTTCGTCCTTTGTTTTTTCATTCTGTCATCTTCCTTTCTTCTTTTGTCACAGCCGGAATGGATGATTTCCGGCTGTTATACATATTAGACGCTGGGACTGTGAAAAAGGTTTTGAAATCTTTTCAGATTCTGTGGAAACTCTGCATTGCCAGAAAGAACAGATCAAAAATCATCATCACCCAGAAACCGGAATTTTTCCAGATTTCTGACACAGAAGCCGTGTTTCCGCATATCTCCCCGCTGTCTGCCCTTTTCTCTCCGTTTCTTTTTTGTTTTCTTATACGGAGCAGATATCTGACGGCCCCAGCTGCGGAAACAGCCGCGCAGATCAGGAAAATAAGAAAATACAGCAGGTTTCCGTTCTCTCCCGCTTCCCCGGAGCCGAGCGGCAGCTGTGTAAAGGTATTATTGGCAGCATGAAGAATCACTCCGGCCCAGAAAGAATACCGGTATGCCGCATACCCGTAGATGATTCCGCCCAGGAAGGCTGAAAGTCCCTGATAAAAGTCATGGTGCATGATGCCGAAGAAAAATGCTGATACGACAATTGCCGGAAGCATTCCGTATTTTTTCAGACTGCCAAGCAGCACGCCTCTGAAGATCAGTTCTTCCAGCAAAGGAGCCAGAAGGCATATATACAGAAGAAGCGCAGCAGTGGCATCTCCTCCGGCAGCATTCTCTGTCTGTGCGGAGATCCCTAATAGGTTCATCAGTGCTTCTGACGGAACCTCCAGCTGGGCGGCCAGCAGATTCAGAGTCAGATCATACATAAAAAGAACCGCCAGAATCCTGACAGACACCTTCCGCCGCGCACCTGACGGTCCCTCTCCGCGCGGACGCCGTATCAGATAAATTCCTGCGGGAACCGATGAAAGAACACCCGCAATGATAAGAATCCATCCCTCATCCGCGACCCTTCCCTGCAGGAACTCTGCCAGAATAAGAAAAAGAATTCCGTACAGCAGCAGAACCAGAAACACCCTTCCCAGTTCATCCTGATTGCTCACCTTCTTCCTTTGCTTTTCATGCTGCGCTTCCGAAACTCTCATCATTGTCTTCATCTGTTTCATACCTCCTGTTTCCATAACAGAGGCGGCATCTGTCTCCGGTCTTCCGGACGCTCTGATGTTTCCTTCGTTCAGACGGCTGCAGGACCGTGACGTTTCTTCCTGCAGTACCTCCGGACTGTCTGACTGCCGCTTCTGCCTGTATTATTGCAGGAAGATCTTAAGTGTTTCTGAAACGAACCTTAAAAAATATGACGGATGTTCTTTTCTTCAGAATTTTTCTTCCGGACTCTTCTGCAGAATTCTCTGCCTGCGGCAGGCCTCTGCACCGGCACGTTCCTTTCCTCCGCAGCACGATGCAGACAGCACATTTTATGGTGCAGGAAGCGCCGTTTCCCGGATCATAAAAAAAGAGAGGAATCCGGAACTTCCGGATCTCTCCCTTTTTCTCCGCCGTTTCCGGCATTTCCCTGTTCTGTTTCCCGTTCTCTGCGCCGGAACATCCGGCATTATTTATTTCCAGGCAGCACTTTCGGTGTTTCGCTTTTTTCATTTTTTCTCCGGAATTCCCCGATATAAAACTGCCGCGCAGCCCGCACTGCCTCAGCTGCTTCTTCCTTGGTCTTTTTCATCTCATTCATCAGCCGGCATTCCCGCGCCGCAAGAGCATAATCCAGCAGTTCCTCAAACAGTTCTTCCGGCGTCCTGCAGAGCACGGCCTCGAAACTGTCGTAATACGGCATTTCGCAGAACAGCCGGACATATCCCCACTTTGTCTTAAGTATCTCAACACAGGAAGTCTCTGATAAATAATCATGAAAAATTTCCATTACCTGCCCATAGGATATCACCCTGTCTCCCCCTTCTTAAACTGCCATCCGGCCATATGCTGCCGGCTGACCGTCCTTTACCAGCGGAAAGTTCCTTTGTCTGTCCGGGCACTGTTTCCGCTGATATTGTAGTGATAAATGCGCATGGTTTCGCCCGTCTCTTTATTGACATAATCTGCTTCCTGGCTGGTTTTGCTGCGCCAGGTACACTCCCATGGTGTGCGTCTGTCATCATAGATCCGGTCGGGAAGCTGCTGTCTGCTTTCCTTCTGCCGCTCCTTAAGGGGCGCATCATCAGAAGGAGCGATGAAATACACATAGGCCAGAGCCAGGATCACAACGGCTGCTGCCAGACCAACCGCACCTCCTAACAGTTTCGCTCCGAACATGGGGAAAAATCTGCAGACAATCCAGATCACCGCATGGACTGCCTCCGCAATCAAAGTCCCCTGCTTTGAAAAATGTTTAACGGTGCATGCAATCGCCGTCCATATCATGCCGACCGCTGTCAGAAAAACAGCCATGGCCGTAAAATCATGGACACTTCCGATGATGATTCCAACCCAGGTCAGAAAATAGGGGATAATCAGTGAAACCATAACCTCTCCTCCTTGGTTTTTTATTTATTCTGCACATTATCCCTTCTCCTCTGCCCTGTCAACAAGGTGATCTTTAACCATTCTCTGCCTGTTCCAGAGACTTTCTCCATTTCTCACGGATCTTTTCAATCCATTGCCTCTGATAGGGAGCGTCTTCCTCCAGGCGGCTCACAATCTGTCCGTAAAGCCCGGCCGCCTTTTCAAACTGCCCTGCCGCCAGCCACACGTCCGCCAGCTGTTCTTCGCTGCTGGCCATTTCCTTGGACTGATCCTTCCGGTAAATGCGGGCTGTTTCCACCACCTGTACTGCCAGCTTCTCTGCCCCGGAGAATTCTCCCCGTGCGGTCATTGCCTTGATGAGAAAGCGGTCGAATTCATTCCGCTCATACTGATAATTTTTTCCCTCTTCAATCTCCCTGAGAATCCCCTCTCTCGCCTCATGCCCAAGTTCCAGAGCCTCGTCTGTTTTCCCTAAGTCAAACAGGATTCTGGCTTCTCCCAGCTGCCAGTGCCGGTAGCTGTTTTCCGGGTCATCCTCTTCATGCCAGATGTCGTTTTTCTCGCAGAAGTCCCAGTACTTCTTTTCATAAAAAAGAGCTCTTCTGATTAACTCCAGTGCCTTTTTCAGGTTCTCCTCTCCTCCCCGATAGCGGTAAATGCGGGAAATCTTGGAGCAGGCCGCACTGCGGTAATGGAAATAGCGGTCGTCGAAAGGCCGGCATTGGCTCATGCAGTCAAAACTTTTAAAATACCAGTTCTCTGACTCCTCAAAGTCCATGGCGTTATAGCAGGACGCCGCCATCTTGAGGTACGTTTCTCCGGTGATCTGGTGACAGACTCCATAATGGCGTTCTACCGATGCGGTCAGCTTCCTGCACTCTTTTTTGGCCTCTTCAAAATATCCCTGAACCCACAGCCAGGTCACCATAGAACCGAACTCTCTGGCAAGCCACGCCTCCGGTTCAGAAAATACCTGCAAAATGGCAAATACATAAGGCTCAATCTGCTGATTGTCCAGATATGTGCAGTTCCAGGAATTTCTGGCAATTTCGTAAAAGCCATGGATGATTCTGCGGCAGTTGGATTGTGTCGGCAAGAATATTTTTCTGGCTGCCTCGGCAATGATGGGATGAAGGGAAAGCATACGGTCATTTCCCCCCTCTATGCTTTCACTGCGGACCAGAAGGCAGCTCTCCAGATGTCTTAAGGCCCTTGTATCCGCTCCCGATACTCTGAAATACAGGTTTTCACGGATTCCCTGGACCGGCAGCAGGGCCAGCTCCCGCAGAATCTGTTTTTCCGGCTTTTTCAGGGGGAAACGGCAGAACAGATCCTCCGCAAGGGCTTCCGGAAGTTCCTGAAACTTCCTGACTGCTTTCATGCCCCGGAGCCGAAGCATCATCAGAAGGGTATGGCCGCCCACTTGTTTCCAGTATCTGGAAAACTCCTCCCATGTGTCTTTCTGCGGTTCCCGTCCCCAGTAGAGCCGGACAAAAGTTCTCCATTCCTCCGGTTTCAGTTCCTTCACGAAAATGCCGCTGCAGCCGCCCCATGATGCCGGATTTCTTCTGGTGGTGACCAGAATATGGCAGGGAAGGGCAAATACCCGCTTCATATATTGATCCTGCTCCATGTTGCAGTCATCCAGAATCAGAAGCAGCCGCTGTTTTTCCGCAATCTGCGCAAGAACCTTCAGCTTTTCCCGGACATATCTGCCTTTTCCTCCGTATTTATCCTGAGAATACCGGAAATTGGAAACAGGAAGACGCACATCGTCTCCGAAGACCATCTGAAAATCTCCGCTGCAGGACAGGAAAACCACCCCATCGTACTCCTTCCGGCTGCGAAAGGCATAGGCTCTGGCAATGGCCGTCTTTCCGATTCCCCCGATTCCATATAAAACCACAGGCCCTTTTCCCTTCTGAAAAATATCCCGGATCTGCTCCAGATACAGTTCCCTTCCGGCAAAGGGTTCCTCCTTCGGCTCCCAGAAGGTCTCCAGACAGTGCTCCCGTTTTTTCCGGTATTCCTCCTGCTGGATGGACAGACTCTCCAGGCATGCCCGCTCTTCCTTTTCATCCCGAAAACCCGGAGGCGTATCTCTGTAGGCCTTCCTGAGCTCGAACAGCCTTTTCCTCCACTCCAGCAGTTCCCGCTCCATATCCTTTTTCATTCCCATTCTGCTCCCTTTTTCGCTTCTTTCAGCCTCTTTTTATACAGCCACAGCCCTGTAAGTCCGGGAACCGCCCAGATAAAAAAAGTACTCAGGCAGACCGCCCCGTATCCCATAGCCGGAATCAGAATCCAGGCGGACACAAGCTTCACCGTCATTTCCAGAAATCCCAGCAGAATCAGGCTCAGATACCTTTCCATTCCCTGAAGTGCATTCCGGCAGATCATCAGAAATACCAGGAAGGGATAGGAAAACGGCACCACCAGCAGCCAGCTGGTTCCTGCCGCAAGAATCTGTGCGGAAGCCCCCTCTCCCGCCATAAGCCTGATCAGAACCGGGACCGCCGCAGGAGCTGCTCCGGCGTACAGAGCGCACCATACCATACTGTGAACCGTCATTCTCCGGTTGCAGTAAGCCGCCATTTTCCAGTCGCCCCGCCCCACATTCTGAGCCGACATGATATTCGCAGCAATGACATAGGCGCTGAGAGGCTGCGTAAACAGATTCATCAGAGAATTGGCATAGGTGTAGCCGGCAATGGTATCCACAGGGAACTGGTTGATCTGACGCTGAAGGATAAAAGCCCCCGCATTTGCAAGAAACGTCATCAGGACCTTGGCAATGCCGCTGGCTGCCAGCCCCCGCCATATAAAAGGATTTCCCCCTTTAAAAGGAAAGAGCAGAGGGATTCCCCACCGGCTCTTCAGAAAATAGACGGACAGAAGCAGCACGCTTCCTGCCTGGCTCAGCAAAACCGCCAGGGAAACCGCTTCCACTCCCATATGCAGATATCCCAGGAAAACAAGAGAAAGACCTGTCTGAACAACCACCGCTCCTATGGAGACCACCGCGGGAAAACGGCTTTCACCGCTGCCCTGGATGAGACATATGAGCAGATTCTGAAGTCCCTGAAAGCCTCCTCCCAGAAGGAGAAACCGTAAATATTCCCTGGAGATCCCCCGCATCTGCGGCGGGATGTTGGCCAGTTCCATAAACGGCCCCGGAAAAAGCGCCAGAAGAAAGCTGCCGGCAGCCATGATAACAGAAAGCAGAACCGCTCCCTGAACCATTTCCCGGAGCCGCTTTTCCTTCCCCATGCCTGCCGCCCGGTTAACGGAAACGGCGAATCCCGTAGTCATGGATATGAACAGAGCATCCAGAATCAGATCCCAGGCACTGCAGGCGCCGATGACAGCCACTGCCTCCTGATTCAAAAAACGGCCCGCAGCAGCGGCACCAATGGGAGTGTAAAGCTGCAGAAAAACACTGGACAGTATCAGCGGAAACAGGAAACCGGCCAGTTCCCGCTGCGAAAGTTTCTCCGTAAAATGGACCATTTGATCATCCCCCCCAAAGCGCCCCTATTCCCAGTCCCTCAAAGCTTTAAAATAAAACAGCCGCAGACTGGTATTCTTCCGTTTCTCCAGATATTCATCCAAAAACCTGCTGGACTGACGAAGCCAGTTCTGACACTGCGCCGGTTCCAGCCCGGCACAGCACTCCCTGTAAAGGCTGAGATAACCCAGAAGCAGCCGGTCAAGACAGCTTCCGTCCACCTGGGTGTGCTCTTCGTCCAGACCCAGATATCCCAGCTGCGTGAGCCATCGGCTGAGCCATTCTTCGTTTACAAAAGGATTGGCAAAAATCATCAGATGACGGATCATGGTTCTTCTGGGAATTTCTCCCAGAAGTTTCATCTGACGTCCGAACTCCGACATGTAATTAATACTGGAAATATGCCGCCCCACCCGGATGGAACGTTCTTCCTCCCGGGAATAAATATAGCTTTTGGCATCGGTGTAATACAGATGGCGAAGACTATGTACCAGCTCTGATCCGGCGTGATACAGCTGCCCCCTCATCGCCGGATGTACCTTGTCCAGATATTCCCCCGCCAGTTTCTGCAGAAGTGCCGTCCGTTCCTGATATATGCTGTCCTGCGTCACCGTCTCAAATACCCGGTCACACCGGTCACAGTATCCCTGGATCAGGAACCGTACTTCCTGTTCTGTCAGCTGCAGGGCTTTTCCAAACAGCACACACTGTTCTCTGCTGACAGGAAGATGTCTTCCGGTCCGCCAATAGCGGATTTTCAGTGTATCCGATTCTTTTCCCGGCTCAGCCGCATACATTTTCCTGAAAAGCAGCTCATCTGCTGCCCCTTTTCCCATCTGCCCGTTTTCTGCCCGGAACCGGTCGTACACCTGTTTCATCCACTGTCGTTCCGGCCGTTCTGTTTTCCCTGCATTCAGGCATTTTTCTGCCAGCTCCAGCAATGCCTGCTCCACACTTTTTTTCACCCCATACATTCCCCTTATCTCCATAAACTGTTCTGTTTATACCATATCATCTCACTTTTTCTCTGACAATCAGGTAATCTTTAACATTTTACTCTTTCTTCTGTCTTCCGCTGAATTTTCTTGACTTTATACAATTATTAGTTGTATAATTTATACTATTATTAATGTCATTTATGCGGCCTATCGCATGGAAAGGGAGTCACATTTTATGAAAAAATGGATTTCTACGATTCTGGCCTGCACACTGCTTCTTTCTCTGGCAGGCTGCAGCACAGAACGCAGCACCTCTGAACTGACTGAGGAAAGCTCTGCGGCAGAGCGCATTACCGAAGTCAGCGTACCTGAAAAAGTCATGGAATCCAGGACATCTGAATCCGGGGAGAGCAGTTCTGCCCCGCAGGAGGATATCTCTTCCGGCTCGTCCCTCAAGATCCTGACACGGGAATATATCCATCGCTCTGACCAGGATGGAGCAATCAGCTCCTACTACTCGCCCATTTACCAGGGGGGTCCTATGTATACCGGTTTTGAACGTTACACCCCTGACGGCACTTATCTGGAAACGGTGGAGGAACGTACCTATGAAGTGAATGAAAGTAATAGGACTCTCTCCTGGTCTCCTCTCAATCAGGCCAGTACCACAACCTGTGTTTATGACGAAAAAGGCCTGCTTTCCGAATACAAATGTATCCACTCAAACGGTGCCGGGCTTTTCTGGTATTCGCTGACTTATGATGATTCCGGACGTCTTCTGCAGAAAATCAACGTGAACGAGGATGGAAGCAAGAGCACTTCCGTGTGGAATTATACCTATGACGAGTCAGGAAATATCATCCGGAGAGATGACCCATACGGAGCATGGACGGAATATACATACGATGAAGACGGTTATCCTCTCACATCCGTCAGCTACGATAAAGACGGGGAACAGGAGGAAACCTGGTCCAGCTTTGAATATGTGGAAATCACCGGGGAAGAACTGCCTGGATTTATGGGTTCGGTAAAGCAGTGGGTTCTGGCGGATCTGGTATATTAATGCAGTAAAAAGTTCTTTCATCCAGAAAGGGGGTATGCCGCAAAAGCCGCGGTGTACCCCCTTTCTTCATGTATTACTGTATCTCCCAGCCGTTTCCTCCGCCGGAACGGGAAACCGTACCGTCGGGGCTGTACCGGTACCACCAGCTGGTCCCGTCTTTGCATCCGCCTTCCGCAGTCATGGTAACCACTACATTTTCCTTCATCTTATCATCATACTGCAGGTGGTAAAAGGTCCCGTTCTCATCTACGGCGTTGACAACAACGGTGCCTGTATGATTGCCTGCCCTGACTGCCACCAGATCCGTCCAGGCCTCCAGGTCTTCCTGCACATACTGAGCCAGGGTTCCGGTTGCTTTCAGGGTGCCCTCCGGAGTCAGACCCACGATCACGCCATCATCCATACTGATGTAGTTCAGCTTCCCCCAGCTTAAAATCTCATCCGCATATAAGCCGCAGGCCTTCACGGTGCCGTCTCCCTGAATTCCTGCTACGGTCAGCTCCCATTCCGGGTCCAGGGCATCACCGCCCACCCGGTATTTGGCAGCATCAATAAGCACCATATGATCCCAGTCCAGAAATTCCATGCCCAGATACTCGGTGGAAACTCCGTCGGAATTGTCCATATACACCTGTCCCTCTTCATTCAGGAGGAAAAAGTCCCGTTTTTCCGCTCCCAGGCCGGCAAAGGCTCCCTCGGCCAATACCATATCTTCCTGCGACAGATTGGAGAAAGAATAATTGCTTTCAAAATAATTGACCGTTTTATCTCCCACATCAAAATACGTTTCCGGCTTCATCTCCCGCAGCCGGACACTGACATCGGCGGGATCCTGCACCGTTACATAATAAATCGTGTCATCGGAAATACATACCGCTGACTGGTTCACATTGGTGGTGCTGTAGACCACATCTTTTATACCGCTTAAAATTTTCGTCTGATGGAAATACAGATCTCCGCCTTCCGTCAGGGCCAGCAGCTCCGTCTGGCTGGAGGAATCAGCAATTTTCTTCACATCCGGCAAAGCCGCATAGTCCCCTGCAAAATTGTCAAAAGTTTCCCCTCTGGTGACCACGGAACCATCCGGAAGCAGGAAATATTCTCCTGTTGTCAGAGAATCCGCAGCGTCCAGGGCTGCCTGAACCCCTTCAGACACTCCAGGGCTTTCTCCGCCGGAAGCAGACTCCTCCTTTTCTTCTTCTCTTTCCTCGGACGCTTTCTTCTCTCCGGAAGCAATTTCCTGCCCTTCGGCTTCCTTTTTTCCTTCGGACGCTGCATCTGATCCGCCGCAGCCATTTAACATCACAGTCAGGGCCAGCGCACCGGCCAATATAAGTCCCGCTTTCTTTTTCATCGAACCCTTCCTTTTCTTTTTAAAAATCTGTTCTACCGCTGACCTCCATCATATCTCCGGCAGTTCTGTCAGCATAACCGCGTGCATATCGTCGTCATACTCCCCTTCCAGCTGAGCAGCTTTTTCATCCGTGTAAGGATTTTCCAGGTTCCATCCATAGGATAAAAGCCGGGCATCTCCCAGCAGCTTCCGATCCGCTGTAATTGCAGCTTCCTCTGCGGCAGCCATCACATTGGTCCAGACCCCATATGTTTCTTCGCAGAGTTCCTTCGCATACTCTCCGGCATCTGCTTCCAGGGCATAGACAAAGCTTCCGTCGGATTTCAGCCCTGCCACATACTCGTCTCCCCGGATCACCTGCACAATATCCGTCCAGGAGAGAATTTCCTCTGGATAGGCGGGTGTTCCCACCATGGCCTGAGCCACCAGGCTTCCGTCCTTTTTTAAACCGATAATCTCCGAGTATTCATCCTGTTCTCCGTTCAGATAAATCATGGCAATGTCTGTCCAGCCTTCCATCTCCGTTATCTCGCCCCCGTCCATGTAGGCAGCCGTTCCGTCCTGGCGCACCACCGCCATCTCATCCCAGAAGGTATCTACATATTTTACATTTGTAAGGCCCTCTGCTGTGTATACCTCACTGTCCGTGCTTCGGGCAGAGCAGTAAACCACATTTCCCTCCGCTGTCACTGCGGCCACGTTCTGGGTGTATCCGGCACCCGTGACAAAAAAACAGTCAAAATACTGAATATTGCAGTTGTCAAAAATCTGCTTCCCGCCGTACCACAGCCTTCCCTCAGCGTCCAGAATCAGTTCCGTATCCCCGTAATCCTCCGTCTGGATCTGGCGGATCTGACTCCCTGCAGTTCCTTCCGAAACAAGCCCGGCATACCGGCTGAAGCTTCTGGTATCGTTCACCGCATTGGGTGCAGCGTACAGAGCCGTTCCCTCCGCATACATCGTATAAAAGCCCTTTCCTGAAAAATGTTTCTGGTTCTCAATGGCTTCCTCGATGGTCCAGTCCGCCTTTGCCGTTTCTCCGGCCTCTCCTACTTTTTCCTCTTCTTCTGCTGTTTCTTCCCCGGCGCTCTCTCCGGATCCGTTCTCCTGGTTTACTGTCTCCTGCCCCAGGCCTGCACTCTTTTCAGCATCTCCCCCGCCTGAACAGGCTCCAAGAGACATCGACGCGGCCAATGCCATCATCAGTACAAGATTCCGTTTTTTCATGTTCTTTTCCTCCTGCTTAATTACTTTATCTGCAGCAGCCCGGGGACACCCTGAGCCACTGTTTTTTATTAATATTTATAAATCTCCGTGGCCTGTGTCTCTCCGATCTTCATCACGTAAAAAGCTGACTGCTCTCTGTCATAACCAGCTCGCCATCCCATGTCCCGGTTCCGGTTTCTGGCGCTCCACTCCACGGTAAAAAACACATTATTTCCGACCACATCCAGGCTGGAAATCAGGGCAATCCGATCCTCAGAACCGGTGGGGGCATCCATGAAATCAAAGCCCGCTTCTTTCGGAACAAGTGTCTGATAAGTCAGAAGCTCCGGATTATAGCGCAGAATCTCTCCGCCCACACAGATATAAGATCCGGGCCTGGAAAGATAAAATCCGTCCGGTACTTTTTCATCTGAGTTCCCATCTCCCTCTGCTCCCAGAGTTTTCACATGGAACTTCTTATAGGGGGAATCGTCCCAGAACCCGATATAGGAGCCGATGGCGTCATCCTTCCCCACATAGCAGATACTGGTTCCATCATCCCCCTCGCTTATCAGGAACTCCTCTGCTCCCAGCTCTCCGTCGGGTACACAGACCCGGGTCTCGGTTCCGTCAGCATCCACACAATTGATTCCCCCGCCCTGGAAGAATCCTCCGGTTCCGGCATAGGTTCCATAGGAATAGTAAATCTGGTCCCCGGATTTCATCATTTCCAGGATACTGATTCCGGCAGTTTCCCACGGTTCAGAGGCGGCAACCTGACTCAGCTTTACCGCCCCGCTTCCGTCCATGGCGGCCTTCCACAAGGCAGCAGCGGGAGTCCCCTGTATGTCCGAGGTACCGTAGTAGCAGTACCCGTCCTCTGCGCCCAGAAAATACTGGCCTTCCGGGGCAATGGAGGTCATGGAATGATCCCTGGCGGAAAGCAGGTATACGCCTCCGCCGGAAGCATAACTTCTGGCTCCTGCCAGGGTCCCGGCTTTCTCATCTGCAGCCCAGGGTTCAAAATCTCCATGTTCCTCCCGGTCTTTTCCTTCCAGATTCACGGAGTACAGGTTTATCCCGTCCGCTGTCAGATAAATCCGGTCCCCCACTATAAAAATGGGGCCGTTTCCCGCAGCGGATAACAGGATCTCCTCGGTGCCGTCATCATGACGGCAGACCAGCTGATTTTCAGCCGTCTGCACATAAGGATAGTAGGCAAACAGCCCGTCTGCAGCCAGACTCTGGCTGCTGTATTTCCAGTAGTAGTAATTTCCCCGGTATCCTACTACATTGCCGCCGTTATTCTCTGCGCCGGTATAACCAAGGATAATGTCCGCTGCTTCCAGAATTTTGCTTCCGTCGTTCATCACCGCTGTCACAAATCCGCTGGTTCCGTCTTTTTCCGCCCGGATTCCGTAGGTGCCGTAGGGAACCGCCTCTGCAGAAAACACGCCGCCTTCATCTGTCTCTCCTGACCAAACCTCCGTAAATCCGTGGTTCAGCCACTGGTAAAGAGTAACCTCCGCGCCTCCGATTTCTTCCAGATTCCGGTCCAGAACTTGTCCCTCCACGGTTCCATGGCCGATCAGGACCCGGGCTCCCCCGTCTCCCAGAAAACTGTACCGGAGCGGGCACTCTCTCAGGGCGTCACGGTATTCCTCATACTCCTCTTTTTCCGGGTAAATGGAAGTTCTGACCATCTTATCCACCGACGCCAGTACATTTCCCGAAACGTGAATCAGCTGTCCGAAAGAATATTCGCTGGCAGGCCGTCCCATAATCTCCGCCATCTGCTCCAGAAATGCCGCCGCAACGCCCACATCCAGAGCTTCCCGGCATCCGACAAAAGCGGTAGCCCCGTGACGGTGCAGCATCTTCACCATCTGGTCATCCGAACGGGCATAGCACACTGCAAAGTACAGGATGGTATTATCAAATACCCGGTCTCCCAGGGCTCCTTCCAGGTAATTGCTGGCCATTTTCAGGACGTAGGAAGCTTTGTTCTCCGGTGTGATGGTCACATCCAGAATCCATCGCAGCGTGGCGGTATTGTCCAGCAGTCCCCATACATTCTTGATATTGCCGCTTGTATAAGAGGAAGCAGAATACTGCCTGGACGTATATTCCAGCAGCTCTGTCAGATCATCCACTTCATCTTTTGTCCTCTCTCCCATATTCATCAGGAGCATGGAACCTCCTCCGTCCCGTTCAATCAGGCTTCCATGGGTATTGATCACCGTCATCCCGTAATTGACAAAATCTCCGTTTGCCAGTTTCTGGATGGCATGTTCCGCCTCCAGCCATTCCAGCTCCCCGCCTGTCCGGTCAAGCAGTTTTTCCTCGCTGCTCCGGAACACATCACTGCAGTAATTGATCACATAATCATCCGGAATGGGACTGATGTGCAGAGTATCCGTGTTGGTCCTGGGAATTACACTGGAAACAAACAGGCCATTTAAAGATTCACCTGCCTGATCTGCTTCAAAGGCCTCATCAGCACTTACGTAGCCAAATGTATTTGGTGTCACCCGGCTTAAACCGTAGCTTCCGATCAGGCTGTCCACAGTGGCATACAGCAGTCCTTCTCCCGCCGGCCTGACTGCTGCAATCCGTTCATCCGCCTCCAGCCAGCCCGAGATCTCCTCTAAGGCTTCTTCAGAAAGCGGGTCCTCAAACTTCTTTTTTTCTGCATAGTCTCCCAGATCCGTGCTGACCGAAAAAAGCCGTTCTGACATCTCCTCCGTGATTTCCGGAACGATAAAAAAGGAAACCGGGGCGCTTTTTACTTCTTCCGCTGCAGCAGTCAGATACCCGCAGCGCGGCTCCTGCGATTGGAAACCTACTGTTGTTACCAGCTGTCCGCTGCCGTCATTTTCCAGAACAGCCACTTCATTTCCTTCCTCGTCGGTAATGGTCACCGGGCCTGTCACCGATTCCCCGCAAAGAACTGTCAGTTTCATGGAGCCCTGTTCTCCCACCTGAAACTCGTTCCGGTCCGCAAAGAGAATCAGTTCCTCCTGCCGGTATACATCCTCCTCATTCCAGACCACCATGGAATCCTCCAGATGTTCCGGAAACAGCATATTTCTCAGTTGTTCCCCAGTGAACCATCCGGTAACTGCCAGAATGACCAGCATCATCAGAATAAGTCCTGTTGTTCTGTGTTTTTTTTGCTTTACTTTCTTTTCTGCACTCAAGTCCACCCCTCTTTTCCCTTCTGAATTTTCCTTTTTTATCATTGTCTCGTCTTAAATGCGCATTATTAATACGAATAATTATAGCTCTAGTAACAGGAATCAGTCAACCTTATTCCCACTGAATTCATTACTATTTTTTGCAGATCCCTGTTTTTCCATTTGGGAAAGGAAATAATGAAAGACACGAAAAGCAATTGAAATGGATACAGATTAATAAATATAAGAACTTATAGAAAAAATGAAAAAAAGCAAAAAAACCGGGAAACCCTTTTCAAAGGATTTCCCGGATCTTTTACAGCTTACAGCTGAGTATGATATTTTGCATTCTGCAGGAATTATTTTCCCATCTGTTTTGCAACTTCCTCAGCGAAGTTCTCTTCCTTCTTTTCAAGGCCTTCACCGGTCTCGAAACGAACGAACTTCTTGATGGTGATCTTTGCACCGTTCTTCTTGGCAACTTCAGCCACATACTGAGCAACGGACTGTTTTCCATCTTCTGCCTTTACATATACCTGATCCAGCAGGCAGATTTCCTTCAGTTCCTTCTTGATACGGCCCATTACCATGCCGCTGATGATCTTGTCATTGGCATCCGGCTTCTCATTCTTGGCAGCTGCAGTAAGAATTTCTTTTTCTCTTTCAATGTAGTCAGCGTCTACTTCACTCTCATTTGTGTAGAGAGGTTTCAGAGCTGCTGCCTGCATTGCCACATTCTTTGCCATTTCTTTTACATCGTCATTGACAACGTCTGTCTCCACATCCACAAGAACACCGATCTTGCCGCCTGCATGGATATAGGAAGCAACAAATCCGTTTGCCTCTTCCAGCTGTGCAAATCTTCTGATGTGCATGTTCTCGCCGATGATGGAAATCTGGGAAGAAAGTGCCTCTGCCACAGTCATGGACGGATCCTTTTCCCACTTTTCAGCCAGGAACGCATCAATGTCAGCTGCAGTTGTATTAAGAGCCTGAGCTGCCACGTCTGCCACATAGCTGCGGAATTTCTCATTCTTGGCAACAAAGTCTGTCTCCGCATTTACTTCCACTGCAACGGCTTTCTTTCCGTCAGCGGAAACAACGGTATCAACGATACCTTCTGCTGCAATACGGCCTGCCTTCTTTGCTGCTCCGGCCAGTCCCTTTTCACGTAAAAAGTCAACGGCCTTATCCATATCGCCTTCTGTTGCTGCAAGAGCCTTCTTGCAGTCCATCATTCCGGCGCCTGTCATTTCTCTTAATTCTTTTACCATTGCTGCTGTTACTGCTGCCATGTTATCTTCCTCCGATATATAAATATCCCGCCGTCATTCCGACGGCTCCGGTATGCCGAACCTTAAGCCTCTGCAGCCTCTTCCTCAGCAACCTCTTCTACAGCTTCTGCTTCACCCTGATTTGCTTCCACAACTGCGTCTGCCATCTTGGAAACGATCAGTTTTACGGCTCTGATGGCGTCATCATTGCCCGGGATCACATAGTCAAGTTCTTCCGGATCACAGTTGGTATCTGCAATACCGATCAGAGTGATTCCCAGAGTATGAGCTTCCTGTACGCAGATTCTTTCCTTCTTCGGATCTACTACGAAAATAGCATCCGGAAGTTTCTTCATTTCCTTGATTCCGCCCAGGTTCTTCTCCAGTTTCTCCCACTCTTTCTTCAGTGCGATAACTTCTTTCTTCGGAAGCACATCAAAAGTTCCGTCTTCAGCCATCTTCTCAATTGCTTTCAGTCTGGCAATTCTGGACTGGATGGTCTTGAAGTTGGTGAGCATGCCGCCCAGCCATCTTTCATTTACATAGTACATTCCGCAGCGCTCAGCCTCAGTCTTGATTGCATCCTGAGCCTGTTTTTTGGTTCCCACAAACAGAACAGTACCGCCGTCCTTGGCAATATCAGAAATCGCCTTGTATGCCTCGTCAACTTTGCCTACAGATTTCTGAAGGTCGATGATGTAGATACCGTTTCTCTCTGTGTAGATGTACGGAGCCATTTTGGGGTTCCATCTTCTTGTCTGGTGACCGAAATGTACGCCGGCTTCCAGAAGCTGCTTCATTGAAATTACGCTCATTTTCTTTTCCTCCATTTGGTTAATTTCTTCCGTCTGTATTAACCTTCCTCAAAGACCCTGCCGGACAGGGCACCGTTATCAGAATCCACAGACGTGCATAATATCAGCTTTTTTACTATATCACAAGACTTTTTTACACGCAAGGACTTTTTCTGTTTTTATTCCTGTTTTTGTTTCTTTTTCTGCTTTTCACTCTTTTTTCCGTTCCGGTCCTGGAAAAAGTTTTCTGTATATCAGAAAAAGTCCCGCGGAAATTTTCCGCAGGACTTTCGGTCTGACACATTTCAGTTTTTTTCTGCAATCTGCACGGCACACCCACCGGAACAGTCTGCATTTATTTTCCGTTGCTGGCTTTCAGCGCTTTCAGCTCGTCAAAAACAACATCATTCAGGACTTTGATGTATGTTCCCTTCATACCGGAAGAACGGGATTCAATGACTCCGGCACTTTCAAATTTCCTCAGTGCATTGACAATCACGGAACGTGTGATGCCCACACGGTCAGCAATCTTGCTCGCCACCAGAATTCCCTCGTTGCCGTCCAGCTCTTCAAAAATATGTGTGATGGCTTCCAGTTCAGAGAAGGAAAGCGTGCTGATGGCAGATTTCACAATCTGCACCTTTCTTGTCTCCTCTGCATTCTCTTCATTGACAGAACGCATCATTTCAAGTCCCACAACTGTTGTACCATATTCACACAGAATAATATCATCAATATCGTACTGCTCATCGGCCTTATAGATGAACAGGGTTCCCAGTCTCTCCCCTGCAATATCAATGGGAGCAATGATCGCCTGATATTTTTTTACATTTTCTTCTGCAAAGCCCAGTGTTGCAAGATTCACGTTTTCTTTGGTGGAAAGAACACTGAGGAGGCGTTCATTCAGCATTTTATCAATATAGCCGCCGACTTTATCCTCAATCAGTTCATGAATTTCCTCGACGCCGGGGCAGATACTGACTCCCAGAACCTTGCCTTTCTTACTGATTACCAGGATATTTGATAAAAGAATTTCACTTAACACCTTACAGATGTCATTAAAAACAACTTTGTGTGAATTGTTATTGTGCAGCAGTTTATTTATTTTTCGTGTCTTATCCAATAATTCCACACTCATGATCCAAAAAGCCTCCTCTCCAATCGTATCGTATAGCAAAAATCATTTATCATATGAATTGTAACATAATATTTCTAAAACAACAAGACTTTTTCGTATAATTAAGAAAAAAATAAAAATTCTCACTCTTTATCCCTTGGTTTCACAAAACCACACTGCTCGTTGGCACATACCAGCTTGCTGCCCTTTTCCAGCATATAGCTGCCGCATTCAGGGCATTTCTGTGTGGACGGTTTCTGCCATGACATGAAATCACAGTTGGGATGGTCCTCACATCCGTAATATTTTCTTCCCTTTTTCGTCTTTTTAAGAATCAGTTCCTTTCCGCATTTCGGACAGGGAATTCCCGTCTTTTCAAGATATGGTTTTGTATTTTTACATTCAGGAAATCCCGGGCACGCCAGGAATTTCCCGTGAGGGCCGTATTTGATCACCATGTGTCTGCCGCAGAGTTCACAGACTTCATCTGTTTCCTCATCTGCAATGCGGACCGTCTCCAGCGTTGCCTGGGCTTCCCTGACTGCATCCATCAGATCCGGATAGAAATTGCGCACAACGGTCTTCCAGTCCGTCGTACCGTCTCCCACGCTGTCCAGAAGATATTCCAGATTTGCGGTAAACGTAATGTCCACAATGCTGGGAAAACATTTTTTCATGATCCGGTTCACCACTTCCCCCAGCTCTGTGACATAAAGGTTTTTGTTCTCCTTCACAATGTAGCGTCTGGCCAGAATTGTGGTTATGGTCGGTGCATAGGTACTGGGACGTCCGATTCCCTGTTCCTCCAGCGCCTTTACAAGAGACGCCTCTGTATAATGAGCCGGCGGCTGGGTAAAATGCTGTGCCTCTGACATACTCTCCAGCGCCAGAGTTTCTCCCGCCGACAGTCTGGAAAGTACCTGGTTCTTTTCTTCTTTTTCGTCCTCTTCAGAATAAACAGACAGGAATCCGTCAAATTTCAGCCGTGAAGCAGACATGGCAAACTGGGTGCCGCCGGCATCAATTTTCACAGAGTTTGTTTCATATACCGCACTGCTCATTCTGCTTGCCGTAAACCGTTTCCAGATCAGCTGATACAGCCGGAACAGATCCCGTGACAGGGATTCTTTTACTTTCACAGGTGTCAGTTCTATGTTGGTGGGGCGGATTGCCTCATGGGCGTCCTGTATTTTTCCGCTGTTTTTTCTGTCGGTTTCCGTCCGGGAAGTATAATCCATGCCGTACTGTTCCCGGATAAATTCTCTTGCCGCCTGATCCGCCTCTTCTGCCACACGGATGGAATCCGTACGCAGATACGTGATCAGACCGATGGTGCCGTGTCCTTTGATGTCAATTCCTTCGTAAAGCTGCTGGGCAAGCCTCATGGTCTTCTGAGTGGAAAAATTCAGGACCTTGGAAGCCTCCTGCTGCAGGGTACTGGTTGTAAAGGGAACCGGCGGTTTTTTGGTGCGCTCTCCGTTCTTTACTTCAGAAACCACAAATTCTTTTCCCTCCAGCTCTTTAAGAATCCGGTCAAGCTCTTCTCTGCTTCTGATTTCGGATTTTCCGTTTCTGTCTCTGGAAAATCTGGCTGCCAGAGGTTTTCTGCTCCCCGGGACTTTCAAAAGAGCTTCCAGGCTCCAGTATTCTTCCGGAATAAACGCATTGATCTCCTCTTCCCTGTCGCAGATCATTCTGAGAGCCACTGACTGAACACGTCCGGCGCTTAAACCTCTTTTGACTTTCTCCCAGAGAATAGGGCTGATGCTGTATCCCACCATGCGGTCCAGAATTCTTCTGGCCTGCTGTGCATCCACAAGGTTCATGTCAATGTTTCTTGGGGCCTTGAAAGATGCTTTTACCGCATTTTTGGTAATCTCATTGAAGCTGATTCTGTATACCTTTTTATCTTTCAGTTCATCCAGCTTCAGAGCCTTCATCAGGTGCCAGGAGATTGCCTCTCCTTCCCGGTCCGGGTCTGTTGCAAGATAAATCTTATCGGCTTTTTTTACTTCTTTCCTGAGTTTGGCGAGTATATCTCCCTTTCCTCGTATGGTGATATATTTAGGCTCATAATCATGTTCCACATCAATGCCCAGCTGGCTTTTCGGAAGATCACGGACATGGCCGTTGGAGGCATCCACCTCATAATTACTCCCCAGAAATTTCTTTATCGTCTTTACTTTTGCAGGCGACTCAACAATCACCAGACAATTCGCCATATTGACCCCTCACACTTTTCTGCAATAATATTGATTTCCCGCTTCAGCCGCAAGCCCGGAAAGTTCCAGTTCCAGAAGGCAATCCAGACAGACCGATACCGGAAGTCCGCTGACACGGACAATCTCCTCCAGATGCCTGGGCTGTAAATCCAAGCAACTATACACCATATTTTCGTTCTTTGCAAGTCTCTTTTCTGTTTTTTTATGAAGTGTTAATTTTTTTGCGCATTTAATTCCAAAAAAATCGAGAACATCGGAGGGACCCAGAGCAGCGGCTGCACCGCTGCGGATCAGCCGGTTTGTTCCGGCACTTAACGGGTCTGTGATGCGCCCCGGCACTGCAAACACTTCCCGTCCCTGATCCAGTGCCAGATCTGCTGTAATCAGAGAACCGCTTTTTTCTCTTGCTTCTATTATAATAACCGCATCTGCCAGTCCGCTGATGAGCCGATTCCTTCGGGGGAAATTTCCTTTTAACGGAGGAGTATCCGGGATAAACTCAGAAATCACCCCATGTTCCGCAGCCATCCGCTCATAAAGAAGATAGTTCTCCGGCGGATAGCAGATATTGACCCCGCATCCCAGAATCCCATAAGTTCCCCCTTCTCTGCCCAGTGCTCCCCTGTGGGCGGCACTGTCAATTCCGGATGCCAGTCCGCTGATGATCTGAACGCCGTGATCCGCCAGTTCGCCTGCAAAGATTTCCGCCATCTGTTTTCCATATTCCGAACAGCCTCTGGCCCCTACAATGGCAGCTGAAGGGCGGCGGTCATCCGGCAGCGATCCCCTGACAAAAAGGCAGGGCGGTCTGTCCTGAAACGGCCTGAGTCTTTCAGGATATTCCCGGTCAAGACATGTGAGAATCCGGATTCCGTTTTCTTCCAGCCTTCTGCATTTTTCTGACACCTGGTCCATCTGCACCCGTTTTCTTACCAGCGCCTGAATTTTTTTCTCTCCAAGCCACTCCAGCTTTTTCAGTTTCCGTTCATCTGCTTCCCATACAGCCCGGAAGGATCCGAAATGCCGGTACAGCCGCAGTATGGAAACCGGTCCCAGTGGCGGTATATGACAAAGTCCGTATAAATATTCCTGTTCCATGTAATCCATATTCTTTCACCTGCCCCAGTATTTTTCCTTGAACCGTACGTAGGAAACAGCTTCACTCAGATGTTTTCTTTCAATCTTGCTGCTGTTTTCCAGATCTGCCGCAGTTCTGGCTACTTTCAGTATCTTGTCATACATCCTCGCGCTGAGTCCCATTTCCTCAAATATCTTTTCCATAAAGCAGCTTTCCTCTGTGCCAAGGCTGCAGAACTGACGGACCTGCTTTCCCGTCATCTCACCGTTGCACCGGATCGTACTTTCCCGGAATCTGTGTGCCTGAATTTCTCTGGCCTGCCTGACCCGCCGGCGAATGGATTCCGATGATTCATTTTCTTCCTTTCCGCTCACATCCTGATAGGAAGCCAGCGAAGCTTCCACACAGATGTCAATCCGGTCCAGAATGGGCCTGGACAGTTTCCCCAGATATCTCCTGATCTGTGACGGCGTGCACCTGCATTTCTGCCGGTCCGGAAAATGCCCGCACAGGCATGGATTCATGGCCGCCACCAGCTGGAAATCTGCCGGATAACATACCGTTCCGTACACTCTTGAAATGGTAACGCAGCGTTCTTCTAACGGCTGGCGCAGGGCTTCCAGAGTCTGTCTCGGCATTTCAGGAAGCTCATCCAGAAAAAGGATTCCTCCTGACGCCAGAGAAATCTCTCCCGGTCTTGGCCTGGCCCCTCCTCCTGTCAGCGCCTGCACGGAAACAGAATGGTGAGGCGCGCGGAAAGGCCGCTTCCGCAGAATCGGGTCTCTGTCGGAAAGGAGATGGCTGATACTGTACAGTTTGGAAATTTCAATGGCTTCGTCCATGGTCAGTTCCGGCATAATGGTGGGAATTCTCCGGGCCACCATGGTCTTTCCGGATCCGGCAGGACCGATCATCAGAAGATTATGTTTCCCTGCGGCTGCAACTTCAGCTGCCCTTCTTAAAAGCAGCTGACCGTTGACCTCGGAAAAATCCACATCATACCGGTTCAGTTCTCCGGATATTCCGTTTCCGGAAGCTTCTTCCGATGCGGAAACGGCAACTCTCCCTGAAAGAATTCCTGCCATTTCTTCCAGAGATGCAACAGGCACCAGTTTCAGTCCCCGGATCACAGAAGCCTCGGCAGCATTTTCCTTTGGCAGAAACATTCCCGGAATTCCGCTTTTTCTGGCAGCATCCGCCATGGCCAGAATACCCGGAATTCCTTTCACGCTTCCGTCCAGTCCAAGTTCTCCTGCAAACGCATACTCACTGCCGGCCTTTTCCGGTATGCAGCCATATGCCGTCAGTATGGCCGCTGCAATGGCCAGATCAAATCCTGTCCCCTCTTTCCTTATATCGGCAGGCGACAGGTTGATGGTAATTTTTTTCGGAGGCAGGCGAATTCCCAGATTCCGGATCGCGGTCCTGACCCGTTCCTGAGCTTCCCTCACTTCTGACGCCAGATACCCCACAAGCAGGCAGCCGGGAAGGCCGTCGCTGACATCAGCCTCCACGGAAACAACCACACAGTTGATTCCCTGCAGACACAGACTTTTCCTTTTACAGAACAAAAAACCCCTCCTCTCTGTCTCACCGTTTTTCTGCTCCTGTTTTTGATTCATGAACCTATCTATGTACCGGAAAAAGCCGCGGACTTCTTCCGCTTCATCTTCTGTGCCCGTCACCGGGATCACATGGCATTGCCATACTCTGTTCTGGATTCTCAGGCCGGAAGAGGTCCGACCCAAGGGCATGAGAAATCTGCCCGCTGGAATTTCAGATAATAAAACATCATTCAGATATACAGACTATACAGGATCGGCACGGAAAAATCAAGGCATAATCAGAGTCTTCTCTCTTTCCGGGCTTCTTTCCCTTTTTGCGGAAAAAGCATTCCGCGGCAGTCCTTTTCAGGTTCTGCCGCAGAAAATTCCGCCATTTCACGGACATGCTGCCCCACCGGATGATACGGAAATGTGTTCTTTCAGCCAGTCAAGGATATCACCGTATACTTCCTTTCTGTTTGTCTCATTGAGAAGTTCGTGCCGTGCTTTCCGGTAAAAACCCAGAGTCAGGTCACGGATCCCGGCGCGGGCATAGCGCCCGTAGACTCTCCGTACCCCTTTTTCATTTTCCCCCACCGGATCGGCAGATCCCGAAAGGAACAGGACCGGAATCCCTCTGCGGATTCTTCCCTGTTTTTCCGACCGCGACGTTTCGAGAATAAGCCGGAAGAAATCACGGTATGCTCCCGTCGTAAACAGAAAGCTGCAGGACGGATCCGCCTCATACTCATGGACTTTCTCCACATCCCGGGACAGCCAGTCATGGCCGGTACGGGGCGGGAAGAAACGTCTGCTGTAGTTCCCCAGAGACAGCTCATGAATCAGCCTGCTCCGGAAACGGCTTCCCTTCGCCGCCGCAACAGCAGATGAAAGAAGATAACCTGCCAGCACGGGCAGTTCTCCCTGTCCGCCTGTGCCCATCAGAATCACTCCATCCGGCCCGTCATCATAGACATTCAGATATCTTCTTGTAATAAATGACCCCATACTGTGTCCCAGCAGAATCAGGGGAATTCCGGGAAATTTCTTTTTTCCGTACCCCGTCATACGCCGCAGATCCCGTACCAGAAATCCTGCACCTCCCTGTTCCGAAAAAAAGCCCAGGTCTGCCTCTGAATGAACGGTTTTCCCGTGTCCCAGATGGTCATGCCCGTAAACTGCGATGCCATGGTCTGTCATGACTTCCGCAAATTCATGATATCTCTCAATGTGCTCTGTCATTCCATGAGAAATCTGGATCACCGCCCGGGGCTTTCCGTCAGGCAGCCACATCACTCCATGGAGCCTGTTCCTTCCGTCACTGGACCTGAGATAAAATTCCCGTTCTTTCATGTTCCGCCGCCTTTCTGTATCTGTCATTGCTTCTGCTTCTGACAATACTCCTGTTGCTGGTTTCTGCATCTGTGGCAGCATGTCCTCCGGGCATGCTATCCTCTTTTTGCGCCCGGCCTTCTGCGGTAAACGCAGAATCCGGTGTGCGCAGGTATAATGACCATTTCATGGTCATTATACCATATTTCCCGTTTTCAATGCAATCTACAGGAACTCCGTCATATAAGAGCGATATCTGAGAGGCAGCATGTTTCTCTGGCAGACGGGATTGCGTCGTTCTTCTATGGAAATGCTTGAAAAAAACTGTTTCCAGAGGTCTTCATACCTATCATACTCTTCCGGAACAAAGTTTCCGCCTTCTGCGGCTTCCCGGTTT
Organism: uncultured Clostridiaceae bacterium; assembly: GCA_902477765.1. Taxonomy (GTDB): domain Bacteria; phylum Bacillota; class Clostridia; order Lachnospirales; family Lachnospiraceae; genus CABSIM01. The sequence goes on along the minus strand of CABSIM010000001.1, from coordinate 22,163 downwards.
TCTTCTGCCACTTCCATAATTGCCCACCTGCCGTCAGAATTATGTACGGCTGCCTTTTTCCGTTTTTCATCATAAAGCCACCATCGTTCATCCGGCAGCCTGTCCGCAAAGTGACCGGCCACCAGTTCCAGCACATCGTTTTCCGGTCCGATACAGCCCCGGAAAATTCCGTTTTTCTCTTTCCGGAACCGTACAAATCCCGTCAGCAGATGGGCCTCATTCATCACATAGCGGTTCATGGAAAAAACAGCATACACATCCGGATCCTGCATCCGGGTCATTACAGAGGCTCCGTACCGGATTCCCTTCAGGATAAACCGGAAAATCCGGTCTGCCCGTTCCGGACTTTTATGCAGCGCTGCCCTGTATACGTTTTCGAGGGCTTCCTGTGAAATTTTTGTTCTGATGGATTTTACCGTTTTCTCCGCTTTTTTCCCGTCCCTTTCACAGTGCCTGTATTCCGAAAACAGACATGGCTCACAGGAAGATTCCATTTCCAGGCGGCAGGAATCTGCTTCGATTCCGCTGCGGAATACGTCGTAAATTCCGCTGAGAATACCGTCCACACCGTCCCGGCATAAAAATATCACTGTCTTATCCATTACAGAACCCCCATAACTGTCTTGTACTGGTCTTCAGGCCCCGGCGGTACCGTCAGTTTCATGTCGTCGAACATGGACAGCTGGCGGAAAGATTCCCCATGGGAAATCTCCCAGTTTTTCCGGTATTCATTTCCCGCCAGACAGCCGGTAATATAATTCTCTTCCATGTGCACCGGCATATACATCCTTCCTCCGCAGGTGATGAAATAAACCGCCCGCTTCAGGACAACTCCGAATTTTTTCAGGTCAGAAAATTCCAGCCGGCCGCTTCTTCTGGCTTTTACAATTCTCCTGGCCGAGCGGACACCTATCCCCGGAACGCGCAGGATTGTCCTGTAATCGGCAGTCATGATCTCCACCGGAAACAGTTCCAGATGCCGGACCGCCCAGTCACATTTGGGATCCAGAAAGACGTTGAAATTGGGCCGCGTTTCAGTTAGAAGTTCCCCGGCCTCAAACCCGTAAAAACGCAGCAGCCAGTCAGCCTGGTACAGCCTGTGCTCCCTCAGAAGCGGCGGACCGTCCGGCAGTACCGGGAGACTCTCATCACATCCCTTCGGCACAAAAGCAGAATAAAAAACCCTCTTCATTCCGAAATTCCGGTACAGGGCTTCGGCCGTCCGGATCAGCTGATAGTCGCTTTCGGCCGTGGCACCCACGATCATCTGTGTACTCTGCCCCGCCGGAACAAACCTGGGAGAATCCCGCAGCGGCACCGGTTCCAGTCGGGATTCCGAAATTCCGGTTTGAATCTGTTTCATGGGAAGCAGAATTTTCTCCCTGGTTTTTCCCGGACATAGACGTTTCAGGCTTTCTTCCGTCGGCAGTTCCAGATTGATGCTCATGCGGTCTGTCAGAAAGCCAATCCGCCGGATCAGCTCCGGGTCGGCGCCGGGGATTGCCTTTACATGAATATATCCCCTGAACCGGTGTATAGTTCTGAGTTTCCACAGAGTCTCGTACAGCAGCCCCATGGTATGATCCGGACTGTGCAGGATCCCGGAACTGAGAAACAGGCCCTCTATATAATTTCTTTTATAAAATTCCATTGTCAGAGTACAGACTTCATCCGGTGTAAACGACGTCCTCACCACATCACTGGAGCGCCGGTTTACACAGTATTTGCAGTCATAAATACACTGATTGGTAAAAAGTATTTTCAGAAGTGAAATACAGCGCCCATCTGCAGCAAAGCTGTGACAGATCCCGCATGCAGCTGTATTTCCGGTCATCCCCTTTTTTCCTCTTCTCTCCATGCCGCTGGAAGTACAGGCCACATCATATTTTGCTGCATCCGACAGAATTCTGAGTTTTTCCTTCAGATCCATTTCTTCCTGTATAATCATCCCATCACCGTCCAAGAACATATGTTTGTTTTTCTATCATAGCATATGCGGCAGTTCTTTTCAAGTTTTTTTCGAACATATGTTTCCTTTATGGGATATATCTGCATATCCGGAACCGGTTATGGACAGTATTTCCGCATATAAAAAGCTTTCCGTATAACCGGGAACGCATTCTCCGGTATACAGAAAGCCCCTGTATCTTCTGACATCTTATGAGACAAAACTCTGTCTCAGCTTTTCAATGGCCTTTTTCTCAATTCTGCTCACATAGGATCTGGATATTCCCAGGATTGCAGCGATCTCTCTCTGTGTATGTTCCTTAGAACCAAAAAGGCCGTATCGCATACGGATGACGGTCTTTTCTGTCTCCTTCAGGTTCTCTTCATACGCCTCATACAGTTTTCTGATATCCTGTTTCAGGATAATACAGTCCAGTGTCTCTTTTCCCTCCACTTCCAGCACATCCACCAGACTTACGGTCTCCCCGTCCTTGTCTGTGCCGATGGGTTCGTAAATGGACACATCTCTGGAATATTTCTTTCCCGCGCGGAACAGCATGAGAATCTCATTCTCCACACATTTGGCGGCATAGGTGGCCAGCCGGGAACCTTTATCTATATTAAAGGTATTCACTGCCTTGATCAGACCGATGGTTCCCACCGAAAGCAGGTCTTCCATTTCGTAATCCGTTCCCTGATACTTCTTGATTACATGCGCGACCAGCCTCATGTTCCGCTGGATCAGTATGGCCCTTGCTTCTTGGTCACCCTCTTTGTATCGTTCCAGGTACTCCCTTTCTTCCCTTGCAGTTAATGGTTGTGGAAAAGTTTTCAAAGAAAGCCACCCTAAGCATTCGTTAATCTATCTTATGCTGAGGTGGCTTTCCAAGTGCTTTTACAATATTTTTTTGCCCGGCCGGCTTTTACAGTTCTTTGAGGAAGCTGCAGAGCAGGTCAAAGGTCCGGTCAAAGGATTCCATATTCATCTGTTCTTTGGGTGTATGGGCGCCGTCTGTTTCCGGCCCCAGAGTCACCACATCCAGTCCCGGGATCATGCCGCAGAACACTCCGCATTCCAGTCCGCCGTGGGTGGCCAGAAGCTCCATTTCCTTCCCTCTCTGTTCTTTATAAAGCCTTGTCAGAACCGTTCTCATGGCGGAATCCGGATTAAATTCCCATGATGGGTAGCGGCTGTAAATATCCGGTGTCATACCGGATACAGCTGCAAGAGCCAGAAGTTCTTCTTCCATTTCATCCCTGAGAGACATTTTTTCCGCTCTGAGGGAATACCGGATCTCCACATAATCTCCTTCTGTGCGGACCGCAGCCAGATTTTCCGATGCGGAGGGAAGCCCGGGAATCTCCGCACTCATATGGCGGACACCTGTGGGAAGCAGTGCCAGCAGCCGGATCAGTTCGTCACTTGTATCGGCAGAAAGCACCCGCCCGGCCCGGCAGGGCTCCAGAATCAGTTCCATACCAGGCTCCATGGTCCGGTATTCATTTCTGATTTTTGCTGCCATGTCTTCAAATACACGTCTCAGTTCTTTTTCATCTGCTGCCGAAACAAAAACAGCTTCGCATTCTCTGGGAATGGCGTTGCTCTTTTCTCCTCCGTGAAGCCTGCAGAGTTCCACCGGTCCCAGAGTCCTCACAGCCCGCAGAAGGCGTCCTGCGGCTTTCAGCGCATTGGCATACCCTTTGCTGATGCAGGAGCCGGAGTGGCCTCCGCAGAGGCCTGTGACAAGGATCCTGTAAGCCGCCGTTTCCTTTTCCGAAAAGGAAACAGGCTTTCTGAAATCGATCATTTCTCCGCCGGCACTGGTGGTGCAGGTACCGATGCCTCTGCCGCCGAAATCCAGATTCACATATCGTTTTCCTCTGAAATATTCCGGTTTCAGTTCAAACGCGCCTTTCAGTCCCACTTCCTCCTGAACCGTAAATACACATTCCAGCGGAGGATGGGGAAGGTCTGAGGCAAGAACCGCAAGCATGTAGGAACATCCTGTGCCGTCATCGGCTCCCAGAGTCGTCCCTCTGGCCCGCAGAATTCCGTCTTCCAGATAAAGATCCAGAGGATCTGAAGTAAAATCATGGCTGCAGTCTTCGTTCTTCTCACAGACCATGTCCGTATGTGCCTGCAGAATCACAGGCCCATGTTCCTCATACCCTTCTGATGCCGGTTTATAGATAATCACGTTGCTGACATGGTCCCTGACATATTCAAATCCGTGTTCCCTGGCAAATGCCTCCAGGTAATCGGCATATTTCTCCTCATGATATGAACCATGCGGGATCCGGGTCATCTCCTCAAAATACTTCTGATGCAGTTTTCCATGATCCAGTACATTCATAAAAGCAGCCTCCTTTTACAGCGCATCCTCATAAATCTTTCTGACCTCTTCTGCAGAAAGCTCCACATATGCCCCCTTCAGGCGTCTGGCCGCCTTTTCTGCCATCAGGCCGAATTTTTCCGTCCCGATTCCCAGTTCGGACAGACGGGAAGGAAGTCCCATTTCCCGGAAATATTCCGCGGTCTTTTCAATGGCCAGTTCCGCTGCGCTGCGGACATCCGTATCCGGTGAGATTCCCCACACATTGACCCCGTAAGTGCGGAATTTTTCCGCAGTCCTGTCATTCAGGACATGGCGCATCCAGTGGGGAGTCAGAACTGCAAGCCCCGCCCCGTGCGTAATGTCATAATAGGCAGACAGCTCATGTTCCATGGGATGCACGGACCAGGCCACTTCTTTTCCCAGCTTCAGGAAATCATTGATCGCCCAGCTTCCGGCCCACATCAGATTGGCTCTGGCCTCGTAATCTTCCGGATTCTTTACCGCCCGGATTCCGAATTCGATGCAGGTCTTCAGAAGCCCTTCCGCCATGCGGTCCTGCATATATCCTTCCGTATTGGAAAAGTATGCCTCAAAGATATGAGACATGATATCCGCCGTTCCTGAGGCCGTGTGCCATGCATTTACGGTTTCCGTATAGGACGGATCCAGAATGGATGCCTTGGGGCGCATATGTTCACTCTTTGTGCCGATTTTGTCTCCCCGTTCCAGATCAGAGATCACGGCTGCCGTGTCCATTTCAGAGCCTGTTGCTGCCAGTGTCAGCACCGATATCACCGGAAGAGCCTTTGTGATCTTTCTGCTGTCCAGCACCAGATCCCACGGGTCCCCATCATAACAGGCACCGGCAGCCACAACCTTCGCGCAGTCAATGGAGGATCCGCCGCCGATGGGCAGAAGCACTTCTATCTTCTCTTGCCGGCAGATTTCCACTCCTTTTCGGACCGTTTCGATTCTGGGATTGGGATCTACTCCTCCCAGCTCTATCCAGGAAATTCCCGCTGCATCCAGAAGTTCCACGGCCCTGTCAAAAATTCCGTTTTTTCTGATGCTTCCGCCTCCATAGACAATCAGCACCCGTTTTCCCCATGCTCCCACGATCTCCGGAAGCTTTTCAATCTGCCCCTTTCCGAAGTAAATGGCAGTGGGAACCGTGTAGACAAAATGATTCATCCGCGCACCGCTCCTTTCTCTCTGCTTTTCATGTTATAGAAAACAACCATCGCAACCGCCGCTGCGAAGGAAATTCCGGCAAAAATAAAGGACAGGTTCGGCCTGATGCCGTATACGAATCCGGCCGTAAGTGCACCGATGATGCCGCCCAGATGCTTGGTGGCATTGCAGAATCCCATGACCACATTGCTCTTTTCCCCATCCGCATCCTGGGCAATCAGATCCTGAATCACAGGTACGCTGATGGCATTGAATGCATAGAAAATCAGGTTCACGATCATGAAAATCTGAATATTCGGTGACATGATCAGTGCAAAAATGGAAACTGTCGCCGCTGCAAGAACCATGATCAGAGACTTTCTGCTGTCTGTCTTTTTGACAATCCAGACGCAGATGGTGCCGTTGGCAGCCAGAGTAATGAAGCCCACAGCTGCCTTGATCACCCCGTTATAGGCGGATGTCAGCCCGAACTGGTCTTTGATATAATAGTTGAAACACTGCTCATAAGCGGTAAAACCGATATTGGCAAGAGCATTGACCAGGAACATGGACGCCAGGAGCACAGTCATGAATTCACGGCTGGCCAGAAAGACCTTAAAGGGATTGGCCTCCCGGATCAGCGCACCCGGAGTTGTCTCTTTCATGGATTTCTGGGTATCATCCTTGCAGACCATAAACAGCATCAGACCGCTGCCTGCGAGAGTAATCGCCTGAACGCCGAAGGTGAGTCCGATGGAAATCTCTCCCAGAAGACCGCCGATCAGGTAGCCGAAAGCGCTGAATACGCTCTGGATTGTGGCTGCCGTAATCAGATGAATTCCGCGTACCTCCTCATCAGAGGTGTTGACAATATATGTAAGAATGCTGACAAATACCGCACTGGCGAATGCACCGGATATCATACGGGCCGGAACAATCTGCAGTTCTGTCTGCGCCAGTCCGAAGCACAGCTGACCCACGCCGTAGCCGATGCCTCCGATCAGCATGGTGGTTCTGCTGGAAAGATATACATTGAGTTTTCCCCAGAATGGTGAGAACAGAAAGTTTGTGGATGCCATGGCCGCATAGGCCACACCGAACATGTAGTCATGGAGCCCCAGATTCTGGATCACCGTCGGAGTAATGGGATGTGCAAAATTGGCCCCGAGATTAAACAGAATGGTTCCGAGAAAAAAGAGACGTAACCGCGTGGATTCTTTCAAGATAAGCCCTCCCAACCTATAATTTTATCATCTGTTTTCTTCGTGGAGGGCACGGATTTCCGGCAGTCCCCTCTGCCTGAAATTTCTGTTCCGCATCTTCCAGAAAGACAAAAAACGGCACAGCAGCCAAGCACTGCCGTACCGTTTTATCATATCAAAATTTACCCCCGGATGCAACCAGTTTATTCATTGCGGATGGCTGCCAGAGGGCTGAGCCGCATGGCTCTGAGAGCCGGAAAAAGGCCCGCCAGCATACCGATGATAATGGCGAAAATCACTGCGGAAACAGCCAGCCACGGAGGGATTCTGGAAATCCCGCCGCCGGAAGTTCCGCCCATCAGGGCACCTCCCAGAACACGGTTCACCGCCATGGAAACCGCTGCACTGAGCACCAGGCCGACGGTTCCTCCCAGGAAACCGATAAATCCTGCTTCCATCAGGAACATGCTCCGGATATCCCCCAGCGCACATCCCAGAACTTTCAGCACGCCGATCTCCTTTGTTCTTTCATAAATGGACATCATCATGGTATTGGCAATGCCGATGGCCGCCACAAACAGCGAAACGGCTCCGATGCCCCCAAGAACTGCCTGGATCATGTCCGTCTGTTTCTGGGCCTGTTCCAGCCACTCCATGTTGCTGTATGCATTGTATCCCATATCCCGGATGGCAGACTGCACCTCCATCACATGGTCCATATCATCCACATAAACATAGGCGGAATCATAGACAAAGTAATTATAGGGTTTTCCCTTTTTATTGGTGGGCTGTCCGGGAATTGCCTGCTTTTTGTATACCCGCTTCAGCTGGGTCTTCAGCAGATCGATATCCGTATATACCCCATAGGAAAATTCGTTGTATTCTTCCGCACTTCCTTCCACCATGCCGCAGACCGGAAACAGATACTTCTTTTCCGGCTGTCCTTCGGAACTGCTGCTCTGGAACGTGGTGAAGAAAGGCTGCTGATACAGATCCACATCCGGCATTTTTCCTGTATCCCAGTATCCGCTGCCTGTTTTGGTGTTGTAGAAATCCCTCGCCACCATATTGCCGATCACCAGTTCCATGGACTGGGCATTGGGGTCCGGAAGCCGCCCTTCTTTCAGTTTGATTTCCTGCAGCCCTTCCTGACTCAGTCCCATGACATTGGCCGATCCGGAGTAGGCCCCCTGGCGCATGTTCACATAGACCGACAGCACCGGAGAGACTGCTGTCACATGAGGCAGTCCGGAAAATGCCTTGATGGTATCATCCACAATAAAGCTTTCTTCTTCATTATCCGAGCCGCCCCAGTTATAATTCCGGCTCACCTGGATTTTTGTAAGACTTCCGGAAGATGCATACTGCTCCAGGGTCATTTCCTTCAGTCCGATTCCCAGGGAGACCATGACCACAATGGACGCGGTTCCTATGACGACGCCGAGGACCGTAAGGGCGGTCCTCAGCTTTCTGCGTCTCAGGTTATTGATGCTCATGGTGAGCAGATCAAAGAATCTCATCATCCATTCCCGCTTTCTTCTTCCTGCGCCTTATGACTGCCGCAGCGACTGCAAGAAGGATCACTGCTCCGATTCCTGCAGGAACCACATATGAATTGGACGTTTCTGCCTGGACTTCATCCATGTTTCCCACATCCATATCCGGTTCCGTATATTCCACCGGTTCCGTCACAAACAGCTGGATTTCTTTTTCCACCGGCGTCACAACGCCGTTTTCGTCTTCGTAGGTAATGGTCAGACGGATCATGCCGTCATCTGCCGTGGGTGCTGTCCCCGAGACCATGGTGTCCACATTTCCGCTTTCCCCGGGCTTGATGTTTCCCACATAGGCTTCCGTTCTCTGAATAGAATCTCCTTCAAAAATGGCCGTCACGTTGTAAAGCTGTACTTTTCCGGTATTGTTGATGGGGAACATGATATTGGTCTCCCCGCCGACGGAAATGGACTGGGGCATTACTTCAATGGTTCCCGTATTCATCCGCGCTTCCTGTTTCAGTGCCACCGCGATCTTTACGCTTTCCTTGGCATTTTTGAATTCCGGGCTGTCATACTGTTCATTGATGGTGATGGTATAGGATCTCTGTTCCGCACTGGGACTGGAGCTGAACTTCATGGTCAGCACTTCGGAGGCACCGGGGGCCAGACTGTTGACCACAACAGAGTTGGAGCCGTCCAGCGTGGTAAATACCGGACTGTTCTCCACGGTCTCCGGGTCAAAGGTAAACAGGATATTGCTGGCTGAAATGTCACTGGAAGCATTCTTCATTTTCACCTTCAGGGTAAACTCCTGTCCCGCCAGGACTCTGGCAGGCTCCGTCTCAAAGCTGTCCACAATGATTCTGGCCTTCGTTCTCTCATTTTCTCCGGCATCGGCCGACAGTTCGTCCTCTTCATCCTCACCCACGATCCGTACATAGAATACTTCTTCGATGGGGGCGGCAAAGTTTCCGTCCTCCTCTTCCCGGTAACGGATCTTGAATTTGATGGGGTAATATCCGGACTTCACATCTTCCCGCACAGCCATGCTGTAGAAGACCTCCACCGTCTGGTCGGCATTGACATTGTCGAGCCATCTGTCATAGTTTCCGTCATTGATCTCAAAGGGGAACTTGGTGATATCTTCGGAAAGCTCCATTTCCATCCGTACGTCATAGGCCATCTTATAGCCCGTATTGCGCAGATTCACATTGAAATCCAGAACCTGCTTGTAAACTCCCGTCGGAGTGGACTGATTCTCTCCCAGTGCAAAGGCAACCGGCTCCGTACCGGTTTCGTCACTGCTGCTGGTTCCTGTGCTTTCCTTCACCTCTGCCCAGATGATCACGGTCTTTTCATATTCCGAAGAAAGGGCATCTTCTCCCTTGGCTCTTCTCGCAATATTGACCTTTACCGGATAATAGCCTTCCTTCAGATTCCTCTTGATGGTGCCGCGGAGCGTAACCGTTTTCTTTCCGCCGGCCTTCACCGGGCCTATGGAATGATGCTTATTCAGGTCATCGGTGATTTCAAACGGATAGATGGGATTCATGGTTTTGATGGTTTCCCCGTCCGCATCATCGATCTCATCATAATAATCCTTGAATTCACTTTCCTGGGCGATCCAGACTTCAGTCTCCACCCAGTCGGTTTCCGACGTGTTTTTTACGGAAAACGTGATGGAATCCGTTTTCCCTATGGTCACATCCGGAGTCTTTCCTATGATGATTCTCACTTCTTCATTTCCGTCATCTTTGTGGAATACCGGCGGAATCTCTTCGTCTTCCTCTTCTGCAAACGAGCAGAACGGAACCGCATTCACAAATGTACAGAGCACCAGTACCATAATCAAAAATCGCTTCAGCTTTTTCACTTTTCCCCTTCCCCGCCTTCTGTCTTTTCTTCGGTTTCCCCGCGGCCATCTGTCCCGCCGTTATCCGTCTGTTCCGGTGAAACCGCCGTTTCCCCGTCTTCCCGGGCCGTTTCCGGATCCTCCGTCTGAACCTTCCTGTGATTTTCCTCGATATGTACGATCTTTCCGTCAATGATTTTGAAAATCCTGTCGGCATAACCGGCCAGATTGTTATCATGGGTTACCATAACCAGCGTCTGGTTCTGCTCCCTGACAATCTTCTGCATCAGCCTGAGAACCTCCATGGTGGTCTTGGAATCCAGATTTCCCGTGGGCTCGTCTGCAAAAATAATCTGCGGTCCTACCACCAGCGCCCTGGCGATTCCGACACGCTGCTGCTGACCTCCGGACATCTGATTCGGCATGTTCCCGGCAAGCCGCTCCAGACCCACCAGTTTCAGATATTGTTTCGCCTTGACATTCCTGGCCGCTTTTCCGATTCCGCGGAAAGACAGCGGAAGTGCCACATTTTCCAGCGCATTCATGGTTCCGATGAGATTATAGGACTGAAAGATAAATCCCACCCTCTCTCTCCGGAATGTCACCAGCTGTTTTTCATTGAGTTTTTCTATATGTTTTCCGGCAATCACAATTTCTCCCCTGCTGGGATGTTCCAGACCTGCCAGCATATTGAGAAGCGTGGATTTTCCGGAACCGGAAGGGCCGGTAATGGCACAGAACTCTCCCCGGTAAATGGTAAAGTCGACTCCGTTCAGGGCATATACTTTCGTATCTCCCATCCGGTACACTTTATAAAGATCCTTAACCTGGATCACCGGTACTTTTTCCTGACCGTCTGCCTGTCCGCTGGCCATGTGCTTCCTCCTGTCTGATCCGGCAAATTCCAAGACATCCGGATATGCTACCCCCATTATACCGGATCTCCTGAAGGATAAATATAGACATTTAATTAATATTCCTTACAAATTCATTTCAGCCCCGTTCCCCTGTTTTCCCGGCTTTTTTTCATGGTGTCCGGGAGCTTTCCGCCTTCTTCAGCGTTTCCACACGGGCCGAGAATTCCCTGAGATACTCTTCCAGTGATACGTATCTGCCGTTATTGACGCGGTATGCCGGATTCCACATATTGACAACCGCCACCTCTGCCGCATTTTTTCCCGCTGCATGCCGGTAACTTTCGTCTGCGTAGAAAATATCTCCCTCCACCACATTTTTCCATTTCATATATTCTTCTCTGTTTTTCTTTTTCCGCTTGTTGTGAAACACTTCCATGACCACCAGCCGGAAAATCTCCTCTCCGCAGCACACCACCACCGACGGCCGTATCATCTGAATCTGTCTCCGGATGAATGCCATATAATATTGTCCGTACTGCATGCTGATGTCATCCGCCGCGCCTTTTCCTCCTCTTTTGTTCAGATAGAGCACTGCCGTACGGCGAAGGAGAGATAACGGGTCCGTTTCCTTTCCGTCACACAGAATCCGTTCCATTCCTGCCAGATACTCCATGTATTCCACTTCTCCGAAAGGGCTCCGCCCATTTTGCAGCTGTCTGCGCACATCGGAAATGACCGGCAGGGTCTGCTCTTTCCGGATCTGTTTTCTCATGCTGGTCTCTTTCATTATATAGAGAGTACCGGAAAAATCCTTTTCCGATACGATTCCGTCAATGTGGAATGTTCTCCTGTCGATTTCCTGATATCCGGTCCTGCCTTCCGGGCATTCCTCCATCTGCTGCATCAGCTGCCATAAAAGAAACAGTTCTTCCATGGTGGAGCATTCCGTCACCTGAGCTTCCAGCAGAATCTGTTCAAATGTTTTTCTCATGTTACCCTCCTGCCTTGGTGTTTCTTATCAGGACATTTTCCCGGTCTCCTCCGGCATTCTGCCTGCCGGGGCCTCCGGCACCGGACACTGCCGGAACATTTGTATTGATTATATCATGTCCTCCGGACATGACATTCCATCTGGCGCCCGGCTTTCTGCGGCCCCGCGCAGAAACCGGTATGCGCAGGTATAATGACCGCTTCGCGGTCATTATATCACGTCCTCCGGACATGACATTCCATCTGGCGCCCGGCTTTCTGCGGCCCGCGCAGAAACCGGTATGTGCAGGTATAATGACCGCTTCGCGGTCATTATACCATGTCCTCCGGACATGCTATCCTCATTTTGCGCCCGGCTTTCTGCGGCCCGCGCAGAAACCGGTATGCGCAGGTATAATGACCGCTTCGCGGTCATTATACCATATTTTTCAAAAAAAAGTAGCATTTCCATCCTGTATCCGCTATAATGATTCCAGTACAAGGAAAGGAGAATATTTCATGAGGCATTTACTCAGCCCGCTTGATTTTTCCGTGGAGGAAACGGAACAGCTTCTTTCACTGGCATCGGACATCGAGAAAAACCGTTCCCGATATGCCCATGTCTGTGACGGAAAGATTCTTGCCACCATGTTTTTTGAACCCAGCACCAGGACCCGACTGAGTTTTGAGTCCGCAATGCTCCGCCTCGGCGGTTCCGTACTGGGAGTTTCTTCAGCAGCTTCCAGTTCCGCTGCCAAGGGGGAAAGTGTTTCCGATACGATCCGCATGGTTTCCTGCTATGCCGATATCTGTGCCATAAGACATCCCAAGGAGGGCGCCGCATTCGTGGCTGCTTCCAAATCTTCCATTCCCGTCATCAACGCCGGCGACGGCGGTCATCAGCACCCCACTCAGACACTGACTGATCTTCTTACCATCCGCTCTCTCAAAGGCGGTCTTGGAAATATGACGGTGGGACTCTGCGGTGACCTGAAGTTCGGACGTACAGTTCATTCCCTGATTCATGCACTGGTCCGTTATCCCGGAATCCGTTTTGTGCTGATTTCCCCGCCGGAGCTGCGTGTTCCTGACTATATCCGCGAAAACGTTCTGGATGCAGGCCGCATTCCGTACAGAGAAACCACAAATCTGGATGATGCCATGGAAGAACTGGACATCCTTTATATGACCAGGGTCCAGAAAGAACGTTTCTTCAATGAGGAAGACTACATCCGCATGAAAGACAGCTACATTCTGGACACAGATAAAATGAAACTGGCCAAGCCGGACATGTATGTGCTGCACCCGCTTCCCAGGGTCAACGAAATTTCCGTGGAGGTGGATTCCGATCCCCGGGCGGCATATTTCAGACAGGCCCAGTACGGCGTATATGTCCGCATGGCACTGATCATGACTTTGCTGGAGGTGGAAAAACCATGTTAAATATCAGCGGAATACAGGAAGGTGTTGTTCTTGACCATATCCAGGCCGGAAAAAGTATGGAAATCTACCGCTACCTCGGCCTTGGAAAAATGGACTGCACCGTTGCCATCATCAAAAATGCCAGAAGCAGCAAAATGGGCCGGAAGGACATCATTAAAATCGAAGGTCCCCTTGAGTCTCTGGACCTGGATATTCTTGGATACATTGATCACAATATCACCGTCAACATCATCCGTGAAGACAGAATCGTGGAAAAAAGGCGCCTCAGTCTCCCTGACCGGCTGGTAAATGTGATCCACTGCAAGAATCCCCGCTGCATCACATCCGTGGAACAGGAACTTCCTCACATTTTTTACCTGGCGGACAAGGAAAAGGAGATCTACCGTTGCCAGTACTGTGACGAAAAACATTCCCGATGAATATGCTGACTCCGGCCATCATCTTTTCGGTGCTGGCCGCTTATATCGTAAAAGGGATGTGCGGATTTGCCAACACACTGGTATTCGGTACCCTGGCCGGCTTTTCCGCCAACAATATTGATATTTCTCCGGTGGACCTTCTCCTTGGCTATCCGTCCAATATCTATATTGCCTTTACGGAACGCAGAGGAATCAATCCCAGAGTCTGCGTGCCCCTGTGTATTCTGGTAATTCTGGGTTCCATTCCCGGAGCTCTGTTTCTGAAACTGGGGAATGCAGGTGCCATCAAGATTCTTTTCGGTTTTGTGGTGATCTTCATCGGCGCGGAAATGCTCATGAGAGAACGGAGCACCCGGAAACAGAAAAGCTCGCCGGTGCTGCTGGTGTCCATCGGGCTGCTTTCGGGCGTGCTCTGCGGCCTCTTCGGCGTCAGCGCTCTTCTGGTGGCCTACGTAAGCCGCACCACCGACAGCCACACCCAGTTCAGAGCCAATAACTGTGTGGTGTTTATGGTAGAAAATACCTTCCGCCTGGTGCTGTACGCTGTCACCGGAATTCTGACGCCTTCCGTTGCCCTGAACGCCCTCTGCCTTTTTCCATTTATGGTGATGGGACTGGCTGCAGGCATTTTTTTTGAAAAACGGATTCCTGAAAAAACTGCGAAACAGGCCGTTATCCTGCTTCTGATCCTTTCAGGAATTTCCCTGATTCTTACCAACATACTGTAAAACTTCTGCCCTGCATTCCCGCGGCATACACGCTGCGGGGTGCAGGGTATATTTGTATGCCCCGGACAGCTGTCCGGCTCTTCATACGAAAAAATGCGCATACGGAATTTTCTTTCCGTATACGCACCTTCTGTTTTCCTGCGGTTTGAGCAGGACGATAAGCCGGGTTCTGTCACGCAATGCGCGGATGATCATCTATCTAGACCGTCTGTCACCAGACGGCTCAAGCGGCCTACCCGGAGGCAGACGGGCCGCCTTATGCCTCCTGTTCGGCCTTGCTTCGGATGGGGTTTACATGTGCCCTTCCTGTTACCAGCAAGGCGGTAGTCTCTTACACTGCCTTTCCACCCTTACATGGGGAATCCCATGCGGTTTATTTCTGTTGCACTGTCCCTGGAGTCACCTCCGCCAGACGTTATCTGGCATCCTGCCCTGTGAAGCCCGGACTTTCCTCTCCCGTGTCAGGCACGGCAGCGATCATCTGTCCTACTCAAAACGAAGCTATCATATCACATTTTCCCATTCCTGTCCAGCAGTCATTTTTCCCGGAAAAACAGCTCACTGTACAGAAAAAGAAGCTCCTGTCCGGATTCTATACATTCAGGCAGCTGCCGCCGATGAATTCACGGATAATGGAGTTATTGGGGATCTTTTCGCTGTCCACTCCCAGAAAATAATCCAGGAATTTAAGAAGTCTCTTGGCTTCGTCGTAATCCGGTGAGTCCTTGGAAATATGGAACAGCAGCGGCTCCGCATACAGTTTCAGAACAGCCAGTTCATACACCAGCGCCGAGTTGAACGTCACATCCGCCTGTTCCTGATACGGGAAAATATTCCGCTCCTCTCCTCTCCGCACAGACGGCCATCTTCTGATGGTCTCCTCCGCGGAAGTTCCTCTGGTTCTGGCGTCTCTCACCATACGGCGGATAAGACGGCCGTCTGTGGTGGGGATCCGGTTGTGTTCGTCGATATTCAGCTGAGTCAGAGCACTGATGTAAATTCTGAACTTGCTTTCATCCGGAAGGTTTTCGGACATTTTGGGATTCAGACAGTGAATGCCCTCAATGACCATGATGTCATTTTTTCCCAGCTGCATGTAATCGCCGTGATATTCCCGGCATCCGGTAACAAAGTTGAACCTGGGCATTTCCACCCGTTCCCCTCTGAGAAGTGCATTCATGTCTCTGTTGAATAATTCAATATCCAGGCATTCCAGCGCTTCCAGATCCTGCTCCCCGTTTTCGTCCACCGGATATTCCGACCGGTTGCGGAAATAATTGTCCATGGAAATGGGATGAGGCGTGAGACCAAGTGCCCGGAACTGAACCGACAGCCTGTGGCAAAACGTGGTTTTTCCGGAAGAGGACGGTCCTGCAATCAGTACAAACTTCTTATTGCCGCTTCTGGCTGCTTCCTCTGCGATATTTCCGATGTTTTTCTCCTGAAGTGCCTCCTGCATCAGAATCAGATCGCTCATATGGCCGGATGAGATCATCTCGTTGAGCGTTCCTACATTGGGAATCTCGAGCCGTCCGCTCCAGCGGTAGGAATCTTCCAGTATACGGAACAGCTTCGGCTGAGGCCGGAACGGCCGGACGTTTCTGGTGTCTCCGCTGTCAGGCAGCAGCAGAAGGAAACCGTCTTCATAGGGCAGAAGGTCAAAATACTTTATGTAGCCGGTATTCTGAACCATATATCCGTAAAAGTAATCCTCAAAATTCCCGATGCTGTAAATATTGACACGGGAGGCACGGCGGTATTTGAAAAGCAGTTCCTTGTCATGCATTCCGTATTTCCGGAACAGCTCCACCGCTTCATCGGTATTGACACTGCGTTTCATCAGAGGAATCCCGGCATCCGCCAGTTCCCGCATCCTGGCTTTGACTCCGGCAATCAGCGCCTCATCCACCTTTACATCGCCTTCCACTTCCCCGTACAGGCCGTTTCCCAGCGCGAATTTCATCTGGATCTTCTTTACCTTTTCTCTTGGAATCACATCGTAAAATGCCTTCATCATAAGAAAAATGGCACTTCTCTCGTAGGTCTTCATGCCCACACGGTCTGCTGCGGTAATGAATTCCAGCCGGCAGTCATCATGAAGCTGTTTATGAAGTTCCTTCAGCTTCCCGTTGGCCCGGACCAGAAGAATGTCATCCTCATACTCCGGCTGAAAATCCCGCACAATATCAGAGAACGGAGTTCCGCTCCTGTATTCCTCCTGTCTGTCATTTGCTGTCACAATCGGCATTCTGTTTTTCTCCTCTCTGTCATGTTTTACAGAAGTGCCTCCGGAAACCGTACCGGCATCTTCTCGATGGCAATCCTGTCTTTGATTCTGCTCTTCAGATACTGCTCCATATGATCCATGAAAATATGTTCCAGGCCGTAATGTCCCGCATTCAGAATCATCAGCCCCTGAGCGGCGGCATCAATCCCCTCATGGTGACTGATGTCTCCGGTAATAAGCATCTGGGCACCGCCTGCCAGGGCATGCGGAATCATGCTGCCGCCGGATCCGGGGCATACAGCCACCTTTGTCACCAGCTCTGTTCCCAGAAGTTCTTTTCCGTATACGGTCATAAAAGGAAGTCCGAACTCCTTTTTTATTCTTGAGGCCAGCTCTCCGGCGGACTCTCCGCTTTTCAGCATTCCGATTTTTCCTATGCCGTAGGGAATGCCTTCCAGTTCGCCCATGGGTTCCAGCGGTTCCCCGTTCAGGATCCCGATCCGTTCCGCGGCAATGTCCGCCATACAGCCGGGAGCGGCATCATAATTGGTATGCATGGCATAACAGCTGATATCCGCCCGGATCATGGAAACAAGCCGTTTCCCGATGAAATCTCCGTCATTAACCTGCTTCAGAGGCCTGAAAATCAGAGGATGATGACTGATGATCATATCGCATTGGCCGTTTTCCGCATGCGCAACGGCCGCATCATCCGTATCCACCGTCAGAAGCACTTTCCTGACTTCTTTCTCCCATCTTCCGGCCAGAAGCCCCGGGTTATCCCACTGGCATGCACATCCCGCCGGAGCCAGCTCCTCCAGTATTTCAATGATCTCGCTGCATTTCATGCTGTACCTCCCGATTTTCCATGAGTTTTCTTTCTGCCTCTTCCATTCCTGTCCTGGCGCGTTCCGATTCCCCCGCTGCTTCCTTCAGGGAGGCATACAGAACCGAAAGTTTTTTCTCTTCGTCTCTGAGATAGGAAAGAAGAACCGGATCCCCGGCATGGATCAGAAAACTTCCGTAAATCAGCCCCGGCCGGCTCATATCCGGTTCCGGGTCACCTTCCTGTCTTCTCCGTACATCCAGAACCGTGTAATACTTGCCATCCTCATGGACCATGGCCTCCCGGCGTATGAAAAATCCATTGAGAAGCAGCCATTCCCGGAATTTCATCAGCTCTGACTGGGGAGACAGTACCCACTGGGAAACAGAATCCCACATATGGCTGCCCCGTTCCAGGATCTGCACCATCAGCTCTCCTCCCATCCCGGCAATGACAACCGTGTCCGCTTCACCGGGATGCAGTCCCAGAAGACCGTCTGAAAGCCGTACGGATATCCGGTCCGCAAGTCCTGCGTTCCTGATATGTGCTTCCGCCCGTGAAAGCGGGCCTTTTTTTACATCCATGGCCAGCGCCGATGATGCCTTGTTTCTCCTTATCAGTTCCATCGGTACATACCCATGGTCCGTGCCGATGTCTGCCGCCCGCTCCGCAGGTTCCACCATCGAGACCACCAGTTCCAGTCTTTCTGACAGTTTCATGTTATTTCCTCTATTCGTCAAGATAATCTTTCAGTTTTTTGCTGCGGCTGGGATGACGCAGTTTTCTCAGGGCCTTGGCCTCAATCTGGCGGATTCTCTCCCTGGTTACATTGAATTCCTTTCCCACTTCTTCCAGGGTTCTGGGTCTTCCGTCATCCAGACCGAACCGCAGTCTCAGAACCTTCTGCTCCCGCTCCGTCAGAGTATCCAGCACTTCCATCAGCTGTTCATGAAGGAGGGTAAATGTGGCTGCATCCACCGGAACTTCCACATGCTCGTCCTGAATGAAATCACCGAGATGGCTGTCCTCTTCTTCTCCGATGGGCGTTTCCAGAGAAACCGGATCCTGGGAAATTTTCATAATCTCCCTGACGCGGTCCACCGGCATGTCCATGGCTTCCGCCACTTCTTCCGGAGACGGCTCTCTCCCCAGACTCTGCAGAAGCTGCCTCTGGGTCCTCACCAGCCGGTTGATGGTCTCCACCATGTGCACGGGAATCCTTATGGTCCTGGCCTGGTCGGCAATGGCTCTTGTGATGGCCTGGCGGATCCACCAGGTGGCATATGTGCTGAACTTGTATCCTTTCCGGTAATCAAATTTCTCCACGGCCTTGATCAGTCCGAGATTGCCCTCCTGGATCAGGTCCAGAAACTGCATTCCTCTTCCCACATACCGCTTGGCAATGCTGACCACCAGTCTCAGATTGGCTTCCGCCAGCATCTGTTTTGCTTCTTCATCGCCCAGTTCCATCTTTTTTGCCAGTTCCGTTTCCTGTTCCGACGAAAGCAGGGGCACTTTCCCGATCTCCTTCAGGTACATTCTTACCGGATCCTCAATGTTGACCCCTTCCGGAACACTCAGGTCCAGATTGGCCACATCCAGCTCTTCCTCGTCCACATCATCTTCCAGAAACAGATCCGGGTCGATGTCATCTTCCCCGGAGATCCGCAGTACATCCACGTTTTTGTTTTCCAGGAAGTCATAGATCCGGTCCAGCTTTTCCGGCGTCAGCTCTTCATCGGCAAAACAGTCGAGGATTTCCTGCTCCTCCAGAACATTCTTCTTTTTCTTTGCCAGTTCCAAAAGCTTTTCCAGTTTTTCTTCAAATGTAAGCGTCTTTTCTTCCATAAGTTTCCCTTCCTTCCTGGCACACAGAGTTTAATCCAGTGTAATCCGCAAATTCGCCAATTCTGATTTTTCCCTGATGATTTTCTGGAGCTGTCCGAGATCCTTCGCATTCCTGCTCTGAATCTCCAGACTGTTCTGCTTGATCTTTTTCACAGTTTCGGAAAACGCCTTTTTCTGCTCTTCATTGTTCAGGGAATCCTGAAGGCTGGCACTGAAAAGGGCCGCCACTTCCCTGTATTGTTCCTCTCCGTCTATGAATTGATTCAGAATCTGGGCTGGATTGATTTTCCCTTTCCTGTGTTCTTCAAAAACCATGGCCGCCACTTTGGAATACAGCTCGTCCGCAAAGTCTTCCGGACCGATGATGCCGTCGATTACGGAAAACAATTCCGGCTTTTCAATCAGCCATGTGAGAAGAAGCCTCTGGGATCTTTTAATTCCGTCCTCCCGCTCCTTTTTCCGGAGGGGACGCACGGTTTCATATTCCCGGGCCTGCTTTCCCGTTCCGATGCGGTTTCCCAGAGAATTCACAAGCCGTTTCAGATCTTCTGCCGGTATCATGTACTCTCTCGCCACCGCTTCCGTATAATTATCCCGTTCCAGCTTTTCGGGAAATTCCAGAAGTTTCCGGGCCACCGCATTGTAAAACTGCGTCTTGGACTCGGGATCCTGCATGCTGTACTGACTCTTCAGTACGGAAATTTCAAAAAGAAAACTTCCGGAAGCTGCTTCGATCCGCCTGCTGAATTCTTCCTTCCCAAGGTTTTTTATGAATTCATCCGGATCCTTGTACGGCTTCATGTCAAGAACCTTTACGGATATGCCCACCTCCCGGAGAATCGGAATGGCCCGCAGAGCGGCTTTGATGCCTGCTCCGTCGCTGTCATAAGTCAGGACTGCCTGGTCCGTATACCGTTTCAGCAAAGATGCATGCTGGGAAGTAAAGGCTGTCCCCAGAGAAGCCACCGCATTGGTGAATCCTGCCTGATGCATGGCGATCACGTCCATATAGCCTTCACAGATCAGCATGTATCCTGCTCTGGAGGTTCTGGCAAAATTCAGGCCGTAAAGGTTCCTGCTCTTGTCAAAAAGTTTCGTCTCCGGTGAATTCAGGTATTTGGGTTCACCGTCTCCCATGACGCGGCCCCCGAAACCGATGACCCGGTTGTTCACATCCAGAATGGGAAACATCACCCGGTTCCAGAATTTGTCGTGGGCGCCTCTTTCCTCAATAAATACCAGACCGGTTTCTTTCAGAATACTGTCGCTGTATCCTTTGGAACGCAGATAACGGTACAGATCATCCGACGTCTTATTGGAAAATCCCAGTCCGAAATGGCGGATGGTCTCATCACTCAGCTGTCTCTTTCTGAGATATTCGTACCCGCTTCTTCCGGACGGCTGTTTCAGCTGATAATAAAAATAATTGGCTGCCAGCCGGTTGATTTCCAGAAGCGTGGCTTTAAGATCCGCCTGCGCCCTGGCTTCCCTGGAATATTCCGCCTCCGGAAGTGTGATTCCGGCCCTGTCAGCCAGCATCTTTACCGCTTCCACAAAAGTATAGTTCTCATATTCCATCACAAACGTGATCACATTTCCGCCGGCCCCGCACCCGAAACAGTAATACATCTGCTTGGAAGGGGAAACCGAAAACGAAGGTGATTTTTCATTATGAAACGGGCACAGGCCAAAATAATTGGCGCCCTTTTTCTTCAGGTTCACATACTGGGAAATCACATCCACAATGTCATTCCTGGTACGCACCTCTTCAATCACATCATCCGGATAATACATGTGTCCTCCGTTCAAAGGCTGTTTCCGTCTCAGACATTCCATGCCTTCGGCACAAACAGCTCCTCAAATTTATCAATGGCGTAACTGTCACTCATTCCTGCAATATAGTCACAGACCACGCGTTCTTTCTTTTCATTCCGTTTTTCCATCATGTCCAGATATTCTTCCGGAAGCCGCTCCGGATGTTTCAGGTAATACTCAAACAGACTGACAATCAGCTGCTGGGCCTTTCCCTCTTCGGATTTCGCCGTATTGTTCTTGTATACATTTTCAAACATCCAGAGACGCAGTCCCTTCATGGCCCGCTCCACATCGGGAGACATGACGATTTCTGACCGGTCCATGCTGTTGAAGATGATATCATGGATCATGATATCCAGACGTTCCTTTACGGATCTGCCCAGCACATCCGTAAATTCCGCAGGCAGGTCCGCCTCGGTGATGATGCGGCCGCGGATGGCATCATCGATATCATGATTGATATAGGCGATCTTATCAGAAAACCGCACAATATTTCCTTCCAGGGTGGAAGGGGATCCCGAAGTCCTGTGGTTGCGGATGCCGTCGCGTACTTCCCAGGTCAGATTCAGCCCTCTTCCCTTCTTTTCCAGAACTTCCACAATTCTGACGCTCTGCTCATAATGGGTAAATCCCACTCCGCTGATCTCGTTCAGTATGTACTCTCCTGCATGGCCGAACGGCGTATGACCCAGGTCGTGTCCCAGAGCAATGGCCTCCGTCAGGCTCTCATTCATTCTCAGAGCCCTGGCAATGGTTCTGGCAATCTGTGAAACCTCCAGCGTATGCGTGAGACGCGTACGGTAATGGTCTCCCTCAGGAGAAAGAAAGACCTGGGTCTTATGTTTCATTCTGCGGAAAGACTTGCTGTGAAGGATTCTGTCCCGGTCTCTCTGATAGACGGGACGGATATCGCACGGCGTTTCGGGGATATCCCTTCCCCGCGTCATGCAGCTTAAAGAGGCATGCGGACTCAGGGTTTCCCTCTCCCATTGTTCCATCATTTCACGGACGTTCAGGTCAATCGCCTC